>JAFXBG010000011.1 GCA_017521925.1 Clostridia bacterium
ACACAGAGATTACATTAAACGACGGTAATACCTTCAGCAAGAACACAAGCAATAACCACGGTGGAGCTGTTTGTCTTTCCGGTAGTACAATGACAGCCACAGGCAATAACACATTCTCAGAAAACTCAGCCACAAAACACGGCGGTGCAATATATGTAACATATACTGAGAATGAAGATGAAACCGATAATCCAGGTGTTCTTACAATGACAGACGGTAAATTTACTGCAAACTCTGCAATGGGCGGCGGTGCAGTAAGCATCCGTACAGGCTGTGAGGCAAGCTTTGACGGCACAGTATTTGACAGCAACTCCGTTGAAGGCTTTGACGGTGAAGAAGAAAAAGATAACAACGGTAACGGTGAAGGCGGCGGTGCAATTTATGTCGGCTACGGTACATTGAATCTTGATAATGTTACATTAACAGATAATATTGCTTCAGGCTTCGGCGGTGCAATTGACTCTGTGAAGTCAACAGTTACCATTACAAACGGCACATTCAGCGGTAACGAAGCACTTTACGGTGGTGCAATTTATGCATTTGAAAATAGTGGTGTTACAATTAACGGCACAACCTTCACCGCTAATAAGTCAACCTTTGTAACCGATTATGACGGAAGCAAGGGCGGCGGTGCAATAAGCATTAAAGGCGGTACTCTTACTGTAACAGAAGCAACCTTTGATGGTAACATTTCTGACTATTACGGTGGTGCAATTCTTGCCAACGGCACAACAGTTGTAATCGACGGCAATACAGTAATCAAAAACTCTGTTGGTAAAACAGGTTCAGCACTTCATTTCAGAGGTGTATCAAAGGTAACAATGACTGATGTAAGACTTGTTGACAATAAAGACGCAGCCAACGGTGTTATTTATGTAAATACCGGAACTCTTGATATGACAAATGTTACTGCAAGCGGTAACTCAGCAAGCAGCGGCGGCGTAATGTTTATCAGCGGTGCAAGCACTAAGGTAACTGTTGATAAATGTTCATTCACTTCCAACAGTGCAAAAACAGGCGGTGCCGTAAGTCTTACGAATGGTACACTGGTGATTACTGAAAGCGAATTCACTAAAAACACTGCAAATCTCGGCGGTGTTGTTTATAACGAGAAAGGCTCACTGACAGTAAGTGATTCTTCATTTACTGAAAACTCAGCAACCAAGACTTCTACTGGCTCCAGAGGTAACGGCGGTGCAATAGTAGTGGCAGGCGGTACTTTAACTGCCAGCGGCAACACATTTACATCCAACACAGCCGAAAACAACTCAGGTGCAGTATATGTAACTTATTTCACTGATGATAACGGCACGGTGACAAATTCAACTGCAAATATTACAGGCGGTACATTCGAAAAGAACTCAGCTGCTACAGGCGGTGCAATCAGTATCTCTACAGGTTGCAGTGTAAACCTTGACGGTACAAGCTTTATTGAAAACAGTGCATCCACAGCAGGTGCAGTCAATGTAGGTGAGGGCGGTATGCTGACTTTAAGCAATACAACCTTCAATGCTAACTCCGCAACAGGTAACGGTGGTGCTATTTACGCACGTAACGCAGAGATTACTTTAAATAGCGGTAATACTTTCAGCAATAATACAAGTGCAGGCAACGGTGGTGCAATTAGCCTTGCCGGCACTAAGATGACAGCTAACGGCGATAACAAATTTATCGGAAACTCTGCCACAAAGCATGCAGGTGCAATTTATGTATCATATAGCGAAAATGCAGACAAAACCAAAAATCCCGGTGTTCTTACAATGACAGGCGGCACATTTAGCGAAAACTCTGCAATGGGAGGCGGTGCAGTAAGCATCCGCACAAGCTGTGAGGCAAGCTTTGACGGCACAGTATTTACCGATAATATTTCTGAAGGCAACGACGGTGTTGATGACGGTGACGGCGAAGGCGGCGGTGCTATTTACGTCGGCTATGGTAAGCTTACCCTAAAAGATGTTACAGCAACAGGCAACACATCCTCAGACTTCGGTGGTGCAGTGAATGTGGTAGGTGCATCTACAATTCCCGCAACACTTGATATTACAGGCGGTGAATTTAAATCCAACACTGCAACAACCGGTGGCGTACTCCACGTAATGGGTACAGGTACAGTGGTTACTGTTTCCGACTCGGCTGTTTTTGAGAGCAACAAAGCCACAAAAGGCGGTGCGTTCTATATCAACAAGAATGCGGTTGTTAATGTAAGCAACTCTTCATTTAATAAGAACTCCTCAACAGGCGGTGACGGTGGCGCAATACTTATTGCTGACACAACCGCAAACGGAACTTATAAGACAACCCTTAATTTAACAAGCGTTACCTTTACAGGCAATACCGCTTATGCAAAGGGAGGTGCGTTGTCTACCGACATTACGAGCAGAAATCTTGTAATTAATGCCGAGAACTGTACCTTTAAAGAGAACGCATCAGGTAAGGATAATGAATCACGTGCAGGCGGCGGTGCAGTAGAAATACAGAACGGAAACTGCCCCGGTACTGCAGACCCTGCTGAGATTACAATTGTATTTAAAAATTGTAACTTTGAGGGTAATAGTGCAACTTCAACAGGTGGTGCCATAGAAATCCGTACTAACAGTTGTATAAAGATCGACGGTATTACCGCAACTAACAATGTTGCCTCACAAAACGGTGGCGTTGTTTATGTAACTTCTAATCACTCCAGATTATATCTTACAGGTGATGTAACACTAAGTGGCAATACAGCAAGCAAGGGTACATTTGCTTATTTGTATCATACTTCTACTTACAATAATCCTCCCAGAATTTACACAACCCATAGCAACACAGCTTCATGGGTAAGTCAGGTTGCAAGTTATGATAACACTGTCAGAATCACCTACGACCTGACAGAAATGCCTTGATGTTAATGAGGTGACAGAATGAAAAAATTATTAAAGATAACAGCATTTATATTATTATGTACAATTATCCTGGGCGAGAGTCTTACTCTCGTCCAGGCAGAGGCTGTATACCAATCTGATTCAATGGCAGATTATGTTCCGCCAAGTGAGCCCAATTCATTTGTGAGCAACGTATATCTGAGCCAAATCAACCAGGAAGCTCCTTTTTTCGATGTTATACTGCCCCATATTGCGGCTAATATTGAGGAGTACAATAAACACTCCATAACTCCTCATTTTGACAAGCTTCCTGTCCTCAATAATCCTGAGAATTTTCAGGGTTTAGGTCATACAACATATGCAAACATTAACGGCAAAACTGTTACTGCCGAGTCACTTTTCAGAGTATATAATGAGTCTTCAAGCGACCCTAATGCAGGTCTGGGACTTCTTGTTTACCAGTGTATTCAGTATAAGCGTGCCCATCCTGATGAGGATGTAAAGATTACATTTTCATCTTACCGTACATCCTGTACTGCGGCAGTTTGCGTAATCCCCGAAAGCAAATATTACGGATATATGCGTTCACTTTACGGCACTGACTATGATGAGCACGGCTTTGTGCGTATATCCTTTATGCTTACAGAGGCAGCACGAATGGGTATCGAGGTTACTATGGTAAACCAGCTTAACTCTTATGCAGTAAAGCAGTACGATCCCTCCACAGGTAAAACAAAATCCAGAAGTGCTCTTAATTTCAAAACATATTTCAATCAGGCTTTAAAAAGCGACTGTTACAATTCATATGCTCCCGGCAAAAAGGTTTCCGACTTTATGAACTGCGTAAATGTTGGTTGGAACGTTACTGATAAAACTGCCGATATGCAACACGTAAAGAGTGCAACTGCATCTCATTACCTTGCTACCGACGGCACAGAGCATACCTCTGCAGTTTTCTTTGGTAGTGCAAACCTTGACGATAATAACTACAAAGGCTGTAACGGTAATAATGGTGCACAGTCAGGTGTTATTGTTTCTGACCATGATGACCTTTACAGAGTTACATACAACTATATGCAGTTGATGACAGAGTACCCCGGTGTTGAGGATATATACGAGCTTCGTAAGGTTGTTAACGAAATGAACGAAGCACAGGCTGCTCTTATAGAAAGCGGCAGAGGAGATGAGATTCCTGCCGACGAGCAGATTATATACTTAGGTACAGAAAACGACCCTGTGTTTGAGATGTATTTTACTCCTTTTGGCGGCAGTGTTGACGCTTGGGATACTAAGTTTAACCCTATATGTAAATATTTAGAGAAGTTCTCTCTTTCTGACGACTATGTAGAGCTTATATGGAACGAATTCGGCTTTGGTGATTGTCAGATAGCTGATACTATGTCCGCAAAGGTTGAAAAAGCATACTGCGAAAACCCAAATATCAACAATAAAATTGCTATCCGTGTTGATGAATTCAATACAGATGCAATACAGAAGCTTACACTCGGTAGTGAAATAGGATACAGAAGCATTAAAGATGGCACAAATATCCATTCAAAGGATATTATTATGAGCTATTCCGAGGATGGTGTACGTCACAATGTGTGCTTGCTTACATCCTGTAACTTCTATCCCATTGCATTCAGCTACCGAACAAACTCATTGCTGGTTATTCACGAAACAGAAGATACAGATGGTAATTTCTATGAAGTTATGGGAGAAAAGTACTCTTACGGTATGAAGAGTAACCATCTTCAGGTAAATCCTGCCAACCTTGTGCTTGAGGTAGGCGATACCTATAAGCCTGAGGTTATGTATTCAGAAAACGGCTCTCTCAAATGGTCTACCAGTAAAAAAGCTGTTGCTACAGTAAGTGCTGACGGTGTAATCTCAGCTAAGAAAACTGGCAGTGCAACAATTACTGTTACAGATGGTACATATACCTACAAAGTAAATGTTACTGTAGTTGAGTGCAGCGACTGTGCTGATTCAAAGGGCTTTACAGGTAGCCTTGACGAGAAGTTTGTGCTTACAAACAAGCTCGGCACCACACCTCAGACCTTTGAGGCGGTAATTTCTATCAAAGAATCACAGCTCAAAGAAAACGCCACAATTTTTGGCAGTGACGGTGATTTCAATTCTGCTCTTGTTTACTATGTGAATGAACTTGGTCAGCCTTGTGTAATGATTCGTGACACAGACCATCACTATAAAAAGAATACATATGTATTTGACAAAGCTTATGTTGCAACAGGTGAGAAGGTTCATCTCAGCATTGTAACTGATATCAATGCCAAGACCATAAGCTGTTATATTGACGGAAAGCTTGTCCAGACTATCAAAAGTGTCAAGAGCAAGCTTCCTTTCGAAGAAAAGTTCAACCCCGTAATCGGCGGTGAGCATAAATACGGAAATGCCGCTTATTTCACAGGTGTAATATCATCTGTTGCTCTTTGGTCAGATGTACGTACAGCCGATGAAATCGCTGCAAGCTTTACAGATGGTTTTGATAAAGCTGATAAAAATCTTTTAGCAGCCTTTGACCTTTCACTTTGCGAGGATTGCAGAAGATTCGACCTTTCTGCAAACCAGAATGACCTTCAGCGTTTTGTTTTATGGCAGGATAAAGAGGATGTTGAGCCTGTAGGGGAGTATGAATATTCTTTTGCCGTTGTAGGCGATACCCAGACTCTTGCAGAGCGTGATCCCCTTGCAATGGAAGCTCTTTATGACTGGATACTTGACAATAAAGACAGCCAGAATATTCAGTACGTTATCGGTGTAGGCGATATTACCGAGAACAGCACAACTGATGAATGGGCATATGCCACAGAGTATATCAATAAGCTTAACGGCGAGATTCCTTATGTGCTTGCCCGTGGTAACCACGACACGATTGAGGATTTCAACAAAAACCTTACAAATGGTTTCTATGAAACTACTGTTGACGGTGTGATGACTGAAGGAGATTTGACAAACTCTTACAGATATTTCAGTATCAAGGGTACAGATTACCTTATTATGACTCTTGACTTTGCACCCAGTTCAGCAGCACTTGAATGGGCAAACAAGGTTATAAGCGAGCATCCCGACCATAAGGTTATCATTACTACCCACGCATATCTCTATCGTGACGGTACAACAATAGATGCAGGCGACTGCTATCCTCCTTCTTACTACAAGGAGAAATACCCCGATATTTATCCTGATGCTCAGAACGGTAACGATATCTGGGAGAAATGCATTTCTAAGCACGACAATGTGCTTATGGTGCTTTCAGGTCACGACCCCTGGCAGGATATTATTTATCGTCAGGACGAAACCGTAAACTGCAACGTAGTAACCCAGATGCTCATAGACCCTCAGCATATGGACGAGTATATTGGTTCAACTGCAATGGTTGCAATGCTTTACTTCTCAGAAGACGGCAAAACCCTTACAGTTCGTTACTATTCTGTAGCTAAAGACCAATACGGTTCTGAACTCAGCCAGTTTACTCTCAGTTTAGAGCCTGAGCATTCTCCCAAATATACTGTAGTTAAAGCAACTCTTGAGGAAAACGGTCAGAAGACAGCTATCTGCGATAAGTGTAATCAGATTACTTCAGTAGAGCCTGTTTACCGTCCTGATACCATCACAATTTCTCAAACCGAGTTTGTTTATACAGGTACAGAGTTAAAGCCTTCAGTAGTTGTTAAGGATGTTAAAGGCACTACACTTGAAAAAGACAAGGATTACACCGTAACTTATTCAGGTGCATCAAAGCTTCCCGGTAAATATACTGTAAAGGTTGAGTTTATAGGCGATTATTCAGGAGAAAAGACTCTGGACTATGCAATTTATCCCGGTAAAACAGACGGCTTAACATCAAAGGAGACTGCTTTTGATATTTCTCTCAGCTGGACACAGGTTGCCGCAATTGACGGATATGAAGTTTATATGTATAATGCCGAAACCAAGTCCTTTGAGCTTCTTGCATCTGTAACCGAGAATAAGTACTTTGCTTCAAATCTTGATTCAAACACAGAGTATAAATTTAAGGTGAGAGCTTTTGCGACGGAAGATGACGGTACAAAGGTTTATGGTGTATTCTCATCTGAGTATTCAGCAAAAACTCTTGAGTATAAGAAACCTATAAATGTGTATACAGACAAGACTACAGATATATCTGTAGAAACATATTATGATGCTCAGCTTTCAGCACAGGTTATAGAGAATCAGGATGTTGTGGATTTAGTCAGCAGCTTATTTAAAGGTTATGATTTAGAAAAGCTTTATTCTGTTGAACTTATAGATAATGGCGAAGTGATTGATATTGATGAATCAATTAAGGTCAGAATCCCTGCTGAAAGTGATACTCATATCTATCTTTTAAGTGAAAGCGGTGTGCTTGTAAATATGCATGCTGCATATGAAGACGGATATATGATCTTTATTACTGATGAACTTGGTATCTTTGCTGTTGCTGTAAAGTCTGAAGTACCTGAGGAAACGGATCCCACCGAGCCCTCAACTCCTTCTGACGATACTAAGCCTACAACCCCCTCCGGCCCCACCGGTCCTTCCGAGGGTGATGACAGCAAACCTTCAGATTCAACTGAGCCTTCTACAGATAAACCCGAAGACCCATCCAAGCCTACTGATTCCTCTGAACCCTCTAAACCTTTTGACCCATCCAACCCCTCTGAGCCTTCCGACCCTGTGGATGATAAGGGTATTCTGGGTGATGTAAATGGTGACGGTAAGGTTAATATCAAGGACGCAACTCAGATTCAGAAGTTTGCGGCTAAGCTTATTGAGCTTACAGATGCAGAGTTTATGCGTGCAGATGTAAATGCAGATACAAAGGTAAATATTAAAGATGCAACAGCTATCCAGAAGTATGCTGCAAAGCTTGAAACAGGTTTACCAATAGGCAAAAAAATAGTTTAATATTACGCAGAAAGCTCCCGGTTTTTCGGGAGCTTTTCTTTGTGCTGAAAGCAACATTTTTATGCTTTCTTTTTGTAAAATTGTTGACACATCAACAGCTGTTGTGGCATACTATAATCAGACAGTTTTTAGATTTAAACGGATAATTTTTCAGAAAGGATGTATATTAATGAACAATGTAAATGATAAGTACAAGGCTCTGTTTACGCCTTGGAAAATCGGCAATGTAGAGATTAAAAACCGCATAGTAATGTGTCCTATGGGCGGCACATCTCTGTTTGGTTGGTTCGAGCTTACAGGTTGCCATTTTGACAAAGAAGCCGCAAACCTTTTCTTAGAGCGTGCCAAGAATAATGTTGGTCTTATTATTCCCGGTATTGCCCCTCTTCGCGATACCTTCTGGGGTAAGTGGCTGTGGCAGAATCCCAAAATGTTCGAAGAACTTAAGGTGTTTATGGACGAGCTTCATAAGACAGGTGCAAAGCTTTTTGTTCAGCTTACAGCAGGTATGGGTCGTTCCTGGGCTATTACCGAGCTTGTAGCACCTCTTCATAAAAATAAGTTTACCCGTGCTTTAGTAAAGCCGATTATAGATACTTCTCACGAGCTTGCTTCTCCTTCTCCTCAGCCGTCCCGTTGGGCTCATGATATTGAGTGCCCTGAGATGACAAAAGAGCAGATTCATGAGATAATAGAAGCTTTTGCAAAAACAGCAAAGCTTTGCAAGGATGCAGGTGTAGATGGCGTTGAGGTTCATGCTGTTCACGAGGGTTACCTTCTTGACCAGTTTGCTATTGAGTTTTTCAATAAGCGAGAAGATGAATACGGCGGCAGTTTTGAAAATCGTTATCGCTTTGCAACAGAGGTTGTTAAAGAAATTAAAAAAGCATGCGGCAAAGATTTTCCTGTATCTCTCAGATATTCCGTAGAGTCCAAGATGAAGGGCTTCTGCGAGGGTGCTATGCCAGGTGAAGATTACGTTGAAGTAGGCAGAAATATGGAGGAATCCGAAAAAGCCGCCAAGTATCTTCAGGACGCAGGTTACGATATGCTCAATGCCGACAATGGTACATACGACTCCTGGTACTGGGCGCATCCGCCTATGTATATGCCCGAAAATTGCAATCTTGACGATGTGGCTCATATCAAAAAGTTTGTGGATATCCCCGTGGTTTGTGCAGGAAGAATGGATGCCGAGGTTGGCGCAAAGGCTGTTGCCGAGGGCAGAATCGATGCCGTCGGAGTTGCCCGTCAGTTTCTCACAGACCCTCAGTGGGTAACAAAGCTTATTGAGGACAGACTTGAGGACATCAAGCCTTGTATATGCTGTCACAGCGGTTGCTTTAATTTCTCCTCATCCAAGGGTCACGCAAATACTCAGGACCTTACAGACACTATGGGACTTTCACGTTGTGCTCTTAATCCTGAAACAATGCAGTCTAAAAAATACAGCATAGCTCCTGCAAAAAAGACTAAGAATATCGCTGTAATCGGCGGCGGTATAGGCGGTATGGAAGCCGCAATACTCTTAGCAAAGAGAGGCCATAAGGTAACTCTTTATGAAAAGAGCGGAACTTTAGGCGGTGTGTTTGTTGTTGCCTCTGCACCTGAATTTAAAGAAAAAGATAAAGACCTTATTAAATGGTACATCCGTGAGCTTTCTAAATATCCTGTTGATGTAAAAATGAATACAGAGGTTAAGGATATAAAATCCTTGAATGCCGACGAAATTATTGTTGCTACAGGTGCGGTTGCTAAGAAAATCCCCGTAAAGGGAAGCGATACTGCAGTTGAGGCTGTGGATTATCTCCTTGGCAACAAGACTGTTGGCGAAAATGTTGTTGTAATCGGCGGCGGTCTGACCGGATGTGAAATTGCTTATGACCTTTATCTTAAGGGCAAGAAACCCACTATTGTAGAAATGCAGGATGACCTTATTACCACCAAGGGCATCTGCCTTGCAAATACAAGCTACCTCCGTGATTTCTTCAAAACCAACAAAGTTCCTGTATACCTTGAAACTTCACTGTCTGAAATCGGTGACGGCAAGGTAACACTGAAAGATAAAGAGGGTAAGACCTTTGACGTAAATACTGATTCTGTAATTCTTTCTGTTGGATATAATCCCGCACCCCTTGTTAAAAAAGGCAGACATATCCACGTTATCGGCGATGCTGCTGAAGTTGGTAACTTACGTACCGTTATCTGGGGTGCCTGGGACACTTGTATGAAACTTTAAAGGAGATTTGTTATGATACTTACTAAAGAACAGCAAGCTATTTTAAACGGCGAGCAGGGCGAAACTCTCTCTAAGGTTATGAAAACCCTTGTAATGTATGGAGATGCTTTCGAAGCCGAAAAGCTTGTACCCATTACTTCAAAATACAACCACCTGGTAACCAGCTTCGGTTTAAAGGTTATGTCTCCTGTGTATGACCTTATGCAGCAGCTGCTTGATGCAGGGGTAATGTCAGCCCAGAAGTTTTCTGTTGACCCTCGTCCTATTGATAAGAACGTACCTGCAAATTTCTTACAGAACTTAGTGTTCAATAAGTTTATGTATACCAAACAGAGTTTTTACGAAGACCAGCTTAAAAAGCTTGGACTGCTTAATGAAGATGCTTTTACCTGCACCTGTTATATGGATGAGGTAGGTAACAAACCCAAGAAGGGCGATGTACTTTCCTGGGCAGAGTCCAGTGCCGTAGTATATGCTAACTCTGTTTTAGGTGCAAGATGTAACCGCAACTCAGGTATTATTGATATTATGGGTTCAATTGTAGGCTATGTTCCTTATTTTGGTCTGCTTACCGATGAGGGCAGAAAGGCTACCTGGGTGGTTAAAATTAATACCACCAAAAAGCCCGAGGCTCAGCTATTGGGCTCGGCAATCGGTATGAAGGTAATGGAAGATGTTCCTTACGTTGTAGGTCTTGATAAGTGGATTGGCAACGAGCTTTCAGATTCTGCCTGTGCTTATCTTAAGGATTTTGGTGCGGCAACTGCATCAAACGGTGCCGTTGGTCTTTATCATATCGAAAATCTTACTCCCGAAGCAGTCGAAATGGGCGAGAAGCTTATTGCTGAGGGTGCAAAGGAATATATTATTGATGATGCTGAGCTTAAACGTGTTCAGGATAATTATCCCGTAATGTGGAAAAACGCAGACGCTACTCCTAAGCTTTGCTTTGTAGGCTGTCCTCATCTGTCGATAGAACAGCTTAAAACATGGACAGTAGATATAGAAAAAGCGCTTGAAACTACAGGTAAGAAAAAGGTAGTAATCCCCACAGTTTTCACAGCGGCTCCCAAGGTGCTTGAGGCATTTAACAAGACAGAATACGCCGAAAGACTTAAGGCTACAGGTGTTATTACATCCTACATCTGTCCTCTTATGTATATGAACAATCCTCTGTGTAAGAAGATGCCTGTTATCACATCCTCAAACAAGCTTCGTACATATACCAGTGCAAGGTACTATACAGATGCAGAAATCCTTACAATTATTACAGGAGGTAAAAAGTAATGAAAGTTTTTAAAGGCCGAGTTGTTACCCCCGGCGAAGTTACTGCCGAGGCAGTTGTTACTCATGAAGGTTTCAATACTCTTGCTTCCTTTCAGATGGCTCTGCAATTTGGCGATAAAGAGGTAAAATGCGGTGACCAGAATAACAAAGAGCTTCACGGCAAGCCTCTTTTAGGCAAGGCTCTGTGCCTTCCGCAGACTATCGGCTCCACCACAGGCGGTCTGGTTCTTTACTGTGCCTGTGCAATGGAGAAAAATCCTGCCTGTATGCTTTTCTCAGGCCATATCGATTCTTTAGCCGCCGCAGGTGCAGTTCTTGCAGATGTGTGGGTAGAAGGTGTTACAATGCCTGTTGTTGACTCTTTAGGTGACGAGTTTTTAAATTATGTTAAGGACGGTATGAAAGTTACCGTAAAAGCAAACGGCGAAGTAGTTGTTGAGTGACTTTAAAATGAAATAATAAATAAAGCAGATGTCTGATTGATTTCAGAACATCTGCTTTTTCTTTTATTGCTATATTAGCTTTACTATGGTATTATTTTTTAGAGGTGAGCATATGGCATACGTCGGCTATGAAGGAATGTACGAAAAAATATTTAAAATAATGGGTGACTTAACTCCTTTAAAGGCAGATTGCGGCAAGCTTTGCGGCGGTGCCTGCTGTAAAGGTGACGAAAATACGGGTATGAGGCTGTTTCCTTTTGAGGAAAGTGAGCTTCCCGTAAAAACTTTAGAAAACGGGGTCCGCCTTGTAGTATGCAATGGTAAATGTGACCGCACCAAACGTCCCTTAGCCTGTCGGATTTTTCCTTTCTTTCCTACAGTTGATGATAAAGGAAAGGTTTATGTTGAGCCTGATTTCAGAGGTGTAAGGCTTTGCCCTATGATTACTCATAGTGATGAAATTGTTTTTAACAAGCAGTTTTTCAAAGCTCTCAAAAAAGTGGGTAAAATCCTTGCGAAAGACGAAACCTGCCTGGAATTTCTGAAAGAATCTACAAAAGAAATTGATACATATAAAGACTTTTTATTGTGAAGGTAAGAGTTATGACAAAAACAAAAAAGAGATTGTTAATAATATTAACCTCTGTATTACTTATACTAGCAATTATTATTGCCCTTATCGCCTGGGGCAATAAGGCGCTTATGGTCAATGAAATAACGGTTAACAGCGATAAATTGCCTGAGGATTTCATAGGTTTTAAAATTGCCCACGTTTCTGATTTGCATAACGATGAATTCGGTGATGGTAACTATAAACTTATTTCTTTAATAGAAAAATGCGACCCTGATATTATAGCCATAACAGGCGATATTTTCGACTGCCATCGTACAGATGTGGATGTTGCAATTGAGTTCGCTCAAAAAGCCGCTCAGATTGCACCTTGCTACTATGTGCCGGGCAATCACGAGCAAAGAGTTCCTGAGGCTTACGATGAGCTTTTAAAAGCTTTTGACGAAATGGGAGTTATAGTTCTTGACAATAAAGCGGTAAAGCTTAACAGGGGAGAGCACAGCATTAACATTCTTGGTGTTTCCGACCCGGGTTTTGAAACCGACTACCTATTTGGCGATACAGAGAGTGTGCTCAGAAGTCACCTTAATGAGCTTATGACCGATAAAGAAAGCTTTAACCTGCTTCTGTCCCACAGACCTGAGCTTTTTGATGCTTATGCTGATTTTGATGTAGATTTAGTTCTTACGGGCCATGCTCACGGCGGTCAGTTCCGACTTCCTTTTGTTGGCGGCCTTTATGCACCTAACCAGTGGTTTTTCCCTGAGTACGACGCAGGACTTTACACCGAGGATAACACAAATATGATAGTCAGCCGAGGTTTGGGCAACAGCCTTTTTCCCTTCAGAATCGGCAACCGCCCTGAGGTTGTATTGGTCACACTAGAGAATTAACAATCATAACCACCCGTCAAACGGGTGGTTATGATTATTTCCAAAATATGATATAATTAATGTGAATTTGCACAAAAAATTCACATTACTGTGATAATTTATATTCAGAGGTGGGAAATATGTATAAAATTTTGCTCGTAGAGGACGATTTTGACATACGTGAGCTTATAGAAGATTACTTTACTGTCAAAAGCGGTGGCAAAATATTTGTTGACACTGCGATCAATGGTCAGGAGGGGTTAGAAAAAGCTTATGAAAATACCTATGACCTTTTGCTTTTGGATGTAATGCTTCCTGAAATGAGCGGTTTTGAAATTTGCAAGGAAGTACGCAGCGAGTCAGAAGTTCCCATAATGTTCATAACAGCACGTGCTGCACAGGCGGATATGCTCCGAGGCTATGCCTTGGGATGTGACGACTATGTGGTAAAGCCGTTCCCGCTTCCTGTGCTGTTTGAAAAGGTCAACGCCCTTATCAAACGCTCAAAAGGTCTTATCAAGAGTACAGTGTTATCTGCAGGAACACTTACTCTGAACCCCTCAAACGGAAAAGTGGTTTCTTCGGGTGTGCAGGTTGAACTTACCTCAAAGGAGTTTTCTATATTAAGAATTCTTATGGAAAACAAAGGCAGGATAGTCAGCAGGGATGCTTTAATCAGAGCGTTATGGGGGTTTGAAAGCGACGTGGTAGAACGTACGGTTGACTCCCATATGAAAAATTTACGGAAGGCACTGGGCGAAAACTCAGACCTTATTAAGACGGTAAGGTCAAAGGGTTATATTTTGGAGGAATAAATATGAAGGATAGGAGCAAACGTCAGAAGAAAAAGCTTTTGCTCAGTGTGTTTTCCGTACTGTTGGCAGCATGGTCGTTGATTTCGGCGATTTTCTGTTACGCAGTTGTCAGGATAGAAATCAACAATCAGTTCAACGAGGAAAAGTACAACGAAGAAAAAATCATATCAGAGCTGCAGGATGATTATCTTTATCAGTTAGCTGACGGCGAAATTTACAGCACCTTTTATAACGATGTGGAAAAAGCCAGACATAAAAACGGCTATACCGCAGGTTCGTATTATACTAAATTCAATAAGGATATGCAGCTTCTGGCAGTATTTGATTGTGAATACAAGGCTTGTTTTGATACTGACAAAGCTATCTTTTCAATCTTTTCAGGCAGAGTTTCAGGGGAGTATGACGGCGATATAGGCGGTTTGCTGGATTTAGAGGACTTTAAAGCTTCTATGAGCGAAAGTGATTTTAAAACCATAGCTGATGCTCTGGCTGAAGAGCCTGACGAGTATGGTAAAAAATATTATCTTGTGTGTACCGAGTTTTACCATGACGAGGAATACGTGCTGATTAAACCAAAAACAGTCGACCTCGTATACCGTGAGAATGAGTATGACTGGCATATGAGCGGCAATATTGTAAGGTCTTTTTCGCTTAATCCCAAAGGTACAGAAAAGCTTAAATTTTACAAAATGGACAGAGACCACAGCAACATAATCCCCGCTGAGTTTGTCCTTGACAATTTCAAAAGCAACGGTCTTATAGAATTTGACGGAAATATAGAAAGCTTTGTTTCTGATTTGAAAGACAAAAATGCCATAGAAAATCCCGAAATAGAAACAAAAGGTCCCTTTACTTATATTTTTAAAAACGTAAGCCCTATTGAAGTTGTAGTAAAAGAAACCGTAACAATGATGGATGGCGGCAGTTACGAAATTCAGACAATGCTTAATACTGGTTACTTGGTTTATGCTAAACAGCTTAGTATCTTCGATAATTGTAAGGACTTTATGTTCTTAGGTCTTATGGGGATTTTTATTTTCTTTATTCTTCTGGGTGCGGTTATGTACATTATGCTTTCCAAGATTATTAACACTCAGATAAACGAAGAGAAAAAACGCCGCGAAATATCAGGTGCCCTTGCTCACGACATTAAAACCCCTCTCTTCATAATAAGCGGATATGCCCAGAACCTAAAGGAAAATATCAACGCGGACAAGCAGGAGCACTATATTGACCGTATTATCGAACGCAGCAAAGAGGTCAACGACCTTGTGCATAAAATGCTTGACCTGTCACGCCTTGCATCTCCTGATTATGTTGTTATGAAAGAGAGTCTGGATTTAAATGAGCTTGTGGAAAGTGTGCTTTCCGATTATCGTAATCTTAATGATAATAAGAGCATAAAGCTCAGTGTGATTTCTCCTTCTGTAATAGAAGCTGACAGAAGTCTTATGGCAAGAGCTGTTACCAATCTTATGGAAAATGCCGTAAGTTATTCAGATGTTCAGACGGTAATTGGTGTTGAATTAAGTGACAAATACATAAGCGTTTCCAATGTTTCAAGTCTTATTGCAGAAAGCGAAATAAAGCATCTTACCGAGCCTTATTACAGAGGCGAAAAATACCGCAAAACCAAGGGAAACGGTCTGGGACTTTCTGTAGTTAAATCTATTGCCGAAATGCACGGCTTCAGCCTTGATATATCCCTTAATGGCAATGTGATTACATTTAAAATAATATTTTAACGCAGAAAGTTTTTAAAATTTATGCTTTCGGCTAAATACTATGGAACATAAAGTAAGTGGCTGACAAATCGGTTGCAATTTGTAGATTTAAAAGTTTTCATAGAGAATCCTCAAACAAAAATGCCTTCTCCTTAATCGTGGGAGAAGGTATTTTGTCTTGTTTACAAAAGTATTAACTTGTGATATACTGTATCGGTAACTTTTTAGGGGAGGCGAAAACGTTGGCTATACTCAGTGCAAGAGATATTTCTGTTACATTTATTGAACGTACTCTTTTTGAAAATGTAAGCTTCGATATCGAAAAGCGTGACAAGGTAGGATTTATCGGCTCAAACGGTACAGGCAAAACTACGCTTCTCAAGGTTTTAAGCGGTGAGCTTGCACCTACTAAAGGTGACGTTTATACCGCAAAAGACACCAAGGTAGGCTATATGCACCAGCATGTTCTGGAACATCCTCAAAGAAGCGTAACAGATGAGCTTTTATGTGTTTTTGACCATCTTAAAGAAATGGAACTTCGCCTTGAATATCTGAACAAGGAAATGGAAAAAGGCGAAAACTTAGATGCTCTTATTATTGAGCATACCGCACTTTTAGAACGTTTTGAACGTGAAGGAGGACTTACCTACAAAAGTCGTGCAAAGTCAGCACTGTTAGGCCTTGGTTTTACAGAATCGGATATGCAAAGACCAAGCGGTACTCTTTCAGGCGGTCAGGCAAGTAAGCTTTCTCTTGCAAGACTTCTTTTAAGCGGTGCCGATATTCTGCTTCTTGACGAGCCTACAAACCACCTTGATATTGAGTCTGTAAGGTGGCTTGAGCAGTATATCAAGGACTTTCAGGGCACAGTAATTATCGTCAGCCATGACAGATATTTTCTTGATGCTGTAACTAACAAAACCATTGAGCTTGCTCATCTTAAAACTACGGTTTATACAGGTAACTACACAACCTTTATTGAGAAAAAACAGCGTGAGCAGGAAGCAATCCGCCGTAAATTCATTAACGACAGCAAAGAGATTAAACGTATTGAAGGCATTGTTGAACAGCAAAAGCGATGGGGCAGAGAGCATAACTTTATCACTGCCGCTTCTAAGCAAAAGGAAGCAGACCGAATCAAGGCTCAGCTTGTTGTTCCCGACGGTGAGGAAGAAACCCTTACTCTTAAATTAGAGCCCAAACGCGAAAGCGGTAACGATGTGCTTATTGTTAAGAATCTTTCCAAGTCTTTTGACACAAAAGTGCTTTTCAAAAATGTGGATATGCACATCCGAAAAGGCGAGAGGGTGTTTATCCTGGGCGGTAACGGCACAGGTAAAACCACTCTTTTTAATGTTCTTACAAAGAAATATGATGCGGTGTTTGATGAATTAACTTTTGGTGCAAGGGTTGATATGGGGTATTTTGACCAGATGCAGTCTGACCTTAATGTTGAGAATACCCCTGTTGAGGAAATAAGCGACGCCTTTCCTTCTATGAGCAACACACAAATCCGCACAGTATTAGGCCGTTTCCTGCTTAAAGGTGATAATGCGCTTAAGAAGATTTCCACCCTTTCAGGCGGTGAACGGGCGAGAGTGGCACTTTTAAAACTTATGCTTGCAGGCTCTAACTTCCTTCTTCTTGACGAGCCTACCAATCACCTGGACACAGCCTCACGAGAAGCTCTGGAGGATACGTTGCTTGATTACGACGGTACAATGCTTATTATCAGTCATGACCGTTATTTCATAAATAAGTTGGCAACAAGAATTCTGGAACTTAAAGAGGACGGCGTAAAGGAATATCTTGGCAATTACGATTATTATGCGGAAAAGCAAAAAGAAATTGCAGTTTCTGTTTCGTCTGTAAAGTCAGATGCTAAACCCAAAGTCAATGATTATAAGCTTCGCAAAGAGGAGCAGGCAAAAGAGCGTAAACGCCTGACTGCAATCCGCAAAGCCGAAGAGCTTATTGAGGAGCTTGACCGGAAAATTGCTGAAACCGAAGAAAAACTTTCAAGCGATGAGGTAATAAGCGATTATGAAAAGCTTGTGGAGCTTACTAAAGTGCTTGAAGAGTTGCAGACTCAGCAGGAAGAAGCCTACTCTGAGTGGGAAAGTCTGCAGGAACAATAATTGGCTCTCCTTTAAAAGGAGAGCTTTTTTATGCAATTAAGATTAAAAATGTGATTATTTGTCAAAATAATTAGAATATACTATATCTTGACCTTTTTTGGCCATAGTAGTAAAATTATCTTGTAAAATGTATTATTCATATAGTTAACCAAGCAAAGGAGTAATTATGTTTACAGTTATTAAAAGTGCAATGGTTCAAGGAGTGTTTTTCCTTAATATAAGAAAAAATATTGATGCATTTATTGCCAAAGTTACCCGTAAAATGTTTTACAGTCACGGCAAGGTTCAGGACAACAAGCTGTTTGTTATGACCTTTGACAATGACTATACCTGCAATGCCAGATATATTGTTGACGAAATTATCAGACAGAAGCTTCCTATCGATATTGTATGGGCAGGCAACAAAGCTACTATGGATTCCAACCATTTTCCTCCTCAGGTAAGAGTTGTAAGACGTACAAGCTTTGAAATGTACGAGGAGCAGGCTACAGCAAAAATCTGGATAGATAATGCTCTTAACTGCCTTTGGTATGATATGCCCAAAAAGAAAAACCAGATTTACATCAACACCTGGCACGGCAGTATGGGCATCAAAAAGCTTCAGGGCAACGACAAGTGGATGTCTTTTGCAAAAAGATGCAAAAAGACAACGGACTATATGATTGCCAACAGTACCTTCGAAGAAGATGTTTACCGTGATACCTTCTGGCCTGATACTCCTATCTGGCAGTGCGGCCACGCAAGAAACGATATCCTTTTTGAAAAAGGTATCCAGAGTAAACTCAGAGAAGAAGTTGCAGACTATTTTGAAGTGGATACAGACAAAAAGCTTCTTCTTTACGCACCTACTTTCAGAGATACAGGTGACGTTTCTTGTTATAATATTGATTACAAGGCACTGAAAGAATCCCTTGAGAAAAAATACGGCGGTCAGTGGGTTATCCTTGTGCGTATGCATTATAAAAACCGCACAGGTGCAGCTGCGTTCAAGCCTAACTCCTGGCTTAAGGATGCAGGCGATTACCCCGATATGCAGAAGCTTATTGCTGTTGCTGATTTCGGTATTACCGACTATTCCAGCTGGGCTTATGACTATGTGCTTACCCGCCGTCCTATGATACTTTATGCTCCCGATGCAGAGCTTTATGCAAGCGGCAGAGGCCTTTATTATTCTCTTGAAGAAACACCTTTCCCCATAGCACACAACAACAAAGAGCTTAATAGTGCTGTGCTTGACTTTGACGAAGAAAAATTCCAGCCTGCTATTGATGAATTCCTTAAAGCCAGAGGCTGCTATGAAAAAGGTACCGCCGCAAAGCAGATTGTAGAGAACATCAAAAAGCTTATGAATATCACCGACAACTGAATGAATTTATCCTTAGAACCGCCGGAAGAAATTTCGGCGGTTTTCTGAATTTTTGGTGACGGCTAACTGAAATTTACCTTTTTCTCCTTGAACCTTGATTTATAATATTTATAATTAACATAGATATATAGAACAGAAGGTTTTAGAGTGAAATTCAGTTATGTTTTGCGCAGGGTATTTTCCATGAACTCCCGCGGAATGCTTGAAAAAGTAAAAGAGGTAAGTGATAAAAGCGGTAAAAGCAAATTGACTGTATTTTTTGATATGGTTTATTGTGGGTTTAAGTATCAGGCAGGTTATATGGATTATGGACTTTTTGAGATGTATAACCTTAATAAAGCCCAGCGGAAAACCGTGGTTACGCGAGGTATAAATAATTCATTAATATAGCGGTTCAATAATCCTGATTATAGGTTTGTTTTTGATGACAAACGTAAATTCAATGAAACATTTTCTTCGTTTATAAGCAGGGATTGGCTTGATTTGGAAAAAACGCAGAATAAAGATTTTGAAAACTTTATAAATAAGTACCCGCAGTTTTTTGCCAAGCCATATAACGGAATGTGCGGTAAAGGTATAGAGAAGATAAATGCATCGGATTTTAGCTCTGTGAACGAATTGAAAACTTATCTTTTTAGCAAAAGTCTAATGCTTCTGGAAGAACCTATTACCCAGCATTACATAATGAACAGTCTTCATCCGTATTCTGTCAATACCTGTAGGGTTATAACTATTGTAAAAGACGGCAAACCTTATGTTGTGGCAGCTTATCTGAGGATTGGTAACGGCGGTCACGTGGACAATTTCAACTCGGGCGGTATGGTTGTACCTATAGAAGAGGGCATAGGAGAGGTTATTTACCCTGCTATTAACAAAAAAAGCGAGCTTTTTGAAGTTCACCCCATTACAGGTGTTTGCATAAAGGGGTTTAAAATCCCTATGTGGACTGATGTTGCTGAGCTTGCCAAAAAGGCGGCTTTGGTTGTGCCTCAGGTGGGATTGGTAGGATGGGATATTGCCCTGACAGAGAAAGGCCCCCTTATTGTTGAGGGCAACGACTTCCCCGGTCATGATATCTACGGTTTACCCCCTCACCGAAAAGACGGAATAGGAGTTTTGCCGAAGTTTGAAAAAATTTTATACAACTGATACTAAGCTCTGTTTTTATAGCAGAGCTTTTATTTTTTGTGTCAATGTTAATCTTTTATTCATAAATTAAATTTAAAACAGGGTTATAATATAATATTATGTTATAAAATGTCGAATTTTGACTTAAAGGAAGATGTTCATGCCAAGCAAAAAGCCACCTGTTGATTTTACAAAGCAGATGAAAAAGGAATATACAATTATCGCTCCGGATATTTTTCCAACTCATATGGAAATTTTGCAGGAGCTTTTCAAAATGCAGGGCTATAACCTTTTTGTGGCTCATTATGAGGGCAAAGAGGTTATCGATACAGGTCTTAAGTATATGCACAACGATATGTGTTATCCTGCTATCTGTTCAACAGGTCAGCAGATTTATGCTTTGCAGTGCGGTGATTTTGACCCCGACAAATGTGCACTTATCCAGTTTCAGACAGGCGGCGGATGCCGTGCCTCCAACTACATCTGGCTTCTTCGTAAGGCTCTTAAAAATATGGGTTGGGGTCATATTCCCGTAATTTCCTTGAGCCTTACAGGTATCGAGAAGTATTCAGGCTTTAAATTTACCCTGCCCTTGATGCTCAAGGCGATTATGGCAATTATCTACGGCGATATGCTTATGCTTCTTAAAAATCAGACTACCCCTTACGAGGTCAGCAAAGGCGATACACGCAAAGTCCTTGACAAATGGGTTGCTGAAATTGTGGCACAGTTTAAAGCCCATAAAGGACTTTCGCCTAAAAAGTTCAGAGAAAACTTAGAGGGTATTGCCAGGGATTTTGCAGAAATTAAGCTCAATAAAACTCCAAAAATCAAGGTGGGTATTGTTGGCGAGATTTACGTTAAGTTCTCATCCTTCGGCAATAACGGACTTGAAAAGTTCCTTGAGTCTCAGGGTGTAGAGTATAT
The DNA here is from genome assembly GCA_017521925.1 of Clostridia bacterium. Classification (GTDB taxonomy): domain Bacteria; phylum Bacillota; class Clostridia; order Oscillospirales; family Acutalibacteraceae; genus Ruminococcoides. Next base: position 21,304 of record JAFXBG010000011.1, read on the forward strand.
GGTGCCCGGTGTGCTTGGCTTTTTCCAGTATTGTTTTTCAAATATTGAAACCGACTATAAATATTACGGCGGCAACTGGTTTGTTAAACAAGGCGGTAAAATTGCAGAATTCGCCGCCGCAAAAATCGAGGGCATTATGCTTGATGTGTTAAAGAAATATCCTCAGTTTACTGCACCTGCACCTTTCAGTCATATCAAAGAGCTTGGCGAAAAGGTTATTGACAGAGGCGTTAAAATGGGCGAGGGATGGCTTTTGCCGGCTGAAACTGCCGAGCTTATTGAGAAAGGCTACAACAATGTTATTTGTACCCAGCCTTTCGGCTGTTTGCCTAATCATATTGTAGGCAAAGGTGTAATCCGCAGTATGCGTGAGATTTATCCCAATGCCAATATTTTTCCCATAGACTTTGACGCAGGTGCATCAAAGGTAAATCAGGAAAACCGCATTAAGCTTATGCTTTCTGTTGCACAGGAGGAAATGAACCTATGAAAAGAATAGGTCTTGACGTAGGCTCCACCACCGTAAAGTGTGTGGTACTTGACGAAAACTCAAAAATAGTTTTTTCTACATATAAACGCCACTTCTCTAAAATTTCAGAGATGACTGCAGAGCTTTTAAAAGAAGTGTATTCTGCTACCAACGATTCTGAAATGTATATTGCTGTTTCAGGCTCCGCAGGTATGGGTATGGCGAACGATTTGCACATTCCCTTTGTGCAGGAAGTTTATGCAACCCGCAATGCCGTTAAAAAGATTAGCCCCGAAACCGATGTTGTAATTGAATTAGGTGGCGAGGACGCAAAAATTCTTTTCCTTACAGGTGGTCTTGAGGTAAGAATGAATGGTACTTGTGCAGGCGGTACAGGTGCTTTTATAGATCAGATGGCATCTCTTCTCAACGTTACTCCCGAGGAGCTTAATATTCTTGCAAAGAATAAAGAAAAGGTCTATACAATTGCATCCCGTTGCGGTGTTTTTGCTAAAACCGACGTTCAGCCCCTAATAAATCAGGGTGCCAGAAAAGAAGATATATGTGCAAGTATATTCTATGCTGTGGTTAACCAGACTGTGGGCGGTCTTGCCCAGGGCAGAGAAATCAAGGGTAATATCCTTTATCTCGGCGGACCTCTTACCTTTATGTCAGAACTTCGTTCAAGCTTTGACGATGTTCTCAACCTTAAGGGAACCCTTCCTGAAAATTCTCTTTATTTTGTGGCAATGGGTGCAGCTTTTTCCTCTGCCGCAGAGGCTAAAAATCTTAGAGACCTGGCTGAAACAATAGAAACCTACAGTGCTAAAGGCGGATACGCAAGCTGTCGCAGACTTTTTGAAAATGAGGCAGACTACGAAGCTTTTAAACTAAGACATCAAAAAGCATCTGAGGGAACCAGTGAGTTAACGGAACCTGAAAAAGAAATGTACCTTGGTATTGATGCAGGTTCAACTACCGTTAAATGTGTGCTTTGCTCAGAGTCAGGGGATATTTTCCGCCCATATTATACCTCCAACAGCGGCAACCCTGTGCCGGTTATCAGGGATTACCTTATTAATCTTTTCAAAGATTATCCTGATCTTAAGATAAAATCCTCTGCAGTTACAGGTTACGGTGAGGATATTATTAAAAGTGCTTTCCACGTGGACTACGGTATTGTAGAAACAATTGCCCACTATACTGCCGCCAAGAAGTTTAAGCCTGAGGTTGACTTTATTCTTGATATAGGCGGTCAGGATATTAAGTGTTTTAAAATCAGGGGCGGTGCAATTGACAATATCTTCTTAAACGAAGCTTGTTCCTCAGGTTGCGGTTCGTTTTTGCAGACTTTTGCTCAGGCTCTGGGCTATTCTGTAGAGGAATTTGCAAAGCTTGGCTTATTTGCCGACAGACCTGTTGATTTGGGTTCCCGCTGTACTGTGTTTATGAACAGCTCTGTTAAACAGGCTCAGAAAGACGGTGCCTCAGTTGAAAATATCTCTGCAGGACTTTCCACAAGTGTTGTAAAGAACGCCCTTTACAAGGTTATCCGATGTGCAAAGGCAGAGGATTTAGGTAATAATATCGTAGTTCAGGGTGGTACTTTCTTAAGTGATGCCGTGCTCAGGGTTTTTGAGCAGGAAACCGGCAGAAATGTAATACGTCCTGCTTATTCTGCAATTATGGGTGCCTATGGTGCCGCACTTTACAGCCTTTCTAAGTTTAAGAAAAAGGGCAGAGAGTCTAAGTTGATTTCTCTGGAAGAATTGATGAACTTTAATCACAGCGTTAAGGCGATTACCTGTCACGGCTGTGAAAATCATTGCCGACTCACCATTAATACCTTTGGCAAAGGCGACAGATACATCGCAGGTAATCGTTGTGAAAAACCCTTACAGAATGCAAAAGGTGTTGTTTCCTATAACCTTTATGAGTATAAAAATAAGCTCCTGGACGCTTATCGTGAGCTTCCTTCGATAGAAGGAAAGCCTACTGTTGGTCTTCCTTTAGGACTAAATATGTACGAACTTCTGCCTTTCTGGGCAAGCTTCTTTTATGAGCTTGGATTTAATGTTAAGGTTTCGCCTAAGTCTAACCGCAAGCTATACCTTAAAGGTCAGCATACAATTCCCTCTGATACAGTCTGTTACCCTGCCAAGCTTATGCACGGACACATTGAGGCTCTTATTGATGAGGGTGTAGATGCAGTTTTTTATCCCGATATGACTTATAATCTTGATGAAAAAATGGGTGATAACCATTTTAACTGTCCTGTGGTTGCTTATTATCCTCAGGTTATCAAGTCCAATGTAGGTGTTGTCGAGAAAACAAAGTTTATCTCTGACTTTATCGGTCTGCACGATAAAAAGCAGTTTGAAATACATATTGCTCCTATTTTAGAAAAGTACTTCGGCAAGTTTGATAAAAAGAGCATTAAGCGTGCTTCAAACAAAGCCTATGAGGCATATAATAAATTCTTTGCTGATGTAAGAGAAAAAGCTGAGGAATATCTTACCATTGCTGAAAAAGAGGACCTGCCTGTTATTGTTCTTTCAGGCAGACCATACCACATTGACCCCGAAATAAGCCACGGTATTGATACCCTTATCTGTTCTGAGGGAGCAGTGGTAATTACCGAGGACTCCGTGAGCCATAATTATGAAAAGTTCAGGGTAAATGTCAGAAACCAGTGGACATATCACGCACGCCTTTATGCTGCTTCCAGATTTGTGGCAGAGCATAAAAGAGGACATAAGGTTAATCTGGTTCAGCTTGTATCTTTTGGTTGCGGTGTTGATGCTGTTACTACTGACGAGGCTCGCTCTATCATAGAAGAAAGCGGGAAAATCTACACTCAGCTTAAAATTGACGAAATTTCCAATATGGGAGCAGTCAGAATAAGACTCAGAAGCCTGCTTTCTGCGGCGGCTGACAGAAATGATTAAACAAAGCAGTTTTTTTGAATAAAATATGTTAAAAATGATACCTCTTTTTCTGTTGACATTGACTCGAAAAAGGGGTATTATTTCGTAGGTTAAAATCCGAATAAAATAGAAATCAGGCGATTGAGTATGACAAATGTAGTTCTTTGTCTGGGTATTGCAATTCTTGCAGGACTTTTAATGACAAGATTTTGCAAACCTTTAGGACTTCCTGCTGTTACAGGTTACCTTGTGGCAGGTATTCTTATCGGCCCTTACTGCTTAGGTCAGTTGGGTATAGAGGGGCTTGGTTTTACTAGCCTTCATTATGTTGAGAGCCTTTCGGTTATTTGTGATGTTGCTCTTGGCTTTATTGCATTTACAATCGGCAATGAGTTCAGAGTTGCTCAGGTTAAGGCTATCGGTAAACAGGCGGCTATTGTTTCTACCTGTGCGGCATTGCTTGCAACAATCCTTGTAGGCGGCGGAATGTTGGTAATTCACCAGTTTATGCCCGATGTTGTAAGTGTTCCCACAGCTCTTATTATGGCGGCTATAGCAGCGGCTACCGCTCCTGCGGCTACTTTGATGGTTGTTAAGCAGTATAAGGCTAAAGGCCCTGTTACAACTATCCTTCTTCCTGTTGTAGCTCTTGACGATGCTATCGGTCTTATTATTTTCGCAGTTTGCTTTGGTGCCGCTAAAGCTTTTGCAACAGGCCACCTCAATGTGCTTTCTCTTATTTTAGAGCCTGTAATTGAGATTGTAGCATCCCTTGCGGTAGGTTCAGCATTAGGTGCAGGTCTTGCATTTGTTGAGCGTTTCTTCCATTCCAGAAGCAAGCGTCTTTCCTTAACAGTTGCTTTTGTTCTTTTAGGTGTTGCAATTTCTACACTTAAGTTTAATGTTGGCGGTGTTCACGTAGGTTTCTCATCCTTGCTTCTCTGTATGATGATGGGTACAGTTTTCTGTAATCTTTGTGACTTTTCAGAGGAGCTTATGGACAGACTCGACCGTTGGACCGGTCCTTTGTTTGCACTTTTCTTTGTAATTTCAGGTGCAGAGCTTGAGCTTTCTATCTTTACTCAGTGGTCTGTTGTACTTGTTGGTGTGGCATACATTGTGCTTCGTTGTCTTGGTAAGCATTTTGGTTCTTACTTCAGTGCAAAGGCTACAAAGTGCGAACCTACAATTACAAAGTACCTTGGCATTACATTGTTCCCTCAGGCAGGAGTTGCTCTTGGTATGATGGCTATTGTGGCAGGTTCTCAGGAGTTTGCAGGCAGTCATGAAGTTGAGATTATCAGAAATCTTACACTCTTCTCAGTAATGATTTACGAGCTTGTAGGTCCTATGATGACCAAAGTTGCTCTTACAAAAGCAGGCGAAATCAACCCCGAGCACAGAAAATCTGCCCGTGGTGTTATGCACAGATAAAAGTTTTTATAGTCCCTGTGATTTTTTCACGGGGACTTTTCATGTCAATTTTAATAATGGTTGTTGAAAAGGCAGGGGTTAAGTAGGGCAAATTGGAGATTATAGGTAAATATGGCTTAAACTCTAAAATTTACTTGACAAATATCGGGTAAATAGGGTAAAATAAATCTAATTTCTTTTATTATGTATTAGTGTAAATGTAATGACGGAGAATGGTTTTTTAAGGATTTCTCAGAGAGCCTGAGTATGGTGTAATCAGGTAAATCCAAATTAAGCTTCTCACTCCCGAGCAGGTTTACCCAAAGGCTAAGGCTTAGTAGGTATTCACGGTTAGCTTCCGTTAAAGGCTTAAAGTGGTTGTTTTTTTAATAAAGACAGCAATACGGGTGGTACCGCGGTTAATTATCGTCCCTGAAGCATAAGTATAGCTTCGGGGCGTTATTTATTTTTTTATATTTTTCATTAGCAAGGAGACAAGAGAAAAATGAATTCGGTAAGAATTTCTGACGTAACTTTAAGGGAAGGCACAACCCACAAGGGTGCGACCTTAAGCTTCAAGGAAAAAATCGAAATTGCAAAGCTTCTTGACAAGCTTGGCGTTGATGTTATTGAAATGGCAGCTATTGAAAATACTGCCACAGATACCTTACTGCTAAAAACACTATCTTCTCTCCTTAAAAACTCTCAGCTTGCAGTTGTTGCAGGTACAACAAAAGAACAGATTGACCAGGCTGCTGCGGCTATCAGCACAGCAAAATCAGGCAGAATTATTGTTTCACTCCCTACATCAAATGTAAGAATGGAGTACATAAGCCATGCAAAGCCTGCCGCCATGATTGAAAAAATCAAGGACCTTGTGTCGTATGCTTCTGAGCGTTGTGGCTTTGTTGAGTTTGAGGCAGAGGATGCCACCAGAAGCGAGCATGAATTTTTACATAAGGCAGTAAACGCTGCTTTGGAGGCAGGTGCAAAGGCTGTAACAATTTGTGACACAGCTTCTGCTTCGCTTCCTTCTGAGTTTGAAGCGTTAATTGCCGGTCTTTATGAGGCTTGCCCCAAGCTTAAAGATGTACAGCTTGGTGTTGCTACTTATAATGAGCTTGGTATGGCTAATGCCTGTGCAGTGTCTGCATTTAAGTGCGGTGCTGAATACATTAAAACCTCCGTTTCTGAAACAAAGCTTAATTCTACTGAGGGCTTTGTTCACCTGATCCGTTTAAGAGGTGAACAGATGGGTGTTTCGGTTGGTCTTAATGTTACAGAACTTTCCCGTACTGCAACCCAGATTAAAACAATTGCAAAAACACGCAGAGGGGACAATACTCCCTTTGATAATAAAATCGGCGATACTGCAGATATCGCTATCAGCAAAACCAGTGATATTTCAGAAATCAGCAAGGCTATCAAAGAACTTGGATATACACTTTCTGATGATGATACAGCAAAGGTTTATGAGGCATTCCTCTTAACTGCCTCTAAAAAAGAGGTTGGTGCAAAAGAGCTTGAGGCTATTGTAGCCTCTGAGGCTTTGCAGGTGCCTCCCACATATAAATTAACCAGCTATGTAATTAATTCAAGTAACGTAATTGCTCCTACAGCACACATTGTTGTTGACAAAAAAGGCGAGGAGCTTTGCGGACTTTCAACAGGTGACGGTCCCATTGATGCTGCACTTTTAGCATTAGAGCAGATTGTAGGCTGCCACTACGAGCTTGACGATTTCCAGATTCAGGCTGTTACAGAGGGCAGAGAGGCTATGGGTGAAGCTCTTATCAAACTTCGTTTTGACGGTGTTCTTTATTCAGGCCGCGGTATTTCTACCGACATTATGGGAGCAAGTATCAAGGCTTACCTCAATGCTCTTAATAAAATCGTATACGAGGAGGACTAAGAATGAAACTGTCTTTTTCCACCAACGGCTGGAACGGTTTTACTTGGGAAGATTTTTATACAATGGCAAAGGATTTAGGTTTTGCCGGTATTGAAATTCACGACGTAAGAGAGCAGGCTTTTCAGGGTGCCAATGGCCCCTTAAAGCAGGAGAATGTAACCAAAACAGCCAGAAAAATGGCTAACTTAGGTCTTTCAATTCCCTGTATAAACGTTCTTTGCGACATTTCAAATAAAGATAACTTTGATGATAACGTTACTGAGATTATCGAGCATATTTCTCTGGCTAAAAAGCTTAACTGTCCCTTCGTAAGGCTTAGGGCAGGTGCTGAGGGCGGTGCGGAGGTTGACGATATCTGTGCAGAGGTTTTAGCATCTGTAAAAGGTTTTGCAGAAGAAACCGAGGTAGTGATTCTTGTGGAGACTGTTGGTATTTATGCTGACACCAAAAGACTCGCCGACCTTTTGAATCGCTTTGCCTGTGATAATATCTCAGCACTCTGGGATTTTAACCACCCCTACAGAGTAGGCGAAAGTCCCGAGCAAACCCTTACAAACTTAGGTGCATATGTAAAACACGTACATATAAAAGATTCCGCTACCACTGATGATGGTTTTGAATACCGCCTTATGGGTGAGGGTGATATGCCGATTGAAAGAATGATGCTTTCTCTTCGTTCTATTAACTACGAAGGTTTCATTTCTTTCGAGTGGCGTAGCGAATGGATAGAGGAAATCGGCGATGCAGGTATTGTGTTCCCTCATTTCATAAATTTTATGAGCCGTTTTGAGCCTGCGAAAACCTCTGCTGATACCCTTTATTATAACAAAGCAAAAACCGGTAAATTTGTATGGAAAAAGGAAACTCTTATTAACAAAACCTTCCCCGAGGTTTTAGACAAGATGGCTGACCTTTTCCCTGACCAGTATGCCTTCAGATACACAACACTTGACTATACCCGTACATATTCCCAGTTCAGAGATGACGTTGACGAGTTTGCACGTACACTTATTTCCTTAGGTGTAAAAGCAGGCGACAAGGTTGCGGTATGGGCTACCAACGTTCCTCAGTGGTTTGTAACCTTCTGGGCAACAACCAAAATCGGTGCAGTTTTGGTTACTGTTAATACAGCCTATAAAATTCATGAGGCTGAGTATCTTTTCCGTCAGTCCGATACTCATACTTTGGTTATGATTGAAAACTGCCTTGATGCTGACTACGCAGGTATTATGCAGGAGCTTTGTCCTGAGCTTAAAGATACAAAACCCGGTGAGCCTTTACATTCAAGACGGCTTCCTTTCCTCAGAAACATTATTACAGTAGGCTTCTCAATGCCTGGATGTCTTACATGGGAACAGTCTTTAGGTTTAGCTTCCAAAGTTCCCCTTGAAGAGGTTAAAAGAAGAGCCTCTTTAATCGACCCCAATGATGTATGTAATATGCAGTATACCTCAGGTACCACAGGTTTCCCCAAGGGTGTTATGCTTACTCATTATAATATTGTTAACAACGGTAAGTGTATCGGCGACAGAATGGACCTTTCCACTGCTGACAGAATGATGATTCAGGTGCCTATGTTCCATTGCTTTGGTATGGTGCTTTCTATGACAGCCGCCATGACTCACGGTGCTCAGCTTTCGCCAATTCCTTACTTCTCAGCCAAGAATTCTTTGGCTTGTATCAATAACGAGCGAATCACTTGTTTCCATGGTGTTCCCACAATGTTCATAGCGTTACTTGAGCATGAAGATTTCAATAAAACTGACTTTTCTTATGTCCGTACAGGTATTATGGCTGGTTCACCTTGCCCCATTTCTGTTATGGAAGATGTCGTTAAGAAAATGAATATGTCAGAAATTACAATTGTTTACGGACAGACTGAGGCTTCTCCAGGCTGTACAATGAGTACAACTACTGACCCTCTTGATATCAGGGTTGGTACTGTAGGCAGAGCATTGCCTCAGATTGAATGTAAAATTGTAAATCCTGAAACAGGCGAAGAAATGCCCGACGGTGAAACAGGTGAGTTTGTAGCACGTGGCTACAACATAATGAAGGGTTATTATAAAATGCCCCAGGCTACAGCCAATGCTATTGACAGCGACGGCTGGCTTCACACAGGCGACCTTGCCTGCAAGAATCCTGACGGCAACTTCCGTATTACAGGCAGACTTAAGGATATGATTATCCGCGGCGGTGAGAATATTTACCCCAAGGAGATAGAGGAGTTTATCTATACTCATCCTGCAGTCAGCGACGTTCAGGTTATCGGTGTTCCCGATGAACAGTACGGCGAGGAGATTATGGCTTGTATCATACTTAAAGAAGGTGAAAGCCTTACCGAGGCTGACGTAAAGCGATATGTGCTTGACCATATGGCAAAGCATAAGGTACCTAAGTATGTTGATTTTGTCGAAGCTTTCCCCATGAATGCCGCAGGCAAAATTCTTAAGTATAAAATGCGTGAAGACGCAGTTAAAAAATACAATCTGTCAAAGGCAGATAAAATCGAAACAGCTTAATATTTATAATTTATAGACAAAGGAGAATAAAAAATGCTGGATATCAAAATTACCAGAACTCAGACTCCTAAAGAGAAGCCTGATCAGAGCAAACTTGGTTTCGGTAAAATCTTTACCGACCATATGTTTATTATGGATTACACAGAGGGCAAAGGCTGGCACGACCCCAGAATCGAGCCCTACCACAACTTAAGTCTTTCTCCTGCATCAATGGTTTTCCATTATGGCCAGGAAATGTTTGAAGGCTTAAAGGCTTACCGTGGTGCTGACGGCAAAGCTCGTCTTTTCCGCCCCGATATGAACGGTAAGCGTACAAACGACACTAACAAGCGTCTTTGCATCCCCGAGCTTCCTGTTGAAGATTTTGTTGAAGCAGTAAAGGCAGTTGTAAAGGTTGACGAGGACTGGATTCCCACAGCTCCCTCCACATCTCTTTACATCCGTCCCTTTATTATTGCAACTGACGACTTCCTCGGTGTTGCACCTTCTAAGACATATATGTTCATTATCATCCTTTCACCCTCAGGGGCCTACTACGAAAGCGGTCTTGCTCCTGTTGGTATCTGGATTGAGGACGATTACGTAAGAGCTGTAAAAGGCGGTATCGGCTTTGCAAAAACAGGCGGTAACTACGCAGCATCCTTAGCAGCTCAGGTTAAAGCTCACGACGGCGGTTACAGCCAGGTGCTCTGGCTCGACGGTGTTGAGCGTAAGTATATCGAAGAAGTTGGCGCTATGAACATCTTCTTCAAAATCGACGGCAAGGTTGTTACTCCTGCTCTCTCAGGTTCAATTCTTCCCGGTATCACAAGAAACAGTGTTATCAATCTTTGCAAGGATTGGGGTCTTGAGGTAGAGGAAAGAAAAATTTCCGTTGATGAGCTTATCGAAGCTCAGAAGAACGGTAAGCTTGAGGAGTGCTTCGGTTCAGGTACAGCTGCTGTTATTTCTCCTGTGGGCACACTTCGCTATAAGGACGAGGTAATGACAATCGGTACAGGTGAAACAGGTGAATTAAGCCAGAAGCTTTACGACACAGTTACAGGCATTCAGAACGGCACAGTAGAGGATAAGTTCGGCTGGGTTGTGAACGTATGATAAAGACCCCTAAAAGAATAACTCTTTTTGCCGGCCACTACGGTTCAGGCAAAACCAATATCGCTGTTAATTATGCCTTGAAGCTTAAAGAAATGGGAAAGAATGTAGAGATTGCCGACCTTGATATCGTTAATCCCTACTATCGTACCAAAGACAGCGAAGAAGAGCTTACTAAAGCAGGTATCAGGGTTATATCCTCAGAGTTTGCTAACTCTAACGTGGATTTTCCTGCAATGCCCGGCGAGGCTTACTCAATAATCGATAATAAGGATACATACGCAGTCTGCGATGTAGGCGGTGACGACAGAGGTGCCTATGCTCTTGGCAGATTCCGCGAGGGCATAATGGCAGAAGATTACGAGATGTATCTGGTAATCAATAAGTTCCGCCCCTTGACCAGCGATGTTGATTCGCTAAAAGAGATTAAAGAAGAAATCGAAGCTGCCGCAGGTATTCCTTTTACCGCTATTGTAAATAACTCGAATTTAGGCAGAGAAACCACCGCGGAGGCAGTGCTGAGCTCTCTTGAGTATGCTGAAGAGGCAGCTGAAAAGCTTAACCTTCCCGTTAAGCTTACGGCGGTTCATGAATCTTTATTTGATGAGCTTAAAGATAAAATAGAAAACTTGATGCCATTAGTTTTGCAACAGCGGAACTTCTGGTAATTTTGACAAATGAGTGAGTTTGTTTTATGATATATACATAACCCACTCTAAGGAGGAAATAAAATGGCAAAGGTTACTTTTGACAAAGACAGATGTAAAGGTTGTTCTCTTTGCGTAGGTGTATGTCCTAAGGGCATTGTGGCTCTCTCTTCTGAGCTTAACGCAAAAGGCTACCATCCCGCACAGGTTACAGCAGAGGAAAACTGCATCGGCTGTGCTTTCTGTGCTACTATGTGTCCCGACTGCGTAATCACAGTTGAGAAGTAAGGAGGATAAGTTTTATGGCAGATAAAGTATTGATGAAAGGTAACGAGGCTATGGCTGAAGCCGCTATTATGGCAGGCTGCCGTCACTACCTTGGTTATCCTATTACACCCCAGACAGAAATCGCCGCTTATATGAGCAAGCGTATGCCTAAGGTAGGCGGTACATTCTTACAGGCAGAAAGTGAAATTTCCGCTATTAATATGGTTATAGGCGTAGCCGCAGCAGGTAAAAGAGCTATGACATCTTCTTCAAGCCCCGGTATTTCTCTTAAGGGCGAGGGTCTTTCTTACCTTGCAGGTTGCGACCTTCCTGCTTTTGTTGTTAACGTTCAGCGTGGCGGCCCCGGTCTTGGCGGTATTCAGCCTTCTCAGGCAGACTACTTCCAGGCTACCCGTGGCACATCCCACGGTGACTATCATATGATTGTTCTTGCTCCTAACTCAGTTCAGGAAATGGTTAACCTTACTTTCCAGGGCTTTGATATGGCAGACAAGTACAGAATGACAGTTATGCTTCTTGCAGACGGTACAATGGGTCAGATGATGGAGCCTGTTTCCCTTGATATGGGCGAGGTTAAGTCTTACGACAAGCCCTGGGCAGTTACAGGTACAAACTGCGAAAGAGAGCACAACATTGTTAACTCTCTTTTCTTAAAGCCTGAGCTTTTGGAGCAGAAGAACTTCGAGCGTTTTGAGCGTTACGCTTACATCGAAGAAAATGAGGCAATGTATGAGGAATACCTTATGGATGATACCGAGGTTTGTATCGTAGCTTACGGTATTTCTGCAAGAATTGCAAAGAACGCTATTGATGCCGCACGTGCAAAGGGCATCAAGGTTGGTATGTTCAGACCCATTACACTCTGGCCTTTCCCCAAGAAGGAAATCAGAGCTATTGCAGACAGAGTTAACTCTTTCATCAGCGTTGAGCTTTCCATGGGTCAGCTTATTGAAGACGTTAAGCTTTACACAGAATGCACAAAGCCTGTTTACCTCTGTAACCGTACAGGCGGTATGATTATGACTCCCGAAGAGGTTCTGGCTAAGATTGAAGAAGCAGTAGGAGGTAATAAATAATGGCAGTTGTATTCGAAAAGCCTAAGGCATTAACTGATGCTACACTTCACTATTGCCCCGGCTGTACTCACGGTATTATTCACCGCCTTGTTGCCGAGGTTCTTGACGAGCTTGGCGTTCAGGGCAAAACAGTAGGTATCGCATCCGTTGGTTGCTCAGTTATGTCCTACGATTATTTTGATGTTGATATGGTTCAGGCAGCTCACGGCCGTGCTCCTGCAGTTGCTACAGGCGTAAAGAGAGCTAACCCCGAGAACATCGTTTTCACATATCAGGGTGACGGCGACCTTGCCGCTATCGGCACTGCTGAGACAGTTCACTCAGCCGCAAGAGGCGAAAACATCACAATTATTTTCGTAAATAATGCAATTTACGGTATGACAGGCGGCCAGATGGCTCCCACAACTCTTCCCGGTCAGGTTACTCAGACCTCTCCCTACGGCAGAGATACAAACACAGTAGGCTTCCCCTTAAAGGTTTGTGAGCTTCTCTCAAACGTTGACGGTGCCACATATCTTGAGCGTGTTGCAGTAAATAACGTAAAAAACGTAAAGGCTGCTAAAAAGGCTATTAAAAAAGCATTTACATATCAGACAGAGGGCAAGGGCTTTACTCTTATCGAGGTTCTTTCCACTTGCCCCACAAACTGGGGTCTTACACCTCCCAATGCTCTTAAGTGGCTTGAGGAGAATATGATTCCTTATTATCCCTTGGGTGTATACAAGGATAAATACGCAGAGGAGGAGACTAAGTAATGACTACTAATATGCTTATTGCAGGCTTCGGCGGTCAGGGTATCCTTTTTACAGGTAAGTTCCTTGCTTACGAAGGCCTTTTAGAGGGCAGAGAGGTAAGCTGGCTTCCTTCCTACGGTCCTGAAATGCGTGGCGGTACTGCTAATTGCTCCGTTATCCTTTCCGATACTCCCGTAGGTTCTCCCATTGTATCTAATCCTGACACACTTTTAGTTATGAACTTACCTTCCCTTGATAAGTACGAGGATGCCACCCAGGCAGGCGGCAAGATTTTTGTTGACTCTGCACTTATCGGCAGAAAGGTAAACCGTACTGATGTAGAGGCTTTCTACATCCCCGCAACAAAGCTTGCATCTGACGAAGGACTTACAGGTCTTGCAAATATGATTCTTTTAGGCTTCGTTATCAAGCACACAAACGTTATTCCTTTTGAGAATATCGAGCGTGCTTTAACTAAGGTAGTTCCTGCTTCCAAGCAGCACCTTATTGAGTCTAACAGAAAAGCATTAGAGCTTGGCTACAACTACGAGGGCTAATCCTCATAAAATAAGCTCAAAATTTATAGTATAAGGAGATAACCGCTATGACCGAACAGTTAAAAGAAATCGGCACCCGACTTGAAGAACTCAGAGATATCTGTGGTGTATCTGCAGAAGAAATGGCTGAAAAGCTTGGCATGAGCGTCGAGGAATATCGTAACTACGAAGAAGGTCAGCTTGACTATTCCTTCAGCTTCCTGTATAATGCCGCCTCAGTCCTTGGTGTGGAAGTCGTCGATATTATGAGCGGTGACTCTCCCAAGCTTTCTACCTGCGTTGTTACCAAAAAAGACCAGGGTATTGTTGTAAAGCGTAACCAGTCCTATAACTATATGCACCTTGCATATACCTTCCGTAACAAAAACGCAGAGCCTATGATTGTTACAACTGAGCCTACAAACAAAATTCCCGTAATGCATACTCACGAAGGTCAGGAGTTTGACTACATTCTTTCAGGCACAATGAAGCTGTATATCGAGGATATTTCCTATGAGCTTTCTAAGGGCGACAGTGTTTACTACGATTCAAGCAAACCTCACTCTTTTAAAGCTATCGGTGACAAGCCTCTTAAGTTCCTCGCAGTAGTAATAAAGTAATTAACGGAGAATTTTGTTATGGCAATTTATGAAGAATATTTAGGCAGAAGCCGTGATTCTTTTGAATCCTACGAGGACTGCTGTAAAAACTATAAGCTTACATTCAAGGCTGACTTTAACTTCGCTTATGATGTTATTGACAAGCTTGCAGAGGAAAAGCCTGACAAGCTGGCGCTTCTTTATGTAGCTGAAGACGGAACTGAAAAACGTTTTACCTTCCGTGATATGATGCTTTGGTCAAACAAGGCGGCTAACTGCCTTAAAAAGCTTGGCATCAAAAAGGGCGACAGGGTCCTGTTAGTATTAAGAAGAAGTTATCTTTTCTGGATTACCCTTCTTGGTATGCACAAAATCGGTGCCATTGTTGTTCAGGCTAACGATATGCTTAAAACAGGCGAGTACATCTACCGTTGTAATGTTGGCGGTATTTCTGCCGTTATCCTTACAGGCCACGGCAAATGTACCGAAATTTACGACGAGGGCGAGGGCGAGTATGAATATGTTCGCCTCAAGATGGTTACTGAGCATAAAAAAGCCGGTGAGCATTGGATAGACTTTGAGGAAGAGCTGGAAAAAGCCTCCGATAAGTGGACACGCCCCACAGGCAAGGCTAATACTAAGGCGTCTGACCCTATGATGATGTGCTTCTCATCAGGTACTACAGGTTACCCCAAGATGATTGTTCACGATTTTTCTTATCCATTGGGTCATATTGCAACAGGTGTTTTCTGGCATCGTGTTGTTGACGGCGGTCTGCACTTCACCATTTCCGATACAGGTTGGATGAAATCTGTATGGGGTAAGCTTTACGGTCAGTGGTTCGGTGAGTCTGCAATTTTAGTTTACGATTTTGAACGTTTTGTTCCTAAAAACATCTTAACCGTTCTGGAGAAATACAAGGTTACAACCTTCTGTGTACCTCCCACAATGTACCGCTTTATTTTGCAGGAAGATGTGGCTTCTTACGACCTTTCATCCATTACTCATTGCTGTACAGCAGGTGAGGCTTTACCTTCTGATGTTTTCCTTAAGTGGAAAGAAATTACAGGGCTTGAGATTTACGAAGGCTTTGGTCAGAGCGAAACTCCCGTTTGCGTTGGTACGTTCTATCCTTGGAACAAGCCTGTGCCCGGTTCAATGGGTCTGCCTGCTCCCGGTTTTGACATTACAGTCCGTGATTTAGACGGCAACGAGTGCAAGCAGGGTATTACAGGTGAAGTTTGCATCAAAGCTCCTACCTTAGCAACCCGTCCAAGAGGACTTCTTTGCAACTACAACTGGAGCAAGGAAGATACCAAGGAAAAGTGGTACTCAGGCTACTATCACACAGGTGATACAGCATACCGCGACGAGCAGGGCTATTTCCACTACGTCGGCAGAAATGACGACGTTATCAAGTCTTCGGGCTATCGTATAGGACCTTTTGAGGTTGAAAGTGTACTTCTTGAGCATCCAGCGGTTTTAGAGGCAGCAGTAACAGCTTATCCCCACGAAACCCGTGGTCAGATTGTTAAGGCTAACCTTGTCCTCAGAGAAGGTTATAAGCCCAGCGACGAGCTTACTGAGGAACTTCAGCAGTATGTTAAGCAGAATACTGCTCCTTATAAATATCCCAGAATTATCGAATATTTCGAATCTCTGCCCAAAACATTCTCAGGCAAAATCCGCCGAGTAGAAATCCGTGACAAAGATATTGAGAAATATAGGGCTGAGAAGAGAGCTTTAGAAAAGTTCACATCTGATTAATTTGCAACTTGATATTTTAATGTAGTAGGGGAGGGGTCTCCCCTCCCGAAAGTTAACGGTAAATCCGAGGTTACGGGAGGCGGAACGCCTCCCCTACAGTAGTGTTTGCAGTAAAATCAGACACACTACAATTATGTTTAATTGGTGATTTTATGAAACAAAAGTTTTTTGCTTTTTTTAAGCGTTTTGGAAAATTTTTCAGATATAACTTAAAAAACTGTTTACTGCTTTTCCTGACATTTTTCAAAATCGGTGCCTTTACTTTTGGCGGCGGTCTTGCTATGATTCCTTTTATCGAACGTGAAACTGCCGAAAAGCACAAGTGGATTGATAAAGAGGATTTGCTTGATATAGTAGTAATTGCCGAGTCCACACCGGGCCCTATTGCAATTAATGCCGCTACTTTTGTAGGCTACAAAACCGCAGGAGTCTTAGGGTCAGCCTGTGCAACCTTCGGTGTTGTGCTTCCTTCGTTCCTTATTATCCTGCTGTTATCGTTCTGCCTTGATAAAGTTGTTGCACTCAAGCCCGTAGCTTATGCACTATGGGGCATAAGAGCAGGTGTGCTGGCATTGATAGCAAAATCCTTCTGGTCCCTTTTCAAAAGCTCCAAGAAAAATGTGTTTTCAATAATAATGATGATTCTTGCATTTTTAGCCGTAAGCATCTTTAAGCTTGATGTAATTATTGTTGTTGCATCTGCAGCTGTTTTAGGAATTGCGGCCTACTTTATCTCAAAGAAGGGCGGTGAGAAAAAATGATTTATCTTGAACTTTTTCTCACTTTCTTAAAGCTGGGTGCTTTTACCTTTGGCGGCGGTGCCGCTATGATGCCATTTATTCAGGAAGAGGCTGTAAGCAAATGGGGATTTACCCCTGAGGAAATTATCAATTTTATCGCAATTTCCGAGTCTACTCCGGGACCTTTTGCGGTCAATATTGCAACCTTTGTAGGCACTGAAAAAGGCGGTTTTTTGGGTGCGGTATGTGCAACTTTAGGTTTGGTGCTTCCGTCGTTCATAATCATTCTGGTAATTGCAAAATGCTATGAAAAATTTAAAACAAATAAAGTTGTAGCGGGAGCTATGACAGGTTTAAGACCAACCTCGGTAGGTCTTATTGCAGCCGCTACGTTGTCTATCGGTATGGAGGTGCTGTTTTCTTCAGGAGTTTCCTTGGCTACAGTTATAAGCTATGAGTTTATAGCAGCTTTGGCTATTTTTCTTGCTATGTTTTTACTTTGCTTGTTTATCAAGAAATTCAACCCTATATATGTAATTCTCATCACCGCTGCACTTGGTATTGCTGTCGGCTATGGGGGAGAACTTATGGGAATTTCCATTATATAAGTAAAACCACCTGATTAAACGAATCGTTTATCAGGTGGTTTTGTTAAGTTTCAAACCTTTTGTTTGAAGTGAAGTTATTATAAATAATAGTGAAGTTCTTTTGCTTTGCAAAAAATGAAGTTAAGTTTGCCTTGATTTGCGTAGCAAACTTCACTGACTTAGTCAACTTCACTTGCCGTCAGGCAAACTTAGTTGCGACCTTGTCGCTTAGCAGCAGCCACAACCGTTGTTTGTGCCGCAACCATTGTCGCAGCCGTTGCCGCAACCGTTGTTACCATTACCGCAGCAGCAGAGGAGAATGAGGATGATGATAATCCAGCAGCAGTTACCACCGCCAAAGAAGCCGTTACACATTTGGTTTTGCCCCCTTTCTTGTTTACATTACATACTATTAAGGTGAGCTTGTACCGGTTACAAAATATTTTAATGTGAATTAAAGTTTTTGTTTATGAAATTGTTATTCTACATAATACAGATTTTTTGATTTGTGCAAAACGCCAAATATGTTAAAGCATATTTGGCTATGTTTTTTGCCAATTTTTGTTGTTTTTATAAGTCAAAAAAGATATAATTGATACGATAGCAATACTATGCTAAAAATTTAATTGGAGGTTTTTTTATGCAAAAGACAAGAAAACTCATCTCGTTGCTCCTTGCAGTTATGATGGTTCTTTCTATGTGTACTGTTGGTATGGTTAGCGTTTCAGCTTTACCTGAAGACGCTATCATCAACGACGCAGAAGGCAATGACGCAAGCGGCATCGACGGCGATATTTTTGGTCTTATGGGCGACACTGACGATAACGATACTGTTAATGTTAAAGACGCTACTCAGATTCAAAAATTCGCAGCAAAGCTCATTGAGCTTGACGAAGCAAGCACAGCTCTTGCTGATGTTAACCTTGACGATAAGGTTAACGTTAAGGACGCAACTGCTATCCAGAAATGGGTTGCTAAGTTTGACGTTGAAGAGCCTATCAACTGCTTGGTTTATATCCCTGCAGCAGAGCCCACAACTGTAGCAACAGTTCCTACCACTGTAGCTCCTACAGAGACTACTGCAGTCGAGACTAAGCCTACTATTCCTGTAATTATTCCTACAACTGTAGCAACAGAACCCTCTGAGGTTCCCACTACAGCTAAGCCCACAGAGGCTCCTGCAACTACTGTAGCTCCTACAACAGCTAAGCCCACAGAGGCTCCTGCAACTACTGTAGCTCCTACAACTGCAGCTCCCACAACAGTTAAGCCCACAGAGGCTCCCGCAGAGAAAGTTACAATCTACTTCACAAACAATCAGGGTTGGGAAGTAGTAAACATCTACTACTGGGGCGGCACAGGTGCTGCTTCTGCTGAGTGGCCCGGCCAGGAAATGACTTACGTTGAAACAAGCGACCTCGGTCAGGATATCTATTCTTATGAGATTGCTGCTGACGTAGCAGGTATCGTATTCAACGGTAAAGAATCCGCAACAAGCGAAAAGGGTAACAACTACCAGACAGTAGATATTACAGAAGGTATTGTTAACAATGCAGGTTTCTATCCTGAAGAGCAGAAGGTAGATCCTGAAGGTCCTGACAACGACAAGTGGATTTGCGGTACATACACATATGAATCCAAAGAAGAAATCACAACAGAAGCTGACGATGTTGTTGGCCCCGGCTACTACCTTGTTGGTACTATCGGCGGTCAGGAGCTTATGACAGCTGATACTCTTACAGCAGACAGAAAGCTTACTCAGGCTTCTAACGGCGACTATGTTCTTTTCTGGACAACTACAGGCGGCGACGAATATAAGGTTGCTTACTACGATGGTACAGAAATCACAAAGTTATTCAAAGCTGAGGGTGAGGATCCCTACATTATCGGTAAAGAATCCAATAAGATTGGCTACTGTAAGGTTGAGTTCAACCCCGAAGGTAAAGACAATTGGTCATATAAATATATGACAATTAACGTAACTACAGAGCGTCCCGATGATCCTGAAGATACAGGAAACCAGGATGCAACCCAGAAGCCCCAGGGCGAAAAGTCTCTTATCCTTCTCAGAGGCGACTTCAACGATTGGAAGGGCGACGACTTAACATTCTACAAGACTTCTGATCCTGATGTTGTTACAATTACAATTGAGTTAGAAGCCGGCAAGTATGAGTTCAAACTCAGAGACAGAAACGGCGAAAGCTTATGGTATGGTAACCCTGGTACAATCAAGGATACAACATATCCCGATTCTAAGAACGGTTGGGAAATGAAAGAAACCGATGGTAACTGTACATTAGAAGCAACAGGCGGTACTTACACATTCAACTTCAATACTTCTACAAAGAAGCTTACAGTTCTTCACAACGTACCTGTTGTAACAGACCCTGCTGAAACAACAAAGGCAGACGAGCAGGAAACAACTCAGAAGCCCCAGGGTGAAAAGTCTCTTATCCTTCTCAGAGGCGACTTCAACGATTGGAAGGGCGACGACTTAACATTCTATAAGACTTCTGATCCTGACGTTGTTACAATTACAATTGAGTTAGAAGCCGGTAAGTATGAGTTCAAACTCAGAGACAGAAACGGTGACGATCTTTGGTATGGTAACCCTGGTACAATCAAGGATACAACATATCCCGAGTCTAAGAACGGTTGGGAAATGAAAGAAACCGATGGTAACTGTACATTAGAAGCAACAGGCGGTACTTACACATTCAACTTCAATACTTCTACAAAGAAGCTCACAGTTCTTCACAACGTACCTGTTGTAACAGATCCTGTTGAAACAACAAAAGTTGACGAGCAGGAAACAACTAAGGTTGACCAGCAGGAAACAACTAAGGTTGACGAGCAGGAGACAACAAAGGTTGACGAGCAGGAAACTACTCAGAAGCCCCAGGGTGAAAAGTCTCTTATTATTCTCAGAGGCGATTTCAACAACTGGGAAGGCGAAAAAGACACATTCTTAACAACATCCAATCCTGACATTGTTACTGTTACTATTGAGTTAGAAGCTGGTACATATAATTTTAAACTCAGAGACAGAAGTGGTGACGATCTTTGGTATGGTAACAATGGTACAATCAAAGATTCAACAGGTGAAGGCGGTTGGACTTTCACTAAAACCGAAGGTATGGGTGGCCACTGTACATTAGAAGCTACTGGCGGTACCTACACATTCAACTTCAACACTTCTACAAAGAAGCTTGTTGTTCTTCACAACGGTTCTGTTGTAACAGATCCTATTGAGGATAACACTGATAATGATGATCCTGATGTAGTAGATGCAGGTTACTACCTCGTTGGTAAGTTAAACGGCAAAGAGTACTGGGATGCTGCATCCATTACAGCTGACAGAAAGCTCAAGGAAACTTCCACTGAGGGCGAGTACAAGCTTAACTGGACATTCTATGATGGCGATCAGGTTAAGGTAGTATACTTTGATGGTACAAGCATAAAGACTTGGTACAAGGATAATGCTGACAACTACAATATCGATTCCAAAAAGGCTGGAGACGGTGTATTATATTTCAGACCTGAAGGTAATGACAGCTGGTCCTACACATTCTTCACAGTACAGCCTGCAAACCCTAATGAGTCTGAGCCTGATTCCGAACCTTCCTCTGTTACAACAGATCCTCAGACATCTTCTTCCGTTGCAATAGTAACAGACCCCATTGAGACAGAGTCCACAGCAACTGAGCCTTCTTCCTCTTCTGAGGCTACAGAGTCTCAGCCCGCATCCTCTTCTTCCGAGGCTACAGAGTCTCAGCCTGCTTCTTCTGAAGTAGTTGACCCTGTTATTCCCGCATATGAAGTTCATGTAGCTGAAGGTCGCGGATTCAAATTATTAGGTGCTCTTTCTTTAGCAGAGGGCAGCAAAACAGTGCTTGAGGCAACATTTGAGTTTGAAGCAGGTAATATTGGCTTTAAGATTAAAGATGCTGATAATACTAAGTGGTACGGTGGTGCTACAACCTTTACAGATGCTTGTGAGAATGTTGTTTTCACTACTTCCAAAGATTTAGCTACTCTCGTTGCAACAGGCGGTACATACAAGTTCACAGTTGATGCTAGCGATGCTGATAATCTTGTTGTAAAAGTTGAAAAGATTGCCGGTATTGATAATCCTGATGAGAAAGTAACAATTTATCTCAAGCAGGATGGTATTGATTGGCTTTTAAATACTGCAGACAAACGTGTTGCAAAATTAATCGATAATGACACTCAGACAGAGTATACAATGAGTGTTGTTGGCGATGCTTGGGTTGTAGAAGTTCCCTCTTCTGTTACAGATATTACTTTCAAGAGATTTAAGGGTGATGACTTAAGAAATACTTGGAATGCTGGCGAAAGAGGTACTGATGTAACTTATTACGTTATGGATGACTATAGTGGCAGATGGGAGAACCAAGAACTTGATACTTATACAGTATACTTCATTAATGCTAGTAACTGGTCCAAGGTATGTGCTTATGCATGGACAGGTGGCACCAACGGCGGTGGCTGGCCCGGTAAAGAGATGACCGAGACAGGTGTGCAGGTTAACGGCTTTGATGTATACTCAGTTGAATTTAATGCAGAATTTGAAAAAATTCAGTTCAACAATGGTTCCAACTCTGCACAGATAGACAACCTTACATTCAAAACAGGAAAATATTTTGATGCAAGAAGCAACGAATGGTATGATACACTTGCTGATGTTCCTGCTGTTGGCGCTTTAGCTACAAACAGATTCCTTCTTGGTGATTTCAATGGTTGGAATGCAACAGAATACGAGTTTAAGCTCAAAGCAGAAGGCGATAGCGTTGGTTATGTAGAGCTTGAACTTGAAGCTAACAAAACCTATGATTTTAAGATTATCCGTGAGGGTACCTGGACAAGTTGCACTACATTTGTAACCGAAACAGTTGAAGGACTTCAGTTCAGCTCTTCTAACGGAGACAACTGTAAGATTACAACAAAGAGTGCAGGTACATATGTATTTGCATTTGGTCTGAATGACTCTAAACTCTCCGTAACCTATCCCTGATTTTAATTAAATCAACTAAAGGCTGACCTTCGGGTCAGCCTTTTCCTTTGCCTAAATTTAAGATATTGCCCTTTTTGCTTTTCGTGGTATAATATCCCTATAAGGAGTGATTAGTATGCTTTTATACGATATTTCAACTGATATTCTGACAGCTCAGGTTTATGACGGTGACCCTAAGCCAAGCCTTGAATACATAAAAAGTACAGAAAATGGGGATGACTATAATCTGTCGATGTTAAGCACCTGTATGCACACAGGTACACATATTGATGCTCCGTTTCATTATGATAGTGACGGCAGTAAAATTGAAGATATGAAATTATCTGTATTTTACGGCAAATGCACCGTTGTAACCATTAAAGGCATACTTACAGGTGAAGATATGGAGCGACTCCTGCCTTATTGCAAACGACGTCTTATTCTTCACGGCGATGGTGAAGCTTATCTTTCTTACAGTGCCGCAGTTGTCATTGCTGATAGCGATATCTGCCTTGTTGGTACTGACGGAATATCTGTTTCCACAGGTTTTGACGAATACCGCACTCATATGGAGTTTGCTCGTTCAAACGTTGCGGTTTTAGAGGGTCTTAACCTAACAGGAATCCGTGACGGCGAATACACACTCTGTGCTTTTCCTTTAAAAGTAAAAGGAGCAGAAGCTGCACCATGCAGAGCTGTTCTTATGGAGCAGGAAAAGGGAATTTGAATTTAGTTAAAAGGAATTTATATGAAAAAATTAGTTGTTTTTGATTTGGACGGTACTCTGGTTGATTCAATTTTTGACCTTGGCAATGCTGTCAATTTTGCTCTTGAAAAACATAATCTGCCTTTACACCCGATGTCGGATTACTATACCTTTGTCGGTAATGGTATGGAGGATTTGGTCCGTCGTAGTATGGGTGATAAAGGTACTGACGATGAGCTATATCTCAAAGTGCGTAAAGATTTCAATGAGCACTATAATGCCCATTCTAACGACAACACCATAGCTTATGAAGGTGTAACAGAGCTTCTTGAGAGTTTAAAATGCAAAGGTATTAAAACCGCTGTACTTACCAATAAAGCTCATGAATATGTAGGCGATATACTCAAAAAATGTTTTCCAAACTTTACCTTTGACCTTTTTTACGGTCAGCGTCAAGGTGTTATGCGTAAGCCTCACCCACAGGCCTTTGAGTTGTTGCTGGATGAGCTTAATATTGAAAGAGAAGAATGTTTATATATAGGCGACAGTGAGGTTGACGTAAAAACTTCAGTTAATGCAAATGTTAAGCTTGTGGCTGTAACCTGGGGTTACAGAAGTGTAGAAACCCTTGTAGATTCAGGTGCAAAAAATATTGCTAATACTCCGAAAGAGATTTTAAATTATGTCTGAGATAAAAAGAAATTACCAGAAAGAACTTGACATTTTAATAGAAAATAATATAAAAGCAGAGGTTGTACCTACGCTTTTTCTTCATGCCTGCTGTGCTCCTTGCTCAAGCTACTGTCTTGAGTATTTGAGTCAGTATTTTAAAATAACTGTGGTTTTCTATAACCCAAATATTACCGATAAACGGGAATATGACTACAGACTTTCAGAGGAGAAACGTCTTATAAGCGAAATGAATTTTAAAAATCCCGTTTCCATTATAGAAGGCGAGTATAACCCTGAAGAATTTGTAAGCCTTGCCAAAGGTCTTGAATCTGCCCCCGAAAGGGGAGAAAGGTGCCTTAAATGCTACGAGCAACGTTTAAGATATACAGCTGAGCTTGCAAAGGAAAAGGGTGCTGATTATTTTGCTACCACCCTGACTCTTAGTCCGCTAAAAAACGCAACTGCAATTAATACAATAGGGGAAAAGCTCTGCAAAGAGCTTGATACACCTTATTTGTGTACCGATTTTAAGAAAAAAGGCGGATATCTTCGCTCGATTGAACTCTCAAAAATACATAACCTTTACCGCCAGAACTACTGCGGATGTGTATATTCAAAAAAGGCTTCGCTTTAAAAGCGAGGCCTTTTTTGAGGTAATAAGTAATAGGTAAGAGTTAATAAGTGCGGTAGCACGCTGACGCGTGCGATTATAGCTATTATACCCCAAGATTACCTATATATTTAACCTATCCAGAGGAGAATTGCACCACCGTGGCTAACGATAAATACTGCTTGACATATAATACTATGTGTGGTATAGTATTATGCGTAAGGAGGTGTTGCTATGGATGTTCAGATTAAAAGAGGTCTATTGGAGGTATGTGTTCTTGCAGCTTTGTGCAAGGGTGATTCTTACGGATATCAGATTATTAAGGATATTGAGCCGTATATATCAATTTCCGAATCCACACTTTATCCTATTCTCAGGCGACTTGAAGAAGGCAAGCAACTCACTGTTTATTCAATTGCCCACAACGGAAGACTAAGAAAGTATTATCAATTGACTGATGCAGGCCGTTTTCGTTTGAAGGAGTTTTCCACAGAATGGGACGAGATTTTGGATGTCTACAGATTTATCACAGGGGAGGTTGAAAGACTTGACTAAAAATGAATTTACAAAAGTACTTAAAAGTAAAATTAACCATTTACCAAAGTCAGAACGCAGAAAGATTCTGCAGTATTACTATGAGATGATTTCAGAGCGTATGGAGGACGGTATGACAGAAGCCGAGGCTATAGATGCCCTTGGTAATATTGATGAACTTCTTTCAGAGTATTCGCCTGCTCCAAGCGAACCCAGAAGAGGCGTTCGCTTAAGAGCTTGGCATATTATTATGCTTATTATCGGTGCGCCCTTATGGATTTCACTTGTAGCCGCAATGCTTTGTATTATGCTTGCCTTTTACATAATTATATGGGTGTTGGTTATTTGTTTTTACGTTGTGTTTGCTGCACTGGCGGCTTCAGGCTTTGCGTTGACAATGGCAAGCTTCCTGTCGTTCTTCTATGGCGGAGCACCCTATTTCTTTTTACTCTTTGGAGCAGGTGCGTTCCTTTCGGGTCTTGCTATTATGTGGCTTATAGTATGTAACCTTTTTGCTAAGGCTATGGCTAAGGTAACAGGTAAGAGTGCAAAGGGTATTTTCAGATTCTTTTTCAAAAGAAGATAAGGAGGGTGTAAAAGAATGAGAAAATCACTTAAAGTAGTTTTGATTATTGCCTCAAGTTTGGTTGGTTTTGGAATTTTGTGTATGTGTTTGGCTGTAGCTTTCGGAGGTGCAGACATGTTATTTAGGAATAATGTAAAAAGCGACGTAAAGATTATGTCAGCTACTTTTGACGAAGTAGATATTATTAATATCAAGGATGTTTCAAATGATGTTAAAATCCTGAAGTCCGAGGATAATCAGGTTAAAGTAACCTATGGAGTAAGCGATAAATTCTCTTACTACCTTAAGCAGATTGACGGCACACTTTATGTTGAGTATGACGATTTCATGCATTGGTACGACTACATAATTCCTTTCGGCAGAATAATTGAGCCTGATTTGATTGTCGAGGTCCCCGAAAAAATGTTAAATGAGCTTAGCGTAAAATGTACAAGCGGTGACATTGAAGCAAAAAGCGTAAACTCGCTTGTGACAAATCTTAAAACCACCAGCGGCGACGTTGAGGTTGGCGGTAACGTAGGCGACTTAACTGCAACTGCTACAAGCGGTGGTGTTAAGCTTAATGCAGATATTCAGGCAGATGTGGCAGTTGTAAGCACAACAAGCGGTAAGCTTGAGTTAAGCGGTAACGTTAAGGGTGATGTAATAGCTGACAACACAAGCGGTGGTATTGTTTTAGAAAATTTAAAGTGCATGAATGTTGATGCTAAAACTTCCAGCGGAAAAATCAAGGGCGAAAATCTTACACTTGCATCCATTAAGGCCGACACAATCAGCGGTGGAATTGTTTTAGATAATGCTATCTGTACCGGTGATATGACCTTAGAGGCAACAAGCGGAAGTATAAACCTTGAGTCAGTTGATGCCGAAAATTACGATTTACACACAACAAGCGGCGGTATCAAAGCCGAAATAATCACACCTAAACTTTATAATGTAAAATCCACCAGCGGCAGCGAGAGAACACCTCAATTAGATGCAAACGCAAAGGGCATTTTAACAGCAAAAACCACCAGCGGTAACATTAAAATTGAATTAGCAGACTAAAATAAAACAGTCGCCGAGTTAAACCTCAGCGACTGTTTTTTTAATGAATTTTGCTACTCCGTCATTTTCGTTAGAGTCCGTAAAATCTGTTGCAAAGGGTATAAGTTCAGGCTTTGCATTTGCTACAGCTACGGCTTTGTCTGCAATTTTAAAAAGCTCAATGTCATTTATCTCGTCGCCGAAAGCTACCAATTCGTCACAACCTAACATCTCTTTAAGCTTTAAAGCAGCGTTTGCTTTTGTGGCGTTTTTGGGCATAATCTCAAGCCAGTAATAGTCGGAATAATAATCCTTTTGATAAAGACATTTGTAAATACCGCTGTATTTTTCATAAACAGGCTTCAGCTTTTCAGCCTCATCAATACAGGTGATGTAAAACTTATCGCCCTTTAGCAAATCTTCAAAGGATTTAACAGGATTTATCCGCTTGTCGCCTTTTCGGCTTTTAAGGTAAAGCTTTTGACCGTCAGTACTTTTGCCTTCAACAAAGCTAAGCTTTTCATTTCCGTCAATAAAGGAGTAAACCACAGGGAAAACTTCGCTTTTATTAATATCCTCAAGAAGCTCCCTTGATTTATCCTCAAAAAAGTTGCCGTAAAGAATCTCCGAGCTTATGCTGTCCATAATAAAAGCACCGTTGTAAACAATAACAGGCAGTCGGCTTTGAATGTTTGCAGTTACCTTTTTTGTGGTAACAAGCGAGCGTGCTGTGGCAAAAGAAAAGCAGATGCCTTTTTCTGTAAGTTCATTTATAGTTTTTGCTGTAAAGTCAGATATTGTTTCGTCATTTCTCAGCAAGGTACCGTCAAGGTCTGAAAGATAAAGGGTTTTCATATTCACACCTTAATCATAGCGGTAGAAAAGTCAGCACCGCTATCCGAAATTTCCTTTTCAAAAATTGTTCTTATATCCGTGGCTTTTATGTCGCATATAAGCATTTCTCTGGCTTTTTCATCAAGATTTTTCAGTGCAGAGGCAACGCTTGTAATTACAGGCAAATCTGTGTTCTTTGAAATCAAAGATAAAGCCTCTTTACCTTTTTCTGTCATTCCCAGAATTCTCAGATAGGGCAGAGGGGAGCTTTGTAAATCTTTGGTAATTCCAAGTATAGCAGAGGTGATAATCCGTCTGAGCCTTGCCATAGTGTAGCGTTTGGTTTTTATCTCGGATAATAATTCTTCTAAAGAACTGCATTTTCGCACAGCAGAGTAAATCCTGTTTTCAAGCCCCTCGGTGACGTCAGGAAGCTTTTCAAAATCCTCAGGACTCATACTTTTCAGCTTATACATAACTGCTCTTTCGCCAAATTGGGTTTTGGCAGGGTTGCTGAAATTTCCCTGAGGCACAAAACCGCTTGTATCTTCACCTTTAAAAATCATTTCTCTTATTAAAGATGCACTGGCAAAATTATCGCACACAGTATTGCCGTCGTGTTCAACAGCAATTCTTTTAATGGTGCCTGTTTCGATGTTTGAACCCTCAAGCTCCTTTATATATTCAACACCGAGGATGTTATTGGGACTAGCCAAAATATCAGAAATATTATTGCAAAAAACTTCTTTAACTGCCTTTTCCAGAGCCTGAGGATAATAGTCGCCCTTTGCCATATTATCTTTCAATAAATCTATAACCTTATTATTGTTTGTAGCATATGCGGCTTTTCTGATAAGTTCAATGTCACCGCTTTCACTTCCGAAAAACACTTTGTCAACTACTCCTGTAGCCTTAATAATGCTTGCTCCGCCCTTGGCAAAAATCTGAGCAGATGCAACGGCATAGGCAGTAGGAAGCTCAATAATAAGGTCAGCACCGTTTTTAAGTGCAACCCTTGTCCTTTCAAATTTATCTGTAATTGCAACTTCGCCGCGTTGAGTGAAGCTTCCGCTCATAACGCATATAATACACTCATACCCCTGCTTTCGTATTTCATCAAGCAGATACTTGTGACCGTTATGAAAGGGGTTAAATTCGCAAATTACTGCGGCAATCCTCAAAATTCCTCACTCCAGACTGAAAAAACTCTTGAAACTTTTTGATTATTGTACTATTATATTATATGTTTAAAAGTATTTCAATTACATTGGAGGAAGAATAATGAAAATTCTTGTTATTAATGCAGGCAGCTCTTCTCTTAAATATCAGCTTTTTGATATGGATAACGAGCAGATGCTCTGTAAAGGTAACTGCGAGCGTATCGGCGGCGAAGGCTCCTTTATCGGTCACAAAACTGCTGACGGCAGAGAGATGACCAAGGAAGGCTTTATGCCCGACCATACAGCAGCCTTTAACTTTGTTAAGGATGCTCTTATGGATGCCGAGTTTGGTGTTATCAAAAACCTCGAAGAGGTTAGTGCAATCGGCCACCGTATAGTTCAGGGTGGTGCTCTTTTCTCTGAGTCCGTTATTGTTGATGAGGATGTTGTAAAAGGTATTGAAAGCCTTATTCCTCTTGCACCTTTACATAACAAAGGTCACGTTCAGGCTATCCGTGGCTGTCAGCAGGTATTCGGTGACACTGTTCCCGAGGTTGTAGTTTTCGACACAGCTTTCCACTCAACTATGCCTGAGAAAGCATTTATCTATCCTGTTCCTTATGAGTTTTACGAGAAGTACAAGGTAAGACGTTACGGCTTCCACGGTACTTCCCACAGATATGTATCCGCTGAGCTTGCAAAGAATATCGGCAAGGATATTAAAGACCTTAAGCTTATCACTTGCCACATTGGTAACGGT
>JAFXBG010000012.1 GCA_017521925.1 Clostridia bacterium
GAACGAAGTAGTTGTCGGCAAAAGCAGTGGGGAAGCAGTTGCCGAAAACCTTGTGGTCGTATATTTCGTGAGCATATAGTGCCTTGGCATTTGCCGATGTGGTGCTAGTGTAGGTAATTGTGAAGTCAGGTTTTGGTTGAGGATTAATAATTATGGCAATCACAAGGCAGGCGGCAAAGGCGACTGCGGCAACCTTTATGGTTGTAATTACGAAGCTGCTTTTTGGTTTGTAACTTTCTGCCTCGCTTATAAGCTCGTCGTCAATAAAGCTCATAGCTTTGGACATTCTTGAAACACTCATATATGCACACCCTCCTTTATAAGATGCTTTTTAAGCCTGTTTCGCGTGTGAAAAAGCAAAGACTTAACCTTGCTTTCGCTGAATTTGTATCGCTTTGCAATAGAGGAAACCGAGTCGAAGTACCAGTATTTTCGTATAAAAATATTTCGTGAGTCAAACTTTTCTTTTTTTAAAAATTCGCTTATTATCCTTCCGATTTCTTCGTCGTCAAATTTATCACATATAGCTTCGTCGGGTAGGACTTCCTCAAGCTCGGAAAGGGAAATGGTAATGCGTGTATCTCTTTTCTTGGCAAGGTTGTGTTCTAACTTTTTAAGTGAGAGGTTACGTGTGATTTTACAAATAAAAGCCATAAGATTAGATGGTCTTTGGGGAGGTATTATGTTCCATAAGCTTAGGTATGTATCGTTTACGCATTCTTCAGAATCCTCGGTATTTCCTAAAATATTGCCTGCAATACTAAGGCAAAGCTTGCCGTACTTTGAGGCAGTTTCAGTAATTGCTTCTTCGCTTCGGGAAAAGAAAAGCTCGATAATTTTAGCGTCCTCCATAATCACCCCTCCTTACTTCCTTTTAATAGAATTATACAATAATTAGTTAATATTGCAATTAGTCTATTGAAAAATAATAGTAAAGCACTTGGCTTGAAATAACATCTGAGATATCGTCAAAAGCCTCTACCTTGTTGAATTTCTTTACGATTCGGTAATCCCCTTGTGGAAGCTCACCATATATGTAGTTCCAATCTATTTTGAAATCTTTGCTTGAGTTTGGATGAATGATATAGGCTATGGTAAATACGACGTGGTCGTTAAGGGCAGGAACTTCTTGCCATTGCTCGTTTGTGTATGTTTCAATACCATAATCTGCACCATAAACAAAATCATAAGTACTGCTGTTGTTGGTAATTATCAGAGTTATGCCTGTAGGGGTTAACGTATCATTTTTTAGAGATAGCTCGATTTCATTGGGAACGGTCGTATTATTGTTGCATCCGCCAACACATAAAAGCATAGCCGTAAGTATAATAAATATCAGAATGTATTTTGTTGTTAGATTGCGTTTCATAATATAACCACCTTTCAATAATAAAGTACGGAAATATGTGGTTAAGGTTGCAGGTGTTTACAAATAAAAGAAGTTGAATATGTAATTCGTAGGGACGCCTGCCCCTACGGATATTATATTAACATTCAAATAATAAAAAATATCCCGCCGTTAATAAAACGACGGGATAAAATGTGCTTTATAATAGGCGGAAATACCCTGCCCGTGGTTAACGGGCTAGTTCCTCGCGGATAACGTCTGCGATACCTGTTTCAGTAAGACCGAACTTCTCTAAAAGTTCCCAAGCGGGGCCTGAGTAGCCGTATCTGTCATAAACGCCAACCTTGCGAACCTTAACGGGGCACTCCTCGCTTGTTACCTCTAAAACTGCATCGCCGAGGCCGCCGATAACGTTGTGCTCTTCAACAGTGATAATTTTGCCTGTTTCCTTAGCGGCTTTGATGATAATATCACGGTCAATGGGCTTGATGGTGTGGATGTTAATAAGGCGAACGCTGTAGCCTTCTTCCTGAAGCTTAAGGCAGGCTTTTCTACACTCGTTAACAACAAGACCTGTAGCAATAACTGTAATGTCATTACCCTCCTGAAGGGTGATACCCTTACCAAGCTCAAACTCGTAAGTATCGGGGTCGTTGAAAGAGTCAATAGCAAGTCTGCCAAGACGGATATAAACAGGGCCAACATGCTCGATAGCAGCCTTAGCTGCTGCCTTCATTTCCCAGTGGTCAGCAGGACAGAGAACTGTCATACCGGGGATAGTACGCATAAGGGCAACGTCCTCAAGGCACTGGTGAGTAGCACCGTCTTCGCCTGTGGAAATACCTGCGTGGCTGCCTGCGATTTTAACGTTTAAGTGGGGGTAACCAACGGAGTTACGAATCTGCTCGTAAGCTCTGCCTGTTGCAAACATTGCAAAAGAAGCAGCAACGGGAATTTTACCTGCTGAAGCTAAACCTGCGGAAACACAAATCATATTGCCTTCTGCAATACCGCAGTCAAAAAATCTTTCGGGGAATTCTTTCTTGAAAATAGATGTCTTGGTAGCACCTGCAAGGTCAGCATCAAGAACAATAATATCTTCGTTAGTTTTAGCAAGCTCGCAAAGAGCCTCGCCAAAGCTTTCTCTGGTTGCTTTTGTTACGATATCTGCCATGAGCTTAACCCTCCAATTCCTTAAGCTGAGCCTCAAGCTCCGCGATAGCTTTTTCATACTCGTCTTTGTTGGGGCCTTTGCCGTGCCAGTCAACCTGGTCTTCCATAAAGCTTACGCCCTTGCCCTTAACAGTAGCGGCAAGAATAGCAGTGGGCTTGCCCTTAACTTCCTTAGCCTTGTTAAATGCGGCTTCAATATCGTCAAAGCAATGGCCGTTGATTTTGATAACCTCAAAACCAAAGCTTTCGAATTTTTTATCAAGAGGCTCAATACCGCAAACGTCTGATACCTTACCGTCAATCTGAAGACCGTTCATATCAACGATTACTACAAGGTTGTCAAGCTTGTTGTGAGCGGCAAACATAGCTGCCTCCCAAACCTGACCCTCTTCGCATTCACCGTCGCCTAAAACTGTGTAAACGCGGTAGGGGTTATTGTCAATCTTAGAAGCCAGAGCCATACCGCAAGCGGCAGAAATACCCTGACCCAAAGAGCCTGTGCTCATATCGATACCGGGGGTTTTGTTCATATCGGGGTGACCCTGAAGCATAGCACCAACGTGTCTCAGCTTTGAGATTTCTTCCCAACCGAAGAAGCCCTTAAGTGCCAGAATAGCATAAAGGCTGGGGCAGCAGTGACCCTTGGAAAGAACAAAACGGTCGCGGTTTTTCATCTTAGGATTGGTGGGATCTACATTCATTTCGTTAAAATAAAGGTAGGTCATAATGTCTGCGGCTGAAAGAGAGCCGCCGGGATGGCCTGATTTAGCGTGGAATGTACCTTCAACGGCACCCATTCTTGCTTTACAGGCGAGCTTTTTAAGCTCGGTTTTCTGAGTGTTCTGCATAGCAATTCCTCCTATTGAACAGTTTAATAGTAGTATTAGCAATATTATATTACCACAATTTTGTAACCTTTATTTTCTTTTAAGAAAAATAAAGGTTTTTTAATGTAAAATTTACCGTCGTTTTGTGTTGCTTTTTCGTCGATAACAACTATAGACTTGAATTATTGGTTGGTTTAAAATATAATGATAGTGGTGATATTTATGTTATTAGTATTTGACGTTGGCAACACAAATATTAAACTTGGTCTTTTTAAAGGCGACAAGCTTTCGATGATTGCCCGTACATCAACTGTTGAAAGTAAAACAGGCGACGAGCTTGCGTTGGAAATTAAGGGCATAATTGAGGTGTACGGCTTTGATATAAATGCCGTTGAGGGTATAATTATCAGTAGCGTTGTGCCTCAGGTGTTAACTGCACTTAAAAGAGCTGTTAAGCTGCTTTTTAAAATGGAGCCTCTGGTAGTTGGTCCCGGACTTAAAACAGGCATTAACCTTAAGATAGATAACCCTGCATCAGCAGGTGCAGATTTAGTGACAGGCTGTGTTGGTGCGGCAGAGATGTATAAACTGCCTTGTATCGCCATAAGTATGGGTACAGCCACCACGGTTTTTGTTATTGACGAAAACAAATCTATGATTGGCGGTGCCATTATCCCCGGTGTGGGTACATCCCTTAACGCACTTGTCAAGGAGGGTGCATTGCTTCCCTCTGTTGGTATTCATGCACCTGAAAAGGTAGTGGGTAAGAATACCGACGAGTGTATGCGTTCGGGTATTGTTATCGGCACAGCATCTATGATAGACGGAATGATTGACCGAATTGAACAGGAAACAGGCTTTAAATGCTCACTTGTTGCTACGGGCGGTCTGGCTGCAGAGATTGTACCAAGCTGCAAGCACAAAATTGAGCTGAGAGATGACCTGATGCTTCAGGGCCTCAGACTTATATACGAAAAAAATAAAAAATAAAATCTTTTTCTTAGGTTATTTGCAGGGGTTGCCCTGTAAAAATAAATATTTTAAAGCATCTCACTCCGAAAGGTGGAGATAGCAGGAGGAATTTTTATGAGTACACGAAGAAAATCAACCATTAACCCCATGGTGGTAGAGATGACTATGACCGCATTATTGGCGGCATTAATCATTCTGATGACCTTTACACCTATCGGCTATATTCCCATAGGCCCTGTAAAGATGACTCTTATCACTCTGCCTGTTGCAGTTGGCAGCATTGTTCTTGGCAAAAGAAGCGGTCTTATTTTAGGCGCTGTTTTTGGTCTTACAAGTTTTTATACCTGCTTTGGTATGGATGCTTTAGGTAATATTCTTTTGGGTGTTAATCCGTTTTTCACCTTTTTGATGTGCGTTGTGCCCCGACTTTTGTGCGGATTTTTACCTGCACTTATTTATGATGCAATCAGCAAAAAAGGTACCAAGAGGACTATGCTTGCAATTCCCGTTGCAGGTGCAAGTGTTGCAATTATCAACACAGTTTTATTTTTAGGCTCTATGTGGCTTTTCTTCGCAGAAAATATTACTGAGCTTGTAGGTGTGCAAAGCATATTTGCTTTATTTGCCGCTTTTGCAGGTACTAACGGACTTATTGAAATTGCAGTAAACATTGTAGTAGGTACTGCTATCTGTAAGCCTTTAACTTTAGTAAAGAAAAAATTAGTATGATAAATTTCCCCTTAGATACTGTATATCTTGAGTCGGTTGACTCTACAAACAGCTACCTTAAAAGAATAATCAAAGAAAGCGGACTTTCAAAGGGTATGGCGGTTATGGCAAAAAGCCAGACCGCAGGCAGAGGCAGGCTTGGGCGAAGCTGGCTGAGTAATCCTCGTGATACTCTTTGTATGAGCATTGGTGTTAAAAATGACTACGCCGAGGGCTTTACCTTGCTGGCGGCGTTAGCGGTGTATGAGGCTTTAAAGCCTTTTTGCTCAGATAAAAACCTGCAGATAAAATGGCCCAACGATATTATCGCGGAAAATAAAAAGCTTTGCGGTATTCTTTGTGAGCGGGTTGATGAATATACTGTTATTGGTATAGGGATAAATGTAAACGACAAAAGCTTTGTCAGTGAAATTGAGCATAAGGCTACGTCACTTTACCTTTTAAGCGGCAAGGAAAACGATGTTTCTGATATTTTTAAAGCTGTTAATTCAGCCTTTGAAAACGTGCTTACAAAGTATGATTTTGCTTTTTCAAAAGATGCAAAAGAAGCTTACACAAAGCTCTGTGCAAACTTAGGAAAGTCAGTTGCAACCGAAACCAAAAGCGGTGTAGCCGTGGGTATTGGTGATGATGGTTCTTTGCAGATAAAAAGCGGTGACGAAGTTTTTAACGTATCTTCTGGTGAGGTAGCGGTTCATAATATATATTAAGGAGAGGTTTTATATGAGTTTTAAAGAAATTGACATCAAGGAACTTAAGTTCAGCCCTTTTGAAAAAATCGGCAAGCAGTGGATGCTTATTACTGCAGGCAATGAGGATTCTTTCAATACTATGACCGCTTCATGGGGCGGACTTGGAGTTTTGTGGAACAAAAATGTTGCTTTTACATTTATAAGACCTTCAAGATACACCTTTGAATTCTGCGAAAGAGAAGAATACTTCACCCTTACATTCTTCCCTGAGGAGTATAGAAAGGCCCTGAGCTTCTGCGGTACAAAATCCGGCAGAGATTATGACAAATGCAAGGAAACAGGACTGACTCCCGTTTTTTCGGCAGAGGCTCCTTATTTTGAAGAAGCCGAGCTTACCTTAGTCTGCAAAAAGCTTTATGCTCAGGATATGGATAAGACTTGCGTTATTGACAGTGCAGTGCTTACAAACTACGGCGAAGCTGAGCCTATGCACAAAATGTATGTAGGCGAAATCGTAAAGGCTTTGATTAAAGAATAATTGCATAAAAATCCCTCTGTGTGTTTAAGTTACACAGAGGGGTTTTTTATTTAATGCATATATAATTATTAAACAGGCTGATTGCCATTAAGTATGAGAAGTGTACTGTCAGAAACTGAGCCGTTTTTGAAGCGGCAACCGCTTACAGAACAATTCTGAACTGTACCGTTATTAGTTTCACAGATATTGCCCATACCTCTATTGTTGCAACCGCCCCAGCGGCGCATAAGGGTTGTATTTTCAACACGACAGTTTTTAACTGTGCCGTTGTTAAGGCCTGTAATACCGCCAAGGTATTCGGAATCACCAAGCTGAACCTTGGAGTTTTTTACTGTAACGTTTTCGATTGTGCCGTTGTTATGCTTAGAAATCACAGCACTGCCGGAAAGTTCGCTGTTATCGCTCCATACAGTAGCATTATCTACTGTGAGGTTTTTAACTGTACCGTTATTGCCGATTGAACCAAAAAGTCCCTGAACCTTGCCTGAATCGTTGCCTTCAATATCAGCATCAAAATTTAAATTGCTGATTGTATAACCCTGACCGTCAAAGGTGCCGTTAAACTGAACATTTTTTGTACCAATCATTTCTCTGTGTTTAAAGTTTTCACCCTTGCAGTCGATGTCGTTTGTAAGAATGTAGTTTCCGTTTACATATTCGTCTTTGCCGCTGTTAACCATAGCAGACATCAGACAAAGGTCGTCGTAGTTTTCTACCATATAGTTGCCGTTTTCATCTTTATCAAGAGGAATAATGAAGGTGCGGCTCTTGTTGTCATCTTCAGTAGCAAACCACTGGTTAACGTTAATTGTCTTAACGCCTTCATCTGTACCGCCCTGAAGCTGTTCAATGGTAATGGATTCGCACTTCCAGCCCTTAGCAGCAACCATAACGCCGTCAAGCGTAATGTTGATGGACTCAAGCTTGTCAAAGGGAGCATAAATCATTGTAACTGATGTGCCGCCTCTTTCGTAGTGGTTAAAGGGATCTGCACAGGGCAGAACAATACGGCTGTCTTTGGATGTGTTTACTGTATTGGAGCTTTCGCCGTTTGTGCCGTTAAGTGTAACATTAACGTTAAGGTCTGTGCCTGCGTTTTTTACGTCAGCAGTTTTGATTGTTACCTTGTACACGTTGTCTGTGACGTAAAAGGTGTACTCGTCTAAATTTTTTATTTTCTGTGCACAGTAGATTTTAACTCCGTTTACTGTGATGGATACAGGTGTCCACTCATCAAAATATAAGAATTCGTTTACAACACCGTCAAAATAACATCCGTCCATCTCAGTTTTTACTGTAACGCTTTCTATTTTACCTACGTTTTTGTCTGTAAAGTAAATGGTATGTGTATGAGATGTTGAGTAGCCGAGTCTATCAGCTTTGTGCCAGTCCGTAGAGCCCTCTGTGCCGTTTACCTTGACGTAAACCATATTATCTGTGTTATCCCAAATTTCGAATGTACATTTGTATTCGATTTCATCATTTGCTGCCGAAGCAGTAAGGGTAAAGGCTGACATTGCGGATAAAGCAGTAATCATTGCAATGATTAAAGCCATTACTCTTGTTGTTTTTCTTGTTTTTGTTCTTAGTGTGTGTTTCATTTTGGATTACTCCTTTTCTAAAAATTTTTTCAGAGGTTTTGTTTTTGTTTTCCTCTGTGACTGTAGAATATCATAATGAAAAATCACTTGCAACAAAATGGGATAAAGGGTAAATTTGAGGGACGAAAGCGTGTTTTTTAGCCAAAAAGCCTGCTTTTTAACGCAAAAATCCCCTCTATGGCGGGTACCATAGAGGGGAGATTTTATATAGGTTATTCGGTTCTTAAAGCTTCTACGGGGTCTTTTTTTGCCGCCATTTTAGAGGGGATAAGTCCTGCAATAAATGTTAAGAGCATACTGATAAGCACAAGGATAATACCTGCACCCATGGGAAGGGATGCTGTAATGGTAACATCAGTTAATAGCAAATCAAGAATTGCATTGATAGGCATATTTAATAGTATAGTAAGTCCTACACCTATAAGTCCCGAAACAAGTCCGATAATCAGAGTTTCGGCGGTAAAGATGTTTGATATATTGCGTTTGGATGCACCCATTGAACGGAGTACGCCGATTTCCTTTGTTCGCTCTAAAACAGATATATAGGTAATAACACCAATCATAATTGAAGAAACTACAAGAGAAATTGAAACAAAGGCTGTAAGTCCGTAGGTAACCGCATCAACAATAACACTTACAGAGGACATCATCAGCGCAACATAGTCAGTGTATGTGATTTTGTCGTCCTCTTCAGCGGTATCGTTATAATCGCCAATCATATCTGTTACACTTTGCTTTGCATCAAAGGATACAGGGTAAATACTTACGGAGTAGGGCTTGTCATAATCTACAGAGCCCAGAGTGTGCAGGGTGTTTTCTAAAGTAACCTCAGGCACGAACTTGTCAAAGTCCTTAGCCTTTTCTTCGTCTGTCTTGTCGTCGTAATACAGGTCAAGCATTTTTGCAAGGTCAGAGTCAGAGAAACTTTGTATTCCTGTCATTGCCTGCTCTGCATACTGTGCAGAAATCATCTTTTCCATACTGCTTACCATAAGGTTTTCTATTTCCTCATCGGTCATATCCTCAAAGTAAGAGCGGGCGGTATTTTCATCAACAGCACCTTCGCCTGTATTAGCCCTAAGCATAGCTTCAATACGGCTTTCTCTGTCGGGGTACTGTTGCATATACTGCTCGGAAGACTCTGTAAGCAAATCCTCAGGGGGAGTGGTTATAATTTCAACATACATCTCAGCCTTCTGCTTGTCAGAAATATGCTCGATGTAAGAGATAAGCATTTCTGCTTTTTCGCTGTCTGTGTATTCCTTACCGCTTTCCATAAAGTTTGCACCGCTTAAAACATCTACTGCGGTGTCAGCCATTTGCTCTTTTACAATTTCGCTTGAGTTAATAGCATCAATGTAAAACTCGGTAAGAGCTTTGGTATAGCAGATTGTACCCGAAAGAGAAGCTGAGGTTGCGTCCTCTCTGGGGCGGATAATTCCTACAATTTTTATATCTTCGGAGTCGTCAACGGCAACTTTAAGTAAGGTTTCATTTTCTGAAATATCCTCCCACACACCATGCTCGTTTTTAGAGTAAAGGTCGGTGGGAAGCACAAGCTTAAAGGTTTTGCCTAAAATTTCGTCGTAGTCCCAGCTTGTGGCGGCATCGCTTTCGTACTCTTCGCCTTTTGAAAGAGCTGTGAGGATGTCGTCAACCTCCTCAGAGTCTTTAAAGCCTAAGGCATAAAGAGCAGTGTCGGCAATTTCGTTATTTTCATTTACAACCAATACAACCTCATTGTAATTTTCGGGCCATCTGCCGCCGTCTTCAACAATTTCGTACTGTTCGGTAATAAGGGGGCTTATAGAACTGCCGTCTTTTGAGGGAATCATCTCCTGCCATACGTCAAGCATATAGTCAGAGGGCGATATAGCCTGGCTGTAGCTTTCTGAAATCATACCCTCAAAAAGAGAAGAGGGATTAAGCTTTTCAAGCTTATTGTCAGTGTCGCTGTTGTATATAAGCAAATCAAGGTCGTAGCCGTACTGGATAGAATTTATATACTCGTCAAGAGTGGCACTATTTTGGTCAAGATAAGCTTTGAAAGATTCAAGATTGTTACTGCTTGATGCAGATCCGCTTACGGTAGCCATCATATCGTACATAACGGTGTTTGCGTAGACCTTGCCTTCTTCGCGGTCTTTGCCGCTTTCTGCCATAGACATCATAGATGCCATCATAGATGTCATATCAAGGGCTTCTTCTTCAATTACAACAGGATAAGAAGAAAGGGTATCCTCCTGTATTCCGTCAATAAAAGCCTGAATACCGCTTGAAAGAGAAAGGATAAGTGCAATACCGATAATGCCTATAGAGCCTGCAAAAGATGTCAGAAGGGTTCTGGCTTTTTTTGTAAGCAGGTTGTTGAAGGAAAGAGAAAGTGCAGTAAAGAAGGACATTGAAGGCTTCTTCTGCTTTTTCTTTTTGTCAGCCAGAGCAAACTTTTTCTCAGTATCTTTGATTTCTTCCTCAGTAACAGGGTTGGAATCACCCACTACAAGACCGTCTTTAAGGTTAACAATTCTTGTGGCGTACTGTTCTGCAAGCTCAGGGTTATGGGTAACCATAATAACAAGGCGGTCCTTTGCAACCTCCTTGAGAATTTCCATAATCTGCACACTTGTGTCGGTGTCAAGTGCACCTGTAGGCTCGTCGGCTAAAAGAATGTCAGGGTTATTGACTAATGAGCGGGCAATGGCAACTCTCTGCATCTGTCCGCCTGACATCTGGTTAGGCTTTTTCTTAAGCTGGTCGCCTAAACCTACTTTTTTTAGTGCTTCTTTGGCACGCTTTCTACGTTCGCTTTTCTTTACCCCTGAAAGAGTCAGGGCAAGCTCTACGTTAGAAAGTACGCTCTGGTGGGGAATAAGATTGTAGGACTGAAAAACAAAGCCTACAGAGTGGTTGCGGTATGTGTCCCAATCGCGGTCTTTGTACTTTTTGGTGCTTACGCCGTTGATAATCAGGTCGCCCTCAGAGTAACGGTCCAAACCGCCGATAATATTAAGAAGTGTTGTTTTGCCGCAGCCTGAATGTCCCAGAATGGCTACAAATTCGTTCTGGCGAAAGCTTACATCCACACCTCGTAAGGCGTGTACGGTAGTGTCGCCCATTTTGTACTCTTTGCATATGTTTTTTAGGTTAAGCAATATGCGTCACTCCTTCCAAAATATATACCTTAACAGGTATACTAACATATAATTGTTATTTGAGTATTAACAAATTATAAAAAACTAATACAGTTTTATAAAAATATCACCGCCCGAATTGTTCGGGCGGTTAATAAATTTAATTTACTTTTGTTTCTTCAAGGTCGTCAATGGTAGCGTTGACATTGTGGGGGATAGGCTTCCACTCTACTTTTTTGAAAATAGCTACCACAGCGATGGGGCAGTAGGTCATCATAAATAAGGGATAAGTGAAAACCGAGCGGATTTTCTGAGCCCTGGTGGCTCTTATAACCTTATGTTCGGTAATCATAGTAATAAGACCCATGGCAAAGAAAAGCAAATACATAATGCAGAAACAGCTTACAACAGGCCACAGACAGTTGAACACAAGCTTAAAGGTGTTAAGGTTGCCTGAAAAAGAAATAAAGCCGTAAACACATTCAACAATTGCTTTAATAAGATTATAAACTGTGTAGGCGGATGCAGGGAAAAGAGTCATAAAAAAATCATAACAAGAGAAAGAACCCTTGAATATACCTTTTAAAAGATTACCGCCGTATTTGCCCAGTATCTGGTAAAAACCCTTTGCCCAACGCATACGTTGATTCCATGAGCTTCTGAAGTTAACAGGCTGTTCGTCAAAAAGCACGGATTTTTCGCTTATGCCGAACTTTTCGCCCTTTATAACAGAGTCAACTGTAAATTCTATGTCTTCAGTAAGAAGATAATGCTTCCAACCATCGTTTTCTTCCAAAATTTCACGTTTGACGCAGAATCCTGTGCCTGAAATTGCACAGCTTAGTTTAAGGTCCTCACGTGCTTTGTTAAGGTATGTAGCCTCTCGGATAAAAGAGAGGGAATAGCCTGAAGTAATCCAGTTTGTGCCGTAGTTTTTGGAGTTACGGTAGCTTGTAAGCACCCTGTAACCCTGACATAGCTTAAGGTTCATTTCCTTGACAAAATCACTGTCAACAAGGTTGTCCGCATCAAAAATAAGATATGCGTCGTGTTTTATGCCTTTGCTCCAAAGGGTTTTAAAGGCAAAATCCAGAGCATAACCCTTGCCCACAAGGTTTTTGTTCTGACGTTCAAAAACCGTAGCACCGCTTGCCTCGGCATATTTTGCGGTAAGGTCTGTGCAGTTGTCGGCAACAACAAAAACGTCAATTAGGTCTTCGGGGTAATTCTGACGCTTTATGCTGTCAATAAGTCCGCCGATAACGCTCTGTTCGTTTCTTGCACAAATGATAACACCAAAGGTATGATGCTTTGGGGGCTTTGTGTCGGAAGATTTCCTTTTTCTTTTTATAAGCTCATAAAATATGAAAAAAATCTGGTATAAATAACACAGTGAAAAAAAACCTGTGATTATAGAATCGCAGATTAGAAACAGATTTTCCGTAGTAATCAACCTTCCCCAAGTATACTCTAAAAATTAAATTACATGGATAATTAAATGATAATACTTTCTACCCTAAAAGTCAACATAAAACTATCCCCCTGCACAGTTTTGTACAGGGGGAATTTGTAAACAAATATTAAATTGCTTCGCCGATTTTGTAGGGGGTTTCGTAGTTTGCGGCAAACTTCTGAATGTTTGTTGCATCCTGAACGCTGAGCTTTGAGTCAGCATTTACGTCAGCAGCAGTAAATGAGTCGCCCTCAAGGGTTGTAAGCTTTGCTACAGCCTTCTGGATAAGAGTTGCGTCCTTAACGTTTACACTGCCGTCAAGGTTTGCGTCGCCTAAGATAAGCTCCTTGTAAACCTCTTTGTAAAATTCAGAACTGAGCCATGCGGCACGGGTGTTAAGCCAGTCAATCATATAATTGTACTCGCCCTCATAGGTGAATACCTCAGAGTCAGTATACTTTGTAACCTCTGTGTCAGCTGTGAAAGCACCTGTTTCCTTGTCATAAGTACCTAAAGTAAGCTCAGAGTGGTCGCAAATCCAGTCGCCTGTATTGATTCTCCAGCCGATTTCATAGTTCATCTCAGCAGAATCCTTAAGGTAGTTGTAATAAACATCTTTAGAGTAAATCACGCCCTCAGCAACATTTTCGCTGTTAAGTGTTTCTAAAGCAGGAACAAAGTCCTCAAACCAGATTTCAGCCATTCGCTGATAAATTGTTTCGTTCATAGCGGCGTAACCGGGAAGAGTATATTTGCCTCCTTTGCCTGAGCCGCGGCCGGAGTTAAGCTTGAGTTTTGTCCACCAGCCTGTAGGTTCTTCGTAGTCTGTAACACCCATATTTCTCAGGTCGCTCTTAACGCCTGTGGCGTTACCGATAGAGTTGTCATAGTCCCAGCAGGGTGAGCCGAAGAACTTGTAGTTGCCGTCTTCATCTGCCTGATATGTTAAGTAGAAGCTGGAGATACCAACGTCCCAGTTTTTGCTCAGCTCGTTAATAAGCACTAACTTTGCCAGAGAGTCAATGTCAACAAGGTCAGTGAGATTGTCGGTGTCGTTGACAACCGCGGTGTACATTTCGTCAAACTTTGTCTTTACATCGTGAAGCACTTTGTCGTAGTAGGGGTCGTCATTGTCAAGCTCAGGGCCCTTAACGGTAAGGTTGCACTTAGCCTTGGAGGAGTAGGTGTGGTAGTCTGTATTTCCTGCACCTGCATCGATTTCAACCAGGAAGGGGAACTCCTCTTTAAGGGTGCCGTCTTCGTTTAAATGGGTATCATCGTCAATAACCTTAACAAGGTTCTTCTTGCCGATGTCAACCTTCT
Organism: Clostridia bacterium; assembly: GCA_017521925.1. GTDB lineage: Bacteria > Bacillota > Clostridia > Oscillospirales > Acutalibacteraceae > Ruminococcoides. The sequence goes on from JAFXBG010000012.1 coordinate 13,788, forward strand.
GGGCAATTTCGTAGGTGCCTAAGTACTCGCCGTTCATATAGAAATCAACAAATCTTGAATCGGAAGAATAGGGAATGCCTACTGCGTCGGCAATACCAAAAAGAATGCGGTTTCTGGCAAGGGTTGAATCCTGATAGTTTGCAAGGAGCGAAAGCTTCTTTGTTTTTTCCATACCGTCAATAGAAACAGCCTCTTCGTAAGTTACGTTAAAGGGCTTCTTTTCTTTCTGCCAGGTTGTGTTGCCTCTGCCTTTGATTTTCTTAACAGGAGTGTTGTCTACAGAGCCGTCTTTGTTAACAATAGCACCTGTGGCTTTTGCGTCATTCTCCTTATCCTGAGAAAGGTAAGAGAAAAGGTCTGTACCGTTGCCGTCTGCATCGGGATTGTTGATGTAAACTGCGGCTTCAGCACCTGACTTTCTGAAACGGAAGGTGTATTCCTCGCCGCCGATTGTTACTTTAAAATCGTCAGTTGTGTTGTAATCAATCACAGCAGTGCTCCAGCTTCCTACTGTAACATCGCCGATTTTGATGTCCTCAGAGAAAGTGTTGAGAATTTCTGCCTTTTTGCCGTCAGCACCTGAGGGCAGGAAGAAATAATATTCCTTAGAAATACCATCCTCACGCTTAACGCCCATATCCCTTTGCTCGTCCTCGTCATAGTCACGATAAAGGTCAAGCTTCTGCCAATGCTGCCAAGCCTCGGTTTCTGCTGTTTGTGAAGTTCCGTGAACATAAAGCATATCAGTCTTAATATACTCAACAGACTTATAATCCGGTGTTGGGTCACCCTCTGCGTTTACTGCAAAGGTACAGACAGAAAGCACCATAATAAGTGCGAGTAAAATAGCAAGTAATTTTTTCACTTTCATTTCTCCTTACAGTTATATTTTGTATTATTATATCATAACTGCTTTGCGGTTTCTATGCCAATATTAACTAAATATTAAGGTCAATTTTTGTAGCATATATTTTTTTCGTTGCAGGATTTAATTTGATATGTTATTATAGATATATATTTTTAGGATATAGTATAATCAGGAGGTTAAAACTATGTTTATTTATGAAAAAAGTGTTGTTAAGGCAGATATGGACAACCTTATCTCCCGCAATATTCCTTTTGAAGATTTAAAGGGTAAAACTGTGCTTGTTACAGGTGCAACAGGTATGCTTGCTTACTACTTCACCCTTACTCTTATGCATCTTAATAAAGAGAAAAACTACGGTATCAAGGTGCTTGCATTAGTAAGAAGCAAGAATAAGGCAGAGGCTAAGTTTGCAGGCTTTTTAAATGACGAAAACTTTGTAATTCTTGCTCAGGATGTTTGTACTCCCATAGATTATGAGGGTGACATCCACTATATTTTCCACGCAGCAGGTGCCGCAAGCCCTTACTTTATCAAAAACGACCCTACCGGCATTATTGCCGCCAATACTCAGGGTACAGTAAATATTTTAGAGCTTGCAAGAAAGTCAAATACCATAAACGTTGTTTATCCCTCAACCCGTGAGGTTTACGGTGAGGTTAAGGACGTTGACTTTGTAAAAGAAACCGATATGGGTACCTTTGACCCCCTTGATGCAAGGTCCTGTTATCCTGAGAGCAAAAGAATGGCAGAAACCATTCTTAAAAGCTATATGGTGCAGTATGGTGTGCCATTTACAGTGTTGAGAATTGCCCATTCCTACGGCCCCGGTATGATTATCGGCAACGACGGCAGAGTTATGTCTGACTTTATTACAAATGCCGTTAACTCTGAGGACATTGTTATGAAGAGCGACGGCCTGGCAGAGAGAGCTTTCTGCTATGTAACCGATGCAGTTGCCGCGATTTTCCTTGTAATGCTTAAGGGCGAAAAGGGCGAGGCTTATAATTTAGCAAACGAAACCGAGCCTATGGCAATCAGGGACGTTGCAAAGCTTATATCAGAATTGTTCCCTGAAAGAAATATTAATGTTGTATATAAAGAGTCATCAGATTCCTCAAGCTATTGCAATTACGCACGTAAGGGTCTTAACACCGAAAAGCTTGAAGCTTTAGGCTGGAAGCCCGAAGTTTTGCTTAAAGACGGACTTAAAAGTACCGTACTGAGCTTTGACTGATAACGAAAGGACAGGTGCAGAATGAGTGCTGAAAAAGTAAATATAAAGGCTGATCCTGCACCTCTTACAAAAGAGCAGATTTTAAGCACAGAGCCTGACACCAAGGTGCTTATTGCAGGACTTACCCAGTGCAGTAATCTGGGCGATGTGGTAATTGCAGATTGCGTTAAGTATCTTATTAAAAAATCCGCCAAAAAAGACGGACTTAAAAACCTTAAAATTGCCGCTCTGGATATCCGCCGTCAAAAGGACAAGGCAAGCCTTGCCAAAATCCGCAATTTTTCTTAAAGAAGCAAAAGAAACCTGCGGATATGAAATTGTTAAGTAAAAAATCCCCGACGCATTTAATTACGTCGGGGAAGTTTTATTTCTCCAAAGGAATAATATCGTAATCAACGCCATAGTAGCGGTGACTGCGTTTTCTTTTGAATTTCGGTTTGTAGCCGTCTTTGGTTACACCCTCAAAAATTATGTTTTCTTCGGCAACTGTATGGTTTATTCTTTCCTCAACAGGAGGAAGCTGCATATAGTCGCCAAACATATGATTAAGAAATTCCTTGTATTTTTCCGGAGCACGTACGGTTTTACCTTCAAACTCAATGTCGGTGCCGTTGCCCCACATTTCTACAGGGGCAATTTCTTTAGGATACCCGTGAAAACCCGCCAAGCTTGCCACAAGACGTTTGTTGCTTAAGGCAGATGTAAGCTTGGCACACAAGCTCCTGAGCCCGTAAAGAAGGGGCAGGGGCAGAATACACTGAATAAGCCTGAAAGTTACAATAAATGGCAGGCTCATGTTTTTGTAAAGGAATTCTGACGTAAGTTTCTTAGAGCAGATGAAAGCATTGATAAGGCTGAAGGATTTAAAGCAAAGCTTCTGGATAAAGCCCTTGTCGCTTATATAGTCCAATGGGAAAATATCCATAAAAATTCCTTTGTGAATACCTGTGTGTTCAAACTTATCCTCGCCGAAATATGTGCCGTTTTTTCTCAGCTTTGCATAGAAAAAGTAACAGTCTTTTTCGGTTTTGTGGGTTTGCAGGAAGAAGTTGTCGGAAAATTCGTCTTTAAGTTTCACAAGCTTATCAAAATCTTCTCTGGGCATAGAAACGTCAATGTCGTCATCCCAGGGAATAAACCCGCCGCCTCTTGCAGCGCCGATAAGGGTACCGCCTACAATAAAGTATCTTAAGTTGTGTTTGCGGCAAACCCTGTCAAGCTCAAGCAAAATTTCAAGCTCGGTTTTCTGAAGTTTTCTGAGCTTTTTGTCGCTTTTTTCTTTTGCTTCAATTTTTTCTTTAACTTCATTTTCGATAAAACTTATAAGCTCTGTTTTGTCTGTGGTATCGGTGCCGTAAGCTTTAAAAGCTGCCTCTGCCGCAGTGCTTAAGAGAAAGTTTAAATTTTCTGATGTTAAGTTTTCATTATTACTCATAAAAATCTCCTGACTGCGGCAAAGTGTGGGTTGGATTAAATCTCTGCCTTACGCTTTTTAATAATTTCTTCAAGCTCGTTTAAAAGCTCAAGGTCTGTTGCCTCAGCAATAAACGCCTTGAAAAACTTGGGAAGTTGTGCCTGGTTGTAGTTTTTGCTTCTGGTAAGGTTCAGAAACAAGTACTCCTCACGGCTCATGGTAGGCTTAAAGGTTCGGGCGTAATTTTTGGTGGCTTTTTTAAAGCCTGCAACCTCGATTATACCCTTTTCCATAAGTGAGTTTATCAGAAGGTGAACATAGCTGTCTTTCCAGGTTTTGTCCACAGAGTTTCTGATAATCTCTGAGCTTGTCAGTGGTTCATCAAAATTCCACAACAGCTCTACAATCTGTTCTTCGCTTTTTGTAAGCATTTTGATTCTCCTTATATATGAATGATATTTAATACAAATTAATAAAAGTTTGTGCTTATATGTATATATCCACTTGTTAACTGAAAATTATTATTCAACATAAATTATATCAGTTATAAATAAATCGTCAATACCGAGGATTGACAAATAAGGTGTTTTATGGCTATAATTTAACTTAAATATAAGTGTATATTCCTAGGTTTTACAGCCACTAACGAGGATTGGGTTTATAGTATTATAATTATTATAAATGTATGTTCAGGAGGGGACGTAAATGGCAGAGTCGCAAATCAGAATGACCGAAGGCTCAATATCCAAAAGTATAATAAAATTTGCGGTGCCTCTTTTTCTGGGCAATCTTTTTCAGCAACTTTATAACACCGCCGATTCTCTTATAGTAAGCAACAAGATTGGTGCGGTGGCGCTGGGAGCCGTCAGTGCCACAAGTATGCTTATTTTTCTGCTTATCGGTTTCTTTCAGGGGCTTTCTTTAGGTGCAGGCGTGCTTATTTCTCAGTTTTTTGGTGCCGGGGATGTCCGCAATATGCGTCGTGCAATACATACAAGCCTTTTGTTCAGTGTTTTTGCAGGTGTGGTTTTGTCAGTAGCAGGTGTGTTTTTGTCGCCTTTGCTTTTAAAATGGATGGGTACGCCTGAAAGCCTTTTCAGCGGTGCGTTAGAATACATTCAGGTGTATTTTATGGGAGCGCTGAGTATGGTTATGTATAATGCCTGTATGAGCATTATGCAGGCATTGGGCGACAGTAAACATCCTCTTTATTACCTTATTATTTCCTCAATTACCAATGTTGTGCTTGATTTGTTTTTTATTGTGGTTTGCGGTTTTGGCGTGTGGTCTGCCGCCTTGGCAACGGTTATTTCTCAGTTTTTAAGTGTTTTTCTGTGCCTTGTTAGGTTGATGAGGGCAAAGGATGACAGCCGTGTTTCAATAAAAGAGCTTAAGTTTGATTTCAGGATGCTTATGATGATAATGCGGTTTGGTCTTCCTTCTGCTGTACAGAATTCCATTATTGCCTTTGCGAATGTTGTTGTTCAGTCTAACATCAATTACTTTGGCGATATGGCGGTGGCAGGCTGCGGAGCTTACTCTAAAATAGAGGGGTTTGCATTTCTGCCCATAACAAGCTTTACAGCGGCGATTTCTACCTTTGTAGGTCAGAATGTAGGTGCCAGAAACTATGACCGTGCCAGAAAAGGCGCACGTTTCGGTATAGGCGTTTCAATGGCACTTGCTGAGGTTATCGGCGTGTTGTTCTTCCTGACTGCACCGCTTCTGATAATGGCTTTTACAAGAGATACCGATGCAATAGGTTTTGGTGTGGACAAAGCACGGGTATGTTCGCTTTTTTACTGTTTGCTGGCGGCATCCCACTGCTTCTCTGCAGTATTAAGGGGAGCAGGCAAAGCTATGGTGCCTATGATTACAATGCTTTCTTTCTGGTGTGTTGTAAGGGTGGGATTTCTTTGGGTTATGGTGCCTTTGACCGAAAATATAGCTGTTGTTAACTGGGTGTATCCTTTAACCTGGTCATTAAGCACAATTGCACTTCTTATTTATTATCTCAACGCAAACTGGCTGGGAGATAAGAAAAAACCTCTTTGTGATAAAGGGTATATTTCCTCATAATTGAGAATACAATAAAGAGACAGTAAAGGGTATGCTTTGTTGTCTCTTTTTTTGTGACGATTTTCTGATAATCATAAAATATAACTATACTAATGCATAGATTTGTGGTACAATAATGTAAATATATTTGGAAGGATTTGTTTGTTTTGAAAATTTGTGTATTTGGAGCAGCGTCTCCTAAAATTGACCCTATGTTTATTTCTGAAACCGAGGCACTGGGTGCAGAGCTTGCCAAAAGAGGTCACGAGCTTGTGTTCGGCGGCGGCGGTAACGGACTTATGGGTGCTGCAGCCCGCGGTGCAAAAAGTGCAGGCGGCGAGGTTATTGGCATTATCCCAAAGTTTTTCGAGGATGAAAATATCGAGGCACTTTTTGACGGTTGCGACGACCTTATCGAAACTGATTCAATGAGGGACCGTAAAATGATTATGGAAGAAATGGCTGATGCATTTATTATCGTTCCCGGCGGTATAGGTACCTTTGAGGAGTTTTTCGAGGTTTTAACCTTAAAGCAGTTAAGACGCCACGACAAGCCTATTGCTATTTACAACATTGCAGATTATTACAGTGAGCTTCAGGCGGTTATGGATGTTTCTATGGCTAAAGGCTTTATTAACGACAACTGTAAATCCCTTTACAAGTTCACATATAACTTTGACGAATTATTTGAGTATATTGAAGAAACCGACGGAGTAAAACTTAGTGTTAAAGAGTTAAAGGACGGCTAATATGGAAGTCAGATTTTTAGGAGCAACCCACGAGGTTACAGGAAGCTGTACCTATATAAATGTTAATGGCAAAAATATACTTGTTGACTGCGGAATGGAGCAGGGCAGGGATGTTTTTGAGAACACTCTGCCCCCTGTAAATGCAAATGAAATTGACTATGTTTTTCTTACCCATGCTCACGTAGACCATTCGGGTAATCTTCCCCTTTTATACAAACAGGGCTTCCGCGGTACGGTTATTGCTACAAAAGAAACCGCCAATCTTTGCGAGATTATGCTAAGAGACTGTGCCTTTATTCAGGAAAGCGAAGCAAAGTTCAGAACCCGCAAAGCCAAACGTGCAGGCAAAGAGGCTGTGGAGCCTCTTTTTACCATTGATGATGCCGAGGGTGTGCTTGAGCTTTTCAGACCTTGCTCATATCTTGAGGTAATTACCGTTGACGAGGGTATTTCCTTAAGATTTACCGATATCGGTCATCTTTTAGGCAGTGCCGCTATTGAAATATGGCTTACAGAAGAAGGCACTACCAAGAAAATTGTATTTTCAGGCGATGTGGGTAACACAAATCAGCCTATTATCAACAATCCCTCTTTTGTAAAAGAGGCTGACTTTGTTGTTTGCGAATCCACCTACGGCAACCGTCTGCATAACGCAAAACGTCAGAACAGTATCGATGTTCTGGCATCGGTTATTCAGCGAACCCTGGACAGAGGCGGAAACGTGATTATCCCATCCTTTGCCGTTGGCAGAACTCAGGAAATGCTTTATTTTATCCGCGAGATAAAGGAAAAGGGATTGGTAAAAAACCACCATAATTTCCCTGTATATGTAGATAGTCCCTTAGCAAATGAAGCTACGGGTATTTATCTTCAGTGTGACACAAGCTGTCTTGACGAGGATTTCAAGGCAGTTATGAAAGACGGCAACAACCCCTTGTGGTTTGACGGCCTTAATACCACGGTGACTTCTGACGAAAGCCGTCAGCTTAATATGAACACAACACCAAAGGTTATTATTTCTGCCAGCGGTATGTGCGAAGCGGGCAGAGTATGCCACCACCTTAAGTATAACCTGTGGCGTAAAGAGTGTACCCTGCTTTTTGTAGGATATCAGGCAGAGGGAACTTTAGGCAGAAAAATCCACGACGGAGCAGAGTCGGTACGGCTTTTCGGCGACGAAATTGCTGTTAACTGCGAGGTTTGTGAGCTTATCGGCGTAAGTGGTCACGCGGATAAAGAGGGGCTTTTAAACTGGCTTAAAGGCTTTGAGAAAAAGCCTTCCCTTGTATTTGTCAACCACGGTGATGATGAGGCGGTAAGGGACTTTTCCGATGCAGTAGAGCAGGAAATCGGCGTTAAAGCTTTTGCACCTTTTAGCGGAACAAGCTATGATTTGTTAAAGGGAGAATTTATAGAAATTACTCAGGGTGTTCCCATAAAGCAGAGAAACACAAAGGAGCGACAGTTTGAAAACCCCTTGCAAAAAACTTTGGTTTCTTCTGCACGAAAGCTTCTGGAGCTTGCTCAGGGGTCTGCGGGAATTCCCAATAAAGAAATGAGAAAGTTAACAGAGGAGATAGAAAGGCTTATTAAGGAATATCGCCGTTAAGCCTTTTATTTAAAAAGGAAATGGAACGCAAAAGAAAATTAATAGGGGACAGGCATTTTTACAAAAAAGTGGCGGTTATTGCCCTGCCTGTCCTTGTACAGAACATAATTACCAACTTTGTAAGTTTGGTTGACAACATTATGGTCGGTCAGGTAGGCACTGAGCAGATGTCAGGTGTTGCCATTGTTAACCAGCTTATCTTTGTTTTCAATATCTGCATTTTTGGCGGAATATCCGGTGCGGGTATATTTACTGCTCAATATCACGGCAAAGGCGACCACAAAGGCGTACGAGATACCTTCAGGGCAAAGCTTATTATCTGCCTTGCGGTTACACTGATTGCGGCCGGTGTGCTGTTCTTTTATAATGACGGACTCATATCCTTGTTTCTGCATCGGAGTGATGACGGTCTTGATTTGCTGAAAACCTTGGGCTTTGCCAAAGACTATATTTACATAATGCTTTTAGGGCTTCTGCCCTTTGCCTTAACTCAGGCTTATTCGGGAACACTGCGTGAAACAGGGCAGACGGTTGTGCCTATGTGTGCAGGAATAGTAGCTTTTGTTACCAACGTAACTCTTAACTATATTCTTATTTTCGGCAAACTCGGTGCTCCCGAATTAGGGGTTCAGGGTGCGGCAATGGCCACGGTTATTGCACGATATGCTGAGTGTCTGGTGGTTATTCTATGGGCACATACAAATAAGAAAAAGTGTAAGTTTATAAAAGGTGCTTACAGAAGCTTTAAAATCCCCAAAGCTTTGGTCAAGGACATTGCCACAAAGGGTGCCCCTCTTATTTTCAACGAGGTTATGTGGTCCCTCGGTACCACAACCTTAGTGCAGTGCTATTCATTGCGAGGACTTGAGGCGGTTTCGGCTATGAATATTTCCTCAACCGTTTCTAACCTTTTCTTCTGTGCTTTCTTTGCACTTGGCTCGGCGGTTTCTATAATCGTGGGTCAGCTCTTAGGTGCAGGCGAGCTTGACAGAGCAGTAGACGAAGACCGCAAGCTCATAGCCTTGGCGGTGGCGGTTTGCTTTGCGGTAGGTGCAGTGCTGTTTTTGGCTGCACCGCTGTTCCCGTCTGTTTACAACACTACAGATTCTATCAAAACTCTTGCAACCTCGCTTTTAAGGGTTGCGGCAGTTATGATGCCTTTAAATGCATTTGTTCATATGGCTTATTTTACCCTTCGCTCAGGCGGCAAAACCATTGTTACCTTCCTTTTTGACAGTGTGTTTGTGTGGGGTGTGTCCATTCCTGTTGCCTTTGCACTTTCAAGGTTTACAGGGCTTCCGGTTCTGGAGCTTTACATAATTGTACAGTCTTTGGAGCTTATTAAATGCATAATAGGCTTTATAATGTTAAAGAAAAAACTATGGGTTCAGAATTTAGTAACTAAAGAAAACTAAAAAATAAATGGGGGAAAGAATATGTTATACGTACTTGTTAATCCGCTTGCATCTAACGGCAAGGCAGAGGAAAAGGTACAGGAGGCTGTAAAGAACTTCAAAGTTGCGGATTATAAGAAGTTAAGCCTTATTGGCCTTGATGTTAAAGAGGTTGTTTCAAACACCACCGCCGAGGATATAATCGTGATTTTAGGCGGTGACGGTACATTAAACCGCTTTGCAAATGACACGGCAGACCTTGAGTTTAACTGCCCTGTATATCTTTATAGGAGCGGTACAGGAAACGACTTTATGAAAGATGTTGAGGACAAGGTTAAGGACAATATGGTGCTCCTTAACGACTACCTCAAAGACCTGCCCACAATTACCGTCAAGGGAAAAACCTACCGTTTTGTAAACGGTATCGGCTATGGTATAGACGGAATGTGCTGTGAGGTTGCCGAAAAAATGAAGGCAAAGGGCAAAAAAAATATCAGCTACGCAGGTATTTCCATTAAGCTTCTTATTCACGGCTATAAATGCCCCGACGCAAAAATAACCGTTGACGGCAAGGTACATAACTTCAAAAGGGTCTGGCTTGCATCAGGTATGAAGGGCGGATACTACGGCGGAGGTATGAATATTGCTCCCAACCAGGACAGAGCCTCAGGCAAGCTTACATCTGCAGTAATACACGGCAGCGGCAAGCTTAAGACCTTGATTGTTTTCCCAAAGCTTTTCAAAGGCGAGCACGTAAAGCATAAGGAAATGTTCACTGCCATTGAGGGCAGAAAAATCACCGTTGAATTTTCCCATCCTATGGCTTTGCAGATTGACGGCGAAACAATTTTAGACGTAAATTCCTACACCATTGAGTCAAAGGCAAAAGTTAAAACATAATATATAAAGTGGGCTCCTCTTGGTTATTTCAAGGGGAGTATTTGTTTTGTGTTATCTTCCCGCCGTTGATGAAAGTTTACCTTTAAATTAACCTGTCCAAAGAAGAAATGCCCTTTAGTGGCTAACGGGCGAAAAATTAAGCAAAATAGAGAAAACAAGAGCAAATTAAAGAAAACAGCGGATTTTATAAATAAAAATGTTTTAGTTTGACTTTAACTGACTTTGACTTTCTCTGACTTTAGTACTAAAATAAAATCAAAGGTCAGGAAAGGACAAATTACATCAAAACCTTTCTGTATAATAAATAGAGGTGACATATATGCGGCTAAGCGATATGCTGACGGAATATATTATGGAAATGTTAAGTGAATCGGGAGACGCCGAGATTAAACGCAACGAGCTTGCAAACCATTTCGGCTGTGTGCCAAGCCAGATAAACTACGTGCTTACATCCCGTTTTACTCCTGAGCAAGGCTATATTGTAGAGTCCAGACGCGGAGGCGGAGGATATATACGTATAACAAGGGTCAATACAGACAAATCCGCAAACTTAATGCACATTGTAAATTCTGTAGGCAACACCCTTGACAGAATGACCTGTGAGGTTATGATTAACAACCTTTTAGGTGTAGGTGTGGTAAATGAGGAAGTAGCAAGGCTTCTGGCATCTGCTTTGTCAGACAGAGCCTTATCACCCATAGAGCCCGCAGGCAGAGATATTGTAAGAGCAAGTATTTTTAAGAATATGATTTTAACTTTAATAGGGAGGTAAAAAATATGAAATGTCAGAAATGTCAGAAACGTGAAGCAAACACCCACATCAAAAAGATTGTAAACGGTGAGTACACCGAGCTTATGCTTTGCTCAGAATGTGCCCACGCAATGGGATACGACAACGTCTTTGACCTTGAAATGCCTGATATGTTCGGCGGGTTACTCCAAAGCTTTTTAGGCTCAGCCTTACCTGCACGTTCAGGTGCATCCCGATGCCCTGTTTGCGGGAGTACCTACGGTGACATTACAAACACCGGCAAGGTGGGTTGCTCACATTGTTACGAAGCCTTTTATGACGAGCTTTTGCCCTCAATCAAGCGAATCCACGGCAACACCAAGCACAGTGGCAAAGTGCCTCAGGGCATTGTTGAATACACCGAACAAAATACTGAAAATAACCTTGCAAACGAGATTGAAAGCTTAAAGACTGAGCTAAAAAAAGCAATAGATGAGCAGAATTTTGAGCTTGCGGCAGAGCTCAGAGACAAAATCAAAGCAAAGGAGGCAGAAAAGTGAGCGACGCAGTAATTATTTCATCCCGAGTGCGTCTTGCACGAAATTTAAGGGATTATCCATTTCCTAACAGAATGAGCGATGCACAGAGAGAAGAAATTGCAGAAAAGATTAAAAACCTTATGTGCAAAGAGAGATTTTGCGGTTATAAATTCTTAGCTGTAAAAATGGAGGACGTAAACGAGTTTGACCGTATTTCTATGGTTGAGCGTCACCTTATAAGCCCTGATTTTGCATCAGGCGACAAGGGTAAGCTTCTTATTACCACCGAAAACGAGGAAATCAGCATAATGATTAATGAAGAAGACCACCTGCGGATTCAGGTGATTCTTCCCAACTTTGAAATTGAAAAAGCTTATGAAATTGCCGATATGCTTGATACAGAGCTTAACAAAAATCTCAGCTTTGCCTTTGATAAACGCCTGGGCTTCCTTACCCAGTGCCCAACAAATTTAGGCACAGCTATGAGGGCAAGTATTATGATGCATCTGCCTGCTTTAAAAGAAAGCCGTACCGTCTCTCGTATTGCATCTAATCTTTCAAAGCTTGGTCTTGTAATTCGTGGTGCTTACGGCGAAGATACTGAGGCAAAGGGCGATATGTACCAGATAAGCAATCAGGTAAGCCTTGGTATTTCTGAAAAGTCCGCTATCGAAAATTTAAAGAGCATCACCGAGCAACTTGTAAACTCTGAGCTTAAAACCAGAGAAACAATGATGCAGAGCTTTGAATATCAGGACAAAATCGGCAGAAGCTACGGTATACTTATTACCGCAAGGCTGATAAGCCACAAAGAAGCGGTTAAGCTTCTTTCAAACTTAAGGGTAGGAATTTGTGAAGGACTTATAGACAGCGTAACTCTTGAAACCGTAGACAGCTTAATGCTTAAAATCCAGCCTGCAAACCTGATGAGGATTAAAGGCTCAAGGCTTACACCTGACGAACGTGACAGAGTAAGAGCTGAGATTATAAGAGAGGAGCTAAAACTCAGATAAAAAGGTAATGAAAAATAGGAAGGGATTGAAGGTATATGTATAAATTTAAGGGATTTACTCAAAAAGCCAACGAGGCTATGAATTTTAGTATTGACGAAGCTGCAAAAATGGGGCACACCTATATAGGTACCGAGCATCTTTTACTGGGACTTTTAGAGGAGCAGACCGGTGTGGCTGCGGTTACTCTTAAAGAGTGCGGATTAAAGGAAGAAGCCCTAAGGGCAAAAATCGAAACCGCCATAGGCAAAGGCGTAAAAACAACCCTCACCCCTGAGGATTTTACCCCCAGAACCAAACGGGTAATGCAAACCGCTGTCATAACCTCGGCTCATGCAGGCCACAGCTTTGTAGGTACAGAGCATCTTCTGGTAGCGCTTCTTTCAGAGCGAGACTCTTATGCCGTTAAGTTTATGGAAGAGCTTTCTGTTTCCGTAAATTCGGTGCTGACTGCCCTTAAGGCAAGCTTAAGTGAAGAAAGCGACACAGATTTTTCGCCTCAGTCTGCAGAAAAAAATAAAGACAGCAAAGGCAAAAACAAAAACCTTGAAAAATTCGGCAGAGATTTAACCGAAGCAGCTAAAAACGGAGAGATAGACCCTGTCATCGGCAGAGAGCAGGAAATCCGCAGGGTTATTGAAATTTTAAGCCGAAGAACAAAAAATAACCCCGTGCTTATCGGCGAGCCCGGCGTGGGCAAAACCGCAGTTGCCGAGGGTCTTGCACTTAAAATTTCAAAGGGCGAGGTGCCTGAGCTTTTAAAGGATAAGCGGGTTTTCAGCCTCAGCTTAACGGGTATGATTGCAGGCACAAAGTACCGCGGAGATTTTGAGGAACGCATCAAAGCTGTTATTGATGAACTTAAAAAGGATAAAAATACAATTCTTTTTATTGACGAGCTTCACACAATCGTGGGTGCAGGTTCTGCAGAAGGCTCTGCCGATGCAGCAAATATCTTAAAGCCAACCCTTGCCAAAGGCGATTTTCAGGTTATAGGTGCCACAACCCTTGAAGAATACAGGAAATATATAGAGAAAGACTCAGCCTTAGAGCGGCGTTTTCAGCCTGTAAAGGTGGGCGAGCCCAGCAAAGACGAGGCAAAGGAAATCCTTAAGGGACTTAGGGATAAGTACGAGGCACACCATAAAGTGAAAATTTCCGACGAAGCTATAGATGCAGCGGTGGAGATGTCGTCACGATATATTGCAGACCGCTACCTGCCCGATAAGGCAATAGACCTCATTGATGAGAGTGCATCCCGTTTAAGACTTAAGGAGCAGACTGCTCCTCCTGAGCTTAAGACTATGGAAGAAGAAGTAGCACGCCTTGAAATCGAGAAGGCAGAGGCAGTGTCAAACCAGGATTTTGAGCGAGCCGCCAAGGTACGGGATAAGCAGAAAAACCTGAAAGACGCCCTTGAAAGCAAACGCGAAGAGTGGAAAACTCAGAACGAGGCAAATGTTTCGGTTGTAACAAAAGAGGATATTGCAAAGACTGTTTCAGATTGGTCGGGTGTGCCCGTAGAGGAACTCAGCAAAGAAGAAAGCGAAAGACTTCTGAATCTGGAGTCTGAGCTTCACGGTAGAGTCATCGGCCAGGACAAAGCCGTTACCGCTGTGGCAAAAGCTATAAGACGCGGCAGGGCAGGGCTTAAGGAAGAAAACCGCCCCATAGGCTCTTTTATCTTCTCAGGTCCCACAGGTGTAGGTAAAACAGAGCTTACTAAAGCATTGGCAGTTTCAATGTTTGGTGATGAAAATGCAATGCTCCGCCTTGATATGAGCGAGTATATGGAAAAACACACCGTTTCAAAGCTTATCGGCTCGCCCCCCGGTTACGTTGGGTTTGATGACGGCGGTCAGCTTACTGAAAAAGTAAGACGCAAGCCCTACTCAGTAATTCTTTTTGACGAAATAGAAAAAGCTCACCCCGATGTTTTCAATATGCTTCTGCAGATTCTTGAGGATGGAAGGCTCACAGACTCTCAGGGACGTACCGTGAGCTTTAAGAATACGGTTATTATTATGACCTCAAACGTTGGTGCAAGGCTTATTACCGACAAGGCTAAGTCCTTAGGTTTTGACACAACCGAGGCTAAAGCAGATGATGTCAGGGAAACGGTACTTTCAGAGCTTAAAAAAGTTTTCAGGCCTGAATTTTTAAACCGTGTTGACGACATCATAGTATTCAACAAGCTCACAAAAGACGAGGTTAAAAAAATAGCAGGTCTTATGATTGATGCTTTGGGCAAACGCCTTAAAGCCTTGGGTTATGACCTTGAGTATACAGACAAGGTATTAGAGCATATTGCCGAAAAAGGCTTTGACGAGGCTTACGGAGCAAGACCTGTAAGGCGAGCTGTGCGAAGCCTTATGGAAGACGAATTAAGCGAAAAGCTTTTGAGCGGAGAGTTTAAAGATAAAACAAAAATCCTCTGCGACTTTGATGGCGAAAAGATATATTTTGTTGCAGAGTAAATAACAGGTATATGTAATAGGAAGAGAAAAGCAGGAGAGAATTTTAAAGTTCTCTCCTGCTTCGTGTTTTTATTAAATTAATCGTCTGCTCTGTCTTTTTCAAAATCCAGAACTTCACCGCTTACGGCGTCAATCTCATAGTCATACTCAAAGCCTGATGCCTCAAATTCTACATCATACTTGTATCTGCCGTCGTCCTCGTCAAGCTCAGCCTTTATAAATTTTACGCTTTCGGCTGTTAATCCTGCGTGACTAAGAGCATTTGCCTTGGCAACTTCTTTGTCAATAAAGTTGTTTGTCTGAGGTTTTGTTTCTGCAGGCTTTGTCTGGGGATTTGTACTTTCGGGCTTAACCTGAGGTCTTGTTTCCTGAGGTCTTGTTTCCTGAGGTCTTGTTTCCTGAGGTCTTGTTTCCTGAGGTTTGTGGTGGTCATCATCAAAGAAGTCATCATACTCTGCCGGCTCACAGTCAGACTCAATGATTTTACCGCTTACTGCGTGAATCTCATATTCATACTCGAATTTATCGGTTAAAAACTCAATTTCATAGTAGGGTGTGCCGTCGTCAAGGTCAAGGTTTTTGTCTTTGAAGGTGGCATCTTCTTTTGCAACACCTGCATCCTTAAGTGCAATCTCCTTAGCCTCATCAAGGGTAATCAGTTCGTCTTTGTCAGGGGGTGCAGGTCTGGTTTCATTGGGTGTATTATCAGGATTAAAATTACCCTCTGCACGCTCTTTTTCAAAATTCTCAACCTTGCCGTTAAGGGCATTTACCTTGCACTCAAACTCAAAGCCTGATGCGTAAAATTCAAGCTCATAGTAAGGTGTACCTCTGTCAATGTCATATTCCTTTTCGTCAAAAACCGCATCCTCTGCCCATACGTTTGAGTATGCAAGAGCAATTTCCACAGCCTTTTCAAGGGTAATAAATTCAGAGGGCTCTGCCTCGGTGGTGTACTTTTCGTCGTAGTCTTTGCCGTCTATCTTAACAAATTCAGGCTTTACGTCCATATCTTTGACCGTATTTTTGGCGTGGTCTTTAAGGTTTGTCACAAAGTCTTTTGCGGGTTCCTTAGACTTTGCATCAAGCTGAATTACAACAACCTTGTTTTCGCCGTCAATGTCGTCAATAAGGTAGCCTGCATCTTTTATCAAGGCTATAAGCGTGTCAACAACTTCTTCGCAACTTTTGCCCTGATAGTCAGTGTAGTTCTTAATCAGTTCTTCAGCCTCTTTGTTTTCAGCAGTAAGTGTTGTAACGTTACCGTCTGCATTAAAACCTATGCGGATTTCGGGGTTAACGTTTAAATATATGAATCCGCCCTTGGAAAGTATTTCGCCGAGATATTCAAAAAACTCACCAATAAGGTAGGGAGTATTAAGGTGTGCGGACCATTTCTGGATGTTGGTTGCGTCCTTGATATTGATTACTTTGTTGCCGTCAACATCGGCAGTTGCATTGGCTATTGTGCCGAAAGTTGTGATTTTTGCAAGGGTTTTCTGAATATTGGTAGCATCCTTGATGTTAACTGTAAAGTCAAGGTTAGCATCGCCCAACAGCAGAGAATTGACATCATTTTCTGCAGATGCAGTAAATGTAACGCCCTGCACGCAAAGGGAAAATGCCAAAGCTAAAATCAGAACCAAGCTTAAGAATCTGTTTGTTTTCATTTGGTATTCCTCCTTGTGATTTTTAATGTTAAGTAAAAACAGTAATCTTTACTGATTTCAGTTTACACTATTTTTTTCCATTAATCAATACCTTATTGAAAAATTTTATAAAAAGATAATTTTTGCGAAAAAAATTATCCTGACCTGCAAACAATAATTCATACTGAATGTAACACAAAAAACCTTCGTAAATAAAATATTACTAAGCGGTATAAAGCATTTGAGCCGTGGCAAAAATATCAGTAACAGAAAAATGCGGAGTGTGAACATATGAACGTCAGACGTGGAGATATATTTTACGCAGATTTAAGCCCCGTTGTAGGGTCAGAGCAAGGCGGGGTACGGCCTGTGCTGATTGTGCAGAACGACGTTGGCAACAAATACAGCCCTACCGTTATTGCGGCGGCAATTACAAGCAAACAGCAAAAGGCAAACATTCCTACCCATATTGCCATAGGTGCAAGCACTACAGGGCTTTCTAAGGACAGTGTTGTGCTTTTAGAGCAGGTAAGAACCATAGACAAACGCAGGCTTAAAGAAAAAATGGGAAGTGTAGACGAAATTGCCATGAGCAAAGTAAACGAGGCAATTTCAATATCTTTTGGCATTAATTCAGACTAACATACAACTAAGTTTGCTTTTGTTATAACTTCACAAAAAAAGGAGCAGATACACAAGGTTTTAGCTTTGTATGTCTGCTCCGGTTTTATTTAGATGAACATTATTCAATTTTAAAATCAAGGGTGATTTTGTCAATGGAGGTGTCAAGCTTTGTAAACTTAATTCCTGCAGACTCAATCATTCTTTTTGATGCAAGGGTAGAGGGTGAGCAACAGTATTTGTCAGAAAGATAGTAAAACTCCTTGACACCGCTCTGGATAATTGCCTTGGCACATTCGTTGCATGGAAAGAGGGTTACATAAAGTTTACTGCCCTCCAGACTTCTGCCGTGTGCGTTAAGAATTGCATTAAGCTCAGCATGTACCACGTAGGGGTACTTGGTGTCAGCGCCTTCTCTTTCCCAGGGGTACTCGTCGTCAGAGCAACCCTTGGGCATACCGTTGTAGCCTGTGGAAATAATGATGTTATCCTCAGACACAATGCAGGCTCCAACCTGGGTGTTGGGGTCTTTGCTTCGCTGAGCAGCCAAAAGGGCAATGCCCATAAAGTATTCGTCCCAGTTTATATAATTTTTTCTTTTCATAATCAGCCAAGCTCTCTGACTGCAGTCTTAAGTGCATCTACGCGGTCGGTTTTTTCCCACTGAACGGGCAAGTCCTCACGGCCCATATGACCGTATGCGGCCAAGGGACGGTACTTGGTTTTTGTCAGGTTAAGTTCGCGGATAATTACAGAGGGACGGCAGTCAAATACCTTTCTTACTGCTTTGGAAAGTACAGCCTCATCAACCTTTGCTGTGCCGAAAGTTTCAACTAAAACGGAAACAGGCTCGGCAACGCCGATAGCATATGCAAGCTGAACCTCGCACTTTGTGGCAAGCTCTGCCTTAACAATGTTCTTTGCAATGTATCTTGCGTAGTAAGCACCTGAACGGTCTACCTTTGTGGGGTCTTTGCCGGAAAAAGCACCGCCGCCGTGACGGCCGTAACCGCCGTAGGTATCTACAATAATCTTTCTGCCTGTAAGACCTGAGTCGCCAACAGGGCCGCCGATTACAAATCTGCCTGTGGGGTTAACAAAAATCTTTGTGTTTTCGTCCATAAGGTCTGAGGGGATAACAGGCTTTATAACATACTCGATAATATCCTTGCGGATTGTGTCTAAAGTTACGTCATCGTCGTGCTGAGTAGAAACAACAACAGCGTCAATTCTTACAACCTTGTCGTCGTCATATTCAACAGTAACCTGAGTTTTGCCGTCGGGGCGAAGGTAAGTAAGGGTACCGTCTTTGCGTACTTCTGTAAGCTTATACGCAAGCTTCTGAGCCAGCGATATAGGCATAGGCATAAGCTCCTCAGTTTCATTACAAGCATAGCCGAACATCATACCCTGGTCTCCTGCACCGATAAGGTTGTCAGCATCAGTGTTGCCGTCTTTAAGCTCCAAAGACTCGTTAACACCCATAGCAATATCAGCAGACTGAGCGTCAATGTATACGTTAACCTTACAGGTCTTTGCATCAAAGCCGTATTCCTCTTTGTTGTAGCCGATATCGTTGATTACTTCTCTTGCAACAGCCTCAAAGTCAACAGTTGCATTGGCGGTAATTTCGCCCATAATGTTAACCATACCTGTGGTAGCGGTAACCTCACAAGCTACGTGGGCTTTTTCGTCCTGAGCTAAAATTGCGTCTAAAACTGCGTCGGAAATCTGGTCGCAGACTTTGTCGGGATGTCCTTCGTTAACGGACTCGGATGTAAATAAATACTTTGCCATATATATCTTCCTTTCAAATAAAATATTTTAAACTAAACAAAAACCGCCGTCGGAAACCGACAGCGGAATTAAAAACTCATCTTTCGGTTCTCCGCAGGATTTAGCACCTTACATAATGCAGGTTGCCGGACTTCATCGGGCCTGTTCCCTCCGTCACTCTTGATAAGCGGTAATTTTAAATTGTATGTCAGAACTTTGCTGACCATAGGATATTATAAACTAATTTGTATATAAATGTCAAGTGGAAATTTTATCCCTGAGAAATTGAATCTTATTTTGCAAGACGTTAATTTTCGTCTGAACTTGCAAACATCATTTCATTATCCGCCTCAGGCAGAGTAAGCTTTTCCTGCTTGATTCCAAAATCTCCCAGAAGCTCTACAACGTCGTTGTAGGTGTCAATATCAGCAGGGGTTTTAGTGTCGTTTATAAGAGCAATAGTGCAATAGTCATTGTTGGCGTAACGGTTTTCAAGGTAATTGTACAGAGAGTCAAGGCTCATTATATCGTTGCCGTTTAAGTAAATATCATTTCCGCTGACGGTAATGGTTACGGTTTCCATTTCAGGTTTTGGCGGGTTGTCAGGCCTTACAATGTCAGAAATAATAATAGAGGCTACCGCAACAACTGTAAGTACAAGAGCAAGTATAAGAACTTTAAGGAATTTTCCGCTCTTTTTGGGTTTGCTTTTTTTATTACTCATAATCCGCCTCCGTAATGTTTTTTATAAATCCAGAATATCATATAAGCAAGTGTTTTGCAAGATTTCATCGGAAAAACTGAGCTTTTCTGATAGAAGGTAAAGTAAAGTAATGCACAAGCCCTGTCAAAGAGCCTGTAAAAACTGAAAACAGGGTTACAACGGGAATGTAGGCGAAAGTTGCCTTACCCACTATAAAAAATGAAACTGCAATCTGAGCAATATTGTGAGAAAAAGCACCAGAAACACCTATACCCATACAACCGAAAGCAGGCTTTTTAAGGTGTGCCAGAAGATACATCACAAGGGAGCTGAGCAACGCACCTGCAAAGCTCATAAAAAACGCCGTGGCACCTCGGGTTACAAGGGTGAACAAAGCCCTGACTGCCGCTATGTAAAGCACCATAGGCAAAGGGCAGGTTTCAACCGCAAGAAGTACGGCAATATTACCTAACCCCAGCTTCATTCCGGGCAAAGCAAAGGGGATATCGGGAATAAAGCTTTCAAGAATAGAAAGCACAACCGCCACCGCCGACAAAAGTGCGGTGCGTGCCAATAATATAAGCTTACTGCTGATTTTAATTCTGCTCATAACCTTACCCCACAATGCCGTCTATATACGGCTCGCCCTGACCCTTAACGGTTACAGATACCCCTGCAGGCAAGCAGGCGGCAGACTCGTTTGCCTTTATAATTCCCTGATGAATACAAAGCTTGTCAGGACAATCGGAGCTTATAAACCTTACACCCTCAGAGCTTATCTCAAGAGTAACAGGAAAATTACCTTGTACCTCAATTTCATAGGGAGCAGAAATGCTTTTAAGGTTAATTTCTTTTATTAGCTTTGTATTAACCCTGATTTCTAAAGAAGCAGGAGTATCGTTACCGCTTTCTTTCAGGCATAAAAAAGCAAAGCCTGTGACAGCGGTTATAATCACAAGCAAGACTATAATCAAATCTGCTTTTCTGAAATAAGGTCTGAAAACTTTCATTTTTGTCCTCCTGTGCTTTTTTAGATTATACCTTTTAAAAGTCTTTTTGTAAACAGCAAAATCCTGTTGCAAATGGGGCGATATTGTTGTAGAATAACAGTATATTATTACGAAAGAGGTTTTACTATGAAAAAATTTGCAGCTCTTATACTTGTGCTTATGTTGGCACTGAGCCTTGTTGCCTGCTCAAAGGATACAGTCTATGATTTGGGAAATCCCGACAGAGCAAGAGTTTTTTACAATACATACAATAAATATGTTGAAAATTACGGTCAGGGAAAAGTTGCTGACGGCAAACTCTGCGGCACAGCAGCGGTAAGACTTTATGACTTTACAGGTGACTCTTATCCTGAAATGCTTATTGTCTATTCCTCTGAAAAAGACAAAGCGGCAGACTCTGTTGTGATTTTTGGTTTTGATATGGGCTTGGCTGAAATTTATAACGAAAAAATCACCTCAAAAGCAACAGCTTCAGGCGGTGAAACACTTTGGGTTTACACAGGTGATAATAACCTCAGCTATATTGTTGCAGGCGAGGATTTGTCAGCTTCGCGTTCTTACCTTACATACCAGAAGGCTGATGCAGAGGGCAAGCCTTTGTACGGCTTTGCCGAGGTGTTTAAAACCGACGGAACAGACTCAGAGGGAACATATGAAAAATTCGATGTTATGTGTGAGAATTTCAAAGATATAGAATCCGAAAACAAAAACGTGCTTAATGCCCTTGAGACCCAGAAAAACTGATAATAAATAAAAGAAGCAGTTGAGTATAAATTAAACTCAACTGCTTTTTTAATTAAGCTTTGTTTGAAAGAGCACGCTCTAACCAGATGTCTGCAATGTCAATTGCAAGGAAAAGACCGTTTTTCTCAGAGGCTTTGATAAGCTGCTTTCTGGGAGAAAGGTCAGGGTCTGTGCACATAAGCTGAATGGCTACCTTGTCAGCAATTTCCATATCGCCGACGGTCTTCTTGGACTTTATCTGCATACGGATAACAAAGCGTTCTTCCATACTGCCGTAGTAAAGCTCGTCACCGCATCTAACCAAAGGTCTGCCCTTATATGTGAAAAATTCTTTATTTGCCAAAATAGTACCTCCGTCAGTTTTTAAGATAAGATTTAACCAACGCCTCTAAAAGGTCGTCTCTGTCAATTTTAGAAATGATATTTCGGGCATTGTTGTAGGTAGTGATGTAGGTAGGGTCTTCTGACAAAATGTAGCCTACAATCTGATTAATGGGGTTGTAGCCCTTTTTACGCAATGCGTCATAAACTATCATAAGAGCACGCTTCATCTCTACGTCTCTGTCACCGCCTAAAGAAAATACCATGGTTTTATCCAACATCCGAAACACCTCCGAAATCAAAATTTAGGATAAATCTCTGTAGAAATCTACAATATAGAAGTATTATACAATACTTTTTAAAATTTTTCAATACCCCTTGTGAATAAATATCTAAGTGCAAAATTTGCCCTTGGATATTTAGGATATATTGCCTTCAATGTGATATATTTTCCTGCGGAAAAAGTTAAGGGTCGCTTCGCTACGATTGATAAAAGCAAACAAAAACCCCGCCGTTAATGAAACGACGGGGTTAAATAAATTTATCCGTAGGCGGAAATGCCCACCGTGGCAAACGGTTAGCGGAGGTTTACGCCGATTGCGTTAAGGTTTGCAATAACCTTATCCATAATCTCCTGAATTTCAGCACTTGAAAGGGTGCGTTCGTTTGAAGAGAACTCAAAACGGATTGTAATTGAGTGAACCTCGTCGGTGTCGTAGGTGTCAACAATCTTTGCGGATTTGAGAAGCTCTGTACCCTCGTTTATCCAGCAGTTCTTGAGATTTTCAAAAAGCATACCTGTGGGAACTTCTACGCTGATATCGTATGTCATTGCGGGGAACTTTGAAGGCTCGTCATAAACAATTGCCTTTACATCAGCATCCGTAAATGCGTTCATATCAATTTCTGCAAATACAACGTTTGCCTTTTTGTCAATCTTCTTAAGCACAGAGGGATGAGGCATACCCATAACGCCGATTTCGGTTTCGCCGATGTAAACCTTGTTTAAGTTTACAGGGTGGATGTATGCCTTGTCAGCCTCAGTTGCCTTGAAGCTCAGGGCGTTGTGCTTGATATCAGAAACTGCAACTGAAAGCATATCGCGAAGTTCAAGATAAAGAGTCTTGATGTCCTTTGTCTTGCTGAAAAGTGTAATGCAGAGCTTTTTCTGCTCGTTGCAAAGGCCATTATCCTTCAGACCCTTGATAACCTTGCCGATTTCAAAAATACCAAAGTCAGCGCTGTAGCCTGTGTTAACCTTAATCTGGCAAAGCTGAGTGGGGATAATGGATGTACGGATTGTTTCAATGTTGGGGTTTGTAGCATTTAAAAGCTTAACATTGTCCTCAACCTCAATGCCTAAAGCCTTAAGCTCGTCAGTGTATGCCCAGATGTAGGAATGAAGCTCGTGAAGGTTGTATTTCTTAACAAGTAAATCCTTAAGACGGTTTTCGTTTGTCTTCATAACCTCTGCTCTTACAGGGTAAAGAGGAGCAAGGGTTGTGCTTACAGCAAAGTTGTCGTAGCCGTAAATACGGGTAATTTCCTCAATAATGTCAGCCTTGATGGTAACGTCCTTTGTAGCACGCCAGGAAGGTACAACAACTGTAAAGTTGTCATTTTCAAGTGTAACCTCAAAGCCTAAGTCTGTAAGTGTCTTTACGATTGCGTCATTAGAAATTTCAATACCTGTGTAGCGGTCAACGTAAGCTTTGTCAAAGCTTAATTTTACTGTGTCGTACTTGTATGCATACTCGTCAGTAAGTGCAGACACAACAGTAGCACCGCCATCGAATTTTTTTAACAGATTTATAAATCTTGCAATAGCAAGGGTTGTCATTTCAGGGTCAAGGCATTTTTCGTAGCGGATGGATGAGTCTGTGCGGTGTGCAAGTCTTACGGTAGACTTACGGATAGAAACTGCGTCAAAGGTAGCAGACTCAAGTGTAAGGGTTGTGGTGTCATCAACAATTTCAGAGTCAAGACCGCCCATAATACCTGCAATTGCAACAGGAGTATCACTGTTACAAATCATAAGGGTGTTTTCGTCGATGTTACGCTCTACGCCGTCAAGAGTCTGGAACTTAAAGGGCTCTGCAAAACGCTTAACACGGATTTTCTCAACCTTTCTGGAGTCAAAAGCGTGCATAGGCTGGCCAACCTCAAGCATAAGGTAGTTTGTAAGGTCAGCAAGGAAGTTGATGCCTCTCATTCCGCAGTAGAAAAGGCGGATTCTCATATTAACGGGGCTTACATTTCTTGTGATGTTCTCAACCTGCATACAGCTGTAACGCTGGCAGAGGTTATCCTCAATTTTCATATCAATCTTCTTAAGATTGTCATAAGCGGTTAAATCCTCAAGCTCAAGGGGCTTAAGCTCTCTGTTGGCAAGGGCTGCAAATTCTCTTGCAAAGCCGTAATGACTCCACAAATCAGGGCGGTTTGTCAGGGACTTGTTATCAATCTCGAAGATAATATCATCAATTGCGTAAACGTCTTTGATGTCTGTACCCACTGCCACATCCTCTGTAATGTCCATAATGCCACTGTGGTCGTCAGAAATACCGATTTCTGCCTCACTGCAGCACATACCGAAGGACTCAAAACCTGCTAAGGGACGGGGAGCAATCTCGATTTCGCCAAGCTTAGCACCAACCTTAGCAAAAGCGGTTTTCATACCAACTCTTACGTTAGGTGCACCGCAGACTACATCTGTAAGCTTGCCGTCGCCTGCATCAACCTTTAAAAGGTGAAGCTTCTTAGATTCGGGGTGGTTTTCAACTGACTTAATCTCGGCAACTACAACGCCTGAAATGTCAGAGCCTTTAAAGAAAATCTCGTTTTCTACCTCAGCAGTAGAAAGAGAAAGCTTGTGTATAAGTTCAAGTTTATCAAGACCCTGTAAATCAACAAAGTCCTGAATCCAGTTCATAGATAAAAACATTCTCTGTACCCTCCTTATTCGTCGTCGGTAAACTGGCTTAAAGCCTTAAGGCTTCCGCTGTTAAGATTACGGATATCCTTAACACCGTACTTCATCATAGCAAGACGTGTAAGGCCTAAGCCGAAAGCAAATCCGATGTACTGTTCAGGGTCAATACCGCCGTCTTTAAGCACATTGGGGTGAATCATACCGCAGGGGCAAAGCTCAAGCCAGCCTGAGTGCTTGCAGGAGGGGCAACCCTCGCCGCCGCAGATAAGACAGCTTATGTCAAGCTCGAAGCCGGGTTCAACAAAGGGGAAGAAACCGGGGCGAAGACGTACTTTGATATCCTTCTGAAAAACCTCAGAAAGCATAGACTTCATAAAGTAAATAAGGTTTGAAATGTTTATTGCCTTGTCAACCATAATACCTTCCATCTGGAAGAAGGTGTTTTCGTGGCAGGCGTCTGTTGCTTCATTTCTGAAGCATCTGCCGGGGAAGATAGCCTTAATGGGAACGCCATTTTCCATAAGATTTTTGCCGTACTTCTTAAGGATAGCATTCTGAGCGGCAGATGTGTGGGTCTTTAAAAGCTGACCGTTTGAAAGATAGTAGGTGTCCTGCATATCTCTTGCAGGGTGGTGCTTGGGAATATTTAAAGCCTCAAAGCACTCGTAGTCTGTAACTACCTCAGGGTAGTCCTCAACAGTAAAGCCCATAGACTTGAAGATAGCCTCACACTGACGCTGAACAAGGGTAATGGGGTGGTAAGAGCCACGCTCGTCATTGGCAGGAGCAGTTACGTCGATAAGGGGCATTGAGTTAATTTCTGCCAGAATTTCCTTTTCCTTAAGCTCATTAAGTTTTGTCTCAATAAGTGATGTTGCCTCTTCCTTAAGTGCATTAACCTCTGCACCGAATGTTTTCTTTTCTTCAACGCTTAAGTCCTTCATACCCTTTAAAAGAGCGGTAATACTGCCTTTTTTGCCAAGGTATGCAACTCTTACAGCGTCAAGCTCGGTTAAGTCGTTTACCGAACTTAATTTGTCATTGATTTCATTTTGCAAAGCAATGATTTTCTCGTTCATCTCTTAAACCTCCGTACTGAAATTTTCGTAAAATAAAAAATCGCCCGCTGCGAAACATCGCAGGGACGAATTAAAATCCGCGGTACCACCCTGATTTTTGCTCAGTCTTAAAGACGCAAGAAGCAAACACTCCTTTTAGCCGTTAACGGTGCCTGCCGTCAGAGCCTACTTGTAAGCAAACTTATTTCAGCTCTGCCGCTCAGAAGGGAACTTCACAAATCCTAATCCCCGGTGTATCTTTCAGCCGCGGAAACACTCTCTTTGCAAGGATTTTCAAGGACGCTACTTCCTTCGTCACAGCGTTTATAAAAGATATATTAACATTATCTTAAAGTTTTGGCAAGAGTTTATTGAAAAAAATATTTTATTATGTTATATTATATGAGTATTATTTAGAAACGGAGTGATTTTTGTGGAAGGTTTTTGCGAACAGGTTGTAAAGGTTAACAGAAGCACCAAACACGTGGTATGGTGTTTGCTTATAGTTCTTGCTTACCTTATACCCATAGTATTTTTAATGGCACTTTTCTACCGCGGTGTTATGGCAGGTGCTTTTGATTATTTTTATCCTTTGTTTGCTTTGGTGCTCTCTATGTTCGGTGCTTTTACGCTGTGGGCATGTGTTCCCAGAATTATGAAGGTAGAGTACGACTATTCTGTTTACGGCAGTGACTTTATCGTTGCCAAGGTTACCGCCAAGGCTACCCGCAAAAGAAAGCTGAAGGTTGAGATTAAGCATATCGAAACTTTAGAAAAGCTTACAGATAAGGACATCCCCAAAAACAAGTATGTTAAAAGATACGACTTCACAGGCAACCACGATGTAAATGAAGTTTACTTTGCTGAGTTCAGACTCCCTCAGAAGGGTCTTTGCCTTCTTCTTTTTGTTCCCAACGAAAAGATTTTAGAGGGTATGCGTCCTTACCTTAACCGCGAACTTGCCTTAAAACTTTTAAGAAAATCAAAATGATTACCGACATAAGCTTTGTAAAAGCAAATCTGCCTGAAATCAAAGCCGATGCCCATAAATACTCTAAGGGCTATGCCGTTATTTTTGCAGGTTCGGACTTTATGGCGGGGGCTGCAATCCTCGCAGGAAAATCCTCACTTAAAAGCGGAGCAGGCATTGTCCGTCTGGTGGTTCCCAAAAGCATTTATCCCATATGTGCCACAGGTCTGCCCGAAGCAGTTTACAGCATTTTGGGAAATGATATTGACCTTAATAAATGCAACTCGGTTTTATTCGGTTGCGGTGTAGGGCAGGGCAAAGAAGCAGAGGATACGCTTCTGAGGGTTTTGTCAGAGTGTGAAAAACCACTGCTCATAGATGCTGACGGCATAAATCTGCTTTCAAAACATATAGATGTACTAAAGCATAAAAAATGCCCTGTGGTGCTTACTCCTCATGAGGGAGAAATGTCAAGGCTTACAGGCTTTAGTGCAGAATATATACACAATAACCGTCAGAAGGTTGCCTCGGATTTTGCCAAAGAATATGGCGTTATCTTGCTTTTAAAGGGCAAGGATACGGTAATATCAAGCCCTGAGGGTGATGTTTTTATTAATCCGACAGGTACCTCAGCCTTAGCTACTGCAGGGTCGGGGGATGTGCTTGCAGGCATTATTACAGCCTTTATGGCTCAGGGTGCAGACCCTTTTAAATCTGCGGTTATGGGTGCTTTTGTCCACGGATTAAGCGGTGAAAAAGCAGAGGAAGTTTTAACCTCAAGATGTGTTACCGCATCTGATATAATTGAATATTTAAAAGAAGCGTTCAAGGAATGTTAATGTACTTACTTTAAGGTGGTTTTTATGAAAAAACTTACTCTGTGTATATTGATGTTCCTTTTTCTTTTTGGTTTTTCGGGTTGCAGTGCAAAGCCTTTGCAGGAAATAAATATGCATATCGACAGTCTTTACACTGCAGATATGGGAGATTTAGAATTGTCAGGGCTTCTGATTTATAGTGATAACGGTGAGATGTACCTTGATATTTCAACCCCTGACGAGCTCAAGGGGCTTTCTTTCAGCTACTCTGACAATTTTACCATAGGCTATAACGGGCTTAACGCCGTTAGCGAAAGCGGCTATCTGCCCGATTCAAGCTTTGCCCAGAGCATTAAGAATTCTCTGGATGACGCACTTCTCACAAAACCCCAACCGGTAAAAACCGATGGCAAAAAATATACCGCCACTGCCAAAGGCAATAGCGGTTGTTATAAAATCCATACCGATGAAAAGGGCAATATAATAGAAATAGAAATAATCGGTGCAGATGTAAAATTAAAGCTTGAAAATTAAAGGACACAGGGTATATCCGTTGATGCAAAGGGACTTAAGAGTCAGGTTTTGCGGGCGATATACTTCTGAATTGCGGTGGCATCGCGGATGTTAAGCTTCTGATTTTCGTCAAAATCTCCCTGATTCTGAGCGGTATCGCCTAAAACCGCCACTTTAACAAGCTGTTTCTGAATCAGAGTAGAGTCGCGTATGTTAAGCTTTCCGTCAAGGTTTGCGTCACCCTTTACGTTGGCGGTGTAGGTATGGTCAATGGATATAAACTCATATCCGTAATAATCGGCAACAGCCTCTGATGCACTGCCGCTGAAACCGTAAATAACAATTTTTTCCTTGCAGTAATCAAAAACCTTTTCGCCGATTTTGGTGACCGTTCCCGGAATAACCACTTCGTCAAGAGAAGCACAGCTCATAAATGCACCGTCACGTATTTCTGTCACGCCGTGGGGGATAGTTATTTTCTGCAGAGAATAAGCATAGGCAAAGGTTTCTTCGCCGATATATGATATCCCTTCAGGCAGAGTTATGGTTTTAAGACTGTTGCAATGTCTGAAGGCACCGTCGCCGATTTCTCTGACGTTTTTCGGAACAACAAGGTCTGTAAATCCGCAGGACTCCAGGGCATTGTTGCCGATATACTCAAGGTTTTCGGGAAGCTCTATAAAAAGCTTACTGCTGCCTGAAAGCCCCTTGTCATCAATCTTTCTGAGTCCCTCAGGAAGCTTAACACTTGTAAGAGGTGCCAGCCACTGAAAGGCATTAAAGCCTATGGTTGTAACGGTTTCGGGAATTTCGTAGCTTTCGCCCTCTTTGTTGACGGGATAGTAAAGTATGGCTGTTTTGTCTTTGTTATAAAGCACACCATTAAGGTCAGAAAAATAAGGGTTTTCCTTGTCAACCGTAACCTTTGAAAGGTTGTAATTAAGAACAAAGGCATCGTTGCCGATTAACCTGACATTTTTGGGCAGGTGGAGCTTTTCAAGATAACCTGCCTTGAAAAAAGCATTTTCACCTATTTCTTCAAGGCTTTCAGGAAGTACAATCTCCTTTGTATCTGCATATCTGAAAGCGTAGTCCTCAATTCTTACTACCCCTTCGGGAAGCTTGTAAACGGAATCGCCTTTTTCATTGGGATAAAAAATAATTGTGGTTTTGTCTTTGTTAAAAAGCACACCGTCTTTGCTTGAGTATGCAGGGTTGTTTTTGTCTACGTTGATTGCCTTTACGCCTACAATATCAAATATCACAGGTGTTTCAATGCAAGTAACGCTGGCAGGAATGTTTATGGCTTCAAAGTTTCCTAATCTGAAAAGATTAAAGAAAACGTCGCTTTTGATTTTAGTAACAGGATAGCCTTCGATTCTGGCAGGAATATTCAGTACATCTTTGGATGTATGTGCATAGGTAAGAGTAACCTCGCCGTTTTCAATTATGTATTTGTAATAAGAGGTGGGGTTTGATGCACTTGCAGTAACAGTACAGCTTAATATAAGAATAAAAGCTAAAATAAAGGCGGTAATTTTTTTCATTAGAATAACCTCAATCCCTTGGGGTATTTGTTTTTAAGCATACCTGAGCTTACCTTGCCAAAGCCAAGGGCAATACCCTCTGCACAAACCAGGGTGTAGCCCTTTTCAGTTGTGTCGGCGGGGATTTCTTCGCCTCTTAAGAATTTTTCAAGCCTTGGGTCAGAAAGCTTAAGGTCCAGAACTCTTTTAACGTTTTCAGGGTCAGCAGTGCTGAAAAGAGAATGTTCGGGCTCAAAGTAGTTCTTCTTGATAATACCTGCAAAAACTCCTGCACGCACTAAGTGAGTTCCCTGCAAATCGGGACAAACCTGAGGCAAAACATATACCTTGTCGTCTTTTACCAGAAGCTTTTCGTATGGGCTTGTATCGTAAAAATTATCCTCCAGAAAATCAAAGACAAGCTGTGGAATTTTCTTTGCAGGTGTGGGCAGGGCAGAGGATGTGTTGATATAACCGCAGCTTTCCTCTTTCTTTTTAAGCTTTGCCGCAAAATGTCCCTCGCCGCCGTCCATGGGATAAATTCTTTTAGCCTTGGAGTTAAGGGTATCCCTGCCGAAATTTTCATTTGAGTCCATAAGCTCAAAGTCGGGATTTGCCTTTAAAAATGCCTCAATAACCCCTTCGTTTTCTTCATACGCAAAGGTGCAGGTTGAGTACACAAGCACACCGCCGGGTTTAAGTGCTTTTTTTGCACTTTGGAGAATTTTAAGCTGGCGTGTGGCACAGGAAAGAGTATGCTCAACACTCCATTCTTCCAAAGCCTTAGGGTCGCGGCGAATCATACCTTCGCCGCTGCAGGGAGCATCTACCAGCACCTTGTCAAAATACCCCTCCAAAGCCGTACACAGGCTTTCGGGGTCTGCATTTGACACAACGCCGTTTCTGATGCCGCAACGCTCAAAATTCCCTAAAAGAATATTGGCTCTGCTTTTAACAATTTCATTGCTCCAGATTAAGCCTGTGCCCATAAGAGCCGCCGCAAGCTGAGTGGATTTTCCGCCGGGAGCCGCACAAAGGTCCAGCACCTTGTCGCCTTTTTCAGGGGCAAGAAGAGTAGCCGCTGACATAGCCGAAGGCTCCTGAAAATACACCGCGCCTGCGTGGTGCAAGGGGTGGTTTCCGCTGAAAACTTCTTTGTCTTTAAGGTAAAAGCCGTCTTTGCAAAAAGGCGTTACGTCAACCTCTTTAAATGCACCTGTAAGCTTCATAAGCTTTTCTTTACTGCATTTCAGGGTGTTGACCCTTACGCCTGTATATGATGGCTTTGTGTATTCATTTTTAAAAATTTCAAGCTCGCTTTCTGAGAGAAGGGAGCTCATACGGTCAAAAAACTTTTCCATATTTTCACCAGATTATGAATAAGAGCAGAGTGCTCGCTCTGCTCTTACATAGCGTCATACGCTGTATAGATTTTTGTTATGGCGTAACTAATGTGAATATTTAACAGAAGTACTGTTGACTTAAGCATTTGCTTAATCGGGAATTGCAAGCTCTTGGTAACGTGGGGCTTCATTCTCTTCTTCGTCAAACTCGTAGTAATAATATTCTTCGCCCTCTGCCAAAGCTTCGGTTACAAATTCGGTTACAGGTTCGGTAACCCCAGTAACAATCACAGGTGCAGACGTCACAGCTTCTGTAATAATCTGAGTTACTGCTTGGGTTTCGGGTTCTGTATAAGGTTCATAAACCACAGGTTCTGAATATGTAAACACCGCCTGAGTCTCAACGGGTTCGGTGGTGATTTCTGTGTAATGGGGGATTTCGATTTCTGCTCTTTGTGTTTCAGTCAAAGTCTGAGTTGTGGGATAGGTTTCAGCCTCGGTGTTTTCAGCAATAGTTGTTCTGGTGGTGTATTCCTCTGCCTTAGGGTTAGTCAGCAGACAACCCGAGGCAATTAAAGATACCGCCACAGCAGTTACAATTACCCACATTGCAGGTTTTTTGTAGCTTAAAGTGTTTTTGATTCTGGACTTTACGCTGATTTCGCCAAAAGCAACAGGGCATACTGCAACGGTTGTATTTTTTATCTTACAGTTAAGCAGTGCCATAGCATAGCTTTTACGTTCATCGAAGGTAAGCTTATTAATAACCTTTTCGTCACAGGCTACCTCAATATCTCTGCATAAAAGAATATAAGAAAGCCACAAAACAGGGTTGAACCAGTGAAAACACAAAAGAAGATACGCAAAAGGCTTTACAATATGGTCCTTGCGTTTCAGGTGTGCATTTTCGTGCATAATAACATTTTGCAGAGTTTGTTCGTCAAGGTTAAAGGGCACAATAATCCTGGGTTTTATAAATCCCAGCACAAAGGGCGACCTGACATTTTCGCTCTGATAAATATTATCCCTTAAGGGTATAGCCGTGCGTACCTTAAGGTAAACCGCCATATAGCTTATTATTCCGTAAAGTATAAACGCAATAACACCTGCAATCCATATTATCGATAATACGTCAATGACGTCAATAATCATACCCCGGCTTGCGGTAGATGTAATATGGTCACTGACAGCAGAGCTTATAACGCTCATACCGGTATAAACCTTAAAGGACTCCGCTTGATTTACCTGATTGATTTCAAAAGCACCTAAGCTAGGAATAATCGAAAACCGACTTTCCATAGCAAAGGGAAACACAAGTCTTGCCCCTACAAACGCCCACAAAGAGACACTTATCCATTTAGGGGCTTTACGCATACATAAGCGTAAAAGCAAAACCGCCACCGCAACAAGGGTAGCGGTTATACTTAAGTTAAGAAACCGGATGAAGGCGATGCTCATTTTTCTTCTGCGTTGGCAATAAGCTCTTTAAGTGCATCTACTTCCTCAGCTTTAAGGCTTCTGCCCTTGGAAAAAGCAGCAAGAAAAGCAGGCATAGAGTTTTCAAACTTTTTCTCCATAAGCTCGTCAAGCTCAGATTTCTGGGCTTCCTCCTTGGAAACAATGGGGTGAACGTAGGAGTTTTCAACTCTTAAAACACCTCTGTCGCCCAAACGCTTGATTACTGTGTAGGTTGTTGTGCGTGACCAGGTGAGCTTTTCCTTGCAGATTTTTGCAATTTCTGCACACTTGATAGGAGCAGTTTCCCACATAATAAGGCAGAATCTGTACTCACTTTCAAAAATTTTGGGTGTCGACATAAAATAACCTCCTTGTAAAGACTATAGAAATAGACTTTCTTACAATATAAAGTTACTATAAATTTCATATTTTGTCAACATATTCCGTAAGTTTGTCGCATTTTATTTTAGAATTTTTATGTTTTAATAATGCTTTGTGCCTAAAGTACTGATGAAATCATAATAAGCAGAAAACCGAGGGGCAAAGAATCTCATTACCCCGTCATCGTTTTTTTATATGGTCTGACTAAAACTATATAAATATTGTATCGTGTTTCGCTTTTTGTGAAGGGAATGATTGGATGTGTAAGTTCAGTGATGTTTATAAAGTCAGCCTTGCAAAACTTATGTAAATTGAATATAATCTAAGTGTTAAGGGGAGCAAAAAAGTAGTTTAATAATGTGATTTGTTTTTGCATTTTATGAGAGTGAGATAAAAAAGCAGAAATCATTATGAAAATTATTTTAATGTGATAAAATCCTCAACATTAAGCAAAGCTTTTCTATAGGATAAGCTTTATTTGTGTTGCGTTTTTTTGTTTCCTCTGACAAAATATCTAATGGAGGAAAGAAATGACTAGAAGAATGTATTTGAATTCAAAAGAAAAGTTTGAGGTTAGGCAGGTAATTTACGAAAAAACAGGTTATTGGTTTACAAGCTCTGGTATTGTAAATCAAATGTTCAGAAGAAGTTCTTTTGCGGCAGAAACAGGTCAGCAAAGCAACGAAATTTTTGAGTATATTGGAGACCAGATTCTCAGTTATTTTGTTGTGAAGATTGTTGCAGAAAGATGCGGTTCTATAAGCCTGACAGAAGATTATACTTTCCGAATCCGCGAAAATAAATTTTCACAAATCAAGCAAGACCTGACCAACAACGAATTGCTTGCAAAAATCGTTGATGATTGGGGTATTGCAAAATACTTGTTGTTAGGTAAAAGTGATATAGCTAACGAGGTTGAAAAAGAAACCAAGGTAAAGGCAGATTTATTTGAATCTGTTATAGGTGCTGTTGCAGTAGAAAGCAACTGGAACTTTAAGGTTCTTGAAAATGTGGTTTTAAAAGCACTTGATATGGATAATAGAATCGAAAGTATGATCAATACTGACTCAAAGGTAAGAGCTGTTGATATAGACAATGCAGTTACAACGTTAAAAGAACTGGCAGAAACGGGTCAGTGTACAATGCCGGAATATAAGTATGCCGGTCCTGATGAAATAGGATATAACAGTGATAATACACCCAGATGGATGTGTTCTTGTTTTGTAATAAACGAAAAAATTGGTTTATCAAGATTGGTCGAAGCTTCATCTAAAAAAGCTGCAAAAAAAGCGGCAGCATATCTGATTTTGTGCGAACACCTCGGTATGCAGAACAAGTATGGCCCTAATGATTGGTTCAGAGATTGGAGTTATAAAGACGGAAAACTCATACCAAATCGAAAGTTGTTCTAATAGTTATATTTACATTTTTTATAATTTGTCACCAAACCCACCAAAGTAACTTATTCACTATTACTTTTTTAGTGATATTGTGCCGTTGGCACAGTGATATTTTCGCGTTGCGAAAGTGATATTGAAACCTACGGTTTCAGTGATATTATATTCGCCTATAAAACTCGCGAAGCGAATATCACTTGTATGGGGACAAATATCACTGCGAAGCAATATCACTCGCCAAAGGCGAATATAACTGAAAGCGACAAGTTTCCGTCGAAACTTGTCGCTTTCTTTGGCCCGCCCGAAGGGATTCGAACCCCCGATCTTCAGAATCGGAATCTGCTGCGTTATCCAACTGCGCCACGGGCGGATTTTTATTTCAGTTTATTATAAACTATAACGTGGAATAAAGCAACCGAATTTTCTGCAAAATTAGCTTTTATACAAAAAGACAAATAACGACAACTAAATATCAAATAAAAGACTTCCCGAAAAAATATCAGAATTTTTAAAAAATAATGCTTGACATTAATATCCCCAAGTGATATAATGCAATAGTCGCAAATGCGAGTGTGCTGGAATAGGCAGACAGGCACGTTTGAGGGGCGTGTGTGGAGACGCGTACGGGTTCAAGTCCCGTCACTCGCACCAAAAAGACAGCTTTTCGAAGCTGTCTTTTCTTTTTGCCAAAATTACTCAAAATGCCCTAAAACGGCTTAAACACTGGGGTTTTGAGGTGTATCTAAGTAAATTTAAGAAAAGTTGAAATCACTTAAAATAAGATAAAGTGCAGTCAAAAATGCAGTCAATTGCAGTCAAAACTGCTGTCAAAAATCAAGTATTTATCCCCTTTATTTAAAGATTCTAAATCTAAATTACTATCAATAATATAAAAATCCTCCTGAATGACCTGAATCAGCTCTGACAAAGAATATTTTGGAGGTAAAAATTATGACAATTTCTAATATCACTTATACACAACAGGGTGACTATCTTCTCCCTGATTTAAAACTTCCCGAACAAAAGAATTTAGAAATCGGCATTTTCGGTCAACGACATAAAATTTATTTTCTCAATCACCATAAAATCAGATATTATAATTTGCTGACAAGCTGTAAGCTTGCAGAATATTTAGCTAATGTTGATAACAGAGCTAACGATATGTTCGCTTCCCTCGTAAAACAAATAGCAGAAAACGAAAACATCACCGAACAGCTAAAAGCAGAAAATCCAATGCTTTGGATTCAGCGTGTGAATAACATCCGTAACAGAGCAACCGAAATCGTAAACAATGAAATAATCTATACCTAAACGCAGAACGGCAAGGAGAAACTTATAATCTCCTTGCCGTTTGCTGTTATGTGGATTTTTCGCATTTCTAAAAATTTGAATCAATCTTTCTGTAAAATTTAGCGTATCGTGCGATTATTTCCAAGGTCTTTCCGTACCAAGCCAGCCGTTTTTATCCCAATGCATTTTTTCCGCTTCACCTGAACCCCAATCTTTTTTCTGCATCATTCGCATCATCATAAATAAAGCTTTTGTTTTTAATCCTGCTTTTACACGGTTTCTTTTCAATACTTTATTAGCAATTCTGGTGGTATCTTTTTCGATTTTTTCCTTTTTCTTATCTGCAACTCCTGCCCAATTCATTGCTTGCACACTAATTCCATAAGTAATTACAGAAGGCACACCCCAATAAAGCAATGTAGTTGTTATATCTTTGATAGCTGATTTTGTGCCAATTCCTGCAGCCGTTGATACTACGATAGCTCGTTTACTGAACATACATTTTCTCGGTCTATGTATCATCCAATAATTAAAGGTCAAATCTATGAAGCTCTTCATAGGAGCAGACGCTCTCAGGCAATAAGTAGGTGTGGTAAATATCAGTAAATCAGCGGATTCTACCGCAGTCATAATTTTATTCTTTTCCTCATAGAACGGGCATTTTGTAACGTCCTCCATACAAGCATAACATCCAAGACAAAAATGATTTAAATCTCTGGGAAGAAAGAATTCTACAATATCATCTTCACGGCTGATTTTATTTGCTATCATTCTGCCAATTTTATATGTACTGCCTTTATGGTTTTGACCATGTATCATTACAATTTTCATCTTTTTACTCCTTGT
This sequence comes from Clostridia bacterium, assembly GCA_017521925.1. Taxonomy (GTDB): domain Bacteria; phylum Bacillota; class Clostridia; order Oscillospirales; family Acutalibacteraceae; genus Ruminococcoides. Next base: position 50,126 of record JAFXBG010000012.1, read on the forward strand.
ACATTCGGTTGAATTGTCGGATATGTTTTTCCAATATCTGCAATGCTTCTACTTCTCTTTGCGGCTCTCGGTCGCATACTGTCATCAATAAATAAATAGGAGCAAAGAATTGCAGTGCCATCACGCTTGCATCCTCGTTTTTCATACACCCTTGCATAATTAACAATTGAAGCAATCCTGTCTGATATTTTATAGGTTCATTGAAATATTGATTAGAAAAGAGTTCTGCTAATTCTTCATTGGAAAACTGCTCAATAGTAAGCATTTTTCTGAATTTACATTCATACTCATCATGCAAAAAGAAAGAAAAAAGCCCTATTCCCATTTTTACAAGTTCGTCCTCTGAAATATTATTATAAAGCTTAGAATCTATCAGAAAATCATTTCCTGTCATATTTAACCGGGAAGCCTCTTTGTTATAACGATTACGCATTTCTTCTAAGATTGCTTCAAATATGTCCTTCTTACTTTTGTAATGTTTATATAAGGACGGCGCTTTAATCCCTACGCCCTCTGCTATTTGTCCGACATAAACATTTCCATATCCTTTTTCAGAAAACAATGTTAATGCAACATCTAAAATCTTTTTCTTTGTATCCATATTCTCCCTCGGCTAATTTAGATTAGCTATATTATAAGCTAATTCTAATTAGCTGTCAAGCAAAACATTAAAAGCTTCGTTAAAATAAAATCACCTTAACAAATAGTAAACAACGAAATAATCTATACCTAAACGAAACAACGGCAAGGAGATTAAAGTTTCTCCTTGCCATTTTGTGCTTACATAAGATTTCGTGCTTGTTATAAAAATCTTTCAGCTATAAGTATATATTTTTGAGAGCAATAATCCCATTATCTGTTATCAGCATTTGCTGTCATTTTTGAAAGCAGATTACCAATTTTAATAGGGAACAGATAACAACCCATTGTCTGGAATTTTTGATTAAAGCTATGACAGATAATGTATCTTTTTGAGTTTATATGTTTTGCAAGACCGTAGCCCACCTTTTCGGGTAGTGCCTTAAATTCATCAGGAACAGGCAGTGGTGAAGCAGATTTAGTACGAGTAAGAGGTGGATGCATAATATGAAATGTTATATTATCCTTTGCATATTCAATACGCAAGCATTTAGCCAATGCCTCCAACGCACCCTTTGTTGAGCTATACGGAGAAATATTCATAAAACCTGTTACACCAACACCGGAACTTGTGAATATTACTTTACCTTTTTTCTGTGCGGTCATATATGGTATTACGCTTTTCACAAAACGAAGAGCACCGAAATAATTAACATCAAAAACATCCTTGTAGGTTTCTAAATCTGACTCCGCTTCACTTCGGAATGTACATTTGCAAGCGTTATGTACCGCTATATCAATGTTTCCAAACCTTGTTGCTGATTCACACACTGCTATTTTGACTTCTTCTTCATTTCTTAAATCAGCTTTGTAGTAAATAAGATTGCTATCAAATCTCTTTTTCAGATTATCAAGGTTTGCAGTTTCTATATCTAAAACAGATACCTTGTTCCCGTCCAAAAGTAACTTTTCTACCATGTAGTAACCAATACCTTCATTTGCACCTGTAATAATTATATTAGCCATCATTTACCTCCCATTTCCATAAAAAAGTTCTGAATGTGCTTGTAAGCAGATTCACGAAACGCTGTTTTATTTTCCTCTGTAAGTTCACCGCTGAATAGCCATTTGTTTGCATAAAAATAAATCGGTGAATAGTATTTAACAGCAAGATACTCGCTGTCACCGCTTTCGATTACTCCAAAGTTTATCAAAGCCTTAGAAACAGAGCTTTGGATTTGTAAAGGTTTATCCAACAACCACTCTTTGTATATTGTTCGCATATCATCATTACCGAACTGTTCAATTAACATAACACGCATAACCTTGTTGCAAAATTCATCCATAAGATACTGCTCAAAAAAGCAATCAGCGACCACATTGAACCCATCCGAAAATGAGCCTTGTCCATCGGTTAATCCATTTTCAAACTGTGACATCATATTATTGGCAATCGTAGTAAAACGGTTAATAAGTTCATCTAAAATACTTTGCTTATTTTTAAAATGATAATACACTGAGCTTTCTTTTATTCCGACTTGTTTGCAAATATCTCTGATTGATACTGCGGTATATCCAAGTCTTGCAAACATGTCAAGTGAAGTATCAAGTATTTTTTCTTTAGTGTTCATTCCGACCGCCCTCTCTAACATTTGTTAGGTACATTATATCTAACAGTTGTTAGGTTGTCAAGTGGATTTTGCAAATTTCCTAATAAATCTATTTTCTCTATCACTTAAAAAGCCAGTAAACGGCATATTTCGAGAAATCGAGTCAAATGGTATTTTGCCCTAACCTTAATATTTATCGCCCCAGAAACCGCATAAACTCGATGATTTTAACGCTAACTTTGTCTACATATCTACTAAATGTTTATATAGCATTTTATCGGCAACATTTGTACAATTAGTTTTATTTATGATGTTGTTATTTTGCCGATAGTGTGGTATACTATATACGTAGAAACTGTAAGGAGGTCGTTATGAAATACTTATCTGTGGCTGAAATGGCTGATAAATGGGGAATTTCCGAGCGTAGCGTAAGAAATTATTGTGCTCAGGGCAGAATTGCTGATGCAAAACTTATCGGCAAAATTTGGAGCATACCTGAAAACGCACAAAAGCCTGAACGACTTAACAAAAAGAATTCTGCTCCGTCGCTTTTAAGTATTCTCCGTGAGCAAAAGAACGCAAAAACAAGCGGTGGAATATATCATAAAATTCAGATTGAGCTAACATACAACTCAAACCACATTGAGGGTAGCCGTCTGACCCACGACCAAACTCGCTATATTTTTGAAACAAATACAATCGGCTTTGAAAACGAAGCTGTCAATGTTGATGACATCATAGAAACCTCTAACCACTTCCGCTGTATTGATATGGTTATCGAACAAGCTGGTGCTACTCTTAGCGAAAAATTCATCAAACAACTGCACTCTACTCTTAAAACCGGTACAAGCGACAGTCGCAAGGATTGGTTTGCTGTTGGCGAATATAAAAAGATTCCTAACGAGGTTGGCGGATGTGATACAGCTCTCCCCGAAGAAGTAGCTGATAAAATGAGTAAGCTCCTTGCCGATTACAACGCAAAAAGCAATATCACCTTTGATGATATTATTGAATTCCACGTAGCTTTTGAACGCATACACCCATTCCAAGATGGTAATGGTCGTGTTGGCAGGCTTATCCTTCTCAAAGAGTGCCTAAAGCACAACATCGTGCCATTTATCATCGAAGACAACTTGAAGCTTTTCTATTACCGAGGTCTGAAAGAATGGCACAACGAGAAAGGCTATCTGATAGATACCTGCCTCACAGCTCAGGACAGATTCAAAGCGTATCTTGATTATTTCAGGATTGAATACTAAAACAATCGGCTTTTAAAACGCACGTAAAAGGCATAAATCACGCAAACAGGGGTTAAGGTACATTCACCTTAACCCCTTAACTTTTGTGTTCTAGAATAGCTTAAACACTACGTTTCTAGGCAACACTTTTTCGACTATTTAAATTATTATAATAATCAAATCAAAATCCGTTCACATCACACAAATTGATATAGTTTACTTCTTTCTTCATAGCATACTTCATCGTGGTATAAGCACCACCGTAATTATGTTCAACACAAAACACAACTAAATCAGAACGCTCAACCATTGTACGATTTCTAACTTGATGTGCTGACTTAAAATGTTTATCAGATGACTCTGAGCATATCTCAACCGCATCATAGTATTCATCGAATGACCTGGTATTGTATCTGTATTCAGCAGTCATATACGGTAACACAAGCACTAGTGAGGAGTTATCGTCACGGAAAGTTTTCTTACATCTGCGTACAGATGATGACACAAGTTGGTCAAATTCTCCATCACGACCTATCAAAAATTCAGCATATTCTTTTGTACTAATTATCTCTCTAATAATTCTTTCGAGTTGTTCTTCTATTTCAAACGGATTATCGATATGCCTGTGACCGAAAAAGCTGACAGTAAATACATTCATTAACTCCACCCCAAACGTTGTTAAACACTAATTGTGTATATCGTTAAAATTATACGATATAAATGATTAAATTACAACGCTTTATCAAAGTATAATTTACGAAGAACACAAGTACAAAGGGGTGTTATTGTAGTGAAAGATATACTTGCAACCATAACTACTTATCGTGAAGAAAGAGGCTGGACAGAATATCAACTTGCTGAAAAATCAGGCTTACCTCAGTCCACTATATCTTCTTGGTATCGTAAAAACATGGTGCCAACAATACCTTCTCTTGAAAAAATCTGTGCCGCCTTTGGTATAACTTTATCTCAATTATTCGCAGAGGGTGATGCTCCTGTTTCTCTGACCGACTCTCAAAAAGAGTTGCTGGAACGTTGGGCAAGACTTACCGAAGAACAACAAGCTGTTGTCTTTGCATTAATAGATAAGATGTAATTAAAGCCACGACTATCACTGATTTATTAGTGACCGTCGTGGCTTTTCTTTATCAACCAACTTAAAAATATTAATTACAAAACATAAAAATCGATTTATTTATTAACAAAAACGGCACAGCTTTTGGAGCAAAACTCCATCAGCTGTGCCTGTCTTTTTGTAATAATAGATTTAGATGTAAAATCTTAGCGAGCAGACGCTTTGTATCCCCAAACCGTAAAATCACTCGTTAGGAACATCCTAAGACCTGATATTTTACCACTACATATGTTTTACTATAAGTTTTTATCAGAAAGATATTTATCTAAAAGACAAATCATAAACTCTTTATCCATGATTATAAGTTTTTTATTATGAACTTTTGCCTCATTGAATAACAAATGCTTTAATTGATCATCAATAATATCTGGATAAACCACTCCAATCAATTCAGCACGACTATCATTAAATGCATCTATTACTTGTTGAATTATCTCTCTGCCGATAGCACTAGCTTTAGTAATCTTTGGTGTTTTAGAAACTACTGATTTCGCAGCACCTAAAAATGATACATTTCTACCATTTAACTTAACTAACATTGAGATATCGCCGAATTCATGTCCTTGGTGCGGTTGAGGTGTGTAGCCTTCAAAACCTTCGAATAATTTGAGTATACATTTTAATTCATTTCTATTAGCAATTTTATTGTGTTTACATTTAGCACAATTGTCTTTTGAAGGGCAATTGCATTTTTCTTTTAGCCCTCGTAGTAGATTTTGTAATTCATCTACAGGATGAGAGAGTTTTCTGTTTACGATTGGTGCAAATTCTTCAATATCAGAAGGCTTTAACTTTTCATAATTTGGGCTTCTATGTAATGTCAATGAACCGTTGCTCAAAGAAAAGAATTCATTCTTTTCAAAAACGATATCATCATAATACAAGTTTATTGTGCTAACCAGTTGCTCAACAAATTCATCACTTGATATTAATTCTATCGTCTCGTTAATATTCCCCATTGTACAAATGTGTCCATTTTCACAGTCGAATACAAACACACCGGATTGAGACTTTCCACATTCACTGCACTGTATCCTTGCTGGAGCTCTTTTGGTTATTGTGAATTGTGTACTTCCACAATCCTGACAGCTTGGAATAGCTTCATCCTCGCAAGTGTCGCATGAACAACGTACTTTCTCGTAGAATTTATTACCTAGTTCGGTATATGCTTTATAAAAATCAAATGATACTGGGTAGGAATCTATATTTGATTTTTTACAAGTTATTAAAGCAAATGCTATTTCTTCTAATATTGGTATTGAAGATTTCTTAACTTTATCCCATGATGTTGACGAAAACATACTAAATCCTGAAATGGTTTCCAGTGTAACATCTGATGAATTTTGAAAAAAAGAAACAATATTATCGATCCTTCTTGCACTCCAAGATCTAAACTGTGATGCAGTTAAACTTTTAGATAAATACATCTTACCTTTATTGCAGTTTACGCCTAAAGTTCCTGTTGTATTCTCGTCAATATCCTCAACATACTGAGTGTTTGTTATATCATAATCTTCGTATCCATCGGGAATACAGTCTTTTTTATCACCGAGATTTTGATCTGCAAAAGTAACTTTCTCCAGTTGATTTTCAGGAGGATTCGAATTGTGTCTTGTGACTCTTTTTGTTTTTTCGCTAGGAAACACTTTTTCAAGAAGCTTACTTGTTATTTTGATGTTAGTAATATCTGCAATATATAATTCACTAAAAAAACGCTTCAATTTATTCATTAACACTTCTGGCATATTGTTGATAGCTATAAAATTTTTATCTATTCCGATCCAAGTGAAGCACTCTTTCATCATATAAATATATGTGAATTCACCAGCTTCATTGATATAATTGAATTTTTGAAGATATGAAAGCGAAATTTCAAAGATACCACCGAACTCAACTATTGAAACAAATTCAAGATTTTTATACTTTGCATCATCTTCATATTCTTGAGATGATGTAAATTCTTTGATTTTTTCTTCCAATGAGTCTTTGTTAAACGAAATATCATTACTTCGTTTCGCCCAAAACAACGTAAAGCCAGGTTTTAGTCCGTACCTATACTTTTCGTATATCGCATCAATAGTTTGTGGTTTGATTTCTGGAGACATTTCTATCAGCTGAATCAATACCGCTCTACTTTGAGAGTTTACTAATTTCTGAATGTCATTTGTATAACTTTGCTTTTTGATTTGCAATAGTCGAGTTTCAATGCTCTCCTTATCAATATTTTGCCAAATCATAGCTCGTATACCTTTAATCTGCATACTCTCAAGCTTAATTTTTTGTTCCTCTGGTATTGACATAAAATCTTACCTCCTTAACACGACATATATTCAAAATGAAGATGTTTAAATTTGTGATCAAATTGCCATATTATCAACCCAAAGTTCGCACTGAGTCATAACCGTTTGAACAGCATCTGCCATTCCTTCAGGTGGATATTTATGTTTTTTCAGAAGCTTTTTGATGATCATTCTCATTTTAGCTCTGGCTGATTCTTTCTTTTGCCAATCAACAGTTCTATTCTTTCGAAGAGTCTCTGTTAGTTCTTTAGTTATCGCTATTAACTCATCGTTTTCATAGAAATCCTTAATAGCTTGCGGTTTAGTTAATGCATCATAAAAAGCAAGTTCGTCAGCAGTTAATCCAAGCTGTTCTCCTTCTTGTTTGGAAACAGAAATCTGTTTAGCTAATTTTAAAAGTTCATCTATAACTTCTTCATTAGTAAGCATACCATTCAGATATCGATTTAATACTGATTGAATGATCTCACTAAATTTTTCAGATTTAACAACATTGGTTCTTCTGTATATTTTTACTTGTTCGGCAATTAACTTCTTCAAAAGTTCTACTGCAAGATTTTTCTCCTTCATCTTTGCAACTTCAGCAAGAAATTTAGGGTCAAACAATGAAAATTCTTCCTTTATATCAGAGAAAAGATTAATAACACCATCGCTTTTTATGCTTTGTTTAAGCAATTCATTGATTCTTGCGTTCATTTCAGATAAAGATATTTTTTTACCTTCACCTTGATTAGATAGTCTTACAACCAGCACACGAACAGCTTCGAAGAATGCTGCTTCAAATCGCATCGCTTCATCTACCATAGAGGAACACAATGATAAAGCTTGATGTAAGATAAGAGCTTGCTTTATAAAATCATCTTTTTTATCACCATTTTCACGAGCAATAATAAAATTCACAGCTCCGCTAATAGTTTTAGCCCTTTCTAAATCTGTTCCTGTAGTAAACTTAGAATAATCAAAACCATGAAACTTATCACGGCAAACCTCTAATTTTTCCAAGAATTTAGGATACGCTACTTTTGCAACGTCTGTATCCCCGTAATTTTTCTTATCACGAGTTGTGTAATCATTCATAGCCTGTTTTAATGCAGAGGCAATGCCAACATAATCAACTACCAGTCCGCCTTCCTTGTCACGGAATACACGATTAACACGAGCAATAGCCTGCATTAAGTTATGCCCTGACATAGGCTTGTACACATACATTGTTGCCAAGGAAGGTACGTCAAATCCTGTAAGCCACATATCTACAACAATGGCAATTTTCATAGGACTATCATTATCTTTGAATTTCTTTGCTAATTCATCTTTGTGATGTTTATTACCTATGATTTCTCGCCATTCTTCAGGGTCGTTGTTTCCAGAAGTCATAACTACCCCGACTTTTTCTGTCCATGCAGGGCGAAGTTCCAATATTCTTTTATAAATCTTCATTGCTATAGGTCTGGAATAAGCAACAATCATCGCTTTACCTGTTAGCAAATCTTCACGGTTGTTTTCATAATGGTCCAGAATATCGCAAACAAGTGAATTTATTGTTTGTTCATTTCCGAGAACAGCATCCATTTGTCCAAGTTCACGCTTGCTTCTTTCAATCACTTCAGCATCAGCGTTATTTGACATAATATCATATTCGGCATCAATTAGTTTTAATGTATTCTGGTCAAGATTAAGTTTAATAACACGACTTTCATAGTAAACAGGTCTTGTAGCACCATCCTCAACAGCCTGTGTCATATCATAAATATCTATGTACTCACCAAACACTTCACGAGTGCTTCTGTCTGCTGATGAAATAGGTGTACCTGTAAAACCAATATATGTAGCATTAGGTAAGCTATTACGGATAATACGAGCTGTTCCTACAACTCGCTTTGCAATTTCTTCGCCATCTTCATTTTTAGTAATTTTTATTTTTTCAGCAAGTCCATATTGTCCACGATGTGCTTCATCCGCCATAACAACAATATTCCTACGTTCGGATAAAGCATCAGCTGATTCTTCGAATTTTTGCATTGTTGTGAATATAATACCATTCGCTTTTCTGCCTGCAAGCCACGATTTCAAATGGTCTCTACTTTCTGCGTGTACAGGTTCTTGTCTCAAAAACTCCTTGCATTTCGCAAACTGTCCGTACAACTGGTCGTCAAGATCGTTTCTATCTGTAATAACAACAATAGTAGGGCTTTCCAATGCCTCTTGCAATAAATGGGCATAAAAAACCATAGATAACGATTTACCGCTGCCTTGAGTGTGCCAGAACACACCACCCTTACCATCTGTAACAGTAGCTTTTTGCGTTGATACAACAGCCTTATTAACAGCAAAGTACTGATGATATCCTGCAAGTATTTTAAAATTGTTTATTCCATCTTTAGAAAAACAAATGAAGTTTTTAATAATGTCGAGCAATCTTTCCTTTCGGAACATACCCTCAAAGAAAGTATCAAATTGTGCATACTGGGTATTCTCATAACTTCCGTCTTTTGTCTTCCATTCCATAAAACGGTCTTCGCCCGATGTTATTGTACCTGCTTTTGATGTTAACTGGTCACTCATAACACAGATTGCATTATAAATGAACATAGTTGGAATTTCTAACATATAGTTTCTAAGTTGTCTATATGCTTCGGAAGCGTCAGTTTCTTCACGTGAAGGAGATTTCAGTTCTATTAAAACGACTGGTAAGCCATTCAAGAATAGGATAACATCTGGTCTTTTGTTGCTATTTTCAATAAATGTCCATTGATTCGCAACGATAAACGAATTGTTGTTAGGATTTTTATAGTCAACAAGATATACAATAGCAGAGCGTTCCTCGCCTTTATCAAAGTATCGTACAGGAACACCATTTTGCAAATAATCCATAAAAACAGCGTTCTTCTGAACAAGCTCACCGTTTTCAAAGTTTTTGAGTTTATATAATGCATCTTGAATAGCATCAGAAGGCAATTTTCTGTTCAAACGATACAGAGAATCTTCTAACACCTCGTTATATAAAGGACTATAAAAATCTCTTTCAACTTCGGGACCATAAGCATATTCATAGCCCAAGTCATTTCTGAATAATTCTAGAACAGAATTTTCATAATCTGCTTCTGTATATCCTGGCATAACTAATTCTCCTTACAGATGTAAATACTTTTTGTATAATTTTCCTTTTAACAATGTGAATTCATCAAGCATTTTTGACGCAAGGCTTTGTATTTCAGACTCGATATCATCCTCGCTTTTTCCGTTACAATTCCCATGTATCTGCGCATGAGACAAGCCGCCTCGCAACGTGTTAATCTGAATAGATGTCGCTTCAAGATTATCATAAAACATTGAAAAATTTTTATCAAATAATACGTATAACTGCGAAGAACTAATAGAAAGTTTCAAAAACCAACAATACTCAAACTCCCAATCTCCTAGTTTTGATATATAATCTTCTACTTTCTCTAAAATCATAAGTCGCTTTTCTAATAAAGCGATTTTGTTTTGCTTTTTCGCTGTATTAACTGAGATTATTATCGCCAAAATAGATGAGAGTGTTGTAATTGTTGCAAGTGCTAATTCGATTAATGTTTTATATTTTTCACAACACATTAAATTTACTCCTTTATAATAAACAATAATTTAGTGGCTTAAATAGTGATATTTGAAATATCCAGTTCTCCAGACATCAACTTAGGCAATAACGAATCACGGATGGCTTCCAAACGACATATTTCGTCATAATTATTGCGAATCATCTCATCCATTGGCGATACTAAATCTTCAAATTCATCAAGTTTTTCATTAGATGGAATTATAATTGGCATTTCGTTCAATGCGTTGCGATTTATAGAACCAAACACCGTGCCTTCGCCATTGAACACATCTAACTGTTTTCTAAGAGAAACCATTGTGTAATGCACAAACGATTGATGATTAGTTTTTGAACGAATAGCAGCAAGTCCACGACCAATACAACAATCCGTATGTGCAACATTGAGGTCGCCGACGGGTGCTCTAACACTCATCAAAGTATCATTTGTACGAGCCATTCTTTTAGGTTCAGTTGTAAATAGACGAACAGATGGAAACCTGAATCCAAATTCTGCTCGACCTTGGAAGAAAATTGTTCCAACGCCATCTTCATTATAGCTACTGCCGCTTGGAGATTGCCCCATTGTTATATCAGCAATCTCGCTTAAAGAGCCTTCTTTCCAATCAGAAGAAGCATTTTCAATAAACATTTGCTGATAAAGAGCCTGAGCTTGTTGCTCTAAATTATTGTTTATTTGATTGTTTAAAAAAATTTTATCATCTAGTAATTTCAAAAAACTAGATATCTTTTTTTGTTCTTCTACCTTTGGAAAATAAA
>JAFXBG010000013.1 GCA_017521925.1 Clostridia bacterium
GCCTGCTCTTGTGGGATCTGCGGGAGCTACAGCGGATTCGCCTTCAACTACTGTCTGAACGCTGAGGAGAGTGTTGTCATGATCTACGAACATTACAACGTATGTCTTCTTAGCTTCTGTTGCAGGAACAGTTGTTGTGGGAGCATCTGTTGTTATCTCTGAAGGATCTGTTGCTACTGTTCCTTCTGTTTCGGGAGCAGTTGTTGCTGTAGGCTCTATTTCGTCAGATGTCAAAGGATAAGTTTCGTCTGTTTCTGCGTAATATGAAAGAACCATTGTAGCGGGATCAAAACTCAGGGTATATACACCCTTAGGCACATAAAGCTTATCATTCATTTTACTGCCGTAATCACCCATCACAGCTGAGGTTGTATCAAAGCCCAGCCAACCGTTAGTACAATAACAGTTTAAATTACTATCCTTAACAATTACATAGCTTTCCTCTGTAAAGTTAACTGTAACCTTGCCGTTTACAAACTTATATTCACCAAGGTTTTCGAAACCTAATCCTATTCCATAATCTGCTCCGTTGATATATCCTACCAGATAGAACTCTAAAATATCAGCAGAAGGCTCTGATGTTACGGGAGGTGTTTCAACAGGTGTATTATTAACCTGTATAACTGTCACATCAACCTGAGCTGATTTAGATACGTCAAAATCAGATTGTGCAATAACAGTAAGCTTATCTGATGTTTCGTTTTCCGCAATTGACAAAACACCGTCTTCGCTTATTCTTGTATCAGAAGATTTATTGCCTGTTACGAACCAGATGACCGTCTGCGGAGGATTGTATAGGCCGTAAACTACCGCATCAAAACTACACGTCTCACCACAAACACTGCTAACTACAGCAGGATTTATAACAACACCATTTACGATTGGTTCTACCTTAATAATATTAATTATTACGCTTGCGGATTTTGTAGGGTCAGCTACCGATGTTGCAGTAACAGTAATTTCTTCAGCTTGTTCATTCGTTCCCACAGTTAAAATACCGCCAACGGAAATTTTGGTATTACTATCCGTATTTCCTGCTATAGTCCACTCAACTGATTGTGTCGGATTGTTTATACCATTGACACTCGCCGTAAGTAATAACGATTTACCCTGTTGCAAAGAATTACTTATATTAATAATTGATACAGATTTCACATCAGTATCAAGATACAATTCGTGCCAACATTCATTTGGATTAAAAATGTATCCTGTTAATATATCTTTTGTAAGCTTCAGTTTATTAATATGTGAAGATACACTTTCAAAAGTAACACGCTGAACTTCTGTACCATTCAAAACAACTGTATGTTCACCGTAGCAAATAAAATTACTTGAATGTGCACCATCGCTTGAGAGCTGCGATAAATCTCCGTTTATCATCATAGTACCATTGCTTAATTCATTATAAGAATCACTGTACGTACTTTGGGTATAAAAATCCCCTCCTATCTTTACCAGATCACGTTCATTAGTCATAATCAAATGACCTTCAGATGGTCCAAAAATCATCTCGCCATCATTTGTGGTTTCTTCATAGGTTTGTATCCTGTAATCCTCTGTTACTTCTAATGTTCCGCCATGAATATTCATCGTTCCGCCTGAATGATATAAATTGCCGTCTATTGTTAATTTTCCGTAATTTATATCCACCGATCCATCCATAGTTACATCGCCATTAATTACAACATTCTTTTTATTCATATCCCATATGGAATTAATAATCAAATCATCCGCTGTAATATCAATATCCGAATCTATTTTATATATATTTAGATATCCGCTCCAAATAAGGCTACCGCCTTCAACAATCAAATTACTAAAACGCACGGTAGTTGAAGCAACATAAACATTGTGTGATCTGTCACCTGTGAAAATCACAGTATGATCGCTATCACCATAAAAATCACCGTAATTATAATTATCTTGATAAAAATCACCGCTAAGCTCAAATGTTCCCTTTGTCAATTCATTATGCCCTGTATTCTCAACGTAAAAATTCCCTCCTATCTTTACCAGATCACGTTCATTAGTCATAAACAAATGACCTTCTGACGGTCCAAAAATCATCTCGCCATCATTTGTGGTTTCTTCATAGGTTTGTATCCTGTAATCCTCTGTTACTTCTAATGTTCCGCCATGGATGTTCAGTGTTCCGCCTGAATGATATAAATTACCGTTAATCGTTAATTTTCCGTAATTTATGTCTACCGATCCATCCATAGCTACATCGCCATTAATTACAACATTCTTTTTATTCATATCCCATATGGAATTAATAATCAAATCATCTGCTGTAATATCAATATCCGAGTCTATTTTATATGTATTTAGATATCCGCTCCAAATAAGGCTACCGCTTTCAACAACCAAATTATTGAAATGCACGTTAGTTGAAGCAATATAAACATTATGTGATCTGTCACCTGCGAAAATCACAGTATGATCGTTGTTACTATAAAAATCACCGTAATCATCCTGATAAAAATCACCACTTAGCTCAAATGTTCCATTTGTCAGTTCATTGTAATTACTGTATGAACTTTGGATATAAAAATCTCCCCCTATCTTTACCATATCACGTTCATTATTCATAACCAAATAACCTTGTGACGGTCCAAAAATCATCTCGCCATCATTTGTGGTTTCTTCATAGGTTTGTATCCTGTAATCCTTTGTTACCTTTAATGTTCCACCATGAATGTTCAGTGTTCCGCCTGAATGATATAAATTACCGTTAATCGATAAATTACTGCCGTTTAAATCAAGCGTACCTCCTTTTAGATACAAGTCACCAAAAATATTCAAATCATCTGATAATGTAAAACTGTCATCAATAGCACTATCACCTGAAACCATAAGATTATACGTAATATCATCACTATAAACTTCATCAACTGCTATATTTGTAGGCGGATTTTCAAACATATGATCCTCGGTAATAGCATCACAATCATAGTCTAAAATCGCAAAATACCGATTATAATGTTTTTGAACTAATCCTTCCAGTTTACAGAAAATTGTCTTGTCAGTATCAATTAATCCCATAAAGTCGTTATATGTCTGTATGTTTTTGTCAGAGAAAGCATTTTTTATATTATTGAATATTCCATCAAACAACGCAGAAGAAATAAACCCTTTGACGCTCTCAGATGCATATGCCTGATACTTAAGATATCCTTTATACGCATTGATAAAAGCCTGAGCATTCTCTACTGTAGGATTAGATTCAAACGCACTTTTTTTAGTATAAACGGCTGATTTAGCGTAATTACCGATAGTGTATATCAATACTAACTTAAGATTATTCTCAGAAATATCATCACTGTTAAATATCCAATTAAGGCCTTCTTTGTACACCTTTAATTCCTTAATAATTGTAGATGCATCTGTACACACAATTATTTCCTCATATCTCTTTAAGGCTTCGTCGAAAAGAACTGTCATACCATGATTAAGCATAGTTCTTGTACCTTCACCAAGAGTCAGAGTTGCATAAGAGGACTCGTACATGGCAATAACCTTATCTATTGCATTTACAAAATGAGTGTTGCTGCTACCGGTCTCTTTCAATTCCTTTAAAAAATCAATTCTTGCTTCGTCTGCTCTCTGAACTGATAAAGCTTTAGTTAAATTTTTATAGTACTGAGTCGCACTTTTTGATACTTTCTCAATATCACTGATCAAAGTTGAGTATTTCTTAAGTTCCTTTATAAAACCCCACTTCTCTGTTAACGCTTTAGACTCTTCCACTGTCATTGTTGCTAATATCTGATTGGTAGGACCTTTTACGTCAACATATTCGTTTGCAGCATAATCAATTACATCCTTGATTATCGCTTCTGTGAATTTTACGGTATTCTTTACATAATTACTTTCAAATTCTTCGGTCTGTCCATAATAGTTAAGAAAATCAATAACCAGAAGAACACATAGTTCTTCTTCCCAATTTGCCATACTAACAAAATCTGCACTTAAAGTCTTCTTTATATTCTGCCAATACAAACTATTAAACATCATTAATTCATCGTCGACCAATTCTTCAGCTATCCGCTCATAGGCAAACTTATGTGTTAGTGCAATATTTATTTCTGGAAAACTATGAGCAATACCCTCATTATCGATTATACCTTTAATAATATTGTCTGCAACATAAACATCTGAATCACTATATGGAAATATTGTTTCTGTTACCTCTTCTTCAGCATTGACTATAAACATACTAAAGTTCAAACCTGAAAAAACACTTAAGGTAATCAAAACCGATAAAAATAAACTCAATATCTTTTTCATAATTTATAGCCTCCAAACAATAGAATCATTAAATTATTCACAATTCAAATATAGCACAATGCTTTTAAAACTTCAAGCAAATTGCATAAGAATAAGTTGATTTCTACAAAAACATTATTGCATTACTACAGATTTGTAGATCTTCCCTCATACTGGCACATCAGCAACTGAAAACAATGTATTCTCTTGATTCTGCACCGCTTTTATCATTACAAAATGCTTGATATTTTAAATAAGCTGTGCTACAATATTTATAATAATTTTTACGGAGATGAAAATATGAGCAATTATTCAAAACCTGAAATTGAAATCATCACTTTCCTTACTCCCGATGTAATTGTTGCAAGCAACGGAAACGGCGGTTTCAACGGCGGAAACATTGAGCTCCCTGACCACGATTGGACAGATTAACAACTATGGGCACGCAATAGCCGTGCCCATTTGTTTTTTCTAATTATCTTTCGGAGATGTAATTCTATGAAACTTAATTCCAAAGTCTTTCTTATAACAGGTCTGACCCTGACTATTGTATTCTCTTCAATTGGATTTGCCACTCTTGCTACAAACAGCCGACTTGTGGGAGATGTTGATTCTGACGGAAGAGTAAGCATAAAAGATGCCACCCGTATACAAAAGCACCTTGCTTTAATTGAAACTATAAATGATATTGATTCCGTGTATGCTGATGTTATCCGGGACGGAGAAATCACCATAAAAGATGCTACTGCTATACAAAAGCATCTGGTTGGTCTGTTTAAGCTTCCTGATATTAACAACAAAGAAACCACCGCAGCAAATGACACATTACCTTCTGAAAGCACAAGCAGGATTCCCGCTTCAGACAAAAACGAACCAACCATTCAGCACTCAGTATTTACTACCGCGTCGTCCTGCACAGAAACTCAGACCAATTCTTCTGAGCCTGCAGAAACAGTTTGTACAGATGCACTAGTTACTGACCCTGCTGAATCTTCAACCGGCGTTTTGCCTTCTTCCACTTCGGCAACAGGAACAGCTTGTACAGATGCACAAGTTACCGACCCTGCTGAATCTTCAACAAGCTTTTTGCCTTCTTCCACTTCGGCAACAGGAACCACTTGTACAGATGCACAAGTTACCGACCCTGCTGAATCTTCAACCTGTAATACCACTGTACAGACAAATCCGACAGAAATCGTAAAACCCACCTTTAATAACGGAATCGAGCTTCCTGATCACGATTGGGAATAATTTAAAATAATGAATACCAAAGGCACCTTGCCGACATTTACAGATTCATAAATTAAAACGAGACATTAAACCTTTTTACTGCTTAATGTCTCGTTTGTTTTTTATCTTTTTGAGCCTATTTTTTCTAAAAGTTCTTTTTCGTTTCTGGCTTTCTGCATATTGACAGAGGCTATGGTTCTGATATTTTTAAGTCCTGAGCGTTTAAATGCCTTGAAAAAGTGCACCACCCAACCTGCCGGCAACAAATATGGCTTGCCATTAAAGAAAGGATACATCCGCTTTAACTCTCTGTATGACGGAAAAATATGACTTAAAATAACAAACAGTTTGCCAAGTTTTCCTTTGCTCCTGATTGCCTGACGCACCTCGTTTTGTGCGACATCGTCTTTATTCATCAAACCGAAAACTCCGCCTTTAAAGGTATATCGGCAAAACTCATGGTAAACCGCCCGACTCATACTGCGTATCGGTTTTACGTCTGTACCAAACCATTGCTGACAAAGATAAAGCACAGAATCCAAAAATTCTTCCAGTTCACATTCTTTTAGGAGCTCACGTATCCTATTAAGGTCAAGCTTGTCCTTGTAACGGTTTAAGAACAAAGCAATATCAAGGTACATTCTTACCCCTGCGCCTGTGCCGTAGACGTGCTTTTCAATATGGCTTATGAGGTAACACAAATGAAACTCCTCAGTAAATTCAAAGGTTAAGCCGTCTTTCTGCCTTGTATAATTCCAGAAATCAGCCAGATTATCAGATAGTCTGATTTTTTCAGAATTAAGTGTAGTATGGAACTCATAGTGTTCAGCTCCTTTTATATAAGAACATACCTCACCGCCGTCCATAATCTGATATCTGAAGCCTAATCTGCACATCAGATTATGGATTTTCTCTCTGTCTTCTTCCCTGATAATAATATCAACATCTCCAAAGGTTCTAAGTTCAGGAACAGGGTAACACTCTTTTACTACCAGACCTTTGAAAATAATATGCTTTATGCCCTCAGAGTTTAACAGCTTAAGAATTCTGTTTGCAGAAAACTCTATCCGCACCAGTTGGATTACAGTTTTATCAAATACGTCGGCAAGTCTTTTCTCTGCACTGAGAATCTCTTTTTGGTCGTACTTATTAAGGATATACCCTGTAATTCCCAATACAGACTGAGCTTTCGCCAGCTCATAAAGCTCAGAAGCATCATATTCAGTTGTGATTGCGGGAGATTTCCCGTTAACAAACGCTGAAAGAATTTCAATCAGCAATTTTTCGGTATTATTCAAAACTATTTCTCCAATTAATCAAACTATTCCCAAAAACAGGTGTATATATAAATTTCAGAACAGGCTTTTTAATAATTAATCCCAATAGAATCTGTAATTTCCATACTGCTGAACAACCCTGTATGCAAATAAAAAAATACACAGAGAAATGCCTATTACAGTAATAATTCTACGTTCTGTCTTAAGCTTCTGATGTTCTACCGCAGCAGGAAGTAAAACAGCAATTACGGGAGTAAAATAAAAACTTATACGTTCAAAAACGGTGGTATTATATCTGAAAACATAAATACAAAGCCCCAGAGCCAGCAACTTTATTTCAAAAGAATAATCCTTGGTAAAGGAATTATCATTTTTCCAGGCTATAAAGCACAAGACAAAGGTACCCACATAAATAAGTATCGGAACAATTCCGCCAAAAGCATTGCCCCTCTGCATACCTGCAGTATAGCCTCTTCCCAGAGTTTCATTGGCAATATCCACAAGATCATCTATAAACACTGAAATCAGTAAGACAGAAAGAACACAAAAGGCTATAAATCCTTTTCTGAGTTTAAGCCCTCTGACAATAAATACAATCAAAAATACCCAGGCTGTTGTGTGTATGGTGGTGGCCAGGATTATAAGCAACAACGCCCCAATATCACAAGACCTTTTTTCTTTCTTTATAAGCTCTAAAGCTATAAGACATATGCAGATTGCAATTGCCTGTCTGAATGTCGTAAGGAAAAACTGCCAGGCACCTATGCATATATATGTAATTACAGCGAAAAAAACATTATCAACATTGCGATACAGATACCAGAACATTACCCCTGTGCAAAAAGCCGCCTGGAAATACATAATAAACCTGTCCCAGGGTACAAACCAGGACAACACGTCATTTAAAACCAGATAGCCTTTTTCCATTGCGGTGTATTCCAGAAGCTCATTAAGAGGCAACGCAATAGCCCGCCTGTACCATTTCAGGTATCCGTAAACATCACTGTTAGCCACACTGTACTCATCTCTGCTGCCAAGAATAAAAACAAGTATAGCTAAGGCAAACCCTAAAAATATTAGTTTTTTCTTTTTTTCGCCCAAAGCATCAGGCATTACCAACCATACCGCCATAATGCCGGCAAGCATTAAAAGCCAAACTAACATACAAACTCCTTAATAAAGGTTTACCTTAATCTTTCATATATATCAAAGTATTTTTCAAAACAGTCATGTGCTTTAAAATTCAAAGCCTGTGCTCTGCATTGTTCACCGGGAATAGCTTTCTCCCTGAGCTTTTTTATAGCATCATAAAGCCCTTTTACGTCACCTTTTCTGACTACATAACCGCTGCCTTTACACTGAGATTCGCCCGAACCGCCTGAATTATAGGTAATAACAGGGGTTCCGCAGGCAAGCGACTCTATATTAACCGTAGGGAAATTATCCTGCAATGTAGGATTAACAAAAACATCTGCCATAGAGTAAATCTCAGCCAGCCTTTTATCATCATTGGTTCTTGCCAAAGGAATTATGTTAAAGGGAATTTTATCAGGCTTTTCTTCCAGACTAAGCAGAACAATAACTTCATCATCAGAAATCATTTCAGACAGCTCAAGAAAAGCCTTTCCGCCTTTATGACTTTCAAAATTGCTGATTATACCCAGAATCACAAACTTATTATCTATGCCTAATTTCCTTTTTATGTCAGAATCAGTCGGCAAAAAGACATCTGTATCAATGCCGTTGTGCAGGGTATGTACAGGATAAGACCCTAAAAAAGACTTTTCGCAAAGTCCCTTAAGCCAATAAGAAGGGGTAACAATATGCATTTTCGATACATTTGTAAAAGCCCTTTTTTTATCTCTGAAATTACCCTTTGACCTGTCAAAAAACCAGGAAACAGGATATTTTCTCTTCAACGGGCAGCAACGGCATCCTGTTTTCCACTTTTCGCAATTTGCAATATCAAAATAAGCACAATGACCTGTAAAAGCCCAGCAGTCGTGAAGGGTCCACACCACAGGGATATTATGCTTTTTAATATATTCAAACAAAATTTTTATATTTAAATAATGACCGTGAATGTTATGCAGATGAATAATATCAGGCTTAACAACGTCAACCCATTCAAGAAACTTTCTTGTGGCAATTTTGTTATAAAATCCGTGCTTTCCAAAAAGTCTGGTCATAAGAATATTAAGCTTATTATATACTTTTGAGCCGATAACATAAACGTTGTCTGCCTGCACTGTGCTTTCACCGCAGGCAATATAAGCCTCTATGCCGTTTTCTTTTTGTATGTCAGCCAGCTGCTTAACTATTCTTCCTGTACTTTTTATAGGAAATATACCATTAATCTGCAATACTTTCATAGAAAGCTCCTAAAAACTAAATCTCAGCCAGATTACATATTGTTTTCTTAAAATTACCCAACACATTTTTAGCGTCGTGGTTTTTCTTACCGCACTCAAAAGCCTTTTTACCATACTCTGCCACAAGCTCTGGCTTTGAGCAAAGCTCTGTCAGTTTATCCTCAATATCGTTATAATCCGTAATTACTACAGCAGCATCTTCTTTTATAAGATAATCCACGGGAGCAATTTCTTTACTGCCCAGAGCCAAAATACATCTTCCGTTTTTAAAATATTCTGTTATTTTGGTAGAAAAAGAAAGTCTTGCGGCATTGTAATGCCTTTTATCCAAAGACTCAGCAAATACAAGAATATCCGCATCCTGCTGTATTTTATCAAGAGCCTCTTTGTCTACACAACCCTTAAAACTACAACCTGTGCCCTTAAAGACGGTTAAGAATTTATCCGCAGGACATCCCGCAGCATATACATCAAAGGTGATTTTTACGCCCATTGCATTTATCTTTGCAACTGCCTCGGCTATTTTCATAAGTGCTTTATCTCTGCCGATAATCAGCTTGCCTGCATATACCATTTTAAGGGGAATATTTTCTTTATGAGGAGTATATGAAACCTCTGAAAAATCTATTGCCTTGGTTAATAACTCCGAGTCTTTTCCAAAAAGTACTTTGCACTCTTCCTGAGTTTTTGGTGCAATAACAAAAAGCTTGTCACAGGATTTGATAAGTTCTATACTGCCCTTTCTTAACCAAAAACGATGTAAATAAGCAAAAGGATTTTTGCCGCAAATCTTATAGGAAAAATTATCATCTGCCAGAAAACCTACCACAGGCTTTCGTGTACGGTTTATTATATACTTCTGAAGCCGTGCCATATACACCACAGGATAAATTGGAACAAACAGAACATCGGGATTCACCTTGTCAATATATTCGTCCAGCTCTTTGGTTTTCCATTTTCCCAGTAACCACACAATATCTCTGCAAAGGGTCATAAACCAACTGTGATGCCTTGCGGCATATTTATATCTTTTCTGTTCTTCTTTCAGCTCTTTGCTTTCAGATTCAGACAAAGTATCTGTATTATACACACGGGTCGCTGTTTTTGTGCTGCGTTTAAAAATACTTTTAATAACAGCATTTTCGTTAATACGTAAAAACTCATCACAAACCTTTGTAGAGGGCAGACCTGCCCTTGTATATATCTGGGCAAGACGCTTATTGTCCCAACAGGAAAATATCTCAGGCAATGTTCTGATTGCACTGTCGTCACGCCATACATTGATATTTATAGAAAGCACCTTTGGCAAAGGTTTGTGCTCTGCATTTGACATCTTAATCTCCTCAGAAATTTTTACTGCCTGTTTTCTGAACAATCCGGTCAACACAATCACAGATTACCTTGTGATTTTCCTCAAACTGCTCTTTGCTCCATGAGTTTATCTCTTTTTCTCTTTCGCGTAAAAGAGAAATCTCACGGCTCATATTCTCAACGGGTCTGCTGCCGCTTACCTCGTTACGGAATGTTCTGGAAAGAATAGCACAGGTAGAGCCCAGTCTCTTATGCTCACCCAGTATGTAGTCGCTCTTAAGCTGACCCTCGCCGATTTTGGCAACACCGCCAAAACCGTATGGAAGTCCTTTTGCCTTGAATTTTTCACACAACTTTTCGACCGTACCGTCACACAGAAGCTCAAACATAAATTTCATATTATAGCTTAAGTGCAAGTCATTAAGTCCTATGTACACTTCGGTTATTCCGTCAAGGCTGAGAATCTCATCTGCATTCTCAACGGCTTCTGCGGTTTCAAACAAAAGCACCGTAGGCACTCTGCCGCCTACACAATTAAGGAAAAATCTTACCTCGTCGGCAGTTTTGAAATACGGTAGCATAATAATGTCTGCACCGTCATTAATAATTCTGTCAATTTCAGGCTTAAGTCCTTTATGCACAGGATTACACCTTACAAGAAGCTGTGCCTTCTTAATAACTGCTCTCAGCTTCTTGACATCATCAAGACCGGAGTGAGACACAACCGTATCCAGATGCCCCTGACGCTCATATTTTCCTAAAATCTCCAGGTCAAGGAAAATCCTGTCCACACCGGATGCTTCTGCAGTTTTTGCCTGTTCAGGGTCTGCAGTAAGGTACATAAACTTCATTTTGCTGTCGTTTTTACCCAACAGCTTGCAATAGTATTCATATATGGTATTCATTCTCATAGTACGCGAAAAATATCTCTCTACTCTTAATCTGCCGTTTTCGGCATATGTATTTCTTAATTTATAGTCCTTCATAAGCTCTGTCATTTTATCCAGCAAAGCTTTTTCATCCTTTGAAGGAACAAGTGCACCGCTTATGCCTTCTTCAATTACCTCGCTGGGGCCCGGGACATCTGTTGTAATTACAGGTATCTTCATGGCCATAGCCTCCTGAAGCACCATTGAAAAACCTTCTCTGTAAGTAGGATGCACCAGAACATCACAGGCAGACATATACTTTACTACCTCAGAAGGATTAACATAATCTGTAAAAATAACACTCTCGTTGCTTCTTGCCCATTTTATCAGGTCCTCGTCAGGTGAGTGGGTTTTATCTTCCATACCAATAAGCAAAAGCCTGGTGCCTTTTTGTGTATGAACAAGTGCACGATAAGCGCCTAGAAGCTCATTAATACCTTTGTCCTTATTCAGTCGTCCGCAAAACCCAAATACAAACTCGTTTTCAGATATTCCGAGTTTTCCCCTTATTTCCTGATTATAACTTTCTTTTAGGTTGATATCAAAAATATTAAAGTCAACGCCTATTGTACCGCCTTTGCCTACTACTGAAATCTTACTCTCCTTACAAAGCTTTTCTTTCAGTGCAAACTCTCTGTTTTTACCGCTTACGGCAAAAATATCTGTGGCACCCTTACATATATATTTCTCAATGACTTTTAAAAATCTTCGCTCAATTCCTTTCACACTGACATAGCGGATACCCCACTGCCCATAAACCCTTACGGGGATTTTTCTGAAATTACGGGCAAGGGTACAGCACAATGCAGCATTAGGTGTTGTGTAGTGGATAATATCAAATTCATTTTTTTTGAAAAATCTGTTTAAGGCAGCACCGCCCTTAATAACAGGAAAAACCTTGACACCTCTATCGATAGGCATCTGCACAACATTTGCAAACTTCTGATGTTTTTCTGCAAAACCTTCATCCATAACACCACAGATAACGGTAACTTCAAAACCATTTGCAGCCAGAAACTCTGCAAGGTCTGACATAAACCAATCAAAGGTTTTTGAAATAGTTGTAACCATACATATTCTGGTAGGACGCAGTCCTGCGGTGTCTTTGCAAATATTTTCTGCAACTTCTGCTTTTGAACGCACTTCGGCTACAGGCTTTTGTATGCTGTTTTCATTATCCCTATTAATGTTTCGGGAATAAGATTCCTGTTTTGCCATAATTGTGCCGCCTTTTTTGTAAATATAACACTTATATTAGATATAAAAATACATATTAATGTTAACATATATTGACATATTTGTAAACCTTTTTACGTATATTTTTTGTACATTTTATTACAAAATATAAGAGCAGGAAGCTCTGCTCAAGCTTCCTGCTCTAAAAACTAATTATGTTATTTTACAAAGAATAAAATTTTGTATCCAAGGTGTTATCTGCCTCGTCTGCAAACTCCGCCATTGTCACACAAACCATCGCCGTCTGCATCTGTAAAACCTGTACCTCTGCCTTGTTTATTACCGCAGCCCTTACCGCAACCTTTATTAAGTCCGCGGTTATCGCAGACTCCATCCTCATCAGCATCAATAAAACCGTTATTTTTATTCTGCACAGGTTTCTGAGATTCTTCTTTATTATCACAGATACCATCGTTGTCGTCATCAGAATAACCGGCACACTTTGTTTCAGAAATATTATCACAAATACCATTTCTGTCAGCATCAACGTAACCTGTACCTGCACCGTTTCTTGCGGCAAAAACTCCTACTGTACCTACCGCCAGAAGTAACATCAATGCCAGAATAATAACCAATAGCTTTTTCATAACAAAACCTCCTGAATAAACATATTTTTCTGTCTTAAAACAATATAAAAAAATTCCTCAGATAATCTTCCATCTCTATTATATTTTCAACCTGTATTAATGTCAATATATTTATTAATGTTATATAAAAAGCCTCTCTGACATATTATTTACGGAATACTGATTGGAGGCTTCTTTATGAAAGAAATCGTTGAAGAAAGAGCCGCCCGGCTTGGAGAATACATCGTAGAGCAAAATGCAACGGTACGAGCTGCCGCCGGCAAATTCGGCATAAGCAAATCCACGGTTCACAAGGATGTCAGCAAAAGGCTTAAATACATAGATGTTGCTCTTTATCAAAAGGTTAACCTTGTACTGCAGAAAAACAAGTCTGAACGGCACATCAGAGGCGGAGAAGCCACAAAAAATAAGTATTTAAACCTAAGCTTTAAAGAGAATAAAGGCGATAATCAGCAAAATTAACAAAGCAGAAAAAAATCTCTTTACACCCTAACTCCTTTGATGTATAATTACTGTGATATAGTAGGAAATTATACTTTTTTGATATAGAGTAACGCAGATACCGCGTCAGATTTCTTATTTCTGATATGTCTGCAATCTCTTTAAAGGAGTTAATATTATGCGAAATATTCCTTTTTCTCCTCCTGATATTACAAAGGCTGAAATAAACGCCGTTGTAGATGTACTTAAATCAGGTTGGATTACAACAGGTCCCAAAACCAAACTTTTTGAGTCAAAAATTGCTCAGTTCTGTAACACAGAAAAGGCTGTATGCCTTTCTTCTCAGACAGCCTGTGCAGAAATGACCTTAAGAATTTTAGGTATCGGTCAGGGTGACGAGGTTATTGTCCCCGCCTATACCTACACAGCTTCTGCATCTATCCTTTATCACATCGGTGCAACTCCCGTTATTATAGATTGTGCACCCGGCAGTTATGAAATGGATTATGACAAAATGGAAGCCGCCATCAATGAAAAAACCAAAGCCATTATTCCTGTTGACCTTGCAGGTATTATGTGCGACTATGACCGAATTTTCAAAGCAGTTGAAAACAAACGTCACCTTTTCAAACCCGCCAATGAATATCAGGAAGCTATAGGCAGGGTTATGATTATCTGCGACGGTGCTCATGCTTTCGGTGCAAGCCGTAAGGGTCAGATGTGCGGTGAGGTTGCTGACTTTACAAATTTCAGCTTCCATGCTGTTAAGAACCTTACAACAGGCGAAGGCGGTGCTGTAAGCTGGCACAATATAGACGGTGTTGACAATGACGAGCTTTACAAAAAATATATGCTCTTCTCTCTTCACGGCCAGACCAAGGACACCTATGCAAAAAACAAAGGCACAAGCTGGGAATATGACGTAGTTGACACCCAGTACAAATGCAATATGCCCGATATTTTAGCGGCTATGGGTTTGGCACAGATGGAAAGATACAAAGGTATTATCGACAGACGCCATGAGCTTATAAAAATGTACAACAATGCCTTTGCAGATTTGCCTGTTGGCGTGCTTAACCATGCTGACGAAGAGCATCGCAGCAGCGGACACCTTTATATGGTACGTTTCCTGGGTCAGGATTCTGACTATCGCAATGCTTTCTTCAAACGTATGGCTCAAAACGGCGTTATCTGTAATGTTCACTTCAAGCCCTTGCCCTTGCTTACTGCATACAAGAGCCGTGGCTTTGACATAAAGGATTTCCCCAACGCCTTTGATATGTATAAAAACGAACTTACTCTTCCCCTTAACACCACTATGTCTGACGAGGATGCAGAGTACGTTATAGATATGTTCAGACGCTGCATTGCCCAGCCCTACTAAGTTAGATGAACTCTATCCGCCTGACGGGCTGCCGTCGGGCGGTTTTTCTTTAAAACAAGTTTTCACACAGACATCATATAGTTTTTAATAAATCTTAACTTTTATTCTGAAATATATGGTATAATCATATTGAGATGTAAAGGAAAGGAAGGTATAAATCTATGGGACTTCATAAAATTCTCATTGTTGACGACGACACAAACATCTCTAACCTTTTAAGACTTTATCTTGAAAAAGAAAATTTCACCACAATTACAGCCGAAGACGGCGAAAAAGCAATTGAGCTTTTTAAAACTGAAAACCCCGACCTGATTCTTCTGGACATTATGCTTCCAAAGCTTGACGGTTGGCAGGTTTGCCGTGAAATCCGCAAAAGCTCTGACTGCCCCATTATTATGCTTACAGCCAAAGGCGAAACCTTTGATAAGGTTTTGGGACTTGAGCTTGGTGCTGACGACTACATAGTAAAACCCTTTGAAACCAAAGAGGTTATTGCAAGGGTACGAGCTGTGCTCAGACGTACCGATTCAGGCGAAGCCAGCGTAGTTAAAGAAATCAAGTGGGAAAATCTTGATATTAACCTTACAAACTATGAGCTTAAGGTAAACGGAAAAGCGGTTGCCACTCCCCCCAAGGAGCTTGAGCTTTTGTATCACCTTGCGTCAAATCCCAATAAGATGTTCTCCAGGGACCAGCTTCTGGACGAAGTATGGGGCTTTGATTACTACGGCGACAGCCGTACAGTTGACGTACACATCAAACGTATCCGTGAAAAAATCGACGGAGCCTCAGATAAATGGGAACTTTGCACCGTTTGGGGCAGAGGCTACAAGTTTGAAGTGAGATAATATGGCAAACGTAAAGAACGCACTTAACAAAACCGTCTTCAGGCGGTTTTTGTTCTACAGCATAACAATAGTACTTCTGTGTCTGCTGATAATTACCGTTATTCTGGTTTATCCTGTAACAGACTACATTGAACGAACAAAAAAAGATACACTTATACAAAGTGCCACAGATGTTTCGTCCTATGTGTCAGAAATTTCAAAAGGAAACCTTCACCCTTCAAATGAATATGTACACCCCTATCTTGATGCATTAAGCGAATCTATGGGTGCAGATATTTTGCTCTCTGATAAGGACGGACGGATAGTTTTTGTAAGCTCTGCAGATACTACTCATAAAGAAGGCTCCTACCTGCCTAAGGTTGTAATAAGCGGCCTTAAGGAAAGCACTTTCTTTGCTTATGGCAACATCGGCGGATTTTACGACAAAGCTTACTACGTAGCCGCTGCGCCTGTTTTCGACGGTTCGCAAAATATAGTAGGTTACTGTGTAGTTGCTCAGCAAACCGTATGGAGCGACGACGCCGTACCATCAATCTTCTTTGTCTTTACTTTGGTTGTGCTATTGTCAGCACTTCTTATTTTCTCGCTGACATCGGTATATGCCTTTAACACCACACGCCCCTTAAAACAGATGACAGCCGCCACAAAACGTTTTGCGGCAGGCGACTTTGAAAGCCGTGTGTATGTTAAAAACAAAGATGAAATCGGAGAGCTTGCCTCCGCTTTTAACGAGATGGCTGACTCCCTTGCATCTATGGAAGGAATAAGGCGAAACTTTGTTGCCAATGTAAGCCACGAGCTTAAAACCCCTATGACCACCATTTCAGGTTATATCGACGGTATACTTGACGGTACAATTCCAAAAACCGAACAGGAATATTACCTTACTATTGTATCCGAAGAAACCAAACGTCTTTCCCGTCTTGTAACTTCAATGATTTCTCTGTCAAAAATCGACTCGGGCGAAATCAAGGTTAACAAAACCTCTTTTGATATTCTTGATGTTATTTTCAGCGTGCTTCAAAGCTTTGAAAGTAAACTCAGTGAAAAAGAGCTTACAGTAGAAGGACTGGACATTGAAGAAAATATTATGATTTTCGGTGACAGAGACCTTTTGCATCAGACAATTTACAACCTGGTGGAAAACGCTGTAAAATTCACTGAACAAAAAGGCGTTATCCGCTTTGAATTTGAAAAGAAAGACGGCTTTAGTATAGTAAGTATCGAAAACAGCGGCAAAGGAATTCTGCCGGAGGATATCCTTTATGTGTTCGATAAATTCTACAAGGCAGATAAATCCAGAAGTTCTGACAAACGCAGTATGGGACTGGGGCTTTACATCTGCCGAACTGTTGTGGCACTGCACGGCGGACGAATAACTGCAGATTCAAAACCTGGCGAGTACTGCAGATTTACCTTTACTCTCCCCGAACAAAAACGCAGAAAACTCTTAATGGCAGACAGTAAAACGGAGGAATAAAATGTTAGATAATAATACAAACACACCAGTTAATGAGGACCCTAAACCCGAGGTAACACCAACAAACACCCCTGAGTTAACCCCTGCTCCTCAGCCTCAGCTACCTGCTGAGAATAACCCTGAAATTATTCCTCAGGAAGTAAAGCCTGAGGTTATACCCAAAAACCCTCAGCCTGAGATGCCTGCAATAAACACTCCTCAGCAACCCATTCCCCCTCAGTATCAGGCACCAACCTATCACACTCAGTCATATACACCGCCTTATGGGGCACCTCAGGTACAGGCTCAGCCTTATGCTCCACCCTATCAGGCTCCTAATACGCAGTATGCACCCTACGGAACACAGCAGTACGTGGGTTACATACCGCAGCCAGTGCCTCCTCAGCCAAGAAAAAGGAGTGCAGGAGCAACTGTAATGCTTGTTTGCCTGTGGGTTCTTCTTGGTATTTTCAGCCTTGCCACAATAGGCAGCATAGGCTACTTTATGGGTCAGGCAGACCGCAACAGCAAATTGCCTCCCATTGACAATCCTTTTATAGATTTCTTTGAACCTACAGAACCTGACGAAGAAGAAACTGTTCCTGAACCAACTGAGGCTATAGATAACTCCAACCTTTACGGCGAAGGCGAAATCACCCTCAACAAATACCCCGCTGACAAAAATGATACTGCAAAATACAATAATCAGACTGCTTTTGAAAAGGTTTCTCCCTCAGCTGTAGGCATTATGTGCTACTCTGATAAAGACAAAGATAAGCTGGCTGGTCAGGGTACGGGCATTATCATAAACACTGACGGCTACATCGCCACCAACAGCCACGTAATCGGTGACAGCAAAACCGCTTACATAGTTGATGTTGTGCTAAGCGACGGCAACACCTATGAAGCAAAGGTAGTAGGCTTTGACACCCGCACAGACCTTGCAGTTATTAAAATAGATGCAAAAAATCTTATTCCTGCCGAATTTGCCGACTCAGACCTTGCTTCTATCGGTGAAGATGTTATTGCCGTAGGCAACCCCGGCGGTATGGAATTTCAGAACACCCTTACCCGAGGTGTTATTTCTGCCAAAGACAGAACTCTGGACCTTTCCACTCAGGTTAAGTACATCCAGACCGATGCCGCCATCAACCCCGGCAATTCCGGCGGTCCTCTTTGTAATCTTTACGGTCAGGTAATCGGCATTAATTCTGCAAAAATTGCTTCCGAAGAATACGAGGGTATGGGCTTTGCTATTCCCAGCCGTACTGTTAAAGAAGTTGTAGATGACCTTATTAAGCAAGGCTATGTTTCGGGCAGAGTTAAAATCGGCATTATGGGCACAGCCATTACCGCAAATGAAGCTTTATACAACAATGTACCTCAGGGTATTTTAATTTCAGAGGTTATTGAGGGTGGTCCCTGTGATAACGGCAAAATCAACGCCGGAGATATCATAGTTGCTCTTGATGAACACGAAATTAAATCATTCAACGACATTTTCACAGCCCTTACAAACTATAGCGAAGGCGACAAAGCCACACTTAAGGTATATCGTCCTGACACTGAGAAATATATTGAGATAAAGATAACCCTTCAGGCAGACGAAGGCTAAACTGTTAGCCACAGTGGGCATTTTGCCTTTGAAAAGGCTCATATAGAGGTTAGCTTTATTAATGGCAGATGAAAAATTATTAACAGTCACTCTTGACAATAATGTATAAATTTATTACTCTATTATAAGAGCTTTACTTTCTACTCACAGTAGGAATGTTGATAAAATCTTGCTTTTTAAGGCTTTTTCGGAGGTATTTTCTTAAATGGATGAAAAAAAGCTTAAATCCCTTATTGCTAATAATATTACATATTTCCGCAAGCGTTCAGGCCTTACTCAGGGTAAACTTGCCGAGATGATTAACTACTCAGATAAATCCGTTTCCAAATGGGAACGCGGCGACGGTATGCCTGACGTAACGGTTCTTGTAAAGCTTGCAGAAATTTTTGATGTTACGATAAACGACCTGGTATCACAGGACAAACCTGAGGAAAAAGTACTCCCCACCCGCCAACGCAAACACATTATGATAGATATAATGTCTATCATTCTTGTGTGGCTTGTGGCAACGGTTGTGTTTGTGGGACTGAGGGTATTTATACCTGACTTTTCCACCGCCTGGATAAGCTACATTCTGGCTATTCCCGTTTCTGCGATTGTTAACCTGGTTTTTGCCTGCATATGGTGGAATCATACCGTGCAGTTCTTCTCCATAAGTATTTTGGTGTGGACCTGTGCCTTAGGTATACAGATGACCTTTTACAATTATGTTACGGCTTTTGACAACATCAGCCTTATTTACATCTGTGCCGCGGTTTTACAGGTGCTTGCCATTGCGTGGACCCTTTACCGCAACTTTAAAAAGAAAAAGTAGATTTTATTTAAAAAGCCTCTTTTACGAGGCTTTTTCCTTTTATATTTGGTTTTTATGACAAAGGCTTTTTCCTTTATATACTTGATTTTTACAGGCTTTGGTGTTATAATAACAGTAAAGTTAATATCCTTAAGGTTAAGGAGTGAGCCGAAAGGCTCGCTCCTAAGTTTTTATCAGGAGGTTTTTTAATGGCTCAGAGCAAAGGTACAAACATCGCTGAAAGCGTAAAGTCTATTGCAGAACCTATTGCCGAAAATTTCGGCGTAAGAGTCTGGGACGTTCGCTTTCTTAAAGAAGGTGCCGAGTGGTACTTGAGAATTTTCATCGACAAAGACGGCGGCGTTAATATCAACGATTGTGAGAATGTTTCCCGTGCTATTGACCCCTTGCTTGATGAAAAGGACTTCATCAGCCAGAACTATATTCTGGAGGTAAGCTCTCCAGGTCTTGAGCGTGAGCTCACAAGGGATGAACACTTCGAAGAATACGTAGGCAAAGACATCAAAGTCCGCCTTATCCGCCCTATGGAAGGTTTAGGCAAAGAGTTCTGCGGTGTTCTTAAAAGCTTTGACGGCAGTGACCTTACAATTGAGGACTACAGTGGCGAAAATCAGGTTACCATAAATAAAAAGGACGCCGCCTGGGTAAAGGCTGACGACCTTGACATATAAAGTACAAACTTTCAGAAAGGAATGGTTATAAAAAATGAACAACAAGGAATTATTTGAGGCTTTAATGCTCCTTGAAAAAGAAAAAGGCATACCTGTAGACTATATGATTGAACAGATTAAGCGTGCAATCGTTGTTGCCTGCAAAAACCTTTACGGCAACGAAAATATCGACATCACAATGGATGCCGAAAAGAACACATTCAACGTTAAGATGATTAAAACTGTTGTTGAGGAAATTGAGGACGAAGCAAACGAAATTCTCCTTGAGGATGCAAAGCAGATTTCTAAACGCGCTGCTGTTGGCAAAGAAATCGGTATTCCCCTTGACCCCAAGAAGTTTGGCAGAATTGCAGTTTCGGCTTCCAAAAACGTTATCCACGGCGGTATCCGTGACGGCGAAAAAGGTCAGGTGCTCAGAGAGTTCCAGTCCAAACTTAAGGAAATTGTTACTGCAACAGTTGAAAGAATCGACCCCAAAACAGGCAACGCAACAATCCGCTTCGGCAAGGCTGAGGCTGTGCTTCCTGTAAGCGAGCAGGTTGGCGAGGAAAACCTTAAGGAAGGCGACAGTGTTAAAATTTACATTGTTGACGTAAGAGTGGGAGACCGTGGTCCCAAGGCTATTATCAGCCGTACACACCCCGACTTTGTAAGAAAAATGTTTGAAAAAGAAGTACCTGAGATTTTCGACGGTATTGTAGAAA
The DNA here is from genome assembly GCA_017521925.1 of Clostridia bacterium. Taxonomy (GTDB): domain Bacteria; phylum Bacillota; class Clostridia; order Oscillospirales; family Acutalibacteraceae; genus Ruminococcoides. The sequence goes on from JAFXBG010000013.1 coordinate 21,148, forward strand.
TCAAGTCTATCTCCCGTGAGGCTGGCAGCAGAACAAAGATGGCAGTTATTTCTAACGACCCTGCTGTTGATGCAGTTGGTGCTTGTATCGGTAACCGCGGTGCCCGTGTAGGTACAATCGTTGAAGAACTTGGCGGCGAGAAAATTGACATCATCGTTTACGATGAGGATCCCCAGAAGTTTATTGCAGCTTCTCTTGCTCCTGCAAGCGTTGTTTCTGTAGTTGTTGCTGAAGACGGTACAAAGAGCTGTAAGGTAACAGTTCCCGATTCTCAGCTTTCCCTTGCAATCGGTAACAAGGGTCAGAACGCACGCCTTGCCGCAAAGCTTACAGGCTGGAAAATCGATATCCGTCCCGAAAGCGGCTTCTACGGCGAAGATGAGGACGACGAGCCTGCTGCAGAAGAAGCTGAAGCTTAATTTTTAGGAGGGAAACTTTTGAAGCAGAAAAAGATACCCCTTCGAAAATGCACAGGCTGCAACGAAATGAAACCAAAAAAAGAACTTATCAGAATTGTTAAGCTTCCCGATGCTGTTGACGAAAACGGAGAAATAACCGCTAAAGGCAATATTGAGCTTGACTTTACCGGCAAAAAGCCGGGCAGAGGTGCTTATATCTGCAACTGTGAGGAATGACTTAACAAAGCAATAAAGGGAAAACGTCTTGAAAAAGCTTTCTCGTCAGCTATTCCCTCTGAGGTTTACGAAAATCTTAAAGAGGAGCTGGCTAAGGGTGAATGACAAGTTTCTTAATTTTCTGGGACTCTGCCGCAGAGCAGGCAAAATGAAAATCGGCTGCGACACGGTTATTGAGTCTGTTGAACTAAAAAACGCAAAGCTTGTGCTTATGGCATCAGATATTTCTGAAAATACAAAGAAAAAAGTAATCTCAGCCTTAAACGGCATTAATTGCGAGATTTTAAATTACAACAAGGATGAGCTGAGCTTTGCTCTCGGCAAAACCTGTGCAGTGCTCTCTGTTGAAGATGAGGGCTTTGCAAAGAAGCTTTCTGAGCTTATCAGTAATAAGGGAGGAAAAATGAATGATTAAATACAAAATCCACGAGGTCGCCAAGGACCTTAACGTTTCCAGTAAAGAAGTTATCGAGGTTGTTGCTAAGTATTGCGGTACGACAAAAAAATCCATGACAACTCTTGAAGAAAATGAACTTGATATAGTTTTTGACTATTTCACACAGAAAAACAATATGGAGAACCTCAACTCCTATTTTGCAGTACGCGACAAGGCTATTGAGGCTAAGGAAGAAGAAGCCGAGAAACGCAAGGAAGAAGAGCGTGAAAAGAAAGCTCAGGCTAAAAAAGAGCTTGAAGCAAACCTTAAGGGCGAAAAAGCTCCTGCTAAAAACGACGCAAAACCTGCAGAGAAGCATCAGGAGAAAAAGGTTAAAAATCCCAAGAACTACGATGATGTTGACACTACATCCGAAATCAAGTCAAAGCGTGCTCAGGGTAAAATTGTTAACACACGTACAGTTGATGTAAATGTTGAACGTTACAACGAAAAATACGATAATCTCGCTTACGATAAGGTTAAGTCTGACAGCAATATGTCCAAGGCAAAGCAGAAGATTAACCAGCGTTCACAGCAGAGAAACAAGCCCAAGAATTCCAGGAAAGAAACCGAGGCAGAGCGTCTTAAGAGAATCGCTCAGGAGCGTAAGGCTAAACCCATCACAATTAAGATTCCTGACGAAATCACAATTTCTGAACTTGCTTTAAGACTTAAAGCTACCGCCGCTGAGGTTATCAAGAAGGCTTTCCTTATGGGTACAATGGTTACTCAGAATGATACAGTTGACTTTGACACAGCTTCTCTTATTGCAATGGAGTTCCACGCAAAGGTTGAGAAGGAAATTGTTGTTACTATTGAAGAGAGAATTATTGATGACACAGTTGACGATGAGGCAAACCTCAAGGACCGTGCTCCTGTTGTTGTAGTTATGGGTCACGTTGACCACGGTAAGACTTCTCTTCTGGACTATATCCGCCACGCAAATGTTACAGCAGGCGAGGCAGGCGGTATTACTCAGCACATCGGTGCTTACAGAGTAAACGCACACGACCGCGACATTACATTCCTTGATACACCCGGTCACGAAGCTTTCACAACTATGAGAGCAAGAGGTGCACAATGTACAGATATCGCTATTCTTGTTGTTGCTGCTGACGACGGTATTATGCCCCAGACTGTTGAGGCTATTAACCACGCAAAGGCTGCAGGCGTTTCTGTAATTGTTGCTATCAATAAAATGGATAAGATTACTGCTAACCCCGACAGAGTTATGCAGCAGCTTACAGAGCACGAGATTATCCCCGAAGCTTGGGGCGGTGACACTCCCTGTATGCCTATTTCTGCTAAAACAGGTATGGGTATTGATGACCTTCTTGAAATGGTTATCCTCATTGCAGATATGAAAGAGCTTAAGGCTAACCCCGACCGTGCCGCCAAGGGTACAGTTATTGAGGCTCGTCTTGACAAGGGCAGAGGCCCCATTGCAACTATCCTTGTTCAGAACGGTACTCTCCACCAGGGCGACATCGTTGTTGCAGGTACAGCTGTAGGCAGAGTTCGTGCTATGACAAACGAACGCGGTGAAAAGGTTAAGGTTGCAGGTCCTTCTGTTCCTGTTGAGATTACTGGTCTTGCAGAAGTTCCCACAGGCGGTGACATCTTCGACGCAGTTAGTGACGAGCGTCTTGCACGTGAGCTTGTTGAGCAGAGAAAGGCAGCTAAGAAGGAAGAACTCTTTAAATCTCAGACAAAGGTAAGCCTTGATAACCTCTTCGACCAGATGAAGCTTGGCGAGGTTAAGGAGCTTAAAATTGTTGTTAAGGCTGACGTTCAGGGTTCTGTAGAGGCTGTAAGACAGTCTTTGGAAAAGCTTTCAAACGACGAGGTTCGCGTACACGTTATCCACCAGGGTGTTGGTGCAGTTAACGAAAGTGACGTTATGCTTGCAAATGCATCCAACGCAATTATCGTAGGCTTTAACGTTCGTCCCGATGCAGTTGCCGCAACAAATGCAGAGCGTGACGGTGTAGATATGCGTATGTACACAATCATCTACGATTGTATCGAAGAGATTGAGTCCGCTATGAAGGGTATGCTTGCTCCCAAAACAAGAGAAGTTATCCTGGGTACTGCCGAGTGCCGTAACGTTATCAAGATTAAGTCCGTTGGTACAATTGCAGGTTGCTATGTTAAGAACGGTAAGCTTGCAAGAAACGCAAAAATCAGAGTTGTACGTGACGGTATTATTATTGCTGAGGACGAAGTTTCTTCTCTCCAGAGATTCAAGGACGCAGTTAAGGAAGTAGCAGAAGGCTACGAGTGCGGTCTTGGTCTTGAGAGATTCAACGATATTAAAGAAGGCGACATCTTCGAGGCATTCATTATTGAGGAATACCGCGAGGACTAAGCCGGAGGTAAATTTATGGCAAGTCATAAAATTTCAAGAACCACAGAAGATATCAAGCGAGAGCTTACTGCTATTTTAAGGGACGTTAAAGACCCCAGGGTTCAGGGCTCATTTGTTTCTATCATTCGTGTTGAGGTTACAAATGATTTAAGCTACTGTACAGTTTATATCAGTGCTCTTGAGGGCATGGCAAAGGCAAATGAAGCTGTTAAGGGTCTTAAATCTGCCGCAGGCTTTATCCGCCGCGAGTTAGGACTCCGCCTTTCTATCCGCCACGTGCCTACCCTTATCTTCAAAGCTACTGACTCTATAGAGTACAGTGCAAATATCTCTAAAATTCTCCACGACCTTGATATAAAACGAGAGGACGACGAGGAAAATGAATAAACTTAAGGCTGTTGCCCAAAAGCTTATGACAATGGATAATGTGCATATCCTTACCCACCGCTATCCCGACGGCGATACTTTAGGCTCTGCCTATGCATTGTGCGGTGCTTTACAGCAGTTAGGCAAAAAGGCAAAGGTAATTACCTCAGGCGAACCTGCAAAAAAATACGCCTTTCTGAAAAAAGGCATAAGAGAGCAGAATTTTGAGCGTAAATACGTTGTAAGCGTAGACGTTGCCGCCTCTTCGCTTTTAGGAGAAAACGAGGAAGAATATAAAGATATCATAGATATCTGCATAGACCACCACGGCACAAACTCAATTGAAGCTAAAATGAAATATATAGACGCAACCTCAGCCTCAGCGGCTGAGATTGTGTTTGAGCTTTTAGGCCTTATGACAGGTGTTATCCTTAATGAGCATATTGCCACCTGCATTTACACAGGTCTTTCTACCGATACAGGCTGTTTCCGCTATACAAACACAACTCCCAAAACCCACCTTATTGCCGCAAAAACCATGGCAGCAGGTGCTCCTTGGGAGAAGATAAATGCCGAAATGTTCGAGATTATGTCCCCTGCAAGAATTGAACTTCAGAAGCTTGTGTACAATACTCTTGAGCTAAAGCTTAACGGCAAACTCGCCTTTATCGTTGTTACACTTGATATGCTTAAAAAAGCAGGTGTAGGCGACGACGAGGTTGAGGGCTTAGCCTCTATTCCCCGCCGAGTTGAAGGCGTCTTAATGGGTATTACAATCCGCGAAAAAGAAGACGGAGTTTTCAAAATTTCCGTACGCACCAACGAAGGTGTTGATGCATCTGCTTACTGCTCTGTTTTTGGCGGCGGCGGTCACGTTGCGGCTTCAGGCTGTACCATTGAGGGTACGTTAGATTTTGTTAAAGAAGCTCTTATAAACGAGGCTGAGAAGATATTATGAACGGAGTTCTCATAATAAACAAGCCTATGGATTTTACATCCTTTGATGCAGTTGCTGTTACGAGAAAAGTATCAGGACAGCGAAAACTGGGCCACTGCGGAACCCTTGACCCTAACGCCACAGGAGTTTTACCTGTGCTTTTAGGTGCGGCTACAAAGGCTCAGGATATTCTGCCCAATCACGATAAAGAGTATGTTGCAGAGCTTAGGTTCGGACTTTCTACCGACACTCTTGATATATGGGGCGAAGTTTTAAGGGAAGAAAAATCAGAGGTTTCAGCTAAAGCTTTTGAAAGTATCCTTAATAATTTCCGTGGCGATATTATGCAGGTGCCGCCTATGTACTCGGCACTTAAATTAAATGGACAAAGGCTTTACGATTTGGCTCGTCAGGGTATTGAGGTCAAGCGGGAAGCCCGACCTGTTACTATATACAGCCTTAAAGCTGAAGCGTTTAACGAAAAAGAGCAGACTGCTAAAATCAGAGTAAGTTGTTCAAAGGGTACATATATCCGCTCACTTATTGACGATATAGGCAAGGCTCTGGGAACCTGTGCGGTGATGACTGCTCTTTGCAGAACACAGGCCTGCGGATTTTCCTTAAGTGAAAGCATTTCTATGGATGAGCTTAAAAGCTCATCCCCTGATGAAATCAAAGCAAAGCTTTTACCTATTGAAAGGCTTTTTGTAAACTACCGAGAGGTAACTGTTTCAGAGGCTCAGGGCATCCGCTTTAAAAACGGCGGAGCTTTAGGAGTAGAGCGGCTTCGTTCATTGCCTAAAGATGTAACTCAGAGCGAAATTTTCAGAGTAAAATTCGGTGAAAAGTTCTTAGGCTTAGGTATAATAAAAGATACAGAACTTAAAATATATAAAATTTTTAATGTATAACAAAAGGTGCTGAGATTAACCTCAGCACCTTTATTTATTGTAAATTTTAAACCCCGCCGTTAATTAAACGACGGGGTTTGATGAACTTTATAATAGGCGGAATTGCCCACCGTGGCTAACGGTGATTAATGATTTCTTCTTCCTCTAAAGTTGCCGCCGTTTCTGCCGCCTTCACGACGGGGTCTGTCAGCTGCGGGGTCGTTCTCGGGAGTTAAGCCGTCAACCTCAATTAAAACAGCACGGCGGGAAAGGTTAAGTCTGCCCTTATCGTCAATCTCAAGAACCTTAACGCGGATAACGTCACCAACGTTAACAACGTCACTTACCTTCTCAGTACGCTTAACATCAAGCTGAGAAACGTGAACAAGGCCTTCTTTGCCGGGAGCAATCTCAACAAATGCACCGAACTCCATAAGTCTTGTAACCTTACCAAGGAACATTGCACCGGGCTCGGGGTCAACTGCGATAGTTTCAACAATGCTAAGTGCACGCTTACAGTTTTCAGCATCAACACCGCTTACGAATACGTGACCAAAGTCGCCGTCTTCCTCGATGTCAATCTTAACCTGGCACTCTGCCTGAATCTCCTTGATTACCTTACCGCCCTTACCGATAACTTCTGAAATCTTATCAGCAGGAATTGTTGTGGTAAGCATCTTGGGAGCATATTTACTAAGCTCTGCTCTGGGCTCAGGAATAGCCTTAAGCATAATCTCGTCAAGAATATAGATACGAGCCTCGTGAGTTTTCTCAAGAGCCTCTTTGATGATTTCGGGAGTAAGACCTGAAATCTTAAGGTCCATCTGGATAGCTGTGATACCGTCTCTTGTACCTGCTACCTTAAAGTCCATATCGCCGAAGAAGTCCTCAACACCCTGGATGTCAACCATTGTCATCCAACGCTCGCCCTCAGTAATAAGACCGCAGGAAATACCTGCAACAGGCTCCTTGATGGGAACACCTGCATCCATAAGAGCAAGTGTACTACCGCAAACGGAACCCTGAGAAGTAGAACCGTTAGAAGAAAGAATCTCGGAAACGAGACGGATAGCATAGGGGAACTCCTCAACAGAGGGAATTACGGGAGCAAGAGCTCTTTCTGCAAGAGCACCGTGACCGATTTCACGTCTGCCGGGGCCGCGGCTGGGCTTTGTTTCGCCAACGGAGTAGCTGGGGAAGTTGTAATGGTGCATATAACGCTTGTACTCTTCCTCGTCAATACCGTCTAAAAGCTGCTGGTCAGAAACAGGGCCTAAAGTTGCAACAGTAAGAACCTGTGTCTGGCCACGTGTGAAAAGACCTGAACCGTGAACTCTGGGAAGAACGCCTACTTCTGATGCAAGAGGACGGATATCATTCATACCTCTGCCGTCAACACGCTTCTGCTCGTCTAAAAGCCAGCGGCGAACAATAAACTTCTGTGTCTTATAAAGGCACTCGTCAATCTTTGCTTCACTTTCGGGATAAATCTCGTCGAACTTCTCGTGAACAGCCTCGTAAATGGGCTTGAGTCTTTCGTCACGAACTGTCTTGTCGTCTGTATCAAGAGCAAACTTGATATCTTCCTCAGAGAAAGCTTTGATAGCCTCGAACATATCGTGGTCAGGCTCGTTTGAGGGATAGCTGAACTTCTCTTTACCAATCTCAGCCTGAATACCCTTAATAAACTCGATAATAGGCTGGTTAGCCTCGTGACCTGCCATAATAGCATTGTACATAACTTCGTCACTTACGCAGTCAGCACCTGCTTCAATCATAGCAACGCGGCTGTCGGTAGAAGCAACAGTAGTAGCCATACGGCTTCTTTCTCTCTGCTCTGCAGTGGGGTTGATAACGATTTCTCCGTCAACGTAGCCTACAGAAACACTGGAGATAGGACCATTCCAGGGAATGTCAGAAATAGAAAGAGCTAAAGAAACACCAACCATAGCTGCAATTTCGGGAGCACAATCGGGGTCAACGCTCATTACAGTACAAACGATGGAAACATCGTTTCTCATATCCTTGGGGAAAAGAGGACGGATGGGTCTGTCGATAACACGGCTTGTAAGGATAGCCTTCTCACTGGGTCTTCCTTCTCTCTTTAAAAAGCTGCCGGGAATCTTACCAACGGAATAGAGCTTTTCCTCAAAATCTACTGAAAGAGGGAAAAAGTCAATGCCGTCTCTGGGCTTTGCAGCAGCAGTTACAGCAACGTGAACTACTGTTTCGCCGTAGCGAACAAAGCAAGCGCCGTTTGCAAGCTGAGTTGTCTTACCTGTTTCGATAACTAAGGGTCTGCCTGCAAATTCGGTTTCAAAAGTTCTGTACTTGTCAAAAGTCATCATAGAATTTGCCATAATAAAAATCCTCCTGTAAAAATATATATTTCACAGGGTTTCTGCTGTATTTAGCAATAAAACCAAGCTTTGAATTAAAGGTCAAAGCCTCGTTTTACCGCTAATCTACAACAAATAAAAACCCTGTAATAAACGAAGTACAGGGCAAACGGTGAAAACCGTCTGCCCTTTAAAAGCGTAATTATTTACGGATACCGAGACGAGCGATAATAGAACGATATCTCTCGATGTCAACCTTGATGAGGTAGTTGAGAAGAGCTCTTCTCTGACCTACTAACATAAGGAGACCGCGACGGCTGTGGTGGTCCTTCTTGTGAACCTTGAGGTGCTCAGTAAGGTCAGAAATTCTCTTGGATAAGAGAGCAATCTGAACCTCAGGAGAACCTGTGTCGCCTTCGTGTGTTGCGTACTCGGCAATAATTGCCTGCTTTTCTTCTTTAAGCATTTTTATTCCACCTTTTTAAAATATTACCCACAATCATAGGTACGGGACGGTGAAGCGCCTCAATGAAGCATACCCCGTATCTGCGGTTGGGGCTTAAGCCTTGATATTATATCACACTAAAACTCAAAAGTAAAGGGATATTTTAAATTTATACCAAATTATTTTTCGTCTACAATCAGGAATTCTCCCATAAAATCAAAGCATGCCTTTTTCTGCTCGCTGTTTAAGAGCCTGTATCTGATTAAAAAAGTTTTTTCGTCCTTGGCAAGATTGTAGCTGGGCTCCCCTGCCTTGTCTGCCACCCTGCTGAAGTCCTCATTGTCTGACAATAATGTGTTAACATCCACACGGAAAATGTCAGCAAGCTTTTTAAGTGTTTTAAGGTCAGGCTCAGTTATTGCTCTTTCGTAGTTGCTATAAGTACTTCTGTCAACGTTAATTTCGTCTGCAATCTGTTGCTGAGTAAAGCCTGCAGCACTTCTGAGCTGATATATTTTGTGACCAAATTCCTTTGACATAACACTGCCTCCTTATCTGATTCGGACCCTTGTTTCTATTCTATAGTGGGAATTTTTCACTTTCACTAAAACGTGAATTATCCTCACAAAGAAATTTAAAAACAAGACTTTCCAAATTAAATATTGAAAACAGCCTGCAAATATAGTATAATTATTAAGTTATAAATTATTCATTTGCTGATGTAGCTCAGTCGGTAGAGCAGCTGATTCGTAATCAGCAGGTCGCGTGTTCAAGTCACGTCATCAGCTCCATAAAACTCTTTCTGTTTTTCGGAAAGGGTTTTTATTTTTGCAATATATAAATCAATGCTTATTATATACACTGTTTCGCTTTTTTCTTGCATTGGAATATATATAATGATACAATAGCACTATAAATTATTGGAGGTAAGGTTATGCCATTTATCAATACTAAAGTTACAACAGAAATCCCTAAGGAAAAAGAAGAAATTTTAAAAGCTGAGCTTGGTAAGGCAATTACTCTTATCGGCAAGGGTGAGGCTTATCTTATGTTAGGTTTTGAGGACAACTGCCGCCTGTGGTTTCAGGGAAACCAGCAGGGAGACACCGCCTATGTCGAGGTTGCTCTTTTAGGTAAGGTTACAAAAGAAAATGCCGCAAAGCTTACATCAGCTATCTGCGACATTATGAATAAAGAACTCTCAATTTCTCCTGACAGGGTGTACGTTAAGTTCTCCGAAACAGATATATGGGGATTTAATAACATTGTTTTTTAAGGTGAGAATATGAAAAGTTTCAGAAAAGAACTATGGTTCAATATTCCTCAAAGACGAGGTCTTGTGAATATTACAAGAGACGTTCAAAACGCAATTAACGAAAGCGGTATTAAAGAAGGCCTCGTGCTTGTTAATGCTATGAACATCACCGCTTCGGTTTTCATAAACGATGACGAGTCAGGACTTCACAGGGATTACGAAAGATGGCTTGAAAAGCTTGCTCCCGAAAAGCCTTACAGCCAGTATGACCACAACGGATTTGAGGACAATGCCGATGCCCATTTAAAACGTACAATTATGGGCAGAGAGGTAGTATGTGCCATTACAAACGGCAAGCTGGATTTTGGCACCTGGGAGCAAATTTTTTACTATGAGCTTGACGGCAAACGCAATAAACACGCACTCATTAAGATCATAGGAGAGTAATATGAAAAACTTTACCATAAGCGAAATTATTGATGCCTCCGGCGGCAAGTTTTTCGGTGACCTGGATTTACTTTCAAAGGAAGTTTCATTTATCACTACTGATAGCCGAAAAGCAGGCAAAGGCGGTGTTTTTGCCGCTATTGTGGGAGAAAGAGTAGACGGTCACAGCTTTATCCCCCAATGTGTGGAAATCGGAATAATCTGCTCTATTGCAGAACGTGCACCCTCTGACGGCTCTGCTCATATTCTGGTAGAAAATACTCCCGAAGCTCTTCGTAAAATCGCCAAAGCTTACCGCGAAAAGTTCGATATTCCTTTCATAGGCATTTCAGGCTCTGTTGGCAAAACCAGCACCAAAGAGATTATTTCAGCTACTCTTTCAGAGCATTTTCATACCCACAAAACCCAGGGTAATTTCAACAACGCCTTAGGTGTTCCCATTACACTTTTTGCTCTTGAAGAAACCCACACCGCCGCCGTTATTGAAATGGGTATTTCTGATTTTGGCGAAATGAGCATACTTGCCGAAATGGCTCAGCCCGATATTGCCGTGCTTACAAATGTAGGTAAATGCCACCTTGAAAACCTTAAAGATTTAGATGGCGTTTTAAAAGCAAAAACCGAAATGCTTAATTACCTGAAAAAAGGCGGAACTGTAGTACTTAACGGTGACGACGTAAACCTCAGAAAAGCAGAAATTCCCGAGGGGTCCAAAGTTATTTACTATGGACTGGGTGAAAACAATGATGTTTTCGCTACCGATATCAAAAGCGATAACGAAAGCTTTACCGACTTTACTGTGCATACCAAAGACGGTCAGTTCAAGGCTCGTATAAACTCTTTGGGCAATCATATGGTACAGAATGCTTTGGCGGCAGTATCAGTTGCAAAAGTCCTGGGACTTACTGAAAAAGAGATTATTGACGGACTTAACAATTACCGTACAATAAGCGGCAGAGCAAATATTATAAAGACAGAAAAGCTTACCGTTATCGACGATTGCTACAATGCAAACCCTGAGTCTATGAAGGCTTCCCTTAAGACCCTCTCTAACTTTGACGGCAGACGTGTAGCACTTTTAGGCGATATGAAGGAGCTTGGCGAAAAGGAAAGAGAACTCCATTTCGAAATTGGCAAGCTTGCGGCTGAGCTTAATCTTGACCTGCTTATTACTGTAGGCGACCTGGCTTTGGAAATGTACAAAGCTGCCCGCCCTCATATAGATGCAGAGTGGTATCAGAGCATCGAAGAAGCAAAGCTATATATGTACGAAATGCTGACTATCGGCGATACCGTTCTGGTCAAAGCCAGCCACAGTATGAAGTTTGATGAACTTGTTGAATTAATAAAAGAACTGTAAAACATATCACATAGAAAAAAGCTCCCGAATTCGGGAGCTTTTTGTTGTTTCATATTAAGCCTGCGATTACTTTCTGAATCTGTGTTGCGTCCTTAACGTTAACCTTGCCGTCTTCGTTAAAGTCTGCAAGTAAGGTCTGGATATCGTCAAACTCTAACATCTTTGCTGTATTTTTCTGGATTGCTGTTGCATCCTTGATATTAAGCTTACCGTCCATATTTACGTCGCCAAGCTCAAAGTCGCCTGTGTCGGGTCTTACTGCACCGCCAACCTGCTCAATGAGGATTGTGCCGTTCTTACCGCTATTAAATGTAACCTTACCGCCCTCAACAGTAGCTTTTTCGCCTGTGTATACATTCTCAACTTCTGTACCGTTTGAGAAAGCACCGCTCATTGTAATTGCAACATCTGTATTTGCATCAGCATCAATTACGCAAACAACCTTGTCATAAACATCGTTCTTGTCGTAAATTCTTGCGAATGCAGTGCCGTTTGTAGCCTCAAGCATTTTGTGAGAACCTGCGCCAACTGCAACGTGGCTGTTTCTGAACTTACCGACTGTCTGCCAATGTACAAGGTAATCAGCACTTTCGTTTGCATTTGTGTCCACGTCTGCCCAGTTCATAAAGCTTCTGTTTTCGTGGTCGTGGATTGTACACTCAACGTACTGACGGTTGCTCTCATCACCGTAGAAAATCTGAACACCGCCGGGAAGTAAAAGAAGTGCAGAAGCCTGATAATAAAGGTCTTTTCTGCAAAGGCCTGTATCATGAGAGGAAATGTATGTAAGAGCGTTGAAATCCTCGTCCTTGTTGATTGTATCAGCATAGGTCTGGTATGTTTTGTTGATGTTTGATGCCTTAAGCATACCGTTATCTGCACCGCCGGATGCATTGGGAGAGAATGCAAAGTTAATCATAGAATCGAAGCCTGAGTCATAATAGTCATTCATAATAAGATTCTGACCAAAATGCTCACCTGTCATCCAGAACTCTTCGTCCCAATCTGCACCGATTGCATCGGGGTTGGCTGTTCTCCAGTTCTCCAGAGCCTTTGTGCAAGCCTCATCAAGAGCCTTCCATGAATCAAGGTCAACGTGCTTTGCAGTGTCGCATCTGAAACCGTCAATACCATATTCTTCAACCCACTGTGCATACCAAGCAACAATGTGGTTTCTTACAGTCTTTTCGCCAAGGCTGTACTTTTCAAAGGTTGCATCAAGCTCAGCTGTCTTTTCTTCCAGTGTACCTTCGCGTGTCCATTTTGTTACAAGAATCTGAGGAAGCTCAACAGCACCCTCTGCCTCTGTCTTAAAGTCGGGCAGATATGTAACAGACTCCTGAAGAGGGCCTACGCCGTTGTTGTCATAACCTGCAATACCTGCACGCATCCAATCCTTGCCCCACCAGTTAAGCCACTGGTCAGCACCTGTATTGTAGTCGATTTTGCCGTGATAGTTGGTCTGGTTTACAGCACTATAGTTATAGTAAACATCTTCCCAACCCTCTTTAAGTACGCCGTAGCCGTACTCGTTCATATCATATATGTTATTGTAACCGGGATGGTTCATAACAACGTCCATAACTACTCTGATGCCTTTTGCGTGAGCGGCATCAATCATAGCCTTGAACTCTTCCTCGGTACCAAAGTTCTGGTCAAGCTCTGTAAAATCAAGAGCATAGTAGCCGTGGTATGCATAATGAGGGAATGAGTTTTTACCGTCACCGCCAACGGAGTAGCCGTGCTGCTGCTCATACCAGCCTGAAACCCAGATTGCGTTAACACCAAGGTCATTAAAGTAGCCTTCGTTGATTTTTTCGGTAAGGCCCTTGAAGTCACCGCCCTGGAAAGAAGCAACTGTGTTATAGTCTGCAACGTTGCCGTTCTGGTCAAGACCTCTGTTGTAGCTGTGGTCGTTAGCTTCATTGCCATTTGCAAAACGGTCAGTTAAAAGAAAGTAAACAGTTGCGTTGTCCCATGTAAAGTCAGATGCACTTGTGGGAAGCGCATTGTTGCTTTCTGCGTTTGCTGTAAATGCTACTGCACCCATACTCATTACCATAATAAAGGTAATCACAAGGCACAGAGCTCTTCTTAATTTGCTCATAATATACGTCCTTTCATAATTTGATAATATAAATATATCACAAACAATTACAGGTTGCAACAACGAGCTTTATCATTATTTTATATTAACTGCAGAATTCGTTCAGGGCTTTTTGCATATCTTCTTCGCTCTGATACGAAATACCTCGATTAAGCTTTTTCTGTATATCTGATGGTAAAGAGCTTACAGCACGGGTTGTTTCGATAAAAGGTGAAGTCATATTTTCCTTATACACCACAATCCTGTCACCTTTAGCCTTTATAATATACTCTGTACGGGGAATTTCTGCGTTAATCCTGGCAGGAGCAGAGTTTGTTTCGCTGGTAACGGGGATAATAAAACCCGACGCCAGCACGCAAGCCAGCACTATAACTGATGTAATGTAAAAAAGTTTTTTCATAATATATCACCGCCACAGTTATTTTTTCACAAAAAATTCCTGTTATTCACTAGTCTTACTGTAAGGTTATTAAAAAATACACAAATATCAAAAAATCCTTTGTTTTTTAAAGGCGTTAGTGGTATACTGTAGGATGTATAGATATTTGCGTATTACAAATTTTAAGTTAAAATCAAAACAGCGTTTTAACGGAGGCTCAAATATGCGTACAACTGACATAAGTAAATATAAAGAAAAAGAAGCCAAGAAAAAGGATGCCAAAAACGCAGGTCCTGTAAAAACTGTGCTTAACTGCGGGATAAAAGTTCTGCTTACAGTTTTGCTTGTTTGCTTTATAGCAGGTGTTATTGTTTGCTTCAATGTGCTTATCTACCTTGTAGGGCTTTATTCCCAGCCCTCAGGTATTGACCTTGACGCCAGAAGCCTTAACCTGTCAAGCTTCGTGTATGTTCAGAATCCCGAAACCGAGGAATTTGAAGAATATCAGATTCTTTACGGCTCTGAAAACCGCGAATGGGTTGAATATGACCAGATGCCTCCTCACCTTTTTGATGCTATTATCGCTATTGAGGACAGACGTTTTCTCCAGCATAATGGTGTAGACTGGATAAGAACAGGCAGTGCGGTAATCAACCTCGCTACCAAGGGTGATGACTCATACGGCGGTTCAACGATCACCCAGCAGCTTATCAAAAACCTTACCCAGGACGACGAAGCCAGCATCAACCGTAAGGTACGTGAAATTATTAAAGCCTTAAAGGTTGAGCAGGAGTACTCTAAGGATGAAATCATTGAGGCTTACCTTAATGTTGTTAACTTCGGCGGCAGCTGTCAGGGTGTTCAGGCAGCAGCTAACAGATATTTTGATAAAGACATTTCAGAATGCTCTGTTGCAGAATGTGCTGCTATTGTAGGCATTACTCAGAACCCCTCAGCCTGGGATCCCTTTATTTATCCCGATAACAACCAATACCGACGTGAGCTTATTCTTGACACAATGTACGATCAGGAAAAGCTTACCAAAGCAGAGTACGATGCCGCTATGGAGGAATCCGCAAATATGCAGTTTGCAGATCCCTCTGAGGGTAATGTTGATATAAACGTAGGCGACGTTCAGAACTGGTATCAGGATGAGCTGGTGTATGACCTTGCAGCAGACCTTGCCGAGTACTATAACATTACCGAAGATGCTGCTATCGACAAGCTTTACACTGAGGGTTACAAAATCTACTCTGCAATGGATATAGAGGCTCAGGAGATTATCGAAGAGGAAGCACTTAATATCGACAAATCCTCAGACCCTGACCTTCAGATTGGTATGTCCCTTATAGGTCCTGACGGCAGAGTTATTGCTACGGCAGGTTCTTCCCTCAAAAAGGAAGCCAACCTTATTCACAACCGTGCTACCATGTCTTTCTTACAGCCCGGCTCTTCAATCAAGCCCGTGGTGGCTTATCCCTACGCTTTGGAGCGTAACCTTATTCACTATTCGTCCTATATTCCTGACAAGCCTCTGGAAAGCTGGGTATATGACGATGGTTCTCACGGACCTTACAACTGGTATGATGACAATCACAAAAACGGTCTTATGACCTTTGATGCTATAGAATGGTCTTCTAACTGCTGTGCCGCACAGTGTATTGAAATGATTGGCGGCCCTGAGATAGCTTATGACCACGCAACCACCTGTCTGGGTCTTAATCATCTTAACGAAGATGACCGATTCGCTACTGCCAGCTTATCTCTTGGCGGTATGAACGGCGGTGTATCCGTAAGAGAAATGGCTAATGCTTACACCTATCTTATTAACGGCGGTATGCATTACGAGCCCTACACCTACTACTATGTAACCGACAGCCGCGACAATATTATTCTTGATAACCGCAACAGAGTTGGCGTTCAGGCTTATTCCAAGGACACCGCAACCATTATGAACCGTCTTCTTAACTATAATATCGAAAACTGCAGTCACACCACCGCCAGCTATGCATCCGTATACGGATGGGAAATCTGCGGTAAAACAGGTACTACCAACGACGATAAAGACAGCTGGTTCTGCGGTGTTTCTCCTTATGCTTCTTTAGCAGTATGGACAGGCTTTGATGACCCTGCCGAAATTTGGGGAACCTCAAATGCTGCAGATGCATTCTCAAGAGTAATGGGCAGATACCTTGAAGATAAGGAATACAAAGACTATGACCTTTCAGAAGGTGTTGTAGAGGCTGAGTACTGCACAATTACAGGCAAGCTTGCGGATAAAACCTGTAAATCAAAAGCGACCGGCTATTACACTGAGGACAATATGCCCTCTAAATGTAAGAGCCATGCAGGCTTTATTGAAAAGGAAACCAAACCTTCAGGCGATACCGAATTTGACAAGCCTACAGAAACAACAGAAGCAACTATAGGCATTGAGATTGAAATCGAAACAAATGCACCTACGGTTCCCACAACTACAGAACCTGTAGAAACAACCGTAACCAACTAATTTTGAAAACCAAAGGTAGGAGTGAACATAAATGATATCAGTGGCAATTATGGGACACGGAGTTGTCGGCTCAGGCGTTGACGAAATCATCCGTACCCATAAAGAAAGACTCTTCTCAGCTATAGGTGAAGAGCTTGATGTAAAATATATCCTTGATTTAAGAGAATTCCCTTCAAGCCCCCACGCTGACAGATTCACAAAGAATTTTGAGGATATTATCTCTGACGTTGAGGTAAGAATTGTTGTAGAGGCTATGGGCGGTCTTAACCCTGCTTATGACTTTACAAAAAGATGTCTCAAGGCAGGCAAAAGCGTAGTTACCTCTAATAAAGAGCTTGTTGCACAGCATGGTGCAGAGCTTCTGCAGATTGCTAAGGATAACAACGCAAACTATCTTTTCGAAGCAAGTGTAGGCGGCGGTATTCCTATTATCCGTCCCTTAAGCAAATGCCTTGCAGCCAACGAGGTTGATGAAATCGCAGGTATCTTAAACGGTACCACCAACTTTATTCTTACAAAAATGATTTCCGAGGGAATGGGTTTTGACGATGCATTAAAGCTTGCTCAGGAACTCGGCTACGCTGAGAAAGACCCAACAGCTGACGTTGAAGGTCATGATGCATGCAGAAAAATCTGTATACTGGCATCGTTAGCTTACGGCAAACACATTTACCCCGACAACGTACATACAGAGGGCATCTCCAAAATTACCCTTGAAGATGTTAAGTATGCTGAAAACTGGGGCGGCGTAATCAAGCTTATCGGCCGTTGCAAGGTAGAAGATGACGGCAGAATGGATATTGGTGTTGCACCTATGTTTGTTCCTTCAAAGAGCCAGCTCGCAAACATCAACGATGTATTCAACGGTATTATGGTTCGCGGCGACTGCACAGGCGACGTAGTATTCTACGGTAAAGGTGCAGGTAAGCTTCCCACAGCTTCTGCTGTTGTGGCTGACGTTATCGACTGTGCTCTGCACTTGAAACGCAGAAAGCTTATTTTCTGGGCAGATTGCAAAGAGAATAACCTTCTCCCCAAGAATGAAAGCAAATCCGCACTCTACATCCGCGTAAATACAGCGGACAAAGAGGATGCATATAATAAAGTAACTGCAGCTTTAGGCGAGGTTTCTGTGCTTACCCGTGAAAACGAGCCTGCAGATGAAACTGCTTTTGCTACAAAGTCTGAGGTTAAATACGGCGAAGCTATTGATGCTATAAACGCTATCGAAGGCATCTCTGTTCTCTCCGTTATAAGAATCGGAAACTTATAATACTGAAAGGGTTATATATACTATGAGTTTAATTGTTCAGAAGTTCGGCGGCTCTTCCGTTGCCGACAAAGACAGAGTAATGAATGTTGCCTCCATTGTGGCAGACACCTACAAAAAAGGCAACGACGTTGTAGTTGTTGTTTCTGCTCAGGGCGACACTACAGACGACCTTATTGCTAAGTATAAGGAAATCGACGAAAATGCAAGCAACCGTGAAAAAGATATGCTTTTGGCAGCAGGCGAGCAGATTTCTATATCTCTTCTTGCAATGGCACTTCACAAGTTAGGTTGTCCCGCAATTTCACTTTTAGGCTGGCAGGCAGGCTTTGCTACCTCTTCTTCTCACACAACCGCAAGAATCAAGAAGGTAGACACAACCCGTCTTAAGGCTGAAATTGCAAAGAAGCAGATTGTTGTTGTAGCAGGCTTCCAGGGCCTTAACAAATACGACGACATCACAACACTCGGCCGCGGCGGTTCTGACACAAGTGCAGTTGCTATTGCTGCTGCAATGCACGCTGACCTCTGCCAGATTTACACCGACGTTGAAGGCGTTTACACAGCAGACCCCAGAAAGATTCCCGAAGCAATTAAGCTTAACGAAATCTCTTACGACGAGATGCTTGAGCTTGCATCCTTAGGTGCACAGGTTCTTAACAACCGCAGCGTAGAGCTTGCAAAGAAATTCGGAATTGAGCTTGAAGTACTTTCAAGCTTAACACATAAACCCGGTACAATAGTAAAGGAGAAACCTAAAATGGAAAAAATTCTTATCAGCGGTGTAGCTAAAGACACCGATATAGCACGTATTTCTGTTACAAACATTCCCAACGAGCCCGGCTTTGCTTTCAAGATGTTCTCACTTCTTTCTGCAAAGAACATCAATGTTGACATTATTCTCCAGTCCATCGGCAGAAACAACACAAAGGACATCACTTTCACTGTTGCTAAGGACAACGGCGCTAAGGCTGTTGAAATCTTAGAGAATAACTACATCAACAAATACGATGGTGCTCAGGTTCTTCTTGATGACTCTGTTGCTAAGGTTTCTATCGTTGGCTCCGGTATGGAAAGCCACCCCGGCGTTGCTTCCGATATGTTCGAGGCTCTTGCTGACGCACAGATTAACATTTCTATGATTTCTACTTCTGAAATCAAGATTTCTGTTCTTATTGATGCTGACTATGCAGATAAGGCTGTACGTGTTCTTCACGACAAATTCTTCTCAGAGGTTTAATCAATAAAACTTAAAAGTTTTCCTATCCCCTGCGGAGTTACCGCAGGGGGTTTTAGTTTTTTATATATTTTTTATAAATTTGACTAAAATGCAAATAAATGGTAAAATATCATAAATATTTATTCGCGAGGTACCTGAATTGAATTTTGCAATTATTGACGATGATAAGGTTTTTTCCGAAAAACTTTCTGACCATATATCAGAATTCTGTAACAGCGAAACCATCAGCTGTTCTGTTACCCTTATGGATCCTCAACAGATTTTTACAAGTGACACAGAACTTCTTGCCTACGACGTTATTTTTCTGGATATAGAAATGCCTCAGATAGGCGGAATTGAACTTGCACATAAAATCAATCAACTCAAGGGCTCAAAAGAAACACCGTACATTGTTTTTGTCACTGCACGTGACAATCTTGTATTTGATGCTTTGCAGGCTTTCCCCTATTCATTCATCAGAAAATCCCATATTACAGAAATCAACGCCTGTGTACATAACCTTTACACAAAGCTCTGCTCTACCCCCACCTATAAAATCAAATCAGGCAGAGACATTAAAACACTGGAAATCAAAAATATACTGTACCTTGAAAAGCAAGGAAATTACACTGCTTTTATTACTTCTACAGGAATATTTCTTGAAAGATCTGTAATTGATGACAAACATAAAGATTTGCAAGAACACGGATTTTTAAGACCTCATATAGGCTATCTGGTAAATGCCACCCATATTACAGGTTTTACAGGTGCAAACATTACCCTTTCCTGCGGAAAAGAAATCAACGTAAGTCGTAATTATAAGCAGAGTTTTAAGGCAGATTTCAATGAATGGCTGGTGAAAATCAAATGATAGGTATAGCAGTTGAGCTTCTTACAAACCTTTTTCAGGCATTTATGTTTTCAACCTTCTTATATCTTTATTTTGACAAACCGCAAAACAAACTGAAACGCAGGCTTTCATACTGGGGCTATGTAACCATACTCTTTGTTGCATGCTCATTGTTCACTTTTACCGGTGACCACATCAATCTCAGCACCTTCTATCTGGACTCTTTGCTTTGTATTTCGATACTTGTATCCTACTGTGTAATTTTCCTGAAAGGTAAGCTGTATATGAGAATTATTATTCCGATTTTCAGCTTTGGAATAAACGCTTTTGTATCATATACTACAAGCTATCTTATGGTTTTCTTTACAGGCTATTCGGCAGAAGAATTCTTTACTGTGTCCACCTATTCCCGCTACACAATTCTTGTTACGGTTAATGTTGTTACTGCTTTGCTTTTGTGGCTGGTTCTTAAGCTCAAACCCGCCAAAATTCAGCTTTTGGGCTTGTTTGAGGTTTTCGCTTTTGCCTCAATTCCTATATTGTGTACGGTAATACTTTACTGCTGTATGTTTATTTATCAGTCATCAGATTTCAAAGGCAATATACTTATTTACCTTATGATTTGCTGCCTCTGTATGCTGATAATCGGCGTACTTATTTATTTTCTGCTTATACGCCTTAGCAAAGCAAATGCTGCAAAAACCAAGCTTCTTCTTATATCACAGCGTTCAAAGCTTTACGAAGAAAGTATACTTGCCACCAACAGACAGATTGAAAAAGTTTCTAACGAAAAGCACGACATAAAAAACAAAATCAGCACTCTGCAAAAACTTATTGAAAACAGAAGTTACGATGATGCCGTTAAGCTATGCCGCGAAACCACAACCGCATTGACATCTGCATATACCCCAATATGTACAGATAATCCCACACTTAACGCAATTGTAAATGTTGAGCTTGAAAAAGCGGCAACAAATCATATTGATCTCACGATAGATATATCCAATACCCTTCATTTTCTTAATTCTGCTGATACCGTATCTGTAATCGGCAATCTCTGCGATAATGCTATAGAGTACCTTTCACAAATACCTGTTGCTGACAGGCGGATGGTACTCAAAATCAAAACTCACCTCAATTTTTGCATTATATCCTGTCAGAACAAAACCAATGGACAGGTGCTTAAATCTAACCCTTACCTGCTTACCAGCAAAAGTGAGCCTGACGAACATGGCAAGGGGCTTTCTATACTGAGAAAAATCACAACAGAGCACGACGGAGACCTGATTATTAAAGAAAATGATAACCATATTTCAGTAAGTGTAATACTAAGAATTAAATAATTCTGCAAACCGACCCGAAATTAGGGTCGGTTTGTTTTTATCCTTCGATACATATTGACATTACCGCCCGAAAAAAGCTAAAATAAACCTGAAAACAAAAACACTGCTAAGAGGTGTGAAATGAAAGATATAGGAAAAGCAAGGTTTATTATTTTTCTGTTGGGACTTTTTCTTACAGTTTCTGTATTTTTTATTGCTCTTCTCCCTGTAAACTCCCACGAATTGCTCAAAGCACAACCGAAAACCACCCTGCCTGAAGGTGTTCATATTCCAATTAATATCAATACCGCCCACAAGGAAACTCTGTGCCTTTTAGACGGCATATGGAACACCACCGCAGACAATATAATTACCTACCGCGAAGAACACGGAGGATTTAAAACCATAGAGGAAATCAAGAATGTCCGCAGAATAGGCGAAAATACTTTTGAAAAAATCAAAAACTATATCTGCGTAGACTAGCAATGAATCATATAAAAATAGAGATGTATCCGTAAATAGGACACATCTCTTTTTACTTTTATCAACTGCTTTCGAATCAATGACCTTACACGGCATACTTATGGTTTATCATATCCACAAGTTCTCTGGCAGGCAAAGGCAAAGAGTGACCTGCTTTTTGGGCAAGGATAATTTCTCTTGCGGGAAGGGGTTCTGTTAATGAAATTGTGCGGATATCGCTTTCTGATTCAAGAAATTGTTCAGGTACAAAACCTACCCCAAGACCATACTTTACAAGGGGCAGAATCTGGTCAGCAGTAGCAGCTTCAATATCAGGAGAAAAGTGACAATTGTGCTTTAAAAATTCTTTTGAATAGAAATCAAAAGTAGAGCTGCCTGCCCCTAAAGAAATTATAGGACAATCCGCCAGCTCTGCCACAGTCATTTCATCCTTTATATTAAAGGTTTTACTGCAAACAGGAACTTCACGAATGGGTGCAAGCTTTGTAACACGCATCTTGTTGGTAAAATCCGCGGGGGTAGTGACAATTGCAATATCTACCAGTTTATTTTCAGTCATTTTTAAAGCCTGAGGTGTTGATACATTCAGTATCTTAATTCTCACTCCGGGAAACATTTGATGATAACGGCTGAGAACAGGCAGCAAGCAACACCTTAGTGCGATTTCTGTAGCACCAATAGAAACCACCCCCTGGTCCATACTGTGTTTTGCACTGACTGCTTTCTCACCTGCCTGAATATGCTCAAAAGCAACTGAAATATGCTCATACAGTTCTTTACCATCATCAGTCAACCGCACACCTTTGTTGGTGCGTTCAAACAAAGTGCATCCCAGCTGTTTTTCAAGCATCTTAATTGCCCTGGTAAGGTTGGGCTGGTTGCTGTACATAACCTCTGCCGCACGGGTAAAGCTTTTGTATTTAGCTACATTGTAAAAGATTTTATAATAGTCATAACTTATATTCATAGAAATCTCCATATCATTTCGGTATATCTTATATGGCGGATATACATTTTACACATATTACATTTTGCATTATAATACTGTTAAAACAAGATGTCAACACAGAAAGGGCTATACAAATGGAGATTTCGCTTATTTTAGAGTTAATGGAAGCATTCACAATACTTTGCTTTGGTTTATCTTGGCCGATTTCTATAAGAAAATCATATGTATCAAGAACCGCCAAAGGCAAAAGCTTGTTCTTTGAGGTATTTCTGCTTATCGGATATGCTATAGGAATTTTTCGTAAAATAATTCAGCTTACGGTTCTGGACTGTTCAGGCGGACTTTTCTACCTCGGCTTTTTCTTCTATATCCTCAATTTTATAGAGATATCAATAGACGTTGCACTTTATTTCCGCAATTGCAAATACGACAAATTAGCCGCTGCTACAGCTAAGTAAAAACCAAATAAAGTTTCTCCTAACCAAAACCTTCGCTATAATTCTTAGCGAAGGTTTTTTATGGTCCGGGTGACAGGAGCACGACGGTTGCAACTTTAGCTGCAACCTTATGGCTCGGCTACCCAATGCTACGCATTCGGTACCAGCCTCACCGCTCTGTGCTAAAAACAGTCCACAGGACTGTTTTCTTAACGCCCAGACCTTCTCAGGTTCGACTCCTGTATTCATAGAAAATAAAAACGACCCAATCTATTGATTGAGTCGTTTTTGTTTGGTCCGAGTGACAGGAGTCGAACCTGCGGCCTCTTGAACCCCATTCAAGCGCGCTACCAAACTGCGCTACACCCGGATTGGACAACGGTAGTTATTATACCACTAAGTTTGTGAAAATGCAAGTGTTTTTTTGAAAAAAACTGAACTTTTTATCATTTTATAAATAATAAGGATTATCGTTGTTCTATTTCTCTAAGTTTCGGCGTTACATAAACCGTTTTCTGCTCGGTATAAATTACTTTGCCGGGCTTAGCTCCCTGGGGTTTATTTACCCGCCTTATTAAAGTATAGTCTACAGGCACCTGTGAAGAGTCCTTGGCTTTGCTGAAATAGGCGGCAATTTGTGCAGCCTCTAAAATAGCCTGGTCACTTACCTCTCTGCCGTCAGTAACTATAACCGCATGGCTTCCGGGAATATCTTTGGTATGAAACCAAAGGTCGTTTTTGTTTGCGGTTTTCAGGGTAAGCAAATCGTTCTGGCGGTTATTCCTGCCTACCAGAATTTTAAAACCGTCACTTGTTTCAAATTCTCTGAAATCAGGCTTTAAAGCTTTCGCTTTGCGGTTATTTTTTTCGCTTTTATTCTCTTTAAGATATCCCTCTGAAATAAGCTCCTGACGGATACTGCTTAAGTCCTGCTCGCTTTCTGCCCTGTGGATTTCGTCAGCAACGGTTTCAAGGTAACTAAGCTCTTCGGCAGAGTTTTCAATCTGCACCCTAAGCATTTTATCTGCAGTTTTTGCTTTGGCATAGTCCTTATAATATTTCTGGGCATTCTGCTGGGGAGTTTTGGTTACATCAAGGGCAATGCGGATTGTAGCAGCATTTTCGTCATAAAAATTAATTACGTCTGCGTAAGGCACTCCCTTTTTGATAAGGTGCATATTAGCACCTATCAGGTCGCCTGTTATACGCAGAATTTCTCTGTCCTGACATTTCTCAAGCTCTACCTTCTGCACAGAGATTTTACGTGCCAGACGCTCAATATTATTAGACACAAGTCTGGACAAAGAGTGAGACTTAACCCTCATTCGCTCCTGGCTTTCACGGGTATGATAAAAAGCATCCAGAGCTTTGCAGAAGCTTTCAAACTCAAACTTCTGTACGCTGTCGCCATACTGAGAAATGGGCATAAATGCAAAATCGAAAAGCTTGCCCTGATTGTTTTTCAGTGTTACAGCGTAAGACTCAGGGTTTAACACCTTCTCTTTAATCAGTGTTAAAGCTTCTTTTAAACTTTGCCATTCGCTGTTGTTCATCAAGTCTTTATCTGTATCGGGTGCACCTGTAGAAATATAGGCAAGCTCTCTGCAAATCACAGGAGAAATACCGGTAAGTGTATTTAAAATTGCCTTATCCAGACGGCTGTCCTCAGAATTTTCTATGGCATTGATAATACTCTCGGTATCCTCGGTTTCAATACTAAGTTTATCCTGTGAAGGGGGCATTTCGTAAACAAGAGAAGGCAGTACAAGTCGCTTTGAAGAAAGGGTAACATCCACCCTTTTTAAAGCATCTATAATCACACCTTCGCCGTCAATAAGCACAATATTGCTGTGTTTACCCATAATTTCAACCGCAAGAGTAAGTTTTACTTTGTCACCAAGTTCGTTAACTGAGTCAAAGTCAAACATAAGCATTCGCTCTAATCCGGGCTGACGAATCGCAGTAAGCTTTGCAGAGGTAAGACGCTTGCGAAGAAGCATACAGAACATAGGCGGTTTATCGGGATTTTCTACGGAATATTCGGTAATGCCTACTCTGGGAGAATCCGCACGGGTAGAAATAAGAAGACGTTTGTTGCCGTCAAAAGTTCTTAAATTTATGATAAGCTCATCGCGGTTAGGCTCGTAAACCTGACTTACTCTGGAGTCAACAAGCATACTTTCAAGTTCTGTTTTTATATGTCGCAAAAATATTCCGTCAAGTGCCACATTAATCTCTCCCTTCTAAATAATTTTAACCCACCGTTAATGTAAGTTAACCTCTTAACTAAAACTGTCCAAAGGCGGAATTGCCCTCCCGTGGCTAACGGGTTATTTATGATATTTTCCGCCTGTGCTTATCTGAAAAGCACGATATACTTGCTCTAAAATCATTACTCTGAAAAGCTGATGCGGGAAGGTCATAGGGCTTACGGAAAGCCTTAAATCTGCTCTGCGTTTAACATCGTCAGAAAGTCCGAAAGAACTGCCGATAATAATATCTACACGGCTCTTACCCTCAACACTTATTCTGTCAAAAAGTTTGGAAAGTTCTTCGCTCGGCATCATTTTGCCCTCAATGCACATAGCAATTACAAAAGAATCCTTACCTATCTTTGCAAGGATTTTTTCGCTCTCGCTTTTAAGGGCATTGGTTATTTCAGAGTCGCTGACTTTATCAGGAATCTTGGTTTCGTCCAGCTCAGTAATATTTAATTTGCAAAAAGCAGAGAGTCTTTTTGAATACTCTTTTATAGCATCGGTAAGAAATTTTTCCTTAAGCTTACCTACACAGATAATATTTACATTTAACATAACTGCCTCAGAAAATTATAGATTTGCCGTTTGTCTCTACGGGTGCAACTTCAAGGGTAAAATCAAGCCCCAGTGCCAACCCCTCTTTTGTCAGGCTTTCAAGGGATGTATTGTAAGCAAGGAGCGGAGTATTATTCTCTTTGCTTAAATGACCTAAGATAATGCGGTTAACACCGCTCTTTACAAGCTCAGGCAATTCCTCAGCACAGGCTTTGTTTGAAAGGTGGCCCTTGTCAGAAAGAATGCGTTTTTTAAGTACATAGGGATACGGCCCGCATCTGAGCATATCAATATCATGGTTTGACTCAATAACCGCAAGGCTTGATTTTTTAATAGCTTCCCTGACATCGGGGAGCATAATACCCATATCCGTTGCAATTGTTGCACGTCTGCCGTCGGGAGTTGTTACGGAATAGGCACAGCTCTCAGCACTGTCGTGAGGTGTATTGTGACGTTCAATAAGCATATCGCCGATAGATACCTTTGTTTCTATAACATCTGCAGTAAAACGCGAGCTGAGCTTGTCGCTACGTTCCAGTGCATTTAAAGTACCTTCACTGCCGTACACCGTAAAGCCGTAACGTGAAGCCAGTACCTTTAAACCTTGACAATGGTCGCTATGTTCGTGAGTAATAAACACCGCGCGAACATTTCTTAAGTCAAGGTTATTGCTTTGCATAGCCATTTCAATCTGCTTACAGCTTCTGCCTGCATCAATAAGTACCCCCTGACCCGAAGACCCTATGTAATAACTGTTGCCTGAGCTTGAGCTGAATAATGTAACGAATTTTGCCACCGTGATTACCTCTTTAATACAAAAACGGGGAGTACAGATGTACTCCCTGAGTTTTTACTTTATTAAGCTGTTGTTGCGACTTCATCGTCGGGAACATACTGCTTTTTAATATCTGCACCAATTGCTCTGAACTTGTCGATAATTTCCTCATAGCCTCTTTCAATATAATTGATAGAACCTACTTCGGTTTCGCCTGATGCAACCAAGCCTGCAATAATAAGTGCGGCACCTGCTCTTAAGTCTGTAGCCTTAACAGGAGCACCGTGAAGCTCTTTTACACCCTCGACAACCGCAACTCTGCCTTCAACAGAAATCTTAGCACCCATAAGCAAAAGCTCACGTACATACTGGAATCGGTTATCCCATACATTCTCTGTAACTATACTTGTTCCCTCAAGGGTTGAGAGCATAGCCACGAACTGAGGCTGACAATCGGTAGGGAAACCGGGATGAGGCATGGTTTTGATGTTACAGCTCTTTAAAGGTCTTTTGGAAGCATCAATTCTGACAGCCTCGTCATACTCTTCAACCTCAACACCAATATCGGAAAGCTTTGCGGTAATAGAGTCAAGGTGCTTGGGAGTAACATTTTTAACAAGCAAACTACCGCGGGTAGCAACGGCTGCCGCCATATATGTGCCTGCTTCTATCTGGTCGGGGATAATGGAGTAAGTGATACCGTGAAGGTAGTCAACACCCCTGATTTTAATTACATCTGTACCTGCACCGCGGATGTTGGCACCCATAGAGTTCAGGAAGTTGGCAAGGTCAACAATATGAGGCTCTTTAGCCGCATTTTCGATAATTGTCTGACCCTCTGCCTTAACAGCTGCGAGCATAATATTCATAGTAGAACCAACGGAAACAGTGTCAAAATACACGTTGGCACCGTGAAGTCTTGTGTCACACTTTGCCTCAACAATACCGCCATTTACAAGCTCACAGTTTGCACCAAGTGCGGCAAAGCCCTTAAGGTGCTGGTCAATGGGACGAACACCGAAATTACAACCGCCGGGAAGGGCAACTTTCGCATTATGAAATCTGCCTAAAAGTGCACCGATAAGATAGTAAGAAGCACGCATACCTCTTACGGAATCATCAGTAGCACTGAAGGTATTTATAGGACGGGAGTCAATCTCAAGGGTGTGTTTATTTACCCTCTTAACGATTGCACCTAAGTTTTTAAGGATATTTGCAATAAGAGTAACATCACTGATGTTAGGTATATTTTCAATACGACAAGGCTCATCACAAAGGATAGCCGCAGGTATAACTGCTACAGCTGCATTTTTTGCACCGCTGATTGTAACCTCACCATGTAAGGGCTTGCCGCCGTTAATTATATATTTATCCAAATCTGCACACTCCGATAACTTTAAAGTATTATGGTTTATGCTTATTGTGTTAAAAACAAGCTGAAAGTAATTTTGAAAAGCCTCGACGAAACAAAAGAAGCTGAATTTTAGTAAAATAACGGCTTTTCTTCTTTGTAGGAATTATACAAATGATATAGACGCTAATTGGTCAGTCTAACCATTTTACCTATACCAAAATAATAATATATCTTAGGGTTAATGTCAACCGATATTTTGAATTGTAATACTTTTTGGTAATATTGCTTTTAATTGTTTTTTTATAGCTTATTTTTAATATAAAAACACCAAGGAGCTGTAATCATTTTGACATAATCTTCCTTAAAAAATTCATTCTGCATCCCAGTATTTTTTATCAAGTGCACGGTACTGCACAGCCTCCAATATATGTGCAGACTCAATAATCTCGCTTTCATCAAGGTCGGCAATGGTTCGTGCAACTTTAAGCACTCTGTCAAAGGCACGTGCAGACAGATTAAGCTTTTCAAAAGCTTTCTTAAGCACCGCTTCAGCATCATCACTCATAACACAGATTTTATGCAAAAGTGAAGAAGTTATTCGTGCGTTGCAGGTAATACCTGTACCCTCAAAACGCTTG
Source organism: Clostridia bacterium (assembly GCA_017521925.1). GTDB lineage: Bacteria > Bacillota > Clostridia > Oscillospirales > Acutalibacteraceae > Ruminococcoides. Next base: position 49,731 of record JAFXBG010000013.1, read on the forward strand.
TGCTGAATAGCTCTGGCTTTATTTACCCGCTCCTTGATTTTTGATGACGGCTCTCCGCCCTGAGCCTTTCCGCTTAGCTCATCGTAATCCACAGGAGGCACCTCAATATGAATATCAATTCGGTCTAAAAGAGGTCCCGACACCCTGCCTAAATATCTGTTTATAGCTTTGGGGTTACAGGTACATTTTCTTTTAGGATGTCCGTAAAAACCGCAAGGGCACGGGTTCATCGCGGCAATAAGCATTACCGAGCAAGGGTAGCTTACCGTTGCATGAACACGTGATACCGTAACAATGCTGTCCTCAATAGGCTGACGCAGTACTTCAAGTGCCTGACGTGAAAATTCAGGAAGCTCATCCAAAAACAAAACTCCGCCGTGTGCCAGCGATACCTCACCGGGCTTCGGAATTGTTCCTCCACCTGAAAGTCCTACAGGAGAAACCGTATGATGAGGGCTTCTGAAGGGTCTTACCCTAACCAGAGACTCTCCCTCAGGAAGTATGCCTGCCACAGAATGAATTTTTGATGTTTCTATCATTTCGTCAAAGGTCATATCGGGAAGAATTGACGGCATACGTTTTGCGAGCATACTTTTACCTGCGCCGGGCGGACCGATTAAAAGAACATTATGTCCGCCTGCGGCAGCAATTTCAAGGGCACGCTTTGCTTCAAACTGACCCCTGACCTCTGAAAAATCAGGCATAGGTGCATTAATAATGCTCAAATTATTTGCTATGGCTTTTTCTATATAGCTTCTGTCTTTAAGATGATTCAGAAGCTCTGTAACATCCCTGACGGGATACACGTCTATTCCCTCAACAACTGCACCTTCAGCACCATTTTTAAAAGGAACAAAAACCGATTTGAAACCTGCATCCCTTGCCTTGATAACCATTGGCAAAACACCGTTTGTAGGTCTTACCTCACCCGAAAGGGAAAGCTCGCCGATAAAAGCAAAGTCGGCAATATCTGTGCTTAGCTGGTCGGTAGCCTTTAAAAGTGCAATAAGTATAGGCAAATCATATAAGGGACCTTCTTTACGGATATCTGCAGGTGCAAGGTTTACGGTTATGTGCCTTTCAGGAAAAGCAAAACCGCAGTGAATCATAGCTGTACGAACACGCTCGCGGCTTTCTTTTATGGCTGTATCAGGCAAACCAACAATTTCAAAGGCAACCTGACCCCCTGAAACATCAGCCTCAACCTCAACAACGTAACTGTCCATACCGAAAAGTCCCATACTGTTACACTTTACAACCATAACTTGCACCCCAAAATCTCTTAATGTTTAAATTATAACACCAAATATTGGTGAACACAAATGCAAATTTTGCTTTTTTTGTCAAAAAACGATAATTTTTTTTACAAAATCTTATATATTTTATAAAATTTTCATTGACTTATCGTACATTTTGCGTTATTATAGTAGAGGTATAAAGTGTATAAGAGGTGACTTTGCAGTGCTCCCGCATATTAATGAGCAATTAACTGAGCTTGATGACACTGCACTGTGTGCTCTGGTGTGCGGTGGAAATGAGCCTGCATTTGAAGAAATCAGTCACAGATATAAAGGTCTTATCCGCCTTATTTCAAAAGAATACTCTTATCCCGGGTTTGATTCGGGGGACTTTATGCAGTTAGGTCTTATGGGGCTTTACAGTGCCTGTAAAACCTATCAAAGCGACAAATCTATAAGCTTTAAGAATTTTGCCGCCGTTTGCATAAGGCGTCGCTTTATTTCTCTTGTACGCTCACTTTTAAACCAGAAGTCTGTTCCTGCCGATGCTTTGGTTTCCATTGACGAGGTGGAAAGTTCAGGCTCTGCATCTGACCCTGAGGATTTACTCCTTGACAAAGAGAACGACAAGCTTTTTTACGAGCTTATAAAGGGTCGGCTGTCATATATGGAGATGTGTGCCTTAAAAGGCTATGTCAGCGGTCTTTCCTACAGCGAAATCGCACAGAGCACAGGGCTTGACGTTAAAGCTGTTGACAATGCCCTGCAAAGGGTACGCAAAAAACTGCTTAAGTAATATGTCCCGATAAGGATTGGCGGTGCAACTCCGCCACGGGATAAAATATTTTATTATTTCCAAAGCGAGGTAAAATCAAATGTACGAAGACAAGACACTCACTTGCAAAGAATGCGGTAACGAATTTATTTTCTCCGCCGGTGAACAGGAGTTCTACGCAGAGAAAGGCTTTGTAAATGAGCCCCAGCGTTGCAAGGAATGCAGAATCGCACGCAAGAACGCAGCAAGACCTGCAAGAGAGATGTTCACTACCGTTTGTGCTGAATGCGGTGGCGAGGCAACTATCCCCTTCAGACCTATGGAGGGTAAGGACTACTATTGCAGCGAGTGCTTTGCCAAGAAGAAAGAGGCAGAGGCTGCAGACGCAGAATAATTTTTTCGGACTTTGATTCGAACATATATTATTTGTGAACAGGCACCTTGAGTTTTCCTCAGGGTGCTTTCTGCTTATCAAGCGATTTCCTGTAAAAAACAGTAGCAATTTTTCTTAACCTGTGGTATAATGTTGTAAATTAATTTTGGAGGTAATATTATGGCAAAGGTAACTAAAGATTCCATTATCGGTGATGTTCTTGATATGTACCCCGATACTGCTGAATATTTTTTTGAGATTGGTATGCATTGCTTAGGATGTCCCTCAGCAAGAGGCGAGTCTATCGAGATGGCATGTGCTGTTCACGGCACAGACCCTGAGGCTTTAATCGCAAAAATTAATGCACACATCGGCGAGTAATGCGTCCGCTTTTTACTCTTAACAACCGCCTTTCTCTTTGTGCAGAAATGGTGCGTAAAGGTGCAAAAATTGCCGACATAGGCACAGACCACGCTTATCTGCCCGTATGGCTTGTCCGTGCGGGCTTTGCGTCATTTGCCCTTGCTTGCGACATTAAAGCTGAACCTTTAATGCAAGGCGAGCTTACCATAAAAAAATACCACGCCGAGGATTTAGTCGAAACCCGACTTTGCGACGGACTTAACGCAGTAAACCCTGAGGAAGCTGACGACATAATCATTGCAGGTATGGGCGGAGAAACCATTGTGCACATTTTAAGCGATGCTAATTGGCTTAAAGATAAAAGCAAAAATCTTATCTTACAGCCAATGTCAAAGCACGAGCTTGTTATCAATTATCTTTACAAAAACGGCTTTGAGCTTAAAGAGCACAAATGCACCACCTGCGACGGCAAAATATACACCGCTTTCCTGGCAAGCTACACAGGAAACACAAAGACCCCCGATGAGGTTTTCACCTACACAGGGCTTCTTAAAAATGACGATGAAAACGACCTGAGATTTCTTAACTCTACAGTAAACCACCTTGAGAAAAAATCAAATGCCAATCCACATTTCGGCGAAATAGCCGATAAAATAAAAGCGAGGTTTTTGTTATGACCTTAATTAAAGATATAGTTGAATTTTGCGAGGAGTTTGCCCCCTTTGACACTGCCGCAAGCTTTGACAATGTCGGACTTCTTATAGGCAGTGAAAACACAGAAGTCACAAAGGTACTTCTTGCCCTTGATATTACAAAAGAAGTTATAGCTGAGGCTAAAGAAACAGGTGCCCAGCTTATCATAAGCCACCACCCTGTTATTTTTAATCCCCTTAAAAGTATGGATAGTAAAAGTGTGCCTTACCTTTTAGCTGCAAACTGTCTTTCCGCACTTTGTCTGCACACAAACCTTGACATAGCATGGGACACAGGTGTAAATTTATGCCTTGCAAATGCTCTTAAGCTTGAAGGAATTACTTTTTACGAGGGCGAGTTTGTGGTGTCAGGTACTCTCAAGGAAGAAACAACTGCTGAAAACTTTGCAAAATTTGTAAAGGAAAAACTGAATGCACAGGCAGTTACCTGCACAGTTAAGGATAAACTTATAAAAAACATTTTTATGTGCAGTGGTGCCGGCGGAAGCGAATTTATGAAAGCTGTAGAATTAGGTGCTGATGCATTTATTACAGGCGAAGCACACCACCATAATTATCTGGAGAGCATCCACAAAAATGTTCCCCTTATTGTGGCAGGTCATTTTGAAACCGAGGATATTGTTATAAATCCCCTTAAAGAAAAACTGCAGAAAGAATTCAATGAGGTTGAGTTTGTAAAATCCGAGAAACTTACCTCTCCCCTTTATTTTGTTTGACAAAAATCAGGCTCCCAAGTTCAAATAAACTTGGGAGCCTTTTTGTATCCGATATGAATTTTAAGATAAAATGCCGTAAGGGCTGCAGTAAAGATTTACTGATGCAGTATAGTCTGTTGAACCGATTAAGTTTTTCTGGGTAGCTATAGCAGTAGCCGTTGCACAGTTACCGCTTCTGCTGCAGGAAGTGCTCTTTATAGACCATGTGCTGGCATAAGCATCAGCACTGCGGGAAACGCTGACGCAGGAAGATGTGGTTCCATTATAGGTAAATGTACCGTTAACTGTTACAGACCACATAACTTCGTCACTGCTGTTAAGATATTCCCTTGTCTTATAACCAGATTTGCTTGCAGCTCTGGTGTTATCTTCGTAATATGTAATATATGTTCTTATTTTGTCGCCGTTTTCAAGTACCTCTACAAAAGTTTCAGTTATTTCTGTATTTGTCGCACTAACAGGCAGACAGAAAATCATACCGAAAACCATTACGCATAATAATACTAATGCTAAAACTTTCTTCATTAATCATAACTCCTTATTAATTGTATTCTCCTACTATATCATTACTAACAACTACTTCCTGCTTTTTACGCGAATAATATTCTGAATATAAATACACACAAAAAGCAGACGTCGCGATAGTAGCAAGAACAAGCAAAACCGATAATACAGTTTTAACAATCCTGGTTGTTCTAATTTGCTTTGATATATACTCTATATCAACACAACGCAAATAACTGTTTACAACGTCACTGGGATTGCCGTATTTCTCATAAAGCTCTTCCTTGTTGGTGACTTTTGCATCTTCGCAAAAGCCCTCAATGTCAGAAGCAATCTTTCTGATATACTCCCGCTCGGGTTTTCGCTTTATGGGGAACAATGCTTTTACTTCAATCATATATTCCTTGCAGATTCTATTCATCCTTATCGTCCTCCCTGTCAAGTATAGTCAGAATATTCTGCACGCCGTTTGTTGTATTGCGGTAACTATCCCTAAGCTCTGCAAGGTAAGCACGACCGTCTTCTTCAAGGCGGTAGTAAACCCTTGTACGTCTTTTGCCCACAAGCTTTGAATACTCAGAAATTCTGCCGTCATTTCCAAGCTTATAGGCGGCGGCATAAATAGTGTTCTGAGAAATCCTCAGCAAGCCTCCGGAATAATCTTCAATACATTTTACAATTTCATACATGTACCTGTCTTTACCTTCAAGAAGCGATAGAATCAGCATATCGGTAATGCCGTTCATAAAATAATTTTTACTCATATTTTCACACCCCACAGATATTATACAACAAAAAACGTGAAATTTCAACACATATTTTTAAAATTAAATATTATAATTAATAAAATATTGTTGACAAAACTACAATTTAATGATATATTATTTTTGGACGTTGTGTTAAGTTTCTTCACACCCCGCGAACTACACATCGTTCAAAACTCAATTTTCCCACCCCAAATTAGCTTCTGCAGTTTTAGTTATCTAAACAACAGAGGCTTATCTATTTTTACCCCACACCCCTTTCGGCACAGCTTTTACGCTGTGCCGATTATTTTTGTGTACAAAATTTAATGATTTATTTACTAAATATCAAATTTCTTAAAAAACTCTGAAATAAGTGTAACAAAATGTGTAAAAAAGATTGCAAAGACCACTACATTTTGATATAATTACTTTGTATTAGTGTAACTATATCTCAAAATATTGTGTTTAAGGTGATTTTGTGCGAATCCGTAAAAAGAAATGGGCTCAGCCTGAGCTTGACGCCTGCAGCTTCTTTGTAAATAACCCTGAGGAACACAGGGGCAAATGGGCAGATTTTTTCTGTGATGCTCAGCCTCTGGAGCTTGAAGTTGGCTGCGGCAAAGGTACTTTTGTTGCAGAAAAAGCCCTGAGAAACCCTGACGTAAACTTTATTGCAATGGACATTAAAAGCAATATGCTGGGTGTTGGCAGACGTAACATTGTAAGACGTTTTGAAGAAGCCGGCAGAGAGGTTAAAAACATTGCACTGGTAGCTTTCAATGTTGACCAGATTTTTAGAGTTATAGGGGAAGATGACAAAATTGACAGAATTTACATAAATTTCTGTAACCCCTGGCCAAGAGGCAAGCACAACAAACGCCGTCTTACCCACCCTACCAAACTTAACCTTTACAAAAACTTTCTGAAAAAAGGCGGAGAAATCCACTTTAAAACCGACAACGACGAACTTTTTGAAGACAGCCTTGAATATTTCAAGGAATCAGGCTACGAGCTTTTGAGGGTTGTCCGTGATTTGCATAACAGCGACATTGAGGGCAACATTGTTACCGAGCACGAAAAGATGTTTTCTGATGAAGGTATTCTTATCAAATACCTTGTAGCAAAGCTTCCTGAATAAAGGAGTTTTATCGTGAATAAGAAATTACTGAGCCTGGTGCTTGCATCTGCTATGGGTATTTCTATGGCAGGTTGCAGTTCTGTAGGGCTTTCTGTAGATAATTTAATGCATCCGCCAAAAGCGGTAGGCGATAAGGCTGAAATTCAGTCTTTAATCGACTCTGTTGCAGGCGAGGGCTATACACTCAAATATCCCCAAAGCGGTAACTACCGCTCGGCAATTACCATGAAAGACATTGACTCTGACAGTATAGAGGAGGCAATCGCCTTTTACCTGCCTGTAGGCGACATCGCCAAGGTTCATATGCTTGTTATGGACAGTATAGACAGCAAATGGCAACCTGTAGGCGACTTTAAAAGCCAGAGTACTTCTGTTGACAGTCTTAACTTCTGCGACCTTGACGGTAACGGAATTCTCGAAATTGCAACCAGCTGGAAAACCTATGACGCAAGCGTTAATCAGCTTTCTCTTTATCTTTATGAAGACAACAGCGTCAGGGAGGTTTCATCAGAATACAGTACCTCAAGTGTGCTTTCGGGTGATTTTACCGATGCTGACGGCGAAGAGCTTTTGCTGCTTTCCCTTTTTTCTACCGACAAAGAGGCAAATGCAACCTTGCTTGACATTAACGAAAACAAAAGCGACCTCGAAGTTTTAGGTACTGCTCCTCTTAATCCTGATGTTGTTTCTTACGCTCAGCTTACCGTTGGCAATATTTTTGAAAACCAGGTAGGTGCAGTTATTGACGGCTGTACTCAGAGCGGTGAGTATAACACTCAGATTCTATACTTCAACTCTTACTTTGACTCCTTGGAACGCATAAGCTTTACTGAAAACGTGCCATATAACCAGGCACTTCGTTCTTACCCTGTTATGTCTGAGGATATAAACGATGACGGCATTATTGAAGTACCTGCCGCATTCAGGCTAAGCATTGAAAATGACCGTACCGATGTAGATGCCGCGGCTGACCTTTACTGGTGTCAGCAAACTCCTTCAGGCACAGTACTGCTTATCTCTCATAAGGCGGCAAGCTTTGCTTACGGCTTCACATTTGATGTTCCCGAAAAATGGGAAAGCCAGTTTACCGCCCTTACAAGCTACCAAAACAACGAAGTAACATTTTATAAGTGGAACAAAGATAAAACCGAAGATACTCTGCTTGTAATTAAAATTTTTGATAAAGAAACTGACGAGGATACGGCAGGATATACAACACTTGCCGAAACCGACAACCGAATTTACGCTTTTAGAATTCCTGAAGGTGAAAATCCGCTGTTTTTATCCCAGTCGGAAATCAAAGCTTCTTTTGAACTAATGTGATTTTAATATAGATTATGTGAAAGGTGGTAAACCCTATGAAAAAAATTCTTGTTTGTGAAGACGAAGCCGCTATCCGCGATTTTGTTGTAATCAACTTACGCCGTGCAGGCTATGATGTTGTAGAGGCTGACTGCGGCGAGGTTGCTTTGCAGAAATATGAAGAACACGGCGGCGACTTTGATGTTGCTATCCTTGATATTATGATGCCCGGCATTGACGGCTTGCAGGTTTGCAAAGAGCTGAGAAACAAAAACGGCTCTATCGGTATTATTATGCTTTCTGCCAGAACTCAGGAAATGGACAAGGTTACGGGTCTTATGCTTGGTGCTGACGACTATGTTACAAAGCCTTTCTCTCCTTCTGAGCTTACAGCCAGAGTTGATTCCTTATACCGCCGTGTAGCTCTTGCTGAACAGAAGGCAGAAAACAACTTTAAGGAAGAGCTAAAGTCAGGTATCTTTACCCTTAACCTGAGAAACCGCACTCTTACCAAGAGCGGTACCGTTATTGAGCTTACACAGGTTGAATTCCAGATTATGGAGTACTTTTTCTCTAATCCCCAGACAGCTCTGGACAGAACCGACATCCTTAACCACGTATGGGGCGAGGCTTATGTTGGTGAGGAAAAGATTGTTGACGTTAACATAAGAAGACTGAGAATGAAGGTTGAGGACGAACCCTCTAACCCCAAGTACATTGTTACTGTATGGGGCTTAGGCTACAAATGGGATGCATAACCGTTAGCCACGGTGGGCAATTCGCCTTTGGATAGGTTTATTCAGATGCAACGTTTCATTAACAGCGGGTCGTATTATTAGTCGAACACGTAGTGTGACGCTACACCTCTTACCTATTCAATCTTACCTATTCACTAAATTATCGGAGGACGGCAAATGTTTAAAGGCATTACCAAGCGTTGGGTGCTTAATACCCTGCTTGTCGTTATTGTTGTTGTTTTGTTTGTTGTGTTCTGCCTTTCTTATGCCGTCAGGATTTACTACTACCACTCGGTAAGTCAGACCTTAAGTGGTGAAAGTGCTGAGTTTGTAACTGTTCTTAACAATTCAACCTCGGCCTCTTCAACCTTTGCTTCTACAGCAAGAGGTTACGTGGAAAATTTCGATGGCAAAGAGAAAATGGAGATTACAGCCATTGATGCATCAGGCAAGGTTATTATTACTTCTACCGGCTTTACGCCTGATTCTACCGAGCAGATGCCTGACTATCAGAAAGCAACATCAGAAAATCTTAACTTTTATGAATGGACAGGAAAGCTGTCCTCAGGCGAAAACGTTAAAGCTGTAACACGTCTTGTCAGAAATTCTGAGGGCGAATGTGTGGGTGCTGTAAGATGCATTATTTCTCTTACAGATATTGACCGCACTGTAGGCACTGCTATTGCAGTCTTTTGCGGCGTAGGTCTGCTTATTGTGTCACTGGTACTTTTTTCGGGTATTTATTTTATCCGCTCCATTGTTACACCTGTAAGAGAACTTTCCGAAACCGCAAAGAAAATTGCCCAGGGTGACTTTGGCACAAGAATCGAGAAAACACACGATGATGAAATCGGTGATTTGTGCGATTCTATCAACAATATGGCTACAGAGCTCGGAGCCGCTGACAGACTTAAGAACGACTTTATCTCCAGTGTTTCTCACGAACTGAGAACTCCTCTTACCGCTATCAAGGGTTGGGCTGAAACTATGCAGTACTGCGGCACTGTTGACAAAGAAACCTTTGACAAGGGTATGGACATTATTGTTAAAGAATCTTCTCGTCTTACCTCTATTGTTGAGGAGCTTCTGGACTTCTCCCGTCTTCAGAGCGGCAGAATGATGATTATGAAAGAAAAGCTGGATATTTTAGCCGAGCTTGACGACGTTCTTTATATGATGAAAGAACGTGCCATAAGTGAAGAAAAACATCTGCTTTATGATAAACCCGAGTCTATGCCTCCTGTATTCGGCGATAAAAACAAGCTCAGGCAGGTGTTCATAAACATCATCGACAATGCTCTTAAATACACCCAGAGCGAAGGTGTTGTAGGTATTCAGGTGCTGGAACAAGGCAAGTTCCTTCACATTGTGGTTACCGATACAGGCTGCGGAATTGCTCCTGACGATTTACCAAGAATCAAAGACAAGTTCTACAAAGCAAACCAGAATGTCCGCGGTTCGGGCATTGGTCTTGCTATTGCTGATGAAATTATTACTCTGCACGACGGCAGTCTTGATATCCAGAGCGGTATCGGCGTGGGTACAACAGTTACTATCTCAATTCCCGTTGCAGAAGATTAACGTACATATAGAAAGGAAGGTATGTGTTATGTCACAGGAAAATACTAAAAAAATAACATCAATAGGTGGCAGTGCCCTTATCGAAGGCATTATGATGCGAGGTCCCAAGAAAACCGTGGTAGCGGTACGCACTGCTCCGGACAAAATAGAAACCGAGGAGCTTGAGGTTAAAACCTTAAGCAGTAAATCTAAATTCTTCAGAGTGCCTTTTATCCGCGGAATTGCAGGTATGATTGACTCTTTGAAGCTGAGCTACAAATCCCTTATGCTTTCAGCTAACAAGGCTATCGACTCTATTGAAGTAGAAGAAGAAAAAATGAGCAGGTTCGAAAAGTGGCTTAACGACAAATTAGGCGAAAAGCTTATGAATGTCATTATGACCATTGCTTCTGTTTTAGGTGTTGCTCTTGCAATAGTGCTTTTTATCTGGGTTCCCTCTCTTCTTTACGGTTTACTTCAGCCTTTACACCCTGTATTTGATAATCAGCTTTTACGTTCAACCTTTGAGGGCGTTTTAAGAATTGCACTTTTCTTAGGCTACATAATCATTGTTTCTCAGATGGAAGATATGAAACGTGTATTTATGTATCATGGTGCTGAGCATAAGACTATCTTCTGCTACGAAGCTGATGAAGAGCTTACTGTAGAAAATGTCAGAAAGCACAAACGTTTCCATCCCCGTTGCGGTACAAGCTTTATGATTATTATGCTTCTTTTAGGCATTATAATCGGACTTTTTGTTCCTTCTTTTGCATATCTCGGCATCTGGGGCACCGTGCTGAGAGCTGCAATTAAAATTCTCCTTTTACCCCTTACTGTTGGCATCGGATACGAGCTTATCAAGCTTTGTGGCAAATACGACAACCTCTTTACCCGTATAATTGCCGCTCCCGGTATGTGGGCACAGCGTATTACTACCCGCGAGCCTGACGACTCTATGATTGAGATTGCAATTGCCGCTATTACTCCCGTAATTCCCGACGACGGTTCTGACATTGTAAACAAGGGTTGCTGTAAATAAAAATGAAAATTATCGACGGCTTTAAATTAATCAAAAAAAAGCTCACCGAGGCAGGAGCAGAGTCTCCTGCCTTTGATGCATCAGAGCTTATTTCATATGTACTGGGTACACCTTACTCACCCAGGCTTGATAAAGAAAAAGAGCTTACAGAAGTAGAGTTTGATACCTTACTTTCTCTTGCAGAAAGGCGTGCAAAGGGCGAGCCTTTGCAGTATATTTTAGGTCAGTGGGAATTCTACGGTTTTCCTTTTAAAGTGGGAAAAGGTGTGCTTATTCCCAGAGATGATACTGAAGTAGCTTTAAGGGCATCTTTCCCTCATCTTGACAAGATAGAAAACCCGAAAATTCTTGATTTATGCGCAGGAAGCGGTACTATCTGTGTAACCCTGAAAAAGCTTTATCCCAAAGCTGAGGTTACTGCTGTTGAGATTTCAGAGGATGCTTTTTACTATTTAAAGGAAAACGCAAGGCTCAACAATGCCGACATAAACCTGATAAATGACGATATATTTAATGTATACAAGAATTTTGAGGACAATTACTTTGACCTGATAATTTCAAATCCGCCTTATCTAACCACCGAGGAGCTTGGCTCTATGCAAAAAGAGCTTTACTTCGAGCCTGCCCTGGCTCTTGACGGGGGTGAGGATGGATGCGACTTTTACAGACGGATAATTCCCCTCTATTCGCCCAAACTAAAGGCAGGCGGTCAGCTTATTTTTGAGCTTGACGGCAAAGAAGCAGAGTACACAAAAGCCATGATGGAAACAGCAAATTACAAAGATATTGAGATTTTTGACGATTTAGGCGGCATCCACAGGGCGATAAAAGGGACTTTGTTCGAGTTTTAGAAAATTTGTTCGAGATTTTTGCCCTGTTTTTATTGATTTTAAGAAAAGTTTATTTTATAATATTGTTGTATCAAAAAACACATTCCCGTAAAGGAGAAATAAATATGGCACTTGATAAAAACAAAGCATTAGAGACCGCTTTAGGTCAGATTGAAAAGCAGTTCGGCAAGGGTGCAGTTATGCGTCTTGGCCAGAACTCCACACTTAATGTTGAGCACGTTTCCACAGGCTCACTTTCTCTTGACATTGCTCTTGGCATCGGCGGTCTTCCCAGGGGCCGAATTATTGAAATTTACGGACCTGAATCCTCAGGTAAAACCACACTTTCTCTTCACTGTATTGCAGAGGGTCAAAAAGACGGAGGTAACGTTGCTTTTATCGATGTTGAGCATGCACTTGACCCTGTTTATGCCGCCGCTTTAGGTGTTGACGTTGACTCTCTTTTAGTTTCTCAGCCCGACACAGGTGAGGACGCTTTGGAAATTGCCGAGGCACTTATCCGCTCAGGTGCTATTGACGTTATTGTTATCGACTCTGTTGCAGCTCTTGTTCCCAAGGCTGAAATCGAGGGTGAAATGGGCGACAGCCACGTAGGACTTCAGGCACGTCTTATGTCTCAGGCTCTCAGAAAGCTTGCAGGTGCAATTTCCAAATCCAACTGCGTTGCAATTTTCATCAACCAGCTCAGAGAAAAGGTTGGCGTAGTTTACGGCAACCCTGAAGTTACCCCCGGTGGCAGAGCACTTAAGTTCTACAGCTCTGTTCGCCTTGAAGTAAGGCGCGGTGAAATCCTTAAGCAGAACGGTGAGATGCTGGGTTCACGCACACGCGTTAAGGTTGTTAAGAACAAGATTGCGCCTCCCTTTAAAGAGGCAGAGTTTGACATTATGTACGGTGAAGGTATTTCCCGCGTTGGCGAGCTTGTAGACCTTGCAGTAAAGGCAGATGTTATCCAGAAGGCAGGTGCCTGGTTCAGCTTTGGCGAACGCAGACTCGGTCAGGGCAGAGATAATGTTAAGATTCTGTTCCAGCAGGAGCCTGAGCTTGCCGCAGAGATTGAAAAGAAACTCTGGGAAAACATCGACAAGCTTACTGCTAAACCCGGTAAAACTGCAAAGGCTGCCGTTGCCGTAAAGCCTGTAGAGGTAGCTCCTGCTGAAGCTCCCAAGGCTGCAAAGGGTGCAAAAATTGATATTTTAGTTGAAGACTAATGATTATTACTGCAATTGAACCCCGTCGCAAATCCCTTTCGGCGATTTATATCGACGGGGAATTTGCCGTTAAACTTGACACAGAAACTGTGCTTTCTGAGCGTCTTAAAATAGGCGAGGAAATAGATGACGACAGGCTTTATGAGCTTATTAAAACCTCTGATGCAAGACGTGCAAAAGAAAAAGCCTTGTGGCTTATTTCTTACCGCGACCATTCAGAAGGAGAGCTCAGGCAAAAACTTTCCAAAGATTATGGCGAAGAAGCCGTAGACAAGGCTATTGAAAAGCTTATGGAATTAGGCTTTATTAATGACGAAAACTTTGCAAAAAACTATGCTGAAAGTTTAAGTCGCAAGCACTTATCACAAAGGCAGATTCAGCAGAAGTTAAGGCTTAAAGGCATTGATAAAGAGCTCAGTACTGAAACTGTTGAGGATTTAGACCTTGATGAAAAACAGGAAATAAGAGCTCTTATTGAGAAAAAATATATACGCAAACTCTCTGACGAAGGTGACTTAAGACGTACAATCGCCGCACTTCAAAGGCGGGGATTCGGCTACTCTGACATTAAGTCAGTAATTAATGAGTTCAGAGAATTTGATGAATACTGATACTCCGAGGGAAAATTATGGGTGAAAATATCAAGGTGTCTATTGTGTCCTTAGGCTGTGCCAAGAACCGTGTAGACGCAGAAATGATGCTTTATAAATTAAAGGAGGCAGGCTTTATCTTAAAAGATGACCCTGCTGACGGTGATGCTGTAATTATTAACACCTGTGGCTTTATTGAAAGTGCCAAGCAGGAAAGCATCGAAGAAATCTTAGAGCTTGCAAAGCTTAAGGAAGAGGGCAAGATCAAGGCTCTTATAGTAAGCGGTTGCCTTGCTGAAAGATACAAAACAGACATCAAAAAAGAAATGCCCGAGGTAGACGCCGTTATCGGTCTTGGTGCCAATGGTGATATTGTTGAGGTTGTAAGGAAAGCTCTTAATAAGGAAAATTACGAATCCTTCCCCGACAAAGAGCTTATGCCTCTGGACGACAAACGCATAGGCTCTACACTTCCTCATTATGCTTACCTTAAGGTGGCTGACGGTTGTGACAACAAATGCACCTACTGTGCAATTCCTATGATAAGAGGACGTTTCCGCTCACGCACTATGGAAAGTATTCTTGATGAGGCTAAGGAGCTTGCAGAACGCGGTGTTAAAGAGCTTAACGTAATCGCTCAGGACACTACACGTTACGGTGAAGATATCTACGGCAAGCTTATGTTGCCTGAGCTTTTAAAAGAACTCTGCAAAATCGGGGGCATTGAGTGGATACGTGTACTTTACTGCTATCCCGACAGAATCACCGACGAGCTTATTGATACCATTGCAAAGGAAGACAAGATTCTCAAGTACATAGACTTACCCCTGCAGCATTGTAACGGCAGAGTATTAAAAGCAATGAACCGCAGAGGCGACAAAGAAAGCCTTACCGCTTTAATAAATAAAATTCGCGAACGAATTCCCGGCGTGGTGCTTCGAACAACCCTTATTACAGGCTTCCCCACCGAAACCGATGAAGAATTTGACGAGCTTGCCGAGTTTGCCAAGGAGCTTAAATTCGAGCGTTTGGGTTGCTTTCCTTATTCAACTGAGGAAGATACTCCTGCCGCAGAGCTTGAGCAGGTTGACAAAGACATTAGAGGCTACCGCGCAGACGCAATTATGCGTAGTCAGGAGCTTGTTATGGAAGATTACTGCCAGTCAAAAATCGGCACAACAGTAAAGGTTCTGGTTGAAGGCTTTGACAGATATGCCGAATGTTTCTTTGGCAGAAGCTACGCCGATGCTCCTGAGGTTGACCCCAATGTTTTCTTCACAAGTGAAGACAAGGTTACCATTGGCGAATTTTACGATGTTGAGGTTACAGACTTTCTGGAATGTGACCTTATCGGTGAGGTAGTAAAATGAATTTACCAAACAAACTGACAGTTTTAAGAATCATTCTTGTTCCCATTATGATTGCCGCTTTGCTTATTCCCTTTCCCCACCATGTTCTGGCGGCAGGTCTTATTTTTGGCGTAGCATCAATTACAGACTGTCTTGACGGACAGATTGCAAGAAAACGTAATTTAATCACAGCTTTCGGCAAATTTGCCGACCCGCTGGCTGATAAAATTCTTGTTATAGCCTCCCTTGTGTGCTTTGTGTCCCTTGGCTGGTGCGATCCTATTTTGCCTATTGTAGTTCTTTTCCGCGAGTTTGCCGTAACCTCCGTAAGACTTGTGGCAGCTTCAAAGGGCAACGTTGTTGCCGCAAATTTCTGGGGCAAGCTTAAGACTGTTTCCCAGATTGTAGCAATCGCTGCCATCTTTGCAATGCAGTATTTCACCGAACTTTGCACACTTGGCATTATTCCTCTTGATACAGCTGTTTTCAGCGGTATTTTCTTTATTATCGGCGAGGTTCTTCTGTGGATAACAGGCGTTGCAACCATTATTTCAGGTTTAATTTACATAATCCAGTGTAAGGAATATATATCCGATTTTTAATTTTTGTTGCATTTTTGAAAGAAAGTGTATATAATGTTATAAAACATAAGCGTTGAGCGGGAGAAGTAACCGATAGACGAGACTTCACAGAGATTGCGGCAAATGCTGAAAGCCGCAAAGGTGTCGGCGGTAAAATGCACCCGTGAGCTTCCTTGGGGAAATCCTTTTTAAAGGAGTGTATCTGAGGTCGGCAGACCCCGATATCGGTCACAAAGGGCTGTGTGTATACATAGCTGAATTTGGGTGGAACCACGGTATAAGCCGTCCCTTTTTGGGACGGCTATTTATATTTTCTTCGGAAATATAAATAGCCGAGCCACAACATTTGCCACAAGGCAAACATTATTTACCCAAATTCCACTTATTTCGAGGTGATTTATATGTTCGATACACTCAAATCCGACCTTAACGCCTATATGGAACGAGACCCTGCGGCAAGGTCACGCTTTGAGATTTACTTTTTATATTCAGGCTTCAAGGCAGTACGCGCATACAGACGTGCCAACTGGTTTTACAGACATAATATGAAGTTTCTGGCACGTTGGATTTCACAAAACGCCAGACGGAGAACCGGCGTTGAAATTCACCCCGGTGCAACTATAGGCTCAGGTCTTGTTATTGACCATGGCATGGGCGTTGTTATTGGTGAAACCACTGAAATCGGCAACGACTGCACCATTTACCAGAACGTTACCCTTGGCGGTACAGGTAAAGACCACGGCAAACGTCACCCAACGCTGGGCAACAATGTGCTTGTCGGCACAGGTGCAAAGGTCTTAGGTCCCTTTAAAGTTGGCGACAATGCAAGAATTGCCGCAGGTGCCGTTGTTCTTTCAGAAGTACCCGAAAATGCAACAGCGGTTGGTGTGCCTGCAAGAGTTACGCGAATTAACGGTGTCAAGGTAACCAACGACAGCCTTGACCAGATTCATATTTCAGACCCTGTTTCTCAGCAGCTTTGTAAACTCGAACATGAGATATCGGTTCTTAAGTCTAAGTTAAAGGAGTTAGAAAAATGATACTTTATAATACCTTAGGTCAGAAAAAGCAGGAATTTGTTCCTTTTGAAGAAGGCAAGGTAAGAATGTACACCTGCGGACCTACCGTTTACCACTTTGCTCATATTGGCAATCTTCGTACCTATATTATGGAAGATGTGCTTGAAAAACACCTTCGCTACTCAGGATATGATGTTAAGCGTGTTATGAACATTACCGACGTCGGCCATCTTTCCAGCGATGCCGACACAGGCGAGGATAAGATGCTCAAAGGGGCAAAACGTGAGCATAAAACTGTCCTTGAAATTGCAGATTTTTATACAAAGGCTTTCTTCTCTGATTGTGCTAAGCTCAACATCAAAACCCCCGATGTTGTAGAGCCCGCTACTCAGTGTATTCCTGAGTTTATCGAAATGGTAGAAAAACTTCTGGACACAGACTATGCTTACATTTCCGAGGGTAATGTTTACTTTGATACCTCAAAGCTTGATAACTACTATGTTTTTGGTAACCAGACCGAAGAGGACCTTGCCGTAGGTGTTCGTGACAGTGTTACCGAAGACACCGCCAAGAGAAATAAAACCGACTTTGTTTTGTGGTTTACAAAATCCAAATTTGACGATCAGGAGCTTAAGTGGGACAGCCCTTGGGGCAACGGATACCCCGGCTGGCATATTGAGTGCTCTGCCATTAGTGTAAAGCACCTGGGCGAACACCTTGATATTCACTGCGGCGGTGTTGACAATGCATTCCCCCACCACACCAACGAAATTGCACAGAGTGAAGCATATCTTGGCCACAAATGGTGCGGTCATTGGTTCCATGTTCTTCATCTTCTTGATTCTACAGGCAAAATGAGCAAGTCTAAGGGTGAGTTCCTTACAGTTTCTCTTTTAGAGAGCAAGGGCTACAACCCCCTGGCATACCGTATGTTCTGCTTACAGAGCCACTACCGCAAGCCCCTTACCTTTACTTACGAAAGCTTAAACAACACAACTCTTGCTTACAACAAGCTTGTTACAAAAATTGCAGCTATGGATGCAAAGGGTGAGGTTGACGAGGCTAAAGCCTCAGAGTATATCGCAAAATTCAAGGAAGCTTTAGACAACGACCTTAATACATCCTTGGCTCTCACCTGTGTTTATGACGTACTTAAGGCAGACACAAACGATGCTACAAAGCTTTTCCTTTTAAAGGACTTTGACAAAGTTTTAAGCCTTAGTCTTATCGAAGAAGCTGAGAAAATAAAAGCTGAAAAAGCAGAAAAGAATAACTCTGTAGATGCTGAAAAGGTAGAAGCTCTTATTGCCCAAAGAACTGAAGCAAGAAAAAACAAAGACTGGGCAACAGCCGACAGAATCCGCGACGAGTTAAACGCAATGCACGTTGTTGTTACCGATACTCCCGAAGGCATCAAGTGGCACGTTGACCGCTAACCGCGGTGGGTAGTTCCGCCTTTGGTAATATTAGTGGTAATATTGACCGCCGTTAACGGCGGAATTACAAATTGCATATAAATTTTTTAAGGTGCAGAAGGTTCATTACGCTTTCTGCACCTTTTGAATTATCTCAAAATAAGCACGACGTCCTCAGACGAATAAAATTAAAAACACCGCCTTGAATTGATAAAACTCAAAGCGGTTTAGATTAATCGTATCTTGTGTTATTAATTGCAGATTTAACGGCAAATTTAAGTTTTTCAAGAGGGCTTACCTGTGTGTCGGTTAAATCCAGCATTTTAGGTGGAATGTTTGAAGCAGATGTAAAGGAATGCATACGGATATCTATTTTTTCTTTCTGCACAAGTGCAAAAAGTTCGCTGATACTTTCAACACTGTCTACGGCATTTAAAAGCTCAGTTCTGTTCACAGGCATTCCTCCTCTCATTTTACTATTTATTATTATATACAAATTACAGGTCCTTTTCAATTGTCATATTACCTCAACTTACATATTTACAGTATGAAAAATTTGTGGTATCCTGTCTATATGCAAAAATTAAAGGCGGTATATGATTATGGAAGAAAATTTTGCTCCAAAGCCTGCTGATGAGGTTAAAAATACCGAGCCAAAAGCAAAGAAAAGCTTTAAAATCCCTTTTGGTCTTTCAAAAAAGCTTTTTGCCCTTGTGTGTATTTTGCTGGCAATTATTATTGCTTTAGGCTCTGCGTTTTCTGTTTCTATGGTTAAGCTTTACAGAAGCCGTCGCCACGGTGCCGTTTACGATATGGACAGTGAGCTGACCCTTGCCGAAAAAGGCGATATGGTGCCTATCTGGAATCCTGATTTCGGCTATGGTGCTATTCCTGCTCTTGAGGGTGTACCCGTTGCAACCTACAAAGAAGAAAACTTTCTCACTGACTCAAAGGGACTCAAATATTACTACGAAAACGGTGAAATCGCCTCTTACACAGGTATTGATGTTTCTTCATTTAACGGCTACATCGATTTTGATGCTGTCAAAGATTACGGCATCGACTTTGTTATTGTGCGTTTAGGCGGAAGAGGCTACGGCGAAGAAGGCGTAGTTTTTGAGGATGATTACGCCCTTAGAAACCTGACAGAAGCCAGAAAAGCAGGGCTTATGGTGGGTGCTTACTTCTTCTCTCAGGCAATTTCAGCCGAGGAAGCAACAGAAGAAGCAAATTTCTGCCTTGATTTACTTGACGGTTTTTACCTTGATTACCCCTTAGTCTTTGACTGGGAAACCATTGACTCCGCTGAAAATCCCAGAACAGAAAACATAACTGCAGAAACTCTGACAGAATGTGCAAAAGCTTTCTGCGATACTGTTAACAGAGCAGGTTACATTCCCTGCCTTTATACCGACAGCAAAAAAGCATATATGAAGTTTGACCTTTCAAAGCTTAACGGCGTTGATATATGGTATGCTTTTTACAACGACGAACCTGATATGTATTATAACTATATGATGTGGCAGTATTCCTGCACAGGATATGTTGATGGCATTGAGGGTGACGTTGACCTTAACATTTGTTTTAAAAATTATAAGTGAGGATAAAATTATGGAAATGATTGCAAGCTTTCAGATTGACCACAATACTTTAAAACCCGGTTGCTATGTATCCCGCATTGACGGCGACATTACAACCTATGACTTAAGATTTATCAAACCAAACACACCTCCCTACATTGACACAAAGGCTCTGCACACTATTGAGCATCTTTTTGCAACCTATGCACGCAACAGCCGCTTTGGAGGCAATATCATTTATTTCGGGCCTATGGGTTGCCGCACAGGCTTTTACCTTATTGTAAGAGAGCTTTCTTCCCTTGACACTCTTACCCTTATCCGCGAAACCCTTGAAAGTGCTATTAACCATCAGGGCGAAATCCCCGGAAGTAAGCCTGTTGAGTGCGGAAATGCCGCTGAACACGACCTTGAAGGTGCAAAAGCCGAGATGACAAAATATTACGAAACTATTAAGGATTTAACAATTTTTGACTTACAGTATTAAAAACTATTGGTAGTTTGCACAAACTTAGCTATTATCCTTTGTGCAACAGTATCGTAAATCCCGAAAAAATATTAAAAAGGTTGCAAAACTGTACATTTTTAGGTATAATTAGCCTTGTGTTACAGTTTTGTAACCTTTCTTTTTGTAAGGATTTTTATGATACAAATTTGAAAAAGGAGCATTTTTCTGAGTACTAAATTTATTAATAACAGGGGCTTCGACAAAATCGACTCCCTTAAAAGAAACGGACGACTCAAAAAATTCAATAAAAAACTTTTAAGATTTATTAAACGTATAGGCACAGAAATTTCCCGCGATGCCGCTCATATTTCTAAGAAATTCAAAGACATCACCTGGGAAACACTTACACTTAAAAAGTTCTTTAAAGGTATCCGCAAGCTTTGCCTGCCTACTTCTACCTTTAAGCAGCTTACAACTCCCCGCGGTATTTTCAATGTCACCGTTCCTGCGTTGGCATTGGTGCTTTTTGTTTTTACAATCTGCTTCTGGACAATGGGCGACTATTCGCTTAACGTTACATACAAAGACAACTTTGTTGCCACAATTTCAAACGAAGCTGTACTTACCGAGGCTACTGCCCAGGTTAACAATGCTTTGTCTGCCGTTAAGACCAACGACAAAACCGTTACTCCTACAATGCAGATTTCCTCACCTTATTCAGGCACATCAAAATCAGGTGCCAAGGACGTTTACACAAAGCTTGTAGGTATTAATGCAGGCATTGTAAATGATGCATCAGGACTTTTTGTTGACGGTGTTTTCTTTGGTTCGGCACTTAATTACGACGAGCTTAACGCTTTACTTACCGCTCATCTGGATGCTGCCAAAGAGGGCTATGACGGTACAACCACCACAACATTTAGTAACAACGTTCAGATTAAAAAGGACGTTTATTCTGCAGACACTCTTATGACTGCAAATGCACTTTTTGAGTCTGCAAAGCCTTACCTTTCTGTTAGACTTGAAACAGACTTCACCATTGAGTATGACAAAGCTTATTCAACGATTTATGAATATGACGACACTCAGCCTGATAATTACTATGAAGTAATTCAGGAGGGCGAAAATGGTATGCAGGAAGTTTACTATCGCCTTGTTTATGTTGACGGTGTGCAGACAGATGCTATTGTAAAGAACAGCACAACCACTACCGCACCTGTTGACGAAATCGTCAGAGTCGGTACTCTTGAATCAGGAACCGGCACAGGTGATTTTATGTGGCCTGTACCTGCTGCCAACAACATTTCAAGCCTTTTTGAGTATCGTTGGGGTTCTTTCCACCACGGTATAGATATTGCTGATATCGGCATTTACGGTGCTGATATTGTAGCATCTGACACAGGTATTGTTACCTTCTCAGGCTGGGATGATTCAGGCTATGGTTTAATGATTATCATTGACCACGGCAACGGCTACCAGACTATGTATTCTCATTGCGACGATCTTTATGTAGAAGAGGGCGAGCTGGTATACCAGGGTGACTCTATTGCAGCTGTAGGCTGTACAGGTATGTCAACAGGCGACCATCTCCACTTTGAAATCTGGGAAGACGGCACCGCAGTTAACCCCTGCGAGTATATGTACTACGACGGCTACACAACAATTGACTATTAATTATTCGTAATACACCTTCGACCATATTCTGGTCGGAGGTTTTTGTTTGTCTTAATAATTATTTACTTTCTCGGGGGTCTGTGGTATATTATAATAAATACATAAAGAGGTGTTTTAAATGAAGTTTAAAACAAAAAAGAAAATCATAGTATTTTCTACTGTTTTCACCTTTGTATTCTTCCTGTTCAGTTTGTTTTATCATCCCTTTCCTAATCTGCAGAAGGGCATATTGCTGGGCTTAGCTATTATTTCTTTAGTTCTTAATTTTGTGTTACTAAGATGCCCTTACTGCTCAAAACATATCCGACATCTTAACCAGAACTACTGCGCTTACTGTGGCAGAGAATTTGACGACGAGGAAATTTATTAATAATTTATATAGTTGAGAGGTAATTTTATGAAAAAAATACTTTGCATTTTATTTATATTTATTATGGTTTTTTCACTGGGTGCATGTAATTCCAACACCGATATAGATATCGAACCCGCCAAAACTAACATCAGCAAAGACGGCGTAGATGAATTTATGAGTATACTGGAAGCAGAAACTGCAACAAATGATAGTTTTGACTTTGAAGAAGAGAACTGCTATAACGTTACACCCGAAGAAATTCTGGAAGAAACAGATATGCAGATTTTTAAATTCTCTGATTCCTGCTATTCTTTTTTAATGTCAGATGGCAAAATCTATTCCCTGTGCGAATTCTTCGGCGGATATGGTTTTGTGGATGCACTTCCCTGTGATTTTAACAACGACAATAAAAAGGACTTGCTTGTGGCTTCTTCCTGGGGCTCAGGTATGCACCGAGGTGAAATTTCTGTTTTTCAGTCAGGCAATGTAGGCCCTACGGTTATTTTTGACACCTCAAGCGGTGAAACCCTTTACACAGATTTAGCTCTGGAAATGACACCCTTAAGCGTATTTACAGGCAAGAAAAAGGACACAGACCTTGTTTTTGGAGTATGGGGTGTTGAGGTTAACTCAGAAAACGATAACCTGGCTGACTTAACCGTTGAGTATCTTGAGCCGGTAGGATATGTAAAGAACGAAAATAATCGTGCAGTTTTTGTACTTGCAGATTAAAAATAAACTTTCTTATATATCAGAATACCATGAAACCATTTTTAGGAATTGACATCTCAACAAATACAGAAAACGAAATTAAAAACGGTACCGAACTTTTAACCCAGACAACTCCTCCTGAACTTCTGGCAAAGCTTGAAAATGCCACAAACAAGCTTGAAAAGGTGGTAAAAAAAGCAGAGCTTCCGGGATTCTGGCAGTTTGTACACTTTGTAACCGGCCTTTTGGGGTTTATTTTCGGCATCGGCGCAGTAGGTTCACTTATTTTTGGTACCTTTCGCGAAGGCATAAAAAATGCCCCTTGGTTATACATAACCTTTTTAGTCTGTCTGGTTATATGGACAATACTTACACTTATTGGTTCAAAAAAGAAAAATAAAGTGTACGGCGCTAAAGAAAACCTTAAAACAAAAGACGATGCACTTGGAGTTTACGATGAAATTCTCAACTGCCTTGGTGTACCTGAAAATGCTGAGGAAGTCGATATTCTATGTTGCAGATATAAAATTGAAAACGGACAACCAAAGGTTTTCGATTTTCCCACACAGCCTGATTTTTTAAATCTTAATTTCAGTATTTATAAAGATACCCATAACCTCTACCTTGCAAATACAGGTGGCAAATATGCTTTTCCCCTTAACTCCCTAAGGACAATCCGCACAATTGGCGAAGGTGCTACTATACCAAGTTGGTATAAAGACAAATCTTACCAAAGCGAAGAATTCAAGCCTTACGGATTTTTCAAAAACCGTTTCGGCGTACTTTGTGTTCCCAATTATCACATTCTGGAGCTTGTGGCAAACGGCGAGCTTTTGTGGATTTACTTTCCAAACTATGAAATCAGAACAATCGAAAATCTAACAGGCCTTAAAGCCTGGGGAGAATAAAACGGGCGGTATCAACCGCCCGTTACTGTTTTTATTATCCAATAAATAACCCCGTACACCACACTTGCCACGGTACCGTAAACAATCACAGGTCCCGCTATTGTAAACATCTTAGCCCCAACGCCTAATATAAACCCCTCACTTTTAAACTCTATAGCGGCACTGGTTACTGCATTTGAAAAACCCGTAATAGGCACCAAGGTGCCTGCACCCGCACATTTTGCAATTTTATCAAACACACCTATCATGGTTAATACTGAGGCTATTAAAATAAGAGTCAAAGATTCATAGGTTCTGCCTTTTTTCTCATCTGCTCCCCACAGCGAATAAAGGGTAAACAACACCTCACCAAAGGCACAAATTCCGCCCCCAATGAGAAATGCCCTTATGCACTCCATAAAGGTGTGGCTTGAGGGGGATTTTTCTTTTACCAAATTTGAGTATTTATTCTTGTCCATTTTCATCACCACCCTTATTTTTTCCTGAAAATGCTTAAATATGAATAAATATCTGTTTGCTTTCAACGTCTATTAGTGCTATAATGTAAGTTGAGAAATTATTGAGGAGGGATATTATGGGTTTTCATTATCTTGACAACAGTGCAACAACACGTGTAAGCGAAGCCGCTGCTAATAAGGCGATTGAACTGATGCGTGAAATTTTCGGCAACCCTTCCTCTCTTCATTCTTTCGGATTTGAGGCTGAAAAGGAACTTTCCGCCACCCGTATGACAATTGCCGAGGTAATAGGTGCAAAAGAAAACGAAATCTTCTTTACCTCAGGCGGAACAGAATCCAACAATATCGCCCTTATGGGTGCGGCTGAGGCTCTGAAAAGACGCGGCAACAAAATTGTCACAACGGCAATTGAACACCACTCGGTTCTGGATACCGCAAAGCACCTTGAAAGCTTAGGCTTTGAGGTTGAATTTGTGTATCCTAAAAACAAAAACGGTTTTGATATTAAAGACTTTGAGTCTGCCATTACAGATAAAACCATACTGGTTTCTGTTATGATGACCAACAACGAAACCGGACTTATGCCCCCTATTGCTAAAATCCCCGCCATTATTAAACGCAAAGGTGCTCCTGCACTTTTTCATATTGATGCCGTACAGGGTTTTGGCAAAGAAACCATAAACGTCAGCTCCCTTAAGTGCGACTTAATGAGCATAAGTGCCCACAAAATCCACGGGCCAAAAGGCACAGGTGCTCTTTACATCAGAAAAGGAGTGCGTGTTCTGCCCCGTACTTTCGGCGGTAAGCAGGAAGCTAAGATTCGCCCCGGCACAGAAGCTTTGCCCCTTATAGGTGCATTCGGTGTTGCGGCAAGTGAAATCAATGTTTCCAAAAACCGTGAGAAAATTCTGGAGCTTAACACTTACTTAAGACAAAAACTCACTGAGTTTGATGATATAATTATTAACTCACCCGATGACGCATCTCCCTACATACTTAACTTTTCGGCAACAGGTATCAGAAGCGAAACTATGCTTCATCACCTGTCAGACTTTGGAGTTTATGTTTCTTCGGGCAGTGCCTGCTCAAAGGGTGGCAAAAGCCACGTTTTGTCAGCACTTAAAATAGACGACGACCTGGCTGACAGTGCCATAAGGGTAAGTTTTTCCAAGGAAAACACAAAGGAAGACATAGACGCACTCTTAGAAGCACTTGCAGCAGGACTTAATACATTACAGAGGAAAAGAAAATGAAAGAAGTAGTTTTAGTCAAACTGGGCGAAATTGCCCTTAAGGGACTTAACCGCCGCACATTTGAGGATGTGCTTAAGAAAAACATAAAAAAAGCTCTTTACGGCTTAGGTTGGTTTAAGTTAAGCATTGCCCAGTCCACCATTACCGTTACTCCTGAAAGCAAGGATGTGGATATGGACAAGGTTGAAGACGCAATCTCAAGAGTTTTTGGTATTGTAAGCTACACACGTGCCTGCGTTTGCGAGAAAGATATGGAAGATATTTACGCAAAAGCACCGGTTTATCTTGAGGATATTTTATCTGAGGCGAAAACTTTTAAAGTAGAAGCTAAAAGAAGCGATAAAAAGTTCCCCCTTAAATCCCCTGAAATATGTATGGAGTTAGGCGGACTTATTTTAGAAAAATTCCCTCATCTTACTGTTGATGTTCACAATCCCGACGTAAAGGTAACAGTTGAGGTAAGAGATTTTGCCGCATATGTTCACGCCGACAGCAAAAAGGGTGCAGGCGGTATTCCCGTCGGCACAGGCGGTAACGGTTGTATTCTCATAAGCGGCGGTATCGACTCCCCTGTTGCAGCATATATGATGGCAAAAAGAGGCATCAAACTTACTGCTGTTCATTTCCAGAGCCCTCCTTACACAAGTGAGCGAGCTTTGGAAAAAGTTAAGAAGCTATTAAAGCTTGTAAGCCGTTACAGCGGCAGCATTACAATGCTTACCGTTCCTTTTACAAAAATTCAGGAAAAAATCCGCGACGATTGCCCTGAAGAGCTTTTCACAATTATTATGCGCCGTATTATGATGCAGATTTCTGAGCGTATTGCCAAAGATTATGACTGCACCGCCCTTATCACAGGCGAAAGCTTAGGCCAGGTTGCAAGCCAGACAATCCACGCAATTGCCTGTACGGACGAAGCCGCAAATATGCCTGTGTTCAGACCTTTGATAGGAATGGATAAAGAGGAGATTATCAGAATCTCACGCAAGATTGACACATTTGAAACATCTATTGAGCCTTATGAAGATTGCTGCACAATCTTTACTCCCAAACATCCACGCACAAGACCTGTGCTTAAGTTTGTAAAATATGCAGAGGAAGAAGCAAACTTTACTGAGCTTATAGAGGAAGCAATCAAGAACGTAGAAATAACAGAAATCTAAATTTTTACATATCAGGAGGACCTATGAGAGCAGAGCTGTTTTCTTTAAGACGCACCCCTGACGAGGTAGCCGAGCTTAACAATCAGTCCAAAAGCCTGTATACCAGACTTGATGAAATTACAAACACACACATAATTATCAATACAGAGGTTGACAGAAATCCTAAGCGTATCTGCAACGCTTTCAGAGAAAGCGTTCAGGCTGACGACGGAATCGAAGGCTACATATTTGCAAACGCCATTGACACCGAGGACAGCAGTTCTTTTGTGGAGTTATTCACGCCTGTTATGTCTCTGATTGAAGATGCACAACAGTGCAGTATTTCCTATAAAGAGAATGATGAAACCCTTGAAAATCACGTAAACGTTTACGCATTCAACTGTAAAGGAACCAAGATTAAGGGTTACTGCTTTTATGCACTTAATAAACGTTTTATTGCATTACCTGCATTTGAAACCGTAGAAGGCATAGACTTTGTGGAATTTTTCACCGATGCTGTACTCAGTGCTAAATCCGTGCTTAAGAAAAAGAAGGAAAAATACCCCACAGGTATCATTACCCTTAATAAAGATAAAATAAACTACTACAAGCCTAAAAAAGTCAAAAGAAACTATTTTATGAGCTTTATCCCCTGCAAAGGCGACAGCATAGGCGATGTTATCAGAAAGCTTATTGTGCTTATTGCAATAGCAGGCTTTATTGCAGGTGCTGTAATACTTCTTAACTTCTATGTTTTTATGCCAATGGGCAACCAGACTGTAATTGACGAAATCCAGCAGGTTTTCTATGCCACACAGGACGAAGTTGTTTATGCAACCAATGACGAAGGTGAAGTAGTAGAAGTCAAGACCACAGTAAAAAACTGGAAGGGTCTTAAGAAAATCAACAAAGAAATTGTTGCATGGGTAAAAATTGACGGCACTAAAATAGACTACCCTGTTTTACAGCATAAGGGAGATAATGCCGACAGCCAGTTCTACCTTTACCGCAATTACAAACAGGACTATTCCGACTTTGGAAGTATTTTTGTTGATTACCGTTGTGAAGAAGAAGGCATAGACTCAAAGAACTTTATTCTTCACGGCCACAATATGGGCAGTGATGACTCTATGTTCGGTCAGCTTATTAACTACGCCCGCACATCAGGCTCAACAAAAGGTAACGTGGATTTCTATAAAAAAGCACCTATTGTTACTATCGACACTCCGGACGGCACAGAAGAATATGTTATCTTCTCATTGATGAAGATTGACGTTTCAAATGACCTTGAAAATGTTTTTGATTACCTTAAGACTGATTTTGACTCTACTGCAAGATTTATGAATTTTGTGTATAACATCAAAATTCGTTCTTACCTTGATGTAGACGTTCCCATTAACGAAAACGACCAGCTTCTGACACTTTCCACCTGCTCTTACGAAACTGACAATATGCGTACCATAGCAGTTGCCAGAAAGCTGAGAGACAGCAATGAGGATTTGTCCAAATACATCAAAAAAGCAAAACCCGCAAGCCCTGTAAGCATTGCAAGTTCTACCTTCCGCACAGAGTATAGCGCAGGCAACACTCCATGGTATGACGGAAACGGCAAAGTTAAAGGCGACGAATCAGTAATCTACATGAAACAAAGTGAAATGTATACTGTTGAGTTCCTTGACGCCAAGGGCAAAGCAATGTCAACTCAGATTATTATCAAAGGCAAAGACGCCAAGGCTCCCAAAGAGCCTCCCAGAAAAGCCGCAGAAGGCAGATATTACTTTGTTTTCAAGGGTTGGGATACAGACTTTACCAATGTAACCAAGGACTTAACCGTTAAGCCTGTGTTTACCAAAAAGAAAATGCCTGTAGAAACCAAACCCACCACCGAACCTACAACCGCAAAGCCAACCGAGGCACCGGAGGTTATCCCTGATACAGAGCCTCCTGTGGTTACAGAAGCTCCTGAAACCAAGCCTCCCAAAACCGAGGCACCTACAACTGCAGCTCCTACAACTGCACCGCCTACAGAAGCTACCACAGCCACAGAAGCTTTAACCACCGCGACTCCCACAACAGTTACAGATGCACCCGAAACTCAGCCAATTACAGAAACTGTTCTGTCAGAGCCATCGGCTTAAATGAGGTGAGAATATGAAATGTAATCTCGTTTTTTATCTTGCCAGAAAAACAAGCTACTGCGAAAAAGCATTAAAAAAAGCTTTAACCGAAATTGACACAGAGCTTCACAGGGTGTGTGCCTCTACAACCCCTGTTATGTTAGGCGAAAAGCTTACCGAGGCACTAAAAACCTGCAATCTGGTGTTTATTATCGGTGGTTTGGGATTTTCAGGCGAAAACAGACTCTCTGATGTTTTGTCTCGTGCCTTAGCTGCTACTAAGGTTAAAATCGGCGATGTACGCAGACTTTCAAACACTATAGGCAAAAACTCCGGTTATCTTATACGCTCGGGCAACCAGCTTATTGTTGCTTTACCTGATAACCCTGAAGAGCTTACGGCTATGCTCAGCCCTCAGCTTAAATCCTATATCGCTGATATGTATAATCTTAACTACAGTGAATAACACTTTAACCGTCGGAAAATTTTCCGACGGTTTTTTACTGTGCACTATTGCCAAGGAGCCGCGTATAATGTATAATACTTTTATTAACTTTCACGGAGGACCATATGGCAAACTTTATTCCTAACGAATGTATTTTTTATCACATCTATCCCTTGGGCTTTGTTGGTGCACCTAAGGAAAACCAAGGCACAAGCACCGCTTTGACCAGAATTAATAAAATCACCGAGCATATCGCACATATGAAAAGCTTAGGTGTAAATGCTCTTTATTTAGGACCTGTGTTTGAGTCAAAGTATCACGGCTATGATACCAAAGACTACAGACTTATTGACTCACGTCTTGGCAGTAACGAGGACTTCGAAAGCTTCTGCAAAAAGCTTGACGAAAACGGCATAGACCTTATTTTAGACGGCGTTTTCAACCACGTAGGCAGGCACTTTTTCGCCTTTGAGGATATTAAGGAAAAACGCGAGGCGTCTCCCTACTGCAGTTGGATTTCAGGCTTGAGATTTGATATGAACAACAGCTACAATGACGGTTTTCATTATGATGCCTGGCAAGGTCACGAGGAGCTTGTTAAACTTAATCTCAGAAACGAAGCTGTTATCTCCTATCTTCTTGAAAGTGTAGGAATGTGGATTGATAAATTCGGCATAAAGGGTCTTCGTCTTGATGCTGCCGATTGTATTGACCACGATTTTTTCAGAAGACTGAGAAAATTCACAACAGAAAAACGTCCGGACTTCTGGCTTATGGGCGAGATTATCCACGGCGACTACCGCATCTGGGCTAATAAAGAAATGCTTCACTCGGTAACCAACTATGAAATGCATAAAGGTTATTACTCGGGCGTTAACGACAAAAATATGTTTGAGCCCGCCCACGGTTTACTCCGTGAATATGGCGACTGGGGACTTTACAAAGACCTTGTACTATATAATTTTGTCGATAACCACGACATCAACCGTCTGGCAAGTTACCTTAAAACCACTGACAACATAAAAAACATATACACTATGCTTTTCACCGTACCGGGGACTCCTTCCATTTATTATGGCAGCGAATACGGTATCAAGGGTGAAAAAGCAAACCACAGCGACGCTCCCCTTCGACCCTGTTGGGATGACATAGTAATCCCCGAAAACGGTCAGGAGCTTTTTGAGCATATTGCAAAGCTTGCTGAAATAAGAAAAGCGTCAAAAGCACTTAAATACGGCGACTTTAAGCAGGTGCAACTGGAAAACCAGTGCTTTGTTTACAGCCGCAGTTTCGAAAACGAAACCGCCGTAATAGCCGTAAACATTGCAGACACACCCAAAAGCCTCTGCCTTAATGTAAACGGTAGAGAACTAAGGCTTGAACTTGATGCTTTTGGCTCACAGATAACTCATATTTAAGGTGATAGTATGAAAAAACTCAGGGTTTTGCGGGCTGTTTTAAAGAAAACTCAGGCAGATAAAATTATACTTGGTTTTGTAGTGTTTCTGTTTATCTGTGCCTTTATTATACTTTTGGTCGAGCCCGATATTACGAGATACACAGACGCTTTGTGGTACTGCTACGCAGTATTCTCTACCATAGGCTTTGGCGATATTGTTGCCACCGCTTTTATTACCAAGGTGCTGTCGGTACTTATCACCGTGTATGCTTTGTTTGCCGTTGCCGTTGTAACAGGTGTTGTGGTAAGCTTTTACAACGGCTGTGTTGAACAGCAGTTCAAAGAGTCAAAAACTGCTTTTTTAGATAAACTTCAACGACTTCCTGAGCTTTCGAAAGAAGAGCTTGAGGAAATGGCCCAAAAAGCAAAGAAATGGAAATAAACAGAAGCCTCCCAATAAAGGGAGGCTTCTTTGTGTTATACGGAAGTTTATTCTTCTTTACGTTTATAAACCTTAGCTGTAATTATGCTCATACCACCTGCTACAAAGAGCACCGCAATCCAAAGTGCAGGATTGAAGGCATCCCCTGTTATAACAATGTCAGGTTGCTCAGGCTTTTCTGTAGGCTGAGGCTCTGTTGCTTTAGGTTCAGTTGCCTGAGGCTCTGTTACAATAGTAGTTTCAGCAGGCTCTGTTGTCTTTGTGGGTTCTGTTGGTTCTGTCTTAACAGGCTCTGTTACCTTTGTGGTTTCTGTCGGCTCTGTTTTAACAGGCTCTGTTACCTTAGTGGTTTCTGTCGGCTCTGTCTTAACAGGCTCTGTTGCCTTTGTGGTTTCTGTCGGCTCTGTCTTAACAGGCTCTGTTACCTTTGTGGTTTCTGTTGGTTCCGTCTTAACAGGCTCTGTTACCTTCGTATTTTCTGTTGGCTTTGTATCAATAGTAACCGTAGAGGTTGGCTCAGTAGTATTTACAGTATTCTCAAATTTAATACCATCGGTGATTGCAACCTCAAGGTCTACACCATGCATATGAGCAAGCTCTATAACCTCATCGCCCTTGCTTTCGTAAACAGTTGCTTCAAGATAATAACTGCTCAGATTGTGGTGTGCTTCGCTGGTAACAAAAATTTTATAAACAGATTCGTCATAGACTACCTCAGTGTCAGTTCCCTTTGCTTCGGAAATCAGGAACACAAAGTATCCTGCCTGGTTGAATTCAAGAGTTTCAAAGCTTATGTTTCCTTCTGCATCGTTCGTTGATTTATCAAGAATCTTACCGCTGATTTTTCTCAGTTCAAAGGTAAACTCATTGTCAGCAAGGTCTCTGCCTGCAAAAGTCTTAAGTGCATTAATCTTAAGGGTCGCCTTGGAACGGGTCAGGTTTTCAAACACAGCTTTGTCGACCTCCTCGCCATTGAGGAAATATTCAACCTCCGCCTTGTAGCTGTCGCTGTCCTCAGGTGCCGTTACAGTTACAACTGCATCGTAAACATTATGGTCAAAGAAAATCTTTGTATCGGCTTCGTCTAACGTACATTCGTGAGATTCATTAATTGTGTATCTGTAAACACCTTCCTTTGTATATGTAATTTCGTCAAATGTTGCTGTACCGTTTACAGTAGACTTTGTGTCAATGATATTGCCCTCGGCATCTTTAAGCTCAAAGTTGAACATTCCGTCCTCAGGAGCTTTTCCGTCAAAAAGTTTATCTGCGCCAAGGGTAACATCTACACTCTTTCTAAGAGTATTTACAAACTCAAAAGGTGCAGGCTCGGTGTCATTTTCAATATCCTTGCCGTTTATCTTTGTTTCAATCAAATACTCTTTACCGTCATCGCTTAGTGTTACATTGAACTCTATGTCATAAACGGCGGTATCGTAAACAACTGATGAATCCTTTCCTCTTTCTTCATAAACCTTAAAGTTATATGTGCCCTCATCATCAAAAATAATCTCGAAAAATTCCACTTTGCCGTTCTCGTCATTATGCATTCTTTCGTGGAACTTATTGATGTATTCACCTTCAAGAACAAAAGTAAATTCGCCTGATTTAAGCTCTCTGCCCTCTAAGGTTTTCTGTGCACTGAGCCTAACCCTGGCAGGAATAATATGATTATTGGTAATAACTGCAGGAGAAGCTTCTGTTACCAACTTGCCGTCAAGGTAAGTTTTACCGTAAGCAATATGTACAGAGTGGATAGCACCCGGCTGATAACCCTCGGGAGGCTGTGTTTCAATCAAAGCATACTCGTGGCCTGACGGTAAATTTTCAAAACTTACTACGCCCTGCTCGTCAGAAGATGCCGTTAGTGTTTCAATAACCGCATCACCGGAACATACGTGACAGCTTTCGCCGTAATGCTCAAGGGTAAACACTGCCCCCTCTAACGGGTGTCCTGTCAAAGAATCTCTTTTGGTAAAGCTGAAGTTACCAAAATAACCTTCAACCTCCGGAATATGATAATCAATACTGTTATCACCAAAAAGAGTCTCGCCTGTGCTAAAGTCTACTGTCTTGAAATAGAAAGTAGTAGTATCATTTGTGGGAAAAGCCTTGTAAAATTCAAAGCCTTCCATTTCATTTTTAAGTCTTACCTTATAACTTACAGAGAGAACGTAATTTCCAATATTGTCTATATAGAAATTCTGGGTAGTGGTAAGCCACCATTTGATAGTTTCTGTTTCGGTATTAAATGTTGCAATATCCTTACCGTTTTTGGTATTAATAACTGCATCTGTTTCACTACCGTCGGGATTATAGAAATTAATAAACTCTACATAATCACTCATAGGGTCAAGGGTATATGCTTCTTCCATTGTTTCTGCAGGAATAAGTTTGATGTCCTCAAGGATATTTTCAAAAGCTGTAAGCAGTTCTGTATTACTGTTACCGGATGCATAACGATGAATATCCTCGGTATCTTCTGCTTCTTCAATCATAGGACCGCCTGCGATTGCATCTCTGAGCCAGGCCTTGTAGCTTTCGGTTGAATTACCTATAACGTGACTGTTACTTGTACGGTCAACTGTGGTATGTGTAGTGTTTTTTGCAGAATTAAGATAATCAGGAATACTCTGAACACCTACATCAATACCTATAGAGAAAATGTTTATACCTGATTTTTTAATAGCAGCGGCAACGTCGTCTGCCTTATCTGCAGCCTTATCGGAGTAGTTAACACCGTAAGTGCAAACCTTTCCGGTAACTGAGTCGGCAAAGTAACCGTCAGTACCAACTTTGGATGCATTATAAGCACCTGTCATATAGGTATCATAACCTACAATCTGAGCCAAGCTTTGTCTTCCGCTCTCAATATATGTAGTGGGAAAACCATCGGTAATAAAGATTATATACTTAAACGCAGCATCGGACTGACTTAAAAGGTTCTGAGCAAGTTGCAGTCCGCCTTCAATATTTGTAAACCTTTCGCGGTTGCCTGTAGGTGCAGTAATAGCATTTACCGTTGTCTTAATCCCTGCTGCTTTTTCTGCAGTATTAAGTGTAGTAAGGGGAACAACTGTGTTTGCATAGGAGTTAAAGGTTACCAGACCAAACCTACGGTCGGTACTGATGTTCTCATCAACAGCGTATAAATCAAGGAAGGAATTAACCGCCGCCTTTGCGTGGGTAAGACGTGCATCCTTAACATCATATCCTACCGCACCGACACCTAAACCCTGGTGAGTTGAGTTCATTGTATTGGATACGTCCATAACAACTACAACGTCAACACTCTGGTCAATAACTCTGGGTTTTGCCACAATTTTAAGGGTAATATCAAAATAGTTCTCATCCTTTGTTGGGGCAATGGTTTTGCTTACAGCTACTCTATCCTTGTAGAGAGTACCTGATACTGGGTATTCTTTTGGATTCCAACCGCCTGTATACTCAATCTGCTGTATGCTGTCGGGAGTATCAATAGCTGAAACCGATGCAAGCGGAATGCAGAATGTTAATATTGTAAGTACAAGAAACATTGAAACAACCCTTGCAATAACTTTGTTATTTGACATCATATATATCTTCCTTTCATCATATATGCTCAGCATATCTTCTTATTGCAAACACCTATGAGGTCTCCTGCTTTTTCAGTTGTAAAGAAAATGCAGGAACCGCAATCGAGGCAGGTTCTGTCCGGATAATATTTATGCACCGCCTCTGAACATCCGTCCTGAGTAGCATTTACCCACAAAAGCCCGCTTGGGGTTACCCTGGGCGAATATTCAAAATCGGGATAATCGCCGATATATTTATCTGCATCTTCGTTAAATCTGAATACCACTTCGCAGATATCACCATCTATTACAAATTGGCGAACTATGGATTTTTCCACTTTACTGCCTCCTTTCTATTGTTACAACTATATTTTATATTATAGTTTTCTCTTTGATAATGTCTGTTTCAAAGCAAAAAAAGACAATAGCTTTAACGGATTTTAGCTCAGAATGGCTTATATTTTGATATTTAGTGCGAATTTTTTCAAATACAGCATTAAGTCTTGTTCGTTTAAACGAACGAGATTAAATTTTGGTAATTTTATAAAAACAATTTTATAAACATTAGTAAATTTCACCAATGGTTTGTGCAGTTTTTGGCTAAATCCGAGCCGATTTTTCCAAAATCATTGACATTTCAGCTTATATAAGACAAACTATACTAGTATTTTATAATCGGAGGAAAAATATGAAAGCAAAACGAATTTTATCTGCAATCTTAGCATCGCTGATACTACTATCCACTTTCTGTCTGAGCGTTTCTGCCGCAGCTGATAACCGCTCTCAGCTTGCAGAGCTTATTCGCGAAGCAGAACAGGGACCTGCTCCCGGCGGAAATTACAACCCCGCAACTGTTTCTGCTCTTATGGACGCTCTTGACGAGGCAAGACTGGTTTATGTTAATCCTGAGGCTACTGACGAAGAGCTTCTGGAACAGATTGACAAACTTGACGACGCAATCCATAATCTTGAAAGCTACAATTTTTACAAAACAGGCTTCTGGAATGCTTTGCAGTATGTAGCAGCTCTTAATCCTGAAGATTTTACCGAAGAAAGCTATAATGCTCTTTATGAAATCTATTTAGAAAATAACATCATCGTATATTATCCAAGATCTCAGGAAGAACTTGACGAAGCTACAAAAGCACTCAACGAAGGTATTGCAAATCTTGTTCCTGTCGGTGATGCAACTGCTCCCGTAGAAACCGCCAAAGACAAGCTTATAAGATTTGTAAACCGTGCAGAGCATTACATCTACGACTACAAAACAATCTATTCTGATGCATCCATAAAAAAGCTTTCTGATGCTTACAATTATGGCATTAGCTTAATTGAAAACAGCAGTAGTTCTGATAAAGATTTAAACTTTGCCACTGAGAACATCGAAAATGCTATCAACGGTCTTGTTATATACACCTGGGACAACCATAATCTTGACCTTGCAATGAAAACTGCCCGCAAATTTCAGAGAGTAAGCGAATATTTCACCGAAGAAAGCTACGAAAAGTTTTCGGCTGCATACAGAAATGCAGAAACAGTCAAATATAGTGCTCAGTCTCAGAAAGAGGTTGACATCGCTACATTAAACCTCATTAATGCTACAAGCGAACTTGAGCCTATTGAAAACCCCACAACTCCTGTGGAAACCGCCGAAAGCAGATACAGGAAGCTTCTTTTTGATGCAAGACAATATTTAAGGGTAAACGCCGACAACTACACTGAAGTGTCATGCAGAGCTCTCTTTAATGTCATTAACACAGTTAACGCAATTGAGTTTCGCAATGGTGTAAGCGATGAGGAATACAACAACGCTTCAGATATGCTCGAAGAAGGTATTGCAAACTTAGAATTTAAGCCTGCAGAAACTGACACCGAGCCGGTTGCAACAACTGCTACAGAGATTTATACTACATCTGTAACAGCAACAGAAAACACCTCAACTGTAACCGAGCCTGCAGAAACTACAGCACCTACAGCAGCAACCTTTGATGAACCTGAGGAAACTACAGTTATTCCTTGTTCTACAGAAACCATTCCCGAAATCACAACCGAACCCCAGGAAGTAACAACTTCTACTGAAGCTGATACCACACCTACAGAAACCGTTAACCTTTACTCTTACTACATTTTAGGCGATGCTGACCAAAGCTCAAAAATCAGCATCAAAGATGCCACAGCTATACAGAAACACATTGCAAAACTTACAGAGCTTTCTCAAACTGGTATGATTTCAGCTGATGCTAACGAAGACGGTAAGCTTAACATTAAAGATGCAACAGAAATTCAAAAGCACCTTGCAAACCTGCCCTCTAATAAAAACATCGGCAAAGAATTTGTAACAGATGCTATCCCCATCGAAACTACAGCTCTTGTTTATAAGGCATTCGCTTAACACAATATCACCATTTTACCGCTTTGATAACTAATAATAACTAATAAAAACAGGGCACTCCATTTTAAATCGGAGTGCCCTTTATGTTTATTCTGATTATTAAATTTTAGAAGCAAGCTCTTCGAAAAGAACCGTTTCGTCCTTTAAGTCCTCGCTTGCCTTTTTGCCCATATAAAATGCAGCTACCATACCGGGGCCAATGTTAGGAGCACTGCCCTGACCAACGGTTGTAATAATAATTTCTTTGGGTTTAATCTCAGCCTCGATAAGCTTTTTAACTTCTTCAGCGTGTTCTTTTCTTAAGCTGTGAGTAATAAAAACAATCTGGTTTTCAAGGTCTTCTCCTGTTGCCTTCATATACTCAACAATAATTCTGTATGCTTTTTTATATCCTCTTGTTTTGCCAAGAACATGGCTTACACCCTTATGGTTAAAATCTGCCATGGCCTTAATGCCCACAAGTGTGCCCATAACAGCGGCGGCGTTAGAAACTCTGCCCATCTTTTTACAATAGAAAAGGTCATCCATCCAGCCAATCTGGTGAACTCTGTGCTTATTAATCTCTAAAAGCTCGGCTGTTTCCTCAATAGTCTTGCCCATAGCTCTGTACTGGGAAGCAAGCACACATACCATACCCTCAGATGTAGAATAACGCATAGAGTCAACAATAATAATCTTTCTGTCGGGATATTTTTCCTGTAAATCTCTTTTAGCATTTACAAACACACCGTACATTCCAGAAAGACCGCCTGAAAGTGTAACACAAAGTACATCCTCGCCTTTCTTAAGAAAAGGCTCTATAATATCAACCACCTCACCTATAGCAGGAGTGGAAGTTTTAAAGCTTGCTTTTTTATCAGAAAGTGCCTTAAAGAAAGCAGTGCTTTCCTCCTCAGACCAATCAAGATTACCCTTAATTTCAGAGCCGTCAGGAAGGTGTACATAACCTCTGGCGTAATCCGCAATACCAAAACGGTCTCTTAAGTCCTTTGTAAGGTCGCAGGAGGTATCGGAAATAATTGCAAAATTGTACATTCTCTTAATCCCCTCATATTTATTCTTTATTTTCAAACCGCATTATAGCACACGCGTGTCGCTTTTTCAATAGTTTTTTATCAAATTAAACTATTTTTCCTTATTTTCCCTTATTATCTTCTATAACTCGACACTTTACATTTGAGGAATTTTATAAGATAATATATGTATCAGATATATTGAATGAGAGGGATGTTTTATTATGCCTTTTTGGGGTTACCTTATTATTGTCGGTGCTTTAGCAGCTATCCTTATTCCGCTTTACTTTGTATTCAGATACACATATAAAATCACCTGGGGTGTAATTGACGAACAGCTTGTTCGCACCTCCAAGGAAAAATGGGCAAGAGATTGCAGTTGTGCAACAAACGAAGAACACGTAAGAATGTTTGAAGAAGGTATAGCCTGGGGCGACAAATACCGCGGATTTGCCAATGTTGAAGAAATCAACAATGACGGCTTAAAGCTTTGCGGCGAATACTTTGACTTTGGTTTTGACAAATGTGCCTTTATTTTACAGGGCAGAGCCGAAAGCCTTCTTTACTCCTACTATTTTGCAGAGCCTTACCGCAAACTGGGCTTTAACATTCTTGTTATTGATACCCGCGGTCACGGCGAAAGCGAAGGTTACTTTAACGGTTGTGGTATTACTGAAAGCAAAGACGTGCCTGCCTGGGTTAATCATATTGAGGAAAAATTTGGTATCCATACCTTTGTACTTCACGGCATCTGTATCGGCAGTACATCTGTATTTCTGGCAGCAACTAAAAAGAACTTCCCCAAAAGTGTCAAGGCTTTGGTTGCCGAGGGTACATATCACAGCTTTTATGAAAGCTTCCGCGAACATCTCAAAGAGCTTAAAAAGCCTATCTATCCCGTTGTATGGCAGCTGAGAAGCATCTGCAAACGCCGTTTCGGCATTGACGTTAAAAAGCAGGCTCCTATTGAAGTTGCAGACAAGTTCACCTTACCTTTGCTTTTAATGAGCGGTAAGTGCGACAAATACTCCCTGCCCCATAAATGCAAATCACTTTTTGATAAATGTGCATCAACTCAGAAACAGCTTGTTACCTTTGATAAGGGTGCACATTCTCACTTAAGAATCAATGCCGCCGAAAAATATGACAACACTATCAAAAATTTCTTAGAGGACATTGAAATCATATGAAAATAGAAGCCTTACAAAAGCTTACACTTTTAGACTATCCGGGCAAAATGGCAGCGACCGTGTTTACATATGGTTGTAACTTACGTTGCCCCTTCTGCCACAATGCTTTGCTTGTAACTGAGGAAAGTGCGGGCGGAATCAGCACTGAGGAAGTGCTGAGCTTTCTTTCAAAAAGAAAAGGTATGCTGGAGGGAGTTTGCGTTACTGGCGGCGAACCCCTTTTACAGCCTGACATTGAGGATTTTTTAAGAGCCATTAAAGAAATGGGCTTTTCGTTAAAACTTGACACAAACGGAACTTTGCCCAAAAAACTTAAGGATGTAGTCAGCAAAGGACTTGTGGACTATGTTGCTATGGATATAAAAAACTGCCGTGATAAATATGCTCTTACTTCAGGAAAAACCTGTATGGATTTAACCGCCGTTGATGAAAGCATAAAATTCCTTTTAAGCGGTGAAGTAGAAGCAGAATTTCGCACTACTGTAGTTAAAAATCTGCACACCGAGGAAGATTTACTGAAAATTACAGACTGGATTTCCGGCTGTGACCGATACTTTTTGCAGCAGTTTGTGGATTCAGGTAATCTTATTGACAATAGTCTTTCGGGGTATTCTGACAGTGAGCTTACAGCTATTTATAAGCAGGTTAAAAGAAAACTGCCTGTTACAAAACTGAGAGGTATATCGGAAAATTAAAGGAGAGGCAAAATGGAATATCTGTGGTGTATATTAATCGGATATATGCTTGGCTCCATCAGCTTTGCAACCATTGTTTCAAAAATTAAAAAAGTAAATCTTAAAGAAAACGGTACCAAAAATTTAGGTGCAACCAACACCATGCTTGTTATGGGCAAGGGATACGGTGTATTGGTTATGCTGCTTGACGTATTCAAAACAGTATTGGCAATAAACATTGCAAGAATTATTTTTCCTCAGTTTTATGCCGCAGGCATTCTTACAGGTACATCGTCTGTATTGGGTCATATCTGTCCTTTTTACCTTAAGTTCAAAGGTGGCAAAGGCCTTGCCTGCTACGCGGGAATGATTTTAGCGCTGGACCCTGTGTTGTTTGTATTTATGCTTGTCCTTTGTGTAGGAATAATGATTATTGTAAATCACTCGGTTATTGTTCCTTATACGGCAGCTGTGGTTTTTCCTTTGTTTTACTGCATACAAAATCCCCAGCCTGAAATAATTATCATTGCGATTTTTGTCGGCGTACTTCTTGCTGTAAGACATATTCCTGATATCATCAGGGCAAAAGCAGGCGGCGACTCTAAAATCAGAGACTATTTCAAAGAACAGTTCCGCAAATAATCGGTTTACTGCGAGAGGCTATTTTATTATAAATCGAAAACGTATTGTATCAGGACTGCACTTGGCTGTGCAGTCCTTTTTTCGCATATTTCTACATAACGCACAAATAATATCTGTAACTTTAATTTACGGAGGTGTAGAGAAAATGGGCAAAAACCAGTTTGTAACCCACCGAGATGACGGTTACTGGCAGGTTATGGGAGAAGGCAACAAAAAGCCTACAGTAGTTGTGGAAACTCAGCGTGAGGCTATCGCTATTGCTACCGATATTGCCAAAAATCAGAAATCAGAGCTTACTGTCTGCGGCAGAGACGGAAAAATCCGCAAGAAAAGCTCTTTCGGCAATGACCCTGTCCCCCCTCACGGTTAATAATTAACAAAACCGCCGTCGGATTTTACTCCGGCGGCGGTTTCGCAGATATATATTAAGAATTGTGGGGAAAGCTTTACAACAGGACAAAGCTCTCGAACATTTTTGAGAAACCCTGTCCTTTTTCAGGCAACCTACTGTGCCTGATATATACAAAAAGCATTAAGCTTATTGCTTAAGTTATCTGTATTTTCCTGACTGCACCTGTAGCTTACCATACAAAAATCCCACCTGCAACAAAATGGGATAAAAGGCGCATTTTAGGGACGAACAGCACGTTTGCCACTGAGGGCAGTTTCTCTTATGAAAGGGTTAATTTAACAGAAAACCTTACATCAACAGCGGGGTCATTAACCATGACAGATAATTAACAAAACAAAAGGGCGGTATACTACCACCCTGAAATCTTTATTCGCCTGAAACCGCACTCCGCCACTGTGACTCTTTAAAACCCACAAGTACAAAATCTTCACCCACAAGCAAAGGCCTTTTAACAAGCATACCGTCAGTGGAAAGCAAATCAAGCATTTGCTCCTCGCTCATAGCAGGGAGCTTGTCCTTAAGTTCCATAGAACGGTACAGAAGTCCGCTTGTGTTAAAAAACTTTTTAAGGGGCTCAGAGCTTTTCTTAAACCACTGCTTAAGCTCATCGGCACTTGGGTTATCCTCCTTGATATCTCTTAATACATATTCTATATTATTCTCATCAAGCCAAGCCTGAGCCTTTTTGCAGGTAGTGCACTTAGGATAGCAAATAAACGTAAGCATAATAATCCTCCTTTAACATATTGATTTTATTTTATCATATATCTCCAAACACCGCAACAACCCCTCTGCAATTTCGCAGAGGGGTTGTCTTAATGTTTAATATAATATTTATGCTGCAGGTTCGCCAATAGGTAAGCCTGTTTCAAGCTTTGCAACAAACTTCTGAATAGCAGTTGCGTCCTTGATGTTAACCTTGGTATCTGCATTTACATCTGCACGGATAAACTCAGCATCTGTAAGCTCCACAATCTTTGCCGCAAACTTCTGAATCTGGGTTGCATCCTTGATGTTTACCTTGCCGTCGCCATTTACGTCGCCAAGGATTCCCTTGTCAACTACAGGCTCGTCAGGTGTTGCCTCTTTTTCAGGCTCTGCTACTACGTAAATGCTGAAATGCTCGGTTGTAAATACAAGACAGCCGTCTTTGTACTCTGCCTTCATATCGGTA
>JAFXBG010000014.1 GCA_017521925.1 Clostridia bacterium
CGCAAAGGTTGTGACCTGCTCTGATTCTACCGGCTGGGTTTATGATCCCGACGGCATTGATGTAGCAGCGCTCAAAGAAATCAAAGAGGTGAAACGTCAGCGACTCACCGAGTATAAGACATACAGACCGAATGCCCAGTACCACGAGGGCAAGGGCGTATGGAGCATTAAGAGCGATATTGCACTTCCTTGTGCTACCCAAAACGAGCTCGGAATCGAGGATGCGAAAACCTTGGTCGCAAACGGCGTAATTGCTGTTGCAGAAGGCGCAAATATGCCGACCACCGCAGAAGCAACCGATTACTTCCAGGCAAACGGTGTATTCTTCCTTCCCGGCAAGGCAGCCAATGCAGGTGGCGTAGCTACCTCTGCTCTTGAGATGTCTCAGAACAGCGAGAGGTTGAACTGGTCCTTTGAAAAGGTCGACGCGAAGTTGAAAAATATTATGATCGATCTGTATCACAATATCGACGATGCGGCAAAAAAGTATGG
Source organism: Clostridia bacterium (assembly GCA_017521925.1). GTDB lineage: Bacteria > Bacillota > Clostridia > Oscillospirales > Acutalibacteraceae > Ruminococcoides. The sequence continues at coordinate 493 of JAFXBG010000014.1, forward strand.
CTTTGAAGGAAACTTCGTTGTCGGTGCAAACATTGCAGGTTTCGAAAAAGTTGTTGATGCAATGAATGCACAAGGTATTGTTTGATTGTTTTATCAATATATTTATTAAAAAGGCAAAGGCGTCTTTAATGTTAACACATTAAAGGTGCCTTTATATTTTATTCTATTTGGTGTAGCTTAAGTTGAGTTCGCCACAAACGAAAATTTTTTTGATACTCGTTCAATATTAAAAACTATTTTCCCCAATTTTTCGCTATTTAGAATGTGGCGAATTCAATTTAGGCTACACTGAATAATAAAGGAGTTTTTATTATGTCGAAAGTACCCGAGTTTTTTGGAAGTTTAGTCTTTGATGACAGAGTTATGAAAGCTAACTTGTCTGCAAAGGTATATGCATCTCTTAAAAAGACTATTGATGAAGGTGCGAAGCTGGATTTAAGCGTTGCGAATACAGTTGCAGACGCTATGAAGGATTGGGCAATAGCAAACGGTGCTACACATTATACCCATTGGTTTCAGCCTTTGACAGGAATAACTGCAGAAAAGCACGATAGTTTTATTACACCGTCACCTGACGGCGGCGTAATTATGGAATTCTCAGGCAAGGAGCTCATTAAGGGCGAGCCTGATGCATCTTCTTTCCCCTCAGGCGGACTGAGAGCTACTTTTGAGGCAAGAGGATATACAGCATGGGACCCTACCTCTTATGCGTTTATCAAAGGCAAGACACTGTGCATTCCTACAGCATTCTGCTCATACGGAGGCGAAGCACTTGACAAAAAGACACCTCTTCTCCGCTCTATGCAGGCTTTAAATAAGCAGGCATTAAGAATACTCAGATTGTTTGGCAATGACACAGTAAAGTGTGTACGCACTTCTGTCGGCCCTGAACAAGAGTATTTCCTTATTACTCGTGAAATGTACGACCAGCGCCCAGACCTCCGCTTTACAGGCCGCACATTGTTTGGCGCAAAGCCTCCCAAGGGACAGGAAATGGATGACCACTATTTCGGTGTTATCAAGCCGAGAGTAGCAGCTTTTATGGAGGAACTCAATGACGAGCTCTGGAAACTTGGTATTCTTGCAAAGACAGAACATAACGAGGTAGCTCCTGCTCAGCATGAGCTTGCACCTATTTATACTACAACAAACATTGCAACCGACCATAACCAGCTGACTATGGAAATTATGCAAAAGGTTGCCTCAAAACATGGTTTGGTTTGTCTTCTCCATGAAAAGCCCTTTGCAGGTGTTAACGGCAGCGGCAAGCACAATAACTGGTCTATCGCTACAGATACAGGTGTTAACCTTCTTTCTCCCGGTGAAACACCTTACGAAAACGCACAATTTCTGCTTTTCCTTTGTGCAGTTATTAAAGCGGTTGACGATTATCAGGACCTTTTAAGAATATCTGTTGCAACAGCAGGCAACGACCACCGTCTTGGTGCTAACGAAGCACCTCCTGCAGTAGTATCTATGTTCCTCGGTGATGAGCTTAACGCTGTGCTTGAGGCTATCGAAAATGATACTCCTTATTGCGACGCAGAAAAGACACAAATGAAGCTTGGCGTTAATGTTCTGCCAAAGTTCAACCGCGATACAACAGACCGCAACCGTACTTCTCCCTTTGCTTTTACGGGAAACAAGTTTGAGTTCAGAATGCTCGGCTCCTCCAATAGCATTGCCTGTGCCAATATTATGCTTAACTCCGCTGTTGCAGAAAGCCTTAAGATTTACGCTGACAGACTTGAAGGTGTAGATGACTTTGAAACAGCTCTTCATGAGATGATTCGAAAGACTATTAAAGACCACAAGAGAATTATCTTTAACGGCAACGGTTATGACGATGCATGGATTAAGGAGGCTACAGAGGAAAGAGGTCTTCTTAACTACCGCACAACCGCTGACTGTATGCCACATCTGCTTGATAAGAAGAATGTGGATATGCTCACATCTCATAAGGTTTTTACAGTAGCAGAGCTTAACTCCAGATATGAAATTATGCTTGAAAACTACTGTAAGACAGTTGTAATTGAAGCCAACACAATGGTTGATATGGCAAAAACTCAGATTGCTCCTGCAGTGGAGGCGTTTACTTTAGAGGTTGCAAAGACTGCAGCCGCAAAGAAAGCTTTGGATCCATCCATTGCCTGCGGTTATGAAAGCAACCTTGTCAAGAGGCTTTCTGCCTTAATTGATATGATTGCGATTAAGGCGGATGAGCTTAATACATCACTTACAGAGCTTACTGCAGTTGATGATATCGGAGAAGAAGCAAACGCAATCCGCGATATCGTTCTTACTAAGATGAGTGAGCTCAGGATAGCTTGTGACGAGGCAGAAACTCTTACAGCCAAGAAATATTGGCCTTATCCCTCTTATGCCGATTTACTCTTTGGCGTTAAGTAACGAACATTTTTGCTCGAAAAAAGTAATAGGAGATGATTTTATGGTAATGGAAGAAATTACCAAGCTTGTGCAGGAAACAGTCACAAGCGAAGTGTTCGGAGTTTGGTTTTTAATCGGAGCCGCACTGGTGTTTTTTATGCAGGCAGGCTTCGCAATGGTTGAAACAGGCTTTACCCGTGCTAAGAACGCAGGTAACATTATTATGAAAAACCTGATGGATTTCTGTATTGGTACTGTTGTGTTTGTACTGTTGGGCTTTAGTTTGATGATGGCTGAGGATTATCTCTTTGGCTTTATAGGAATTCCCAACTTAGAAATCTTTACAGATTTTGGCGGATTTATTAAGGAGAATGCATCAAGTTTTGTTTTTAACCTGGTTTTCTGCGCAACTGCTGCAACAATTGTGTCAGGCTCTATGGCAGAAAGAACAAAGTTCTCTGCATACTGCATTTATTCCGCAGTTATTTCTCTTTGTGTATATCCCATTGAGGCAGGTTGGGTGTGGAACTCCCAGGGTTGGCTCGTACAGTTGGGCTTCCACGATTTTGCAGGTTCCGCAGCTATCCACTCAGTAGGCGGTATTACAGCACTTATCGGTGCTATTATGGTTGGTCCCCGTCTTGGTAAGTATGTCAAGAGTAAGAACGGCAAGGTGAGCAAGGTAAACGCAATTCCCGGTCACTCTATAACACTTGGTGCTCTCGGTTGCTTTATTCTTTGGTTCGGCTGGTACGGCTTCAACGGTGCAGCTGCTTGGGACGTAAGCTCTTTAGGTTCTATCTTTCTTACAACAACAATAGCGCCTGCAGTTGCTACAGTTACAACTCTTCTCTTTACTTGGATCAAGAATGGTAAGCCGGATGTTTCCATGTGCCTTAACGCATCTTTAGCAGGTCTTGTAGGTATTACAGCCGGCTGTGATGCTTTGGATGCAATCGGTGCAACAATTGTCGGTATTGTTTCCGGTATTTTAGTCGTTGTAGTAGTTGAGTTCCTCGACCTTAAGCTTCATATTGATGATCCCGTTGGTGCGGTAGGCGTTCACCTTGCTAACGGTATTTGGGGTACACTTGCAGTAGGTCTGCTTGCTAACCCAGCTGCTCCTGCAGGTCTCGAGGGTCTTTTCTACACAGGTAGCGCAAAGCTTCTCGGTATTCAGGCACTTGGTATTGTAGCAATTCTTGCTTGGACAGCAGTTTGTATGATAATTACATTCTTTATCATCAAGAAGACAATCGGTCTCAGAGTTTCTTCCGAAGAAGAAATTAAAGGTCTTGACAGTACAGAACACGGACTTCCCAGTGCATACGCTGACTTTGCACCTGCAGTTTCCGCTTTGGATTACGGATATGACGAGGCTGTAGCGGTAACAGGCGATGTTCCTGTTGCAGAAGCTGTTCCTGTTAAGAAAGTACCCACAGTTGACTATGATACACCTAAGCTTACAAAGATTGAAATCGTTTGTAAGGAGTCTAAGTTTGAAACCTTAAAGGCGGCAATGATGGATATCGGAATTACCGGTATGACTGTTTCCCATGTTCTTGGCTGTGGCGTACAGAAAGGTAAACCGGAGTATTATCGCGGAGTTCAGGTTGAATCCAACCTGCTCCCGAAGATTCAGGTTGACATTGTTGTCAGCGAAGTGCCTGTGCGTAAGGTTATTGATACTGCGAAAAAGGTTCTTTACACAGGTCACATCGGCGATGGAAAAATCTTCGTTTACGATGTTGAAAACGTCGTAAAGGTTCGTACCGGAGAAGAAGGCTATGACGCCCTCCAGGATGTTGAATAAATAATTTTGAAAAGGAGTTTACTTATGCAGAATAAAAATATAGGGTTCGTCCCTCAAGTAGATTTTAAGGAGCAAACTCCCGAGGTTTTTATAAACACCGAAAAGCCCAACCTGCTCTATAAAAAGGCTTTTCTTTCCCGTGAAGACAAGAGTAAAACGGAGTATGCTCAAAATACAACAACTTGGGACTAAGACTAAAACTGAATATCTTAAAAGCGTTTGAGAAA
>JAFXBG010000015.1 GCA_017521925.1 Clostridia bacterium
AAAAGGCTACAAACAAAAAGGAGCTTGCCGAGAATCTTGGAATCGGTGTGCCTACTCTTGAGGATATTCTGGACGAGCTTACTCAGCCCGGTCGTGACCCTCGTGAAAGCCTGCCTCAGCCTGTGCTTCGTACCGACGTTATGGGCATTGAGGACCTTAAAGAGGGCATGGAGCTTACAGGAACTGTGCGAAATGTTATCGACTTCGGTGCATTTGTGGATATCGGTGTGCATCAGGACGGACTTGTGCATATCTCTCAGATTTGCGACAAGTTTATAAAGCATCCGTCCGAGGTTCTGAAGGTTGGCGACATCGTCAAGGTAAAGGTTCTTGGCGTAGAGGTTAAAAAGCAGAGAATTTCCCTTACAATGAAGGGTTGCTGATTAAATTTTCTGTTGACAAAGAGCCTCTGTTGTAGTAATATAAATTAAATTAAATTTCAAACCGTTGACGCGGAGATAACGGCAATTATGCCTTTACAGAGAGTTCGGGTAGCTGAAAGCCGAATAAGAAACAGGTTGTCAAATGGACCGCTGAGGGTGCAGTCAAATGCGTATTATTTGTACGCAGAGTATTCTGCAACGTGTGACATACGTTAGTTGTCGGGGGTATGTTTGTACCCCGCAAAGTGTACGGCTTGCCGTAAATCAAGGTGGCACCGCGGATAATAAGTTTATTCGTCCTTGACAGAAATTTATCTGTCAAGGACTGATTTTTTTATGAAGCTTTATACTAAACGATGGCGATGCTTATAATTTATACAACTTAAGAAAACAACTACTTTTAACATATTACGGAGGTTTTTACTATGAATTTCAGCGGCGTAGATTTTGATACCTATTTCAGACATTACCCTAACAAAGACGGCTACTTCGGCAAATACGGCGGAGTATATATTGAGGATAAATTAAAAGACGCTATGGCAGAGATTACCGAGGCTTATTTCTCAATCTGTCAGTCTAGAAAGTTTATTGCAGAGCTCAGAAGAATTCGCAAAGAGTTTCAGGGCAGACCTACTCCTGTTTCTCATCTTGAGCGTCTTTCTGATGCTTTAGGCGGCAGAGTACAGCTTTATGCAAAGCGTGAGGATTTAAACCACTCAGGTGCTCACAAATTAAATCACTGTATGGGTGAGGCTTTGCTTGCAAAGTATATGGGCAAAAAGAAGGTTATCGCCGAAACAGGTGCAGGTCAGCACGGTGTAGCACTTGCTACTGCTGCAGCTTACTTTGGTCTTGAGTGTGATATTTATATGGGTTCTGTTGATATAAAGAAGCAGGCGCCCAATGTTGCACGAATGAAGATTTTAGGTGCAAATGTTATTGAGGTTACCCACGGTCTTAAGACTCTTAAGGAGGCTGTGGATGCCGCATTTGATGCATATTCTAAAGAATATAAGGATTCTATTTACTGTATTGGCTCAGTTTTAGGTCCTCATCCTTTCCCAATGATGGTAAGGGATTTTCAGTCTGTTATCGGTATCGAGGCAAGAGAGCAGTTTGTTGAGATGACAGGTCACCTTCCCGATGCAATTGTTGCCTGTGTAGGCGGCGGCTCTAATGCCGCAGGTCTTTTCTCAGGTTTCTTAAATGACCCTGTTGATATTTACGGTATCGAGCCTTTAGGTAAAGGCCCCACACTTGGCGACCATGCCGCAAGCCTTAAGTATGGCACAGAAGGTATTATGCACGGCTTTAACTCCATTATGCTTAAGGATGAAAACGGCGAGCCTGCTCCTGTTTACTCAGTAGCTTCAGGTCTTGACTATCCTTCATCAGGCCCCGAGCATGCTTTCCTTCAGGAAATCGGCAGAGTTAAGTATGACGTAATTGACGATGAAGAAACTATAGATGCTTTCTATAAGCTCAGCCGTCTTGAGGGTATAATCCCCGCAATTGAAAGCTCCCACGCAGTTGCCTACGGAATGAAGCTTGCAAAGACTATGGAGCACGGTTCTGTGCTTATTAACCTTTCAGGCAGAGGCGACAAGGATATGGATTACGTTATTGAAAAATACGGAATCAGATAATTTTTAAAGGGTGCAGAGGAAAACTCTGTACCCTTGTTAGTATTGCAATAATTTTAAGTTTACAGTATAATGCTAACCAGAGGTGGTTTGCACTGATGTTTAAGTTTTTTTCTGCATTGCTTGATAAAATGGGCAGTTGGTTTGGTATAATCTTTAAGATTATCCTGCCTGGTATTGTTATGTATCGCCCTGTTAAGATGTTTGCTTTTGCCGTGATGGTTTTCGGGACAACCCTTGGCGGTGATATTACCAGCTTCGATAAACTCGGAATTGTTATATTTTATATGCTTTATGCTATTTTGGTTTTAATGTTGTTTTTGTTCCCGAAGGTGGCATCTGCCATGGAATTTTGCCTGATGGCTTTTTATTTTGTATGTTTAATTGTTTTTAATTTCATTGACTTTTTCAGTAATAATTTTGTGGGACTCAGCGATATTGTACGCTCTTACTCCTATGCATTGCCCTTGGTTTTGATTTTCTTAATTGGAAAAATCCTGTTTTATATTTTTATCACGGCTAATCGTGAAAAAATCGAAGAGGGCAGAAAAGTTAAATTCAGCCGTTTTGAGGGATTAAGATGAAAAAATCCACTGTCATTTGACAGTGGATTTTGTGTTTCTGTTGTGTTTTAATTAAGCTTCGCTGAACATATCGGTGCCTACACCGCAAAGGGGACACTCGAAATCTTCGGGTAAATCTTCAAATTTTGTGCCGGGTGCAATGCCTTTTTCAGGAAGACCTGTCTCTTCGTCATATTCCCAGCCGCAAGCGTCGCATACATATTTCATAGTAAAATCTCCTTTATCAGATATCTGCTTTCCATAAGCCGTGAAGGTTGCAGTATTCAAATACAGCTACGGGTACCTCGTCGCAGAGTGCAAACTTAACCTCGGGTTTGTCGCCGGGCTTAAGGCACTTACGCTGACCGCCGCGGTTTGTCTGCATATATACCCACTGAATAAAGTGCTCTTCAACCATAGGATGCTCAACCTCGCCAACCTTAACGGTTACGATGTTGCCGTCTACTTTTACTACGGGCACGTGCTTTTCAACAGCGGCATCGACTGTGCCGGGGATAAGCTCCTGCATTTTTTCACCGCAGCACATCATAGGAACACCTGCATTGTGAATAACTCCGATGATGTTACCGCAATGATTACACTTAAAAAATCTGATTTCACACATAATTTTACCTCCGAATAATTATATAAGTTTAATTTATTTGATTTCTTCAAAATCTACTGCACCGTGTTTGCAAAGAGGACAGATAAAATCCTCGGGAAGGGTGTCACCCTCGTAGATATATCCGCAAATTTTGCAGACATAACCTTTTTTGCCTTCAGTTTCGGGCTTGGGTTTCACATTTTCGTGATAGTAGCTGTAGGTCATTGTTTCACGGTCAGAAATTACTCTGGATTCTGTAATAGAGCAGATAAACATTCCGTGGGTATCAAGGTCCACATACTGCTCAACCTTTAAAGACATAAAGGAATTGATGTATCTGGGCAGGAAAACAAGACCGTTATCACTTCTTAAGGGTTCGCAATCCTTGAACTTGTCCTCATTTCGTCCGCTTACAAAACCTAATTTTTCAAATACTGAGAAAGGTGCGTCAACTGTAAGGCAGTTGATGTTCATAATTCCTGTCTGCTTAATAATGTGGTGAGAGTAATTTTCCTTATTAATAGTCACGGCGATACGGTTGGGCGTATTTGTAACCTGAGTAACAGTGTTTACAATAAGTCCGTTGTCCTTTTTGCCGTCGTTTGATGTTACTACATAAAGGCCGTAACCGATGTTAAAAAGTGCGGAAAGGTCGTTTTTGTTTGCAGTTGAATCCTGCTGAGCCAGATATTCCATACACAACTCCTCTGATAATGCTTCAAGAGCATTCATACTTTCTTCGTTTAAGGCAGAACGAATTGTAACAGAATTTTCGGCAAAGGTAAGATTCTTGGATTTTTCAAACATACCCTTCATAACCTTGTTAGCCATTGGTGCCCAGCTTCCGTTTTCTATAAGGGCAACCGTGCGGTTAGAGAAGTTACGCTCTGTCAGGTGGTTTATAAACTCCCTCATAAAGGGAAAGATTTCAGAATTGTAGGTAGTAGTTGCAAGAACCAGCTTGCTGTAGCGGAAAGCATCCTCAACAGCTTCTGCCATATCACATCTTGCAAGGTCGTTTACAACCACCTTGGGGCAGCCCTTTGCTTTGAGCTTCTCTTTAAGTTCCATTACTGCTTTCTTTGTGTTGCCGTAAACAGAGGTGTAAGCAATCATAATACCTTCTTCTTCAGGCTGATAGCTGGACCAGATATTGTATAAATTAAGGTAATAACCTAAATTTTCGGTAAGTATAGGACCGTGTAAGGGGCAGATTTTTTCAATTTCAAGACCTGCGGCTTTTTTAAGCAGATTCTGCACCTGAACACCGTATTTGCCTACAATTCCGATGTAGTATCTTCTTGCTTCGCAAGCCCAGTCTTCTTCAACATCCAAAGCACCGAACTTTCCAAAGCCGTCAGCTGAGAAAAGCACCTTGTCCACATCATCGTAGGTAACGATAACCTCAGGCCAATGTACCATAGGAGCGGTTACAAAAGTAAGGGTGTGTTTTCCAAGGTTAAGGGTGTCGCCTTCGCCTACAACTATCTGCTTATCAGCAAAATCTGTGCCGAAGAAGTTAAGCATCATTGCAAAAGCCTTTTGAGAAGCAACGATGTTTGCCTCGGGGTAAGCTTTCATAAAATTAAAGATGTTTGCAGAGTGGTCTGGCTCCATATGCTGAACTATAAGGTAGTCAGGTTTTCTGCCTTCTAAAGCATTCTGCAGATTGTCAAGCCACTCGTGGGTAAAGCCTGCATCAACTGTATCCATAACGGCTATTTTTTCATCCATAATTACATATGAGTTGTATGCCATGCCGTTAGGCACAATGTACTGACCCTCAAAAAGGTCAACCTTATGGTCGTTTACACCTATGTATTTAATATCGTTTGTTATGTTCATTTTTATGCACCTCGATTACGTTGTTTGATTAAATTATATCACCATTTTTATAAAAATAAACAGTTATTTATTAATTATTCTATAATTTTTCCGTCGGTTGTAATGGTAACCACCTGCCAGGGGATAAATTTGCTGCTTGCCATCAAGGCTTTTTTGACAGCATTTTCAATTCCACCGCAACAGGGAACTTCCATTCTTACTACCTTAACGCTTCTGATGTTGTTATTGCGGATAATCTCTGTAAGTTTGTCAGCATAATCTCCCTCGTCAAGTTTAGGGCAACCGATAAGGGTTATGTGGTTTCTTATGAAGTCCTGATGGAAGTTTCCGTAGGCAAAGGCGGTACAGTCAGCGGCAATCAGAAGATTTGCGTTCTCAAAATAAGGGGCGTTAATTGGTACCAGTTTAATCTGACAAGGCCACTGGGAAAGCTGACTTTGTACTGATGTTGCTTTTACGGGAGCAGGCTCTCTTTTTATTGCTTTTGCATTTGTTCCGGGGCAACCGCAGGGAAGAGGCTTTTTCGCTTTTTCTGCCTTTGCTTTCAAGACTGCTTCTTCGTTATAGGCAGGGGCTTCTCTTTCCTCAAAGCTTATAGCACCTGTAGGGCAGGCAGGTAAGCAATCGCCTAAGCCGTCGCAATAATCCTCACGGGTAAGCCTTGCTTTGCCGTTTATCATTTCTATTGCACCTTCGTGGCAAGCTTTTGCACAAAGTGAGCAACCGTTGCACTTTTCTTCATCTATCTTAATTATTTTTCTAAGCATAATCTGCCCTCCCTTGATTTTATAGCTTTATTATAATATAATCAAAAGAGAAAGTATGTTGAAATTTCAACAAAAGGTGATAAAATGGAAAAATATCTAGATGTTTTGCGTAATTGCCCTCTTTTTAAAGGTATAGCCGATGAAAATTTGCTGAGGATGCTTAATTGCCTTGGGGCAAGGGTGGAGTTTTTCGACAAAAAGTATACCGTAATTGCCGAAGGCAACCCTGCAAAGTTTATCGGCATAGTACTTTCGGGTGCTGTGCAGGTGATTAACACCGATTTTTACGGCAACCGAAGTATTGTGGCGGTGTCGGAAAAAGGCGAAATGTTTAGCGAAGCCTTTGCCTGTGCCGAAACCGAGAGCATTCCCGTAAGCGTTGTGGCAACGGAACCTTCAGAAATTATGCTTATAAATTGCAGTCATATTCTGCACACTTGTACTAATAACTGCGGATTTCACCAGCAGATGATTTTTAATCTTATGAAAAGCTTAGCAGTTAAAAACATTCAGTTTCATCAGAAAATCGAGGTTACATCCAAAAGAAGTACCCGCGAAAAGCTTCTTTCCTACCTTACAATCTGCGAAAAGAAAGCAGGTGCTCCAAGCTTTGATATTCCCTTTGACCGTCAGGAGCTTGCGGACTTTTTAGGTGTAGAGCGAAGCGGACTTTCTGCCGAAATAAGCAAGCTTAAAAAAGAAGGCATAATAGATGCCTACAAAAAGCATTTTGAGCTTTTGTAAAAAGAGAGAAGCATAGCCTTTTGCGGTTGCTCATAGTATAGTGTAGCTATAAATTTAAGTGACGTTGGTAATTGTCAACAAAAACTTATTGACATTGGATGTAATATAGTATATAATGTTAAAAAATAAATTAAAGGAGGCATATTTTATGAAAAATGCAGAATCTTTACCCTTATTGCTTTTGGACAATTCCAGTATGATTTCTGTCATGAACGAGGGGCAGTTCAAATGCTACAACATTTCCTTTGAGGAGGCTAAGCACCTTCTTGAAATTCATGACGAAGACGAGTTTATTAAATGTTTTTCCAATCCTGATATTGAGACTGTAATTTTTGATTACTTAGGCGTTACTAAGCGTAATTTCGAGTATAAGAAAATCAGAAATATGCGTCCTGCTCAGAATGCAATCGTTTTTAAACTCTATACAACTCCATCGGAAACTCAGCCCATTATTCAGGCTGACGACGGTGTAGAAGCAAAGAAAATTCAGAACGTATACGTTTATTGTCAATATCTTGTAAGGATTGAATAAACGGTGAAACTTCAGGCTGTGCTTCGCACAGCCTGTTTTTTGTGTTATATGCAATCATTTCGTGAAAGCTTATTTCTTACACATTCTACTCTCATTAATAATATTATAAAACTATAACTCTCAAAAATCAATGTTTGTCAAAATTTGCGTTATTGTAAAATTAATTTTATGGTGTATAATTAGGGTAGATTTTTGTGAGGTGCTTTATGAAAAAACTAAAGCTTTTTAATTTAGCCTGGCCTATATTTATAGAGACCCTGCTTTTTATGCTTTTGGGTTCGGTAGACGTTTTTGTATTAAGCAGATACGACGACCTTGCGGCATCTTCCGTTAATACCGCAAATCAGGCGATTTCTATTACAACCATTGTGTTTACGGTTATTTCTACCGCCAGTGCGGTACTTATTTCTCAGTATTTAGGTGCCAAGAAAAGGGAAAATGCCTCCCGCGTTGCGGCACTTTCTATGACATTCCACCTTATTTTCGGTGTGATTATCAGTGCAGTTTACGTGCTTTTTTCAAAGCCCATTCTTTCTTTTATCGGTGCAGAGGGCACGGTGCTTGAGTTCAGCTCTCAGTATCTTTCTGTTGTAGGCGGTTTTATTTTCTTTCAGGCACTTTTATCCTCAATGTCTGTAATTGTCCGCAATCACGGTATGACTCAGATTTCTATGTTCGTAACATTGGGTATGAATATTATGAACACAGCACTTGATGTAATATTCGTTCTGGGCCTGTTCGGTTTTCCGAAGCTTGGTGTACTTGGTGTTGCAATTGCCACAACTTTTTCCCGAATTGTGGGTACAGTTGTGCTTGCCATAGTGCTTTTCAAAAAGATAGAAAAGCCTTCAATCTTTAAGCTTTTAAAGCCTTTCCCAAAGGAAGACGTAAAGAATATTATCAAAATCGGCGTTCCCTCAGCCTTTGAGACCTTCCTTTATAACATTTCTCAGGTGGTTATTACATCCATTGTGTTAAAATGCCTGACAGATGCGGAGCTTATAACGAAAACCTACGTGCAGAACATTACAATGTTCTTCTATCTGTTTACCGTGGCAATTTCTCAGGCGTCGCAGATTATTACGGGTCATCTGGTAGGTGCCAAAAAGTTTGTCGAAGTTAAACGCAAAGCCTACAGGAATTATCTGTACGCACTTTCCATAACTATTTCTATATGTATAGTTGGTGCAATTTTCGGCGAAAAGCTTATGGGAATATTTACCGACGACGAGGTGGTTATCGCCTTGGGTGCTCAGGTGCTTTTCATCAATATTTTCCTTGAACTGGGCAGAACCACCAACCTTGTTATTATAGGTTGCTTAAGAGGTGCGGGAGATGTATATTTCCCTACAATCTGTGCGGTTTTCTCTATGATACTTGTAAGTACCTTAGGCTCGTACATATTGGCAGTTGTATGCGGTCTGGGCATTCACGGCTTGTGGATTGCCATTGCGGCTGACGAAGTAATTCGCGGTATACTGATGCTCTTCCGCTGGCGAAGCGAAAAATGGAAAACCAAAGGTATTAATAAATAAAACTACGGCACAGCTTATAAACTTAAGCTGTGCCGTATTGGTTATTATGGATTCAGTTTTATTATTTCGCCGTCGATATCAAGATAATAGTCGTCAGGGAGAGTATCTATTGCAGCAAACCATCTTTGGCTGGTGTGAAGGTCTCTTTTTATATTTTCATGGTCAAAAAGAGTACCTAAACTGTCAGACACAGAATTTATCGGATTTTCTACTGCTGTATGACTGATTTCAATAGTATATTTACCCTCAACTGACCTTATAGCTACCAAAGCATTATTACCTGTATGTTCCCAAAGAATAGGTTCAGTATTTTTGGTATACAGGTAATAACGACCGTCTTTTTCGTAGATTATATCGCTTGTCAGTGCTTCTCTACCTCTATATACACCATAATATATGTTGTTGCTTTCCAGTATGGTATAGACTTTATAGCACTGCACCCTGGGACTCAACCACAAAAGATTTTTCGGTGAAGTATATCCGATTTTAGGCAATATAGGAATCAACACTAAGAAAATTAAAAATAAAACCGTAGCTATTGAAAAGATAACAATATGTTTCTTCTTCATAAAACCACTCCTATAGATTCTGGTTAATACTGCACTCCTCGATAATATAAGGATTCATTTTGCCTTTTTTCTTCAAAAGAATTGTATTCATCTTCTGTATATGCATTAAAATCAAAAAATTCTTTTACTGTATTATATGGTAAGGTTTCTCCTAACTCAGCGGAGATGTCTATATAACACTTGATATAATTTGTAGCCGTAACAGCTGAATAATGGGGGTCAATTTTTGAATCCGACAGGCAATTATCAATTAATGTACATATTTCGTTTTCGGTATCAGCTAATAAATATTTAAGTTTTTCAATATTGAGATTCATATTTTGGGTTCTCCAAGTTATTTAAAAATTACAGTAAATTCGGATGAAAGGAATTTATAAAATTCTGCGAAATCCGAGTGGTTATTGCCTTCGATTATGTATGCACATTTTCCTGAATATACTCTTAATGTGTTATGGAAGAAGATATTTCCTGAATATTTATAGTTGTAGTTTGTGTTTGCTATAACTTTTAAGTCGCAATAATCAGCTGCGTTTTGTTCGCTTTCAAACACATATGCAAATATTTTATATGTGTTATTATTATAAATGATTGTTTTGCAGTAATTATCGCTATATTTCATATTGTTAAGCTGTGAATCCATACTTGGGTCGATTTCTTCAACAGCATAAGAATCGACCTTGTTAAATTCACTTATATCAGTAAAACCTCTGTACTCGATTTTGTCGGTGTTAATTGAAAGAAAGCTTGCTGTAAAAAGACCTGCTAGTAATAAAACACAAACAGATACTATAATGAAAACTTTTAATTTTTTGCTCACTTATACCATCTCCTCTAATGCGGATGAATACGGAATAATGTCTTTAAACCTCAAAAGTTTTGTAAACTTCGCCCTCAAGGGTTTTCCAGAGGAAGGTTTTGCCGTCAAAGGTAATAAAGCTTCGGGGTGAATTCTCTTTAGGGATAGAAACCGAGCCGGGGTTAATATAAGTATGGGTGTCGTATTCTTCAATTACAGGCACGTGGGTATGGCCGTGAAGAAGAATGTCCTTAGCCGTTAAAGCCGGAAGATTGGAATTATTGAAGTTATGGCCGTGGGTGGCGTAAATAAGCCTGTCGCCTGCTGTTAAAATTGCGTAGTCTGCTAAAATTGGGAAGTCAAGAACCATCTGGTCAACCTCGGTGTCGCAGTTGCCTCTGACTGCAAGGATTTTTTCTTTAAGAGGGTTGAGCATTGCTATAACTTCTTTTGGTGCGTAGTCTTTGGGCAAATCATTTCTGGGACCGTGGTAAAGAATATCACCCAGCAAAAGGATTTTGTCGGCATTCTCTTTTTCAAAAGCTTCCAAAAGCTTTTTGCAGTAGTAAGCCGAGCCGTGTATATCTGAAGCTATAAAGAATTTCATAACATTACCTCGCAGTTTGTTTTACCTAATTATATTACAGATTTGCGGTTTAATCAATATAAAAACAGGAGCCAAATTTGATTTGGCTCCTGAGTTTTTATTCGGTTTCGTTTGTTTCAGGGGTTTCGTCTGTTTCAGCGGAAGTTTCGTCGGCAGAATCAGCGGATTCGGTTAACTCTTCCTCAGAAGCAGTATCGATAACTTCGTCAACAACCACAGGCTTTTCTTTAATCTTTACGTCAGCCTTGAAGAATGTTGTTGCCATTGCCTTAACGCGGTTTTCCTTCATATATTTTGAAGTTACAAACCAGGCGGCGGCTAACATAATAAAGCCGATAGCAAAGGCAGTAACGCCTACTAAGAAGCCGTGGGGGATAAACTTAAGGGTGATTTCGTGCTGACCTTCGGTAATGGGGAAAGCAACCATAGCATTTGCAATGGGAGTAATTTCTACTTCCTCGCCGTCAACGTATGCTTTCCAGCCCTTCTCATAGGGAATAGAGGTGAAGAACAGACCGTCTTTATCAGAGTTTACAGTACCCTGGATTTTTGTATCACTGCTCTTTGTGGTAACAAGGCCGTTTTTGGAAAGGATTTCAAGACCCTCTTTAAATACCTCGTCGTTAAGCATATAGCAGTAAACTGTAATGGAGGTGCTCTTGCCTACGGTGTAGTCAGTGTAAAGAGAAACCTTGTCACCGGCCTTAACCACGCCTGCAACACCCATATTGGGACGGCTCAGTGTTCGTGTGCCGTTGTCCTGGTCGTTAATCATAACCTTAAGCTTCTTGTCTTTTACATTGTCAGCCTTGAAGTAGAACAGCACAGTGCCGTCTTCTTCAGGATAATAATTGAACTTTGTGTGTATATCGGCGGTTTTGTCCTTGGGATTTGTGCTGTAATGTCCGTCAGAGTTTCTGCCAACCTCGAAAATTTTTGAGGAGGTGTGACCCTGGTCTTTAACCTTAAGCTGTTTGTAAACAGGCTCTTTAATGCCTGTTGCAAGCTTCCAGAACTCAATCTGCTCAAGGAAGGGGTTGTCGTTCTGACCGTTTGCACCTGTTGCACTGAAATCTTCGTCGCACCAGTTGATAAGAACATCATTGGCAACGTATCCCATAGGAAGATATGCTGTGTTTTCAAGCAGAGTTGTGTTGCCAACCTTATTAAGCATATTTGTATATTCAGTGTTGTAGTATTTACCATCGCGGGAAATAAGGTACTTGAGGTTTAACAGTACGTTGGTAACAGGCGAGCTTTCGTAATAAGTGTAGCGGTTACCTGCCTGCCATCCGCCTAAGCCTATACGCTCAAGATACTTTGTGATGTTAACGTTTGCCATGGAGTTGAACATTGAAACTCCGTTGTAGGTGTTAAGTGCACTATCGTTAAGAGTCTGGGTTGTAAGTACCTCTGTGCGGTAAATGTCGGGCTCGCCTGTGGACTCAATTGCCGTAATATGCTCAAGCACTGCGTCCATATTCTGCTCATCTCTGGGATAGCCTGCCATAGAGGTGGTGGTAACGGTTTTAACACCGATAACGGATGTAGCCACCATTTCTCCAAAAACAAAGAGGCATAAAAGCATAGTAAGTGTGCGTAAGTTAAGGAGCTTGAAACTGTAAAGGAAAAGCAGAATAATGTAAACGCCTGCTACGATACAGCTTGCAATAAGAGGAGCGTTGGTGTCGGCTTCTCTTGTAAAGTAAGTGAGAACCAGAAGTACAAAAGCAAGAACAGCCACAACAACGTCAAGATAATGCGAATGCTCTATAAAGGTGTAGGCTCTGTAAGCCATATAAATCAGCAGGAAGCTCAGTAGGAAGCTGAATCTGGCGGGGAGCATATTGGGATAATGGAAGCCGTGCCAGATAAAGTCAAGATGTCTTATAAATAAGCTTGCTACAAGGAAAAGCAAAGTTGTACAGCAGAAAAGCTTTTCGCCAAGCTTTATCTTCTTGGAGCAGAAGAAAACTGCCGCAAGGATAATACAAAGCACACCGCAAGCAATGTTGGGCAGACCTTCTTTATCAGAGGGGTTAATGAAGGAGAACATATTTGAGAGAATCTCACAGATAGCCGTGGTAACCTCATTAATGTCAGGGTTTGTAATAGTTGTATTTGAGCCTGTAGCTGATACAACGTTGATTACAAAGCTTTTGGGCATACCCATTGTCTGCTGGTAGGTGTTCTGAAGTCCTAAGTAGGTAGGAATTGTAACAGGGGCTGTCATAAGCAGTGCCGATACCGTAAAGAAGGCAGTGCGTGCAAGGTCTTTGAAGGCTTTCTTAAATCCGCCCCAGCGTGAGCATTCGTAACCGATACAGGTAAAGAGCACCGCCACGCAGATGAAAAGACCGATAAAGTAGTTGCATACAACAGCCAATGCCAGAGAAATTGTAAAGAGTCTGAACTTGCCGTCTCTTAAAAGTGCCACAGTACCTGCAACACAAAGAGGAAGCATAGCCACCGAGTCAAGCCAGATAACGCACCAGTAATAACCCATATTAAAGGCACAGAAGGAGAACATCATAGAGAATACAACCAGCGCAAGGTCATTTCTCTTGGTGATAATTCTGAAAGCAATTGCAGTAAAACCGCCCATACAAGCAATCTTGATTACTGTAATAAGGGCAAGGTATTCTACGAGCCAGGCTTCGGGAACAATTACTGAAAGGAAGTTAAGAGGGCTTAACAGGTAGTAGGACATAACTAAGATAAAGTTGGAGCCCATACCGATTACCCAGGAGTGGAGCAAAGACCCGCCTGACTGGAGCTTTTCGTGAAGCTCTACCAGGAAGGGGTAATACTGATGCCACAAGTCGATAACAAGCATCTGCTTGTCTCCCCAGGGGTTAGTCCAGTCGGGTTTAGGCGTGGTAATTCCCCAAGATGGGAAAAGCTGACCCAGACCGTGAGCAACACTGTCTACCATGGTTTTGAAAATGCCGAAAGGGGCAATATCGTAAGCTGCAAAGCCTACTGCCATAATTACAAAGGGAACTATAAAGGACAGAAGTATGAATCTGTTTTCATAGAAAAATCCCTTTTTCTCTGCCTTAGGAGCAAGCTTTTTGCCCGAGGCAGGTTTTGAGAGTTTTTTAGCTTTAGTCATAATTTCTCCTTTTTGATTGAAGAATTTTTTACATACATATTAATAATAACACTTTTCACATTTATAGTAAATATGTTTTTTAAAAATATATCACATAAAAAACATAGACTTTTAAGTTGGTCTTTGATATAATGTATAGTATTGAGGTGATGAAAAATGAAAACTGTAGATTTAGTAGTTCCTTGCTATAATGAGGAGGAGGTTCTCCCTACCTTTGTTGAGGAAACAAACAAGGTTATTGCTACTCTCCCCGACTATAAATTCAGATACATTTTAGTAAACGACGGAAGCCGTGACAACACTTTGCTGGTTATGACGAAGCTTTCTGAGAAATACGATAACGTAAAGTACATTTCTTTTTCTCGCAATTTTGGCAAAGAAAGTGCAATGTACGCAGGTTTAGAGCATACAGATGCAGACCTGGTGTTTGTAATGGATGCAGATTTACAGCATCCCCCTGCAATGTTCCCCCAGATGCTTGCTGAAATCGAAAAGGGCCATGACTGCTGTGCTTTATACAGAGAAAAGCAGAAGGGCGAAAGCTTTATAAGACAGGCAATCTCAAAGATGTTCTTTGCTATGCAGAACGCAACAAGCAAGGTTAAAATGCCCGGTGGTGCCGTTGACTTCAGAGTTATGAAGCGTGAAATGGTTGAGTCTATCCTGAGAATGGGTGAGGTTCAGCGTTTTTCAAAGGGTATTTTCTGCTGGGTAGGTTTTGACACAAAGTGGCTCCCCTATGAAAATGTTGAGCGTACCATCGGTACATCAAGCTGGAGCTTCTGGGGACTTTTCAAATATGCTTTTGACGGATTTACTGCCTTTTCTGTTGCTCCCTTAAAGCTTCTTTATATCCTGGGTATCCTTATGCTTTTAGGCGGTGTGGGTACTTCTGTCTCTATGATTATTATGGCTATAGTTCAGGGCTTTGTGGGATATTTCCTGCCTGTTCTTACTGCTATACTTTTTGCAACAGGTATTGTTGAGGTTTCTTTAGGTATTATCGGCGAGTATTTAGGCAGAGTTTACTTTGAGGTGAAAGACCGTCCCATTTACATAGCCAAAGTAAAGAATATTGAAAAACCTGAGAGGTAAAAATGGCTAAGAATAAAGAAAACATAAAGCCCGAAGAGAAAAAACAGGGCTTTGTAAAAAGAATGTTTTTTAAATACAAGGAAATCATAATGTACCTGATTTTCGGTGTGCTTACCACAGTCGTAAGCTGGGGCAGTTACGCACTTTTCGAGAACATTTTTAAAAATGCTATTATCGATGTCAATGTGCTGGTTGCCGTTGCCAATGTGCTTTCCTGGGTAGCGGCTGTGCTTTTTGCTTACATTACCAACAAGCTTTTCGTTTTTGAAAGCAAAAGTTTCAAGCCTACCGTAGTGTTCAAGGAAATCGGACTTTTTGTAGGCTCCCGCCTTATTTCAGGTGCGGTTGAGTGGGTAGGCGTTCCTCTTTTAGTGTGGATTGGTCTTAATCAGACTATTTTCGGCGTAGAAGGAATGGTTGCAAAAGTTCTTGTAAGTGTGATTGTGGTTATCCTTAATTACATCTTAAGCAAGCTCATTGTATTTAAAAAGGAAAAAACCAAAAAATAATATAGTTTATATATGACAAAAGCTCCTTCGTTACGAGGGAGCTTTTGTCTTTACAAGGGGTTTTCTATTCACACATCTCTTAAAGAGGGGATAGCAAATTTTAACTGTACCTGTCAATAATCATTAGGTGAGCGTTGATAGGTGGTTTTATCTATGGAAAGTGTCTTAACACCTTCAATCAAATTCTTGTCGATTTCAAGAACTGAATTGAATACTCCGATATCGTCGGTAGTGGGAAAACCGTAAGGCGGGTGGTCCTCGCCATATTTTACGTAAAGGGTATCGCCGTCACGGTAAACTCCAAGTACAAAGCCTTTAACCATACCTGTGTAATAGGTGCGGTAAATATGTATAAGTGCCTTTTCTGCAAAGAAATCTTCCGTGTAGGTTTTACTTGGGGAGTTAATGTAGGAAATAAGCTGTTTGGTGTTTGTAATCAGCTTATCTGCGTTGCCGTAGTCATAATAATAACCTAAGTCAGCTTCTGTGTATTTTATGCTGTCTGCAGATGCGGGGCATTTATCATAAACTGTGGGTATAACCATCTTTGCAATCTGTTTTTGCAGTAAAGTGGCATCCTTTACGTTAATCTTGTGGTCGCGGTTAATGTCTGCACTTCTCTCAAAAAGTTCAAGACTGTAGATTTTATCAAGGCTTTCAAGCTTAGCGGTATACTTCTGCAGGAAGGTGGCGTCCTTTACGTTTACCTCAAAGTCGCCGTTTGCGTCGCCGTTTTTAAGCAAAGCCTCACCGTTTAAAGCTCGCAGTGCAGGCTCAAGACCGTCTACGTTATTGTAATAAGCCTCTTCAATTGTGTATACCAAATCCTTATTGTAAAGGTAAATAAGATATTCGC
This sequence comes from Clostridia bacterium, assembly GCA_017521925.1. Classification (GTDB taxonomy): domain Bacteria; phylum Bacillota; class Clostridia; order Oscillospirales; family Acutalibacteraceae; genus Ruminococcoides. The sequence goes on from JAFXBG010000015.1 coordinate 16,164, forward strand.
CATGGTCACGGTAGTAGTTGGGATTATAGTAGGTATACTCACCGAAATCATTGCGGTAAGAGAAGGTGTCTTTGGTAGAGTAGTAGGTTGCCAGTATAAGCTTGAAGTTTTTACTTTCATCCTCAGTAGATGGGCTGTACTCTGATATTTCTTTGTAGCTGAGTCCGTTGCTTGGAAGAGGAGGGGTAAAGCCTGCAAGTTCTTCGCATTCCTTAGAGTATTCGCTCCACAGGTTAAATATAAACTCAGCGTGCTTATCGGGCAAAGCTTCTGCCGATGCAGGCAGAGCCAAAGAAATCATAAGCACAAAAGTAAGCAAAGCCGCAAAAACTTTAATAAATGCTTTTTTCATATTTTACACCTCCAAAGTGTAGTGTTTATTTTTTGTTACAGATTAAGTCCATATAGCAGTAACCGCCATCAAAGCCAAATTTAGCACCGGTAACAGAGTATTCCTTTGGTGCAGATGTAATAACAAGATAATTTTTCCCGAAAGGACGGAAACCTGTCAGGTAGTAATATCCGCTACTTTGTGTTGTAAAGCTGTCTATAAGAGTGCCACCACTGTATAAGCTTACTACTGCACCCTTTACAGGGTTGCCATACTGGTCAAATACTTTACCTTTGACTATATTCTGACCCGGAGGTGTAGTGACCGCTTCGGTAGGAGGTGCAGGGTCCATAGGTGCTGCTGTTTCGGGCTGTCCTGCCAGGGGGTCGGTAGGGTCGGTTAATACAGCTGTAGTAGGCGAGCAGGTGGTAGGCTCCATACATGGAGGCTGTGTCCAGCAAGGCTCTGTATAGGTAGCCTCTGGCTCGTCGGGCAGGGCTGTGTTGCTGTCGCTGCCGGGTCTTTCCATACCGTCTGTTACAGGAGGTGTTACTATGGGGGGTGCCTCTGTATCGGGATGCCAAGGCTCAGTTTCTACAGGGTCAGTTACAATTACCGGCGGTTTGGGGGTGTCACCGCTTGTAGGGGGTACGCCAGGTGTTGGTGACCCCTGAGGTTTAAATGTAGGCGGTTGAGGGCCTACAGGTAATGTTGGCAATGTAGGTCTTATCTGAGGCACAGTAGGCTTTACTGCAGGTTTTGTAGGTTTTACTGCAGGAGAATCAGGCTTTTCTGCAGGGTCTGTTGACTGAGTTTTGTTGTTCTCGGTAGGAAGTATGTTACTTGTAGTACTCTGGGGTTTTGTATTGCCTGAAATAATTTCTGTAGCGTCACTGTGTTCACCCTCAGAGGTTGCATTACTGCTTAAACTGTGCAGTGTACTGTTATTGGTAACCTCAGTGTAGCCCTGAGGCTTGGTGCCTATTACATTGGGGTCAGGTGTAAGTACGCCGGACTGCCATATGCCAAAAGCACCCAGTACTGCCAGACAAATGGCGCAAAGGGAAAGACCAGCATTAACTGCAATCTTCTTTTTTCTCTTTACAGACGCTACGTATTCGTCACGCCTAGCGAATACAGCGTCTGCCATATCCTTATAATTTTTCATACACAAAGCCTTCCTTGTTCAGTTCTGATTTTAACGACTGTTTTGCTCGATACAAAAGTGTTTCTACATTTCGGACTGATTTTTTCATAACTAATGCTGTTTCTTTATTACTGAAGTTTTCGAAATACACAAGCCACAAAACCTGCTTGTACTGTGGGTTTAATCTTTCCATAGCATGGTGAAGTGTTACCTGGTCTTCTTTCTTTATGTACTGTGATTCTAAGCTTGCCTGTTCTGCTTTGATGTCGGGAAGCTCATCATAAGATATTTCGGCAGTTTTGTGACGCCTTAAGTAGTCTAAAGCAACGTTTCTGCCTATGGCATAAAGCCAGGTCTTAAATGAAGATTTACCCGAAAAACGAGGCTTTTTGGTAATAATTTTAACAAAGGTGTCCTCTGCTAAATCTTCTGAGGTATAAATGTTTTCAGTAAAATTGTTAAGATAAAGAATCAATCCGTCCTTATAGTCTTTTATGATTTCGATAAAGCCGTTATCGTCACCATCAAGGAAACGGCGGTAGCTACAAGCACCGTTATCCATTGATATGCTCCTTTCCCCTTGTTTGGCTCTTTCACTTATTAGACGCAAGTTTTCAAAAAAACTCACACTAAAAATTATAACTTTTTTAAAAAATTTTACTATTCATAAAATTCGACAAAATATAGGATAAATTTTAGACATATAGAGCACTTTGATGTTGTCGTGTCGCTTTTATTTATGATAAACTAAATCTTAGTGAAACATATCCGGGTTTTTTGGGGTATTACTTATGAAAGTACGGTGAGAATATGAGCATAATTTCCTTTGAAGATGCTGTCAAAGTTTATTCTGACACAGTTTACAGAGTGGCACTTAATATTCTTAAAAATCCAGAGGATTGCAAAGATGTTATGCAAAATGTGTTTTTAAGGTATTTTAAGCATCAGCACACCTTTGAGAGCGAAGAGCATATAAAGGCTTGGCTAATAAGAGTAAGTGTCAATGAGAGTAAACGTCTTTTGAAAATTAACGGCAAGAGCGAGAGTGTTTCTCTGGAAGAAGTGGCTAATACCCTTTTTGCCGAAAACAATGAGGAAGGGGATATTTTCAGAGCGGTTATGAGCCTTGACGAAAAGTACCGCACCATAATACTTCTTTATTATTACGAGGGGTACGACGTTAAGGAGATTGCTCATATTTTAAAGCGAAATCAAGCTACTGTTCGTACACAGCTTTCACGTGCACGGGAGCTTCTTAAACCAAAACTTAAGGAGGATTTTTATGAGTAATACCGATAATATCCGAAAAATGTATGGGAGAATCACCGCCCCTGAAGATGCGGTGGCAAATTGTATTTGCATAGAAGAAAGCAAAAAGGTGAGAAAATTTCCCGTCAAAAGGGTTATTGCCATTGCCGCTTGTCTGAGTATTCTGCTTGCGGTGGCTGTGCCTGTAGGTGCAAATAAAATTATGACCGCCTTTGAAGGGGTTGAAGAATACGGCTCACAGTTTCCTCAGAAAACCGAGACGTATTTAAAAGAAATAGGCGAAAGCTCACTACTGGTTACTGAGGGCAGTAAGCTTTCTGCTTCGGCTCAGAGCTTAGAGGTTAAAGTAGAAGAAGCTTACTTTGACGGGGCATATCTGTACCTTTCTTTTGCAGGAAGCTATAGCGGAGATGCAGAGTCAATTGACCGCTTTACCTACACCGGGACTGACGAATATATTAAGGTAAACGGTGAATTTGTCAGAGCAGATATTACGGGTTATAGTTTTTCGCTTTTTAATACCGAGGACGGCTTTGCAGGAACCCTGGGTTTAATATACCCTACTGTTAAGGAGAATTTGGAAGTTCAGATAAATATCCCTTACCTTGAAGTTCGGAATACTGATTATCAAGTTGTAGACCAAATTAACGAAAATTTAAATTTTAACTTTTATGTCAAGAAAAGTGCACCCTCAACCCTTGTGTATAACGGGGATGCAAGCAGGGAGGAATTGTCTATACTTGGAGTTACAGCTTCAAAGGGCGGTGTGTGTGTTGAAATTTTCGTTCCTGAAGAGTATGAGGTTAAAAAGTCAGGTATAATTACATTGGTTAAAGACGAGCAGGGCAATTCCTTATATTTTATTCTGGGTAAACGAGAGCTTGTTGAAGGCGGATACATCTATAAGCATTACTTTGAGCCTGCTAAGGGCACGGTGCTGGATATTGCTTTATACGACAAAAACAATATGGACTTAGGTGAACTTGCAAGCCTTGAAAATGTTATCATCGGATAATATTGTATACGCTTATTATAGGAGAGGGGAAGATTCCCCTGCAAATATAGGTGTAGGTAAATAAATCTGCTGTGCTGTTGATGGTAGAAAATCTCTATGTGTAGTCTGTCCGAAGGCGAATTGCCCTCCCATGGCTAATGGGTTGACAAACTTTGCGTAAAATGCGATAATGTACTGAATAATTATTGCGAAAGGGCGGTTTTTGCTATGGCAAAAGAGCTTGCTAAGTCCTACAACCCAAAAGAGGTTGAGGACAAAATATATGATTTCTGGCTTAAAGGCAGATATTTTCACGCAGAGGTAGACAAGGATAAAAAGCCTTATACTATTGTTATGCCTCCCCCAAATATTACAGGTCAGCTTCACATCGGTCACGCACTTGACAATACTTTGCAGGATATCCTTATCAGATGGAGAAGAATGCAGGGTTACTCTGCACTCTGGCTTCCTGGAACAGACCACGCATCTATTGCTACAGAGGCTAAGATTGTAGAAGCTATGAAGGCTGAGGGTCTTACAAAAGAGGATATAGGCAGAGAAGCTTTCCTCGAGCGCGCCTGGGACTGGAGGCGTGAATACGGCGGACGTATCTGCAACCAGCTTAAAAAGCTTGGTACAAGCTGCGACTGGGAACGTGAGCGTTTCACAATGGACGAAGGTTGCAGTGAGGCTGTTAAGGAAGTTTTCGTTCGCCTTTATGAAAAGGGTCTTATTTACAGAGGCGAGAGAATCATCAACTGGTGTCCTCATTGCTGTACTTCAATTTCTGATGCAGAGGTTGAGTTTGAGGAGCAGGACGGCTTTTTCTGGCATCTTCGTTATCCTCTTACAGACGGCTCAGGCTTTGTAGAGCTTGCTACCACAAGACCTGAAACACTTTTAGGCGATACTGCTATCGCAGTTAACCCTGATGACGAAAGATACAAGGCTATCGTTGGCAAGACAGTAACTCTTCCCATTGTGGGCAGAGAAATTCCCGTTGTTGCTGACAGCTATGTTGATATGGAGTTCGGTACAGGTGTTGTTAAGATTACTCCTGCTCACGACCCCAATGACTTTGAGGTAGGTTTACGCCACAACCTTCCCATTATTAACGTAATGGACGATACAGCTCATATGAATGAGTTTGCAGGCGAGAAATATCAGGGTATGGATCGTTACGAATGCAGAAAAGCAATCGTAAAAGACCTTGAAGAGGGCGGCTTCCTTGTTAAAATCGAGCCTCACTCACACAATGTTGGTACTTGCTACCGTTGTGGTACAACTGTTGAGCCTCGTGTTTCTATGCAGTGGTTCGTTAAGATGGAACCCCTTGCAGGCCCTGCAATTGATTGTGTAAAGAGCGGTAAGACAAAGTTTGTTCCCGAGCGTTTTGAAAAGGTTTACTTCCACTGGATGGAGAACATCCGCGACTGGTGTATTTCCCGTCAGCTTTGGTGGGGTCACAGAATTCCCGCTTACTACTGTGCTGACTGCGGTGAAATGGTAGTTTCAAAAGAGGATGTTACAGTTTGTCCCAAGTGCGGTAAGAGCCATATGACTCAGGATCCCGATACTCTGGACACCTGGTTCTCTTCAGCTTTGTGGCCTTTCTCAACTTTAGGCTGGCCCGAAAAGACAGAGGAGCTTGAGTACTTCTATCCCACAAACACCCTTGTTACAGGTTATGATATTATCTTCTTCTGGGTTGCCAGAATGATTTTCTCAGGCTGTGAACATATGAATGCTCAGCCTTTCGACACTGTTTTCATTCACGGCATTATCCGTGATGCCTTAGGCAGAAAGATGAGTAAGTCTTTAGGTAACGGCGTTGACCCCCTTGAGCTTATTGACAAATACGGTGCTGATGCACTCCGCTTCTTCTTAGCTACAGGTAATTCACCCGGAAACGATATGAGATTTTCTGAGGAAAGAGTTGAAAGTTGCCGTAACTTTGCTAACAAGCTTTACAACGCAAGCCGTTTTGTTCATATGAACATTGACGATTTCGAGGTAGAGTGTAAGCTCCCCGAAACTTTAACAACCGAGGACAAGTGGATTGTTTCCGCTGTTAATACTCTTGCTAAAGAGATTACAGATAATCTTGAAAAATTCGAGCTTGGTATTGCGGTTTCCAAGGTTTACGACTTTATCTGGAGCTGTTACTGCGACTGGTACATCGAACTTGCTAAACCCAGACTTCAAGCAGGCGGCGATGATGCTAAAAATGCCCGCTCAGTTCTCGTTTGGGTACTTGAGAGAATGTTAAGACTTCTCCATCCCTTTATGCCCTTTATTACTGAGGAAATCTGGCAGACCTTACCCTTAGAGGGAATGGGCGAGACAATTATGACCCAGAAGTTCCCTGAGTTTGATGAAAACCTTAACTTCCCCGAGGCTGAGGCTGAAATGGCAAAGGTTATGGAGGCTATTACTGCTATCCGTACAAGACGTAACGAGATGAACATTCCCCCTTCAAAGAAGGCTAAGGTTTATATTGCTACAAAGTGCCAGTCTACCTTTGAAGAAGGCAAGAAGTTCTTCGAAAAGCTTGCTTCTGCTAGTGAAGTTGAAGTAGGCGAAAGCTTTGACGTAGAGGGTGCTGTAACAATTGTTACCGGTGACGCAAAAATCTACATCCCCATGAACGAGCTTGTTGACAAGGATGCTGAGCTTAAGCGTCTTAACAAAGAGCTCCAGCAGGTTGAGAAGATGCTCCAGCAGGATGAAGGCAAACTTAATAACGAAGGCTTTATGGCAAAGGCTCCTGAGGCGGTTGTTGCAAAAATCCGTATGCAGGCAGAAAAAGAGAGAGAAAAAATCGCTCTTATCAAAAACGCTATTGAAGCTTTAAACTAAGATGAACTTACCCGAGGGTTTTCCCTCGGGTAGTTTTGCGTTTGTGTACTTTTTCATAATATGTAAATGCACTGTAAACATAATTTATAAAAAACATAAATTATAAGTAAATTCCCTTGATTTGGCATGTGAAAAGTAGGATAATTAATGATAGTTTTATTTTGGAGATGAAGGTTTTGATTAAAAGGTTAGCGAAAAGTATTCGCGAATTTAAAGCCCCCTCAATACTTTGTCCGCTGTTTATTGCAGGCGAGGTTACCATGGAGGTTATCATTCCTATGGTTATGGCTAAGCTTCTTGACGAAGGTATTAACTACAAAAATGCAGAAGGTGTAGTGGTAGGAAATGCCCAGAGTCTTTGGCAGATTGGACTTTTTCTTATATTTCTGGTGCTGGTTTCCATTACCTGCGGTGTTCTTGCAGGTGATTTTGCCGCCAAAGCTTCTACAGGCTTTGCTAGAAATTTAAGGCACGATATGTACTATCGTATCCAGAATTTCTCTTTTGCAAATATCGATAAGTTTTCTACTTCCAGTCTTGTGACTCGTCTTACCACTGACGTTACCAATGTGCAGAATTCTTATCAGATGATTATCCGCATTGCCATTCGAAGCCCCTTGATGATGATTTTCTCACTTATAATGGTGTTTGTCATTAATCCTCAGTTGGGTCTTATCTTTGTTGCGGTGCTGCCCATACTTGCCGCAGGACTTCTGATAATTATGAAGTTTGCCCATCCCATTTTTACTCTTATGCTTAAAACCTATGACAAGCTTAACCGTGTTGTTCAGGAAAATTTAAGAGGCATAAGGGTTGTAAAAAGCTTTGTAAGAGAAGATAAAGAACGTGAGAAATTCGGCGAAGTTTCTGATGCTACCTATAAGCTTGCTACAAAGGCTGAAAAGATTATTGCCTTTAATATGCCTTTGATGCAGGTTTGTATTTACGGCGTAATGCTTCTTGTAGCATGGTTTGGTGCAAACTTCGTGGTAAATACTAATGAGGCTGCCCTTACCACAGGCGAGCTTACAAGTATGTTTACCTATTCAATGCAGATATTAATGAACTTTATGATGCTTTCTATGGTCTTTATGATGATAGTTATGTCAAGAGCAAGTGCAAACCGAATTGTGGAGGTTTTGAACGAAGAAAGCGATATTACAGACCCCGAAAATCCTGTTACACGTATTGCTGACGGTTCCATTATTTTCAAAGATGTTAACTTCAGTTATTCAAAAGATATTAATAAGCTTTGCCTTACTGATATTGACCTTGAGATTAAATCAGGCGAAACCGTCGGAATTATAGGCGGTACGGGAAGTTCAAAATCCACACTGGTTCAGCTTGTTCCGCGTCTTTACGATACTACATCAGGAGAGGTTCTGGTAGGCGGTAAGAACGTTAAGGAATACTCTGTTAAGGCTTTAAGAGATGCAGTTGCAATGGTACTGCAGAAAAATGTGCTTTTTTCAGGAACTGTCCGCGAAAATCTTAAGTGGGGTAACGAAAACGCCACTGACGACGAAATAAACATAGCATTAAAATCCGCTTGTGCCTACGATTTTGTTATAAAAATGCCTCAGGGACTTGATACTTATATCGAGCAGGGCGGTACTAATGTTTCAGGCGGTCAGAAGCAGAGACTTTGTATTGCCCGTGCACTTTTAAAGAATCCCAAAATCCTTATTCTTGACGACTCCACCAGTGCCGTTGACACCCAGACAGACGCATATATAAGAAATGCTATGAAGGAGTTTTTACCTGAGACTACAAAAATTATAATCGCTCAGCGAATTTCTTCAGTAGAGCATGCCGACAAGATTATTGTTATGGACGGCGGAAAAATTTCTGACGTGGGAACTCACGAAGAATTGCTTAGTAAGAGCGAAATTTACAAAGAGGTTTACTCCTCACAGACAAAAGGAGGAGTTAAATAATGGCAGGTCCTAAAAAATACGACCCCGCGTTAATGGGCAAAAAGCTTTCTATGAACAAAAGTCAGGGCAAAACCCTTAAAAGGCTTTTTTCCCTTATTACTAAAAAGTATAAGTTCAGCTTTCTTCTTGTTTTCTTTTGTATTATTGCCAACGCAGTTGTAAGTGCCGCAAGTGCAATGTTTATCGGTAATATTATCGATGATTACGTTACACCTTTGCTTTCTATGTCTGTGCCTGATTATTCCGACCTTATCCGTGCCATTATTGCAATGGCGGTTATATTCCTTGTGGGTATTGGCGCAACTCTTGCTCAGCAGCTTCTGATGGTAAGAATTACTCAGGGTGTTATGAAAAGAGTCAGGGATGATATGTTTGACCATATGCAGACTTTGCCTGTCAAGTATTTTGACACCCATACCCACGGCGACGTAATGAGCTATTACACCAATGATATTGATACATTGAGAATGATGATTTCTCAGAGTATCCCTCAGCTTATGAGCTCGGTTATCACCATTGTGGTGTATCTTGTTATGATGTTCTCCACCAATGTGTGGCTCACACTTTTTGTGCTTTTGTTTGTTGCCTTTACTCTTTTAATTTCGGGTAAAGTTGCAGGCAAAAGCGGAAAGTACTTTGTTACTCAGCAGAAGGCTCTTGGCGAAGAAAACGGTTTTATCGAAGAAATGATAAACGGCCAGAAAGTGGTTAAGGTATTTAACCACGAAGAAAAGGCTAAAGAGGACTTTGACAAACTTAACAACGGTCTTTGCGATACTTCTTATAAAGCTAATAAGTTTGTAAACATCTTAGGCCCTATTAACGGTAACTTAGGCCACCTGCAGTATGTGCTTATTGCTGTGGTGGGCGGTGTGCTTGCGATTTCGGGTTTTGACCCTTCGCTTACTCTGGGTGTAATCGCTACCTTCCTTGTAAGCTCCAAAGCTTTTACAATGCCTATTACTCAGGTTGCACAGCAGGCAGGTGCGATTGTTATGGCATTAGCAGGTGCCCAGCGAGTTTTCGACCTTTTAGACGAAAAAAGCGAAGATGATAACGGTTATGTTACCTTAGTTAATGCTAAGTATGAAAACGGAGAGCTTTGCGAGTGTAAAGAGCATACAGGTTTATGGGCATGGAAACATCCCCACGAGGACGGCACCTTAACTTACACCGAGCTTAAAGGTGAGGTAAGAATGTCTGAGGTTGACTTTGCTTATGTTGAGGGCAAAACTGTGCTTCATGATATTACCCTTTATGCCGAGCCGGGTCAGAAGGTAGCTTTTGTAGGTGCCACAGGTGCAGGTAAAACCACTATTACAAACCTTATCAACCGTTTTTATGATATTGAGGACGGCAAAATCCGTTATGACGGCATCAACCTCAATAAGATTAAAAAGGACGACTTAAGACGTTCTCTTGGTATAGTTTTGCAGGAAACAAACCTTTTCACAGGCACAGTTGCGGATAATATCCGTTATGGTAAGCTTGACGCTACAGATGAAGAAATCGTTGCCGCTGCAAAGCTTGCAAATGCTCACGATTTTATATCAAGACTTCCTCAGGGCTACGACACCGAGCTTACAAATAACGGTGCCAATCTTTCTCAGGGGCAGCGACAGCTTATTTCAATTGCAAGGGCGGCAATTGCCGACCCGCCTGTTATGATTCTTGACGAGGCTACTTCTTCAATCGACACCCGAACAGAGGCGTTGGTACAGAGGGGTATGGATGCTTTGATGAAGGGCAGAACAGTTTTTGTTATTGCTCACAGGCTTTCAACCGTTAAGAATTCTGACGTAATTATGGTTTTAGACCAGGGCAGAATTATCGAGCGAGGTACCCACGACGACCTGATTGCAGAAAAGGGTCAGTATTATAGACTTTATACAGGAGCCTTCGAGCTTGAATAAGCTAAAATCCCCGAGTTTTTGCTCGGGGATTTGAAGTTTTTGGAATAAATATTTTTGGTGCTTGACAACCAAAAACTAAACGACTAAACTTAACATACAAAGATTATTTTGGGAAGAAGCGATAGTATGTTTAAACGAATGGTATGTGTTATTATTTCTGTGCTTATGCTTTTAAGTATGCTCAGCGGGTTTGCATTTTCCGTGTATGCTGAAAGTACAGGCACAGCAACAACTGACGAAGCTACCAAAGACGAAGCATACCTTTTAATTTCAGATAAGGAAGTAGAAAACGGGTCCGTTATCGGCATTATGGGTGATGCCGACGGAAATGATAAAATCAATATCAAAGATGCTACTGTTATCCAAAAATATGTTGCAAATTTAATATTGTTAAGCCAAAAACAAGTTGCACTTGCTGACGCTGATAATTCAGCTAAGATAAATGTTAAGGATGCTACATCAATTCAGAAGTTCCTTGCAGGCTATGAGGTTAAGTCTGTTATTAAAAACACACTTTATGAAGTAGGCACACATATCCACAGTTATTCAGAGGTTTCTATCGGTGCTAACTGCATCCGCAACGGATATACACTTGTTAGCTGTGTTTGCGGCGAAGAATATAAAGAAAACGAAACACCTGCAACAGGGCATAATTATACAGACAGAATTGTAAACGCAACTTGCACCGAGGACGGATATATAGAATTTAAATGTGAAAATTGTTCATACAGATATACAGAAATTTATGGCGAAAAAACAGGACATGTAAATACCGAATTAAGGAACAGAATATACCCCACCACAACTTCTACAGGTTATACAGGCGACACATATTGTATAGATTGCAATGTTTTGCTTTCTAAGGGTGAAACGATTGCAAAATTGCCATCAACACCAAGTAATTCCGGATTGAGTGATGTTGAGCAGTTGGTTTTTGATGAAATAAATGCAGAGAGAAAAAAGGCTGGATTAAAGCCTGTTAAGTGGGATTCTGAAATTTATTATGCCGCAAATATTAGAGCTAACGAGTTTTGTGTTTGGTGTCTTGATGGTGCCGTTGAAGGTTTAGGACATATAAGACCTAACGGAGAAGGTTGGGATGATGTTTTAAGTGAAAAAGGTCTCTATTATACTTATTGCGGTGAAATTTTAGTTGCATCATCTTATACAGATGATATAGTTTTATCTTGGATGAACTCTTCTGAACATCGTAAAATTATATTATCAGGAAATTATACACACGCTTCGGTGTGTGTAATAAAGATATCAACAACATATTATGCCTGTGCTATTTTTAGAGCCGATAAATTAGTGTGGTGATTTTTTAGTTACAAAATAATTGTGTATAAAATAATCAAAACCGCTTCGGATTTCATTTCCGAAGCGGTTTTAATAATGCTATATTTTGTTGTTTGTAAAAATCAAACCTGCCGTTAATGGAAGATTGCCTTTAAATGTAACCTGTCCAAAGGCGAATTGCCCTGCAGGTGGCGAACGGGTTAAATAACTCTGATATTAAGTGTATCTGTGCCTGAGGTGGGAACAGTTTTGTTTGAAGAAATAACGATAACGGTGTCGCCTTTTTTAACAATACCTGTTTCCATAGCCTTGTCCATAGCCTGACGGGTAATGTCGTCGCTTTCTGTCATCTCTTTACCCAAAACAGTGGTAATACCCCAGTTAAGGCTAAGCTTCTTGCAAACGTCCATGCTTGTTACAACACCGATAATGTCACAATCGGGGCGGCAACGTGCCATAGCACGTGCTACGGAACCTGTCTTGCTTTCAACAATAATTGCAGAAGCACCAAGGTTTTCGGCAATGTTCTTGGCGGCATTGCAGATGTTTTCTCTGAAGGAGTTTTTCTTCTCGATATTGCCGTGAACATCCTTTAAGATGTGGTACTCTGTGTGCTTTTCTGCCTGATAGCAGATATTTGCCAAAGTTTCAACACTTTCTACAGGGAAGTCGCCTGCGGCACTTTCACCACTAAGCATAACGGCAGATGTACCGTCATAAACTGCATTTGCAACGTCGTTAATCTCAGCTCTGGTGGGACGTGGAGAGTGGGTCATACTCTCAAGCATCTGAGTAGCAGTTATAACATACTTACCTGCGTAAACTACTTTTCTGATAATGGTTTTCTGAAGCTCAGGGATTTTGATAAAGGGAATCTCAACACCCATATCTCCTCGGGCTACCATAATGCCGTCGCTTACCTTGATGATGTTGTCAATATCGTCAACACCGCTTTGATTTTCGATTTTAGAGATAATCTCAACATTCTCGTAGCCTAAGCTGTCAATAAAGTCACGCATAGTTATAACGTCGTCGGCACTTCTTACAAAGGACGCTGCAACATAAGTTACACCTAAAGAAAGACCGAACTCAAGGTCTTTTCTGTCTTGTGCACTAACGAAGGGCATATTGATGTGGTAATCGGGAATATTTATAGACTTGCGGTTTGAAAGCGTACCGCCCTGAATAACAATGCAGGTGATTTTTTCTTTGGTAACACTCTGCACACTCATAACAATTTTGCCGTCGTCTAAAAGAAGCTGTCTGCCGACAGCTGTCTTGTCAGCATAAAGCAAGTCAACCAAACGGGGATAGCTTATGCTTATACCTTGCTCAGTGCCCTCGGTAGGTTCTTTATAAAGTTCAAAAGTCTTACCTGACTCGAGCTCTACACTTTTGTTTTGGAAGGTGCCGATTCTTACCTCGGGACCTTTTGTGTCAAGGAGTATTGCTACGTTTTTGCCGCATTCCCTGGCGGCTTCGTTTAACATATCAACTTGATTTTTCACCACATCGTAAACTCCGTGGGACATATTGATTCTGGCAACGTTCATACCTGCCATTATCATTTTTTTAAGTGTTTCCTTGTCGTTACAGGCAGGGCCCATTGTGCATACAATTTTAGTTTTTCTCATATATATACCACCTGTGAAATTGATTTAGGGGAGTTTTTCTTATTTATATGATACCACAAAGATATCGCCAATACAAATGTATTTTAAAATCTTCGTCAAAAATTTAACTTTTGCAATTTTAGGAAGCATTTATGCCTATTTTATTCATTTTGACAGAAAATAGGGCTAAAATTGCGTAAAATTTGCAGGAATTAAAGGAAAAAATTTCATAAATTCTCTTGAAATTACATTACGTATGATGTATAATTTATTCATTGCTAAAATAGCGAAAAATTTTTATTTGAAGGAGCCGTGACAAAAATGGCACTTAAGAACGAGTATCTCCTTGACTTATTGGAGAGAGTAAAGAAAAGAAATCCCGGCGAGCCCGAGTTTATTCAGACAGTTACTGAGGTTTTAACCTCTCTCGAGCCCGTAGTAGAAAAGAGACCTGACCTTGTTGAGGCAGGCGTTTTAGAGAGAATCGTAGAGCCCGAAAGACAGATTTTCTTCCGTGTTCCCTGGGTTGACGATAACGGTAAGGTTCAGGTTAACCGCGGCTTCAGAGTTCAGTTTAACTCTGCTATCGGTCCTTACAAGGGCGGTATCAGACTTCACCCCTCTGTTAACGCATCTATCATCAAGTTCCTTGGCTTTGAGCAGACTTTCAAGAACTCCCTTACAACACTTCCTATGGGCGGCGGCAAGGGCGGCTCTGACTTTGACCCCAGAGGCAAGTCCGACGGTGAAGTTATGCGTTTCTGCCAGAGCTTTATGACAGAGCTTCAGAGACACATTGGTGCTGACCTTGACGTTCCTGCAGGCGACATCGGTACAGGTGCACGTGAGATTGGTTATATGTTCGGCCAGTACAAGAGACTCAGAAACGAGTTCACCGGTGTTCTTACAGGTAAGGGTTTACAGTACGGCGGCTCTCTTATCCGTCCTGAGGCTACAGGCTTCGGTGCTGTTTACTATACAGTAGAGATGCTCAAGACTCTCGGCGAAACAATTGAGGGCAAGACTGTTGCTGTTTCCGGCTTCGGTAACGTTGCTTGGGGTGTTGTTCAGAAGGTAACAGAGCTTGGCGGTAAGGTTGTTACACTTTCCGGTCCTGACGGTTATATCTACGACGAGGACGGTATCAACACAGAAGAGAAGATTAACTTTATGCTTGAGATGCGTGACTCACGCCGTGACAAGGTTCAGGATTATGCTGACAAGTTCGGCGTTCCCTTCTTCGCAGGCGAGAAGCCCTGGGGTGTTAAGGCTGACATCATTATGCCTTGTGCAACTCAGAACGAAGTTGGTATGGCTGAGGCTGAGAAAATCGTTGCTAACGGCGTTAAGTACTACGTTGAGGTTTCCAATATGCCCACAACAAACGAGGCTGTTGAGTTCTTAAAGGAGAACAAGGTTGTAGTTGCTCCTTCCAAGGCTGTTAACGCAGGCGGCGTTGCAGTTTCAGGTCTTGAGATGAGCCAGAACTCCATGCGTTACAGCTGGACTGCAGAGGAAGTTGACGAGAAGCTTAAGACTATTATGAAGGCTATCTACAAGAACTCCTACGATGCAGCTAAGGAGTACGGTATGGAAGGCGACCTGGTTGCAGGCGCTAACATCGCAGGCTTCATTAAGGTTGCTGAGGCTATGAAGGCTCAGGGCTGCGTTTAATTTATACATTCCCTTAAAATAAGGCGTAATATAAATTCAGATTTAAAACAGGCACTTTTTTGTGAAGTGCCTGTTTACTTTTTATCTTTGTTGTTTAAATATATTGCGTTAAGTTTTGTTATGACATACAATTATTATAAGGTTTATTCTGAACGGAGGATTAACGTGAAAAAGTCGTTTTTTAAATTCACATCATTTATCCTGATGATAATGCTTCTTATGTCATCCTTTGCAGGGCTTTCCGTAACTGCTGAGGACATAGAAGATAATTATGTATGGAGCAAAGAAACTCCGTTTATAATGTATGAAGATGAGAAAGGTATCCGATATATAGGTCCCACAGGTGACGAAGCATCAGATAACTGTACTGATGTTTTTGAGACAGAGTGTGAGGAAAATGTAAGATATAGCGGTGAACTTGCACCTGCAGCCGGCAATACTCTGCCTTCTCAGGTGGATATAAGTACATCCAAGTATTTTCCTGCTATCGGCAATCAGGGGTCGTTAGGCTCTTGTGCTACCTGGGCTACGGTTTATTATCAGTTTACCTATGAGATGAACCGTATGAGAGGTACCACAGCTACCCCTGAGAATACAGCTGCTCCAAATTTTGTATACAACATCCTTTCTCATAAGGACGCTTCCGGTACATCCGCCGAGGAAAATTATGCTGTTCTTAAGACTCAGGGTGTTCCTCCCATTACGTTGCTTCCTTATAGCGACAAGGAGCATTTAAGCTGGAATGCTGACGAGAAAATCTGGCGTGAGGCTCTTAACTGGCGACTTAAGGACTATAAACACCTTGAATATATCGGCAGAGATGGCAAAGAAATTACCTCTGCAACCGACCCTGACCTTGACGAGATTAAAACAGCTCTCAGCAACGGTCAGATGGTAACCTTCAGCTCTTTTATGAATTCTTGGGTTTACGATACCATTAAAACCCACTCTGATGCTCCTGAAAATTCAAAGTATGCAGGTGAGAAAATCGTAAAATACCTTGACGGAATCAAAGGCAGTCACAGAATGGTTATAGTCGGTTATAACGACGAACTCTGGTTTGACCACAACTCAAACGGCAAGGTAGATCTTGGCGAAAAAGGCGCCTTTAAAATTGCCAACTCATGGGGTACCGACTTTGCTAACAAGGGGTTCTGTTGGGTTTCCTACGATGCAGTCAATTATGAATCCTCTGTAGAAGGCGGTTATTCCAAAAGCGACCGTGAAGGTGCTATGAGCGACTTTACAACCATTACTGTCAGACCTTATAAAGAGGGTTCGGGTATTTACCTTAAGTTTACCCTCAACACCGCTGACAGAACTCAGTTTTTTTTAAATGTTACCTCAGAGCATAACGGAACAAGCGAGAAAGCCTACTTTTTAAGCGGGATAAATTACTCATTAAAGTCCGATAATCAATTTTCCTTATTGGGCAAAACTGTGGCTGAGGACGGTACCTTATGCTTCCCCTTGGACAATGTATCTCCTGAACTTAACAGCGAGAATTTCAACGAGTACACATTTTCTGTTACAATAAAGGACAGCAAAGCCGACTCTAAGCCCCTCAAGGTGAAGAGTCTTGAGCTTGTAAATGAGTATGAGGGCAAAACCTACAAGCCCTCCGCTGCCCTTCCTACACTGGACGGCAGTGAGCAGACTATAGATATCAAGGCGTGTGACACTGACAACAAGGTTATCTATTACATCGGCTACGATGAGCCAATTCTTCACTACAGACAGAATGGCATCTGGCAAGAAGCTCAGATGGAGAAAAACGAGGAGCATTTAGGACATAATTACAAGTACGTTATTAAGAACATCCCTGAGGATGCATATGTTTATTTTTCCGACCAAAACGGTAACACCGACAATAACTCCGGCAGTTATTATGTTGCCAAGGACCGACTTAATTACTTCCGTACAAAGGGTGTCCGTGATGAGCTTGTTTTAAAGGATTTTTGCCATGACCCTGAAATTCTTGATGCAGGCACAAACGGAAATCTGATTTCTGAAGTAACAGGCGGTTATGAGCCTTATTATTTTCAGTACACCGTTGAGCATATTGAAAGCGGTGTAGTGAAAGTAGAAAAATTCAGAGCGATTGAAGAAACTATGCACTACTTTGAAAAAGCAGGGCAGTACAGAATTACAGCCGAGGTTAAGGACCAGACCGGAGATATTGCAAGTCTTACTAAGGTTATAACTATTACCGATATGCCCTTTATCTTCACAGAGCTTACAGCAACAAGTCAGCAGGGCGGTAATTTATTTGCAGGTGACCCCGTAACCTTCTATGCCCGTACAAATTTCGAAGAAATAATGTATATGAGGAACGCCTATGAATTTGCTATAAAAGATTCAAACGGCAAAGTTTGCCACGAGGCAAGCGTCAAGCCTTTTAACTGCAGTACTAACTTTGGCTACAGTATTATTTACTACGATTGGACTCCTGCAAAAAAAGGTGTATATACAGCTACCATATCCGAAACCGACGGCAACAATGAATATGCTGAAAAATCCCTTACATTCACAGTTTTAGATAAGATTTACGGCGATGCTGACGGTGACGGCGAGGTTAATGTTAAAGATGCTACAGCTATTCAGAAATGTCTTGCAGGCTTAAATCAGGACTTTGTTCTTATGAAAGAGCTTGCAGACTGCGACACTAATAATGTATTAAGCATAAAGGATGCAACCTGTATTAGAAAATACCTTGCAAATATTAAGGGAACAGGCAAAACAGGTGAGGTAATCGGTTATGTTCCTCCTGTAACAGAGCCAGAGAGTCAGCCTGTAACAGAGCCAAAGCCTGTAAGTAAAAACACAGTTACCTTTACAAACTCCTTTAATTGGAGCGGAACCATCTCCTGTTACTACTGGAGCGACAGTAATAAGAATATGACCACCTGGCCGGGTAAGACTATGACAAAAGCGGGTACCAACGAATTCGGCGAAGCCTATTACACCTTTAATGTACCCGATGGTGCAACTTATGTTATCTTTACCAACGGTAAAGCGCAGACCGTTGATATTTCTTACAGCGGGGGAGATGTTAGGTACTATCCGCTTACCAAAACAAATGCAAACGGTCATTATGAAGTTTCAAAATGGTAAACAGAGGTTATGAGCTGATTTACCGAGCCTAAAATTAAATATAAAAATTCCACCCGAACAAGTTTAATATCCTGTTCGGGTGGTTTATTTTTAGGTTTAATTAAATAAGGTTTGCAAGCTTTTTCTGAATCTGTGTTGCATCTTTGATGTTTACCTTGCTGTCGGTAAGGTAGTCAGCAAGAAGCATCTGTTCACCATCCAATTGCTCTAATTTTGCAAGTGCCTTCTGAATAAGTGTTGCGTCACGGATATTAAGCTTGCCGTCACGGTTAACGTCACCAAGCTCATATTCAGATGAGGGAGAGGTTGTAACGGTTTCAGAGGGGTCTGTAGGAGCTGTTGTTACCTCGTCGTATGATGAAACAGTAGTTGAAGGTACTGTTTCTGCCGGTGTTTCAGAAGAAGTGGTTGAAGGAGAGGTTTCTGTGGGTATTGTTAAGGTTGTTGCGGGTTCTGTTGCGGTCGTTGTGGGAGCAACGGGGATATCAGGTATAAGCTCTTCTCTTAAAACTGCACCTTCAGTAGTTTCTTTGCTTAAGAAGAAATAGGATTTTTCACCGCCCAGTACGGTCATATCCTGAACTGTAAGGTCAAGGTAAGCTTTGCCTGTGCCCACTGCAGTAAATTCAAAGGTAAGAAGGAGTTTTTCATTCTTAAAATCATAACCTTCAAGATTGCAGGAGTTTAAAGCAACCAAGCTGTTGATATTGGTGTTAAAAGAAACTTCAGAAAGGGTGGGACAGCAGATTTTTTCAGTTGTATCTGTAAGAGAAAGCTTGCTTTCATCAAAGTTAAGCACAACCTGAATATCCTCAAAAGCTTCGTCTGCTTTAAGATAAACATTGTAAGTGAATTTATCACCCATGGTTGCGGTGATTTCCTGATTGTTTGCAATTACTGTAAGGGCTTCTCCGCTGTTATCAGGGTTACCTGTTCCTGCTTTTTTTATTTTAAGGAGGTCGCTGTCTGTGTTGTATTCAAAGGTATATTCGCCGCCGCTTGCAAGCAATGTACATCTTGCATCAACGTTTTCGCTGAGCAGGATACCGTTATCTCCGATTCTGGAAGTTGTATCCTTAACGGTTGTGGGATGACTCAGAAGTGTGCCGTTTTCCTCAACTTCAAACTGATAACTGCCTGCATCAAGCTTGGTGCTTAAGAAGAAGTTTTTATTATCTTCAGTTGTCATTTCTTTGCCTTCAAAGTTGTTGAAAGCGGCAAAAAGAGTAACAAAGTTTTCTGCATCCTCAGTATCATCCGTATCGCCTGCAAAAACAGAAATACTCTGTACCGAAAGCAGCATACACAGCACAAGAATAATTGATAAAATACCTTTATATTTCATTATGGGTCACCTCGCTGACATTCTTATTTTATCATAGCAGATTTTGACTAAAAATACAAGGAGTGCAAAGGCTTTTTACTGAAAATAAATATTGTTAAATCTGTTTTTCTGTGATATAATTTTTAGGTATAAGTAAAATTTATAGGATAGGTGAGATAATTTGAGCTTTCCTCAGGATAAAATAAGAAATTTCAGCATCATTGCCCATATCGACCACGGCAAATCTACCCTTGCTGACAGAATATTGGAGCACACCTCGGCTGTAAGCCAACGTGATATGCAAAGCCAGCTTCTTGACAATATGGATTTGGAAAGGGAAAGAGGCATTACAATCAAAGCCCGTGCTGTTACCTTAAGATATACTGCCGACGACGGCGAGGATTACCTCTTTAAC
This sequence comes from Clostridia bacterium, assembly GCA_017521925.1. Taxonomy (GTDB): domain Bacteria; phylum Bacillota; class Clostridia; order Oscillospirales; family Acutalibacteraceae; genus Ruminococcoides. The sequence goes on from JAFXBG010000015.1 coordinate 36,053, forward strand.
CTTATCGATACCCCCGGTCACGTTGACTTTAACTATGAGGTAAGCCGAAGTCTGGCAGCTTGCGAGGGTGCGGTTTTAGTTGTTGATGCTTCTCAGGGTATTGAGGCTCAGACCCTTGCAAATACTTATCTTGCTGTTGACACAGGTTTAGAGATTCTGCCTGTTGTTAATAAAATCGATTTACCCAGTGCCGACCCTAAGAGGGTTAAGAATGAGATTGAGGATATTATCGGTATTCCTGCACAGGATTGCCCTGAAATTTCAGCGAAAGCCAACATCAACATCCACGATGTTTTAGAGCAGATTGTACGTGAAGTACCTGCTCCTACAGGGGACCCTGATGCCCCCTTAAAGGCTATGATTTTTGACTCCTACTATGACTCCTACAAGGGCGTTATTATTTATGTAAGAGTAAAAGAGGGTACCATAAAGGTTGGCGATGAGTTTAAATTGATGCAGACGGGTTCAGTGTTTAATGTTGTTGAGTGCGGTCATATGCTGGCGACTTCTCTTGACCCTGTTGGCGAGTTAAAGGCTGGCGAGGTTGGTTATATTACCGCATCTATTAAAACTTTAGGCGACGCAAAAGTAGGCGACACAGTTACTTTAACTGAAAATCCTGCTGACGAGCCTTTGCCAGGATATCGCGAAATTCAGTCTATGGTTTTCTGCGGTGTTTATCCTGCCGACGGTGCCAGATATGGCGATTTAAGAGATGCCTTGGAAAAGTTAAAGCTTAATGATGCATCCTTAACATACGAGGCAGAAACCTCTGTAGCTCTTGGCTTTGGCTTCAGATGCGGTTTCTTAGGGCTTCTTCATATGGAGATTATTCAGGAGCGACTTGAGCGAGAGTTTAACCTTGACCTTATCACCACAGCGCCTTCTGTAAGCTATCGTATTACCTTTACCGACGGCACTGTGAAGATGATAGATAACCCTACAAACTACCCTGACCCTGCACTTATAGCAAGCACCGAGGAGCCTATTACAAATGCTCACATCTATTCTCCAACAGAATATGTTGGTAACATTATGGAGCTTTGTCAGGACAGACGCGGTAATTTTAAGGGTATGACATATATCGACTCTGACAGAGTTGACATTCACTATGAACTACCTCTTGCAGAGATTATCTACGACTTTTTCGATACTCTTAAGGCGCGTACACGAGGCTATGCTTCTTTTGACTATGAGCTTAAGGATTATCAGGAGAGCAAGCTTGTTAAGCTTGATATTATGCTTAACGGCGAGGTTGTAGATGCACTTTCCTTTATTATTCATGCCGACAAAGCCTATCCCAGAGCAAGAAAAATGGCAGAAAAGCTTAAGGATAAAATCCCCCGCCAGCTTTTTGAAGTTCCCATTCAGGCTTGTATCGGCGGTAAGATTATTGCCAGAGAAACCGTTAAGGCTATGCGTAAGGACGTTCTTGCCAAGTGCTACGGCGGTGATATTACCCGAAAGAAAAAGCTTCTTGAAAAACAGAAAGAGGGTAAAAAGCGTATGCGTCAGTTGGGTACCGTTGAGGTGCCTCAGGAGGCGTTTATGGCAGTTCTCAAGCTTGATACAGACTAATATAGTACCTATAATAAAGCACCGCAGACTTAAAGAAAAGTCTGCGGTGCGATTTTTATGTGTTTTATTTCTTTCTTGCCAGTATGGGGAAAACTAAATTTGCCGTGGAAAGTAAAAGCAAAAGTATGGGAACAGGTGTGCTTTTAAGAACGTAAGAATAGCTTGGCATTACTGACACAAAAATCAGCAAAGAGAATATGGTAATTGCAGTTGTTATAATTGGAAACACCAAGGGCATTCGGTTGCGTTTTACAAGTGCTAAAATAAAGGATGGTATAAGTAAGGCAATGCATATAAACGTTAGAATAGCACAAATGCCAAAGTCTTCTACGCCGTAGTGCTCTAACATAAAGCTGTAATCAAGCATTTTATAAATATTGTAGGGTTTACCGTCCAGAGTAAACCAAGGCAAAAGAGCAACAAAAAACATTATTGCCGTAACTCCAGCCGATATAAAAGTAAATGGGTTATGCTTAGGCGCAGTGACGGGGTTTCTGAAGTAAGAAACAGGCTCAACGGGTACATACTGTACGCCCTGCGGTGTCTGAACAGGTCTCAGATACTGAGGTTGAGGTATAGAAGGAGGGCTCTGTGTCTGATGATGCAGGTAGAGATTATGCACAGGCTGAGAGTATGCAGGCTCAGTGGTAACAGCTTGCTGAGGCTTAGGCTCAGACATCACACTGGTGTAAGGGTTATCCTCGGCAATACTTTCACTTTGCGAAACAGCATTATTTACAGATATGTCAAGCTCTACAGCTTTTCCGCATGCAGAGCAGAATTTGCTGCTCTCGGGAAGTTTACTTCCACAATGCGTGCAATACATAAAATCAACTCCTTTGCTTATTAAATATATTATCGCATTAAACACAAAATGTCAAACAAAAACACCCGAAAGCAGAGCCTTCGGGTGTATCTTGTGAATATAAGAAATAACTGATTATCTCTTTGAGAACTGAGGAGCACGTCTTGCGCCCTTGAGACCGGGCTTCTTACGCTCTTTCATTCTGGGATCACGTGTAAGGAAGCCAGCCTTCTTAAGTGTTGCACGGAGTGCCTCACTGTCATACTGAAGGAGAGCTCTGGAGATGCCGTGACGGATTGCACCAGCCTGACCTGTAACGCCGCCGCCTGCAACTCTGCAAACTACGTCAAACTTTGCGCCTGTCTCTGTAAGCTCAAGAGGCTGACGAACAATGAGTTTGAGTGTCTCGAGACCGAAGTAATCGTCGATGTCTCTGTCGTTGATTGTGATTTTGCCTGTACCCTGATAGAGGCGAACACGAGCAACTGAGCTCTTTCTTCTGCCTGTACCGTAGAAATAAGGTGCCTTATCGTACATTGTTGTGTCCTCCTTTCTTACATTTCAAAAGCCTCAGGCTTCTGTGCCTGATGGTTATGCTCGCTACCTGCAAAAAGTCTGAGTCTGAGCATCTGATCTCTGCCTAAAGAGTTAGAGGGAATCATACCCTTAACTGCAAGCTCCATTGCCTTTTCGGGCTTTGTAGCCATAAGAGTTTTGTAATCAACCTCTTTGAGGTGACCAACGTAACCTGTGTGTCTGTACCACTTCTTCTGAGTGAGCTTGTTACCTGTGAGCACTGCGTCCTTGCAGTTGATGATAACAACATGGTCGCCGCAATCTACATGGGGAGTAAAAGTAACCTTGTGCTTACCTCTGAGGAGTGTAGCTGCCTGAGCAGCAACCTTACCGAGGGGCTTGCCGGCTGCATCTATTACATACCACTTGCGGTCGATTTCGCCTTTTTTAGCCATAAAAGTTGACATAGCAAAAAACCTCCTGATATTTTCATTTTTTCGTGCCTCAGTATAATAACACAGCCCCAAAATAAAGTCAACACCTTTTTGGAGAATTTTTAATTTACTATTGGCACATCTTTAAAATGCTCCCAAATGCTCCAAAATGCTCGCGAATCCTCATTTGCGATTTTTATTAAAATTACATTTTTGTAATGAAAAATTTAAGAAAACTTGCAAAACCCTCTTTATAAAGGGCAAACGCTGTGGTATACTTACAGTGTATGAGGGTAGCTTTATGCCCTGAAATGTACGGAAAAGTATTATAAACTGAAAGAAGGATTTTTTATGTACAGACTTGGTATTGACCTTGGCGGCACAAACATTGTTGCCGGTGTTGTAAACGAAAATTATGAGATTGTTGCAAAAGCACAGTGCAAAACTGCTGTTCCCAGACCTGAGGCTGAAATCTGTGATTCTATGGCAGAGGTAGCCTTAGCAGCGATTGCTGAGGCAGGCATTACTTTAGATGATATTGATTCCGTTGGTATCGGTGTTCCCGGTGCAGTTAACCCTGAAACAGGTATTATTGAATACTCCGCTAATCTTTTCTTCCATAACTGGGCGGTTACACAGATGATGCAGGAACGTCTTAATGGCAAAAAGGTTATTATCGAAAATGATGCAAACGCTGCAGCATATGGTGAGTATCTTGCAGGTTCTGCAAAGGGCGCTAAGAACGCAATTGCTATTACTATCGGCACAGGTGTTGGCGGCGGTATTATTATCGACGGCAAAATCTACTCTGGCTCTAACTACGCAGGTGCTGAAATGGGCCATATGGTAATTGTTAAGGACGGCAAAGAGTGTGCTTGCGGCAGAGAGGGTTGTTGGGAAGCTTATGCTTCTGCAACAGGTCTTATCAATATGACAAAAGAGGCTATTTTAAAGGAAAAGCCTGATTTCTCCTATATGCTTAAGTCTGTTGACGGCGATATCAATAAGGTTGACGGCAGAACTGCTTTTGATGCAATGCGTGCAGGAGATAACAGTGGTAAGGCTGTAGTTGATGAGTACATTGGCTACCTTGCTTGCGGTATTATCAACGCAATTAACATCTTCCAGCCTGATGTGCTTTGCATCGGCGGCGGTGTTTCAAACGAGGGCGAAACCCTGCTTGCTCCTTTAAGAGCTATTATCGAGAAGGAACGTTACACCAAGCACAATCCCAAGCAGACAGTTGTTTGCAAAGCAAGCCTTGGCAACGATGCAGGTCTTATCGGTGCCGCTTTCCTCGGCGATTTATATTAATAATAATGCCCCGTCGTTTGAAGCGGCGGGGTTTAAAATTATCCTTATGAGGTAATTATGATTGATATTAACAAATACAAAGCTTTTATTTTCGATTTTGACGGTGTTGTAATGGACACCGAATCTTTGCATTTTAAAGCATGGAACAAAGGCTTTTCGCTTTTGGGCAATACTCTTACAGAGAAAGAGTATCTGCCCCTTAAAAGTACGGGCAGAAAGCATATTGTAAATACTTTCTCACATAAAATCGGCAGAGAAATAACCGAGGAAGAAACCTTGGAGATTTGCAAAATCAAAGACGATTATTTTAAGGAGCTTTGCAAGAATATCGACAAAAACTTGCTTATTAAAGGCATTGAAGATTTCCTTATAAAGCTTAAAAGCGAAAACAAAAAAATCGCCGTTGCATCTTCGGCATCCACTACAACAGAACTGCTTAAAAAAGTGGGGCTTACAAAATATTTTGATGTTGTTGCCGACGGTAACTTAGGACTCCCCAAAAAGCCCGACCCCGCAGTTTTTCTTAAAGCCGCCTCTCTTTTAGGGGTTGATGCAAAGGACTGCCTTGTGTTTGAGGATTCTTTGGCAGGACTAAAAGCCGCTGAGAATGCAAAAATGGATTTTGTGGCAGTAAGCGGAATAAAAAGCGAGAAAGCAGTTCTTGAAATAGAGGATTTTACTGAAGTGTAAGGAAACCTATTATAAAAAAGAAAGAGAGAGCAAAACGGATACTTTTCCGTAATGTTCTCTCTTTTTGTTTTATTTACAGTACAGGCTTTGATGTGCGGATGATATCCACATGTACACCATAGCCCCGCCGTTAATGAACTTATCCTTTAAATGAAATTTATCTAAAGGTGGAATTGCCCTCAGTGGCTAACCTGTTATTTGTGAATAAAGCCGATTTTCTTCATTGCCTTATCAAGGGTACGCTGAGCCATTCTTTCTGCAATTTCTGCACCTTTGCGGTAAGATTCCTCAAGATATGCCTTATCATTAATGAGCTTTTCATATCTTTCTCTTATGGGTCTGAGCTCCTCAATAACAGCTTCGCCAACTGCTACCTTAAAGTCGCCGTAGCCTTTACCTGCAAACTCATTTTCGATGTCTTCCATAGACTTACCTGTAACAACAGAGTAAATACCCATAAGGTTGTTAATGCCGTCCTTGCCTTCACCATAAGCAACTCTCGCTTCGCTGTCGGTAACTGCACGCTTGAATTTCTTAAGGATAACATCGGGGGAGTCAAGAAGAGATACGCAAGCATTAACGTTTTCGTCGGACTTGCTCATCTTCTTTGTGGGGTCCTGTAAGCTCATTACCCTTGCACCGTTCTTGGGGATAAAGCCCTCAGGAACTGTAAAGGTGGGGGAGTAAAGGGAGTTAAATCTTCCTGCAATATCTCTTGCTAATTCAATGTGCTGTTTCTGGTCAGCGCCAACGGGAACAAGGTCAGCCTGATAAAGTAAAATATCAGCAGCCATAAGGCAGGGGTAAGTGAAAAGACCTGCGTTGATGTTGTCAGCATGCTTTGCAGATTTGTCCTTAAACTGAGTCATACGTGAAAGCTCGCCAAACTGAGTATAGCAGTTTAAGATCCATGCAAGCTCTGCGTGCTGATGCACGTGGCTCTGAATAAAGAATATGCTTTTTTCTACGTCAATGCCGCAAGCAAGGATAGAAGCATATGCGTCAAGAACATTCTTACGCATTTTTGCAGGCTCCTGACGAACCGTAATTGTGTGTAAATCTGCTAATGTGTAAATGCAGTTGTGGGTTCCTTCCTCCTGCATAACTACCCAGTTTTTAAGTGCACCAAGGTAGTTGCCCAGAGTAATTGTACCTGAGGGCTGAATGGCACTGTATACTATTTTCTTTTTCTCTGCTGTGTTTTCCATTTTGTATTCCTCACTCTGAATTAAAGTGTTTTAGAAACTCTGCCTAAAATCTCAATACCCTTTTTAAGCTGTTCGTTAGAAGGTGTTGAGAAGTTAATGCGGAAGTTGTGGGAGATTTCTTTTTCGTCGGTTAAGAATGCGTTGCCTGGAACTACGCAAACCTTGTTTTTAACAAGCTCAAGGCAGAATGCGTTCATATCAACATCCTCAGGCAGTGTACACCAGATAAAGAGTCCGCCCTCAACATCGCCATATGTAATCTTGTCAGAAAGGTTTTCTTTGAGTAAGCTCATTGTGTACTCAAGCTTTTCGCTGTAAAGCTTTCTGAGCATCTCAAGGTGAGCTTCGAAGTCGTACTTTGTCATAAATTCGTTGCAAACAACCTGTGACCACATATTTGTATGTACATCCTCGCCCTGTTTGCAAACAACCATTTTCTGAATAATTTCATTAGGTGCCACACACCAGCCAACACGCATACCGGGAGAAATAACCTTTGAGAAAGAGCCTGCGTAAATTACCAGACCGTCGGTATCGAAAGACTTGATGTTGGGTAAATCCTCACCCTTATATCTCAGCTCGCCGTAGGGGTTGTCCTCTAAAATAAGCACGTTGTACTTTTTGGCTAGCTCGTACATTTTCTTTCTCTTTTCAAGGCTCATTGTAATGCCTGAGGGATTCTGGAAGTTGGGGATTGTATAGATAAAGCGGATGTTTTCGTTTTCATTAAGTGCTTTTTCCAAAGCCTCCATATTCATTCCGTCAGCGTCCATAGGAACACCCACAAGCTTTGCGTTGTAGCTTCTGAAAGTGTTGAGAGAGCCGATAAAGGAAGGAGCCTCGGTAATAACAACGTTGCCCTCGTTTACCAAAGATTTTGTTACAAGGTCCATAACCTGCTGAGCACCTGAGGTGATAATAAGGTCGTTTCCCTGCATATTAACACTGTATTTATCTGTCATATATTTCTTGAGGGTTTCTCTTAAAGGAGCATAACCCTCGGTAAGACCATACTGCAAAGCTAAAACAGGATTTTCTTTAAGGAGATTAGCGGAAATTTCAGCTACGGCTTCCTTTGGAAAAGCATCAGGTGCAGGATTGCCTGCTGAAAGAGATACAACCTCAGGGTCGGCTGCATACTTAAATATTTCCCTGATAGCACTGGGCTTAAGAGTATTGACTCTGTCAGAAAATGTATAATTCATAAATAACGCCTCTAGTCTAAATAAATCTTAACTTTTATTTTAACATATATAAACGTAATGTGCAAATTTTTTTAAAAAACTTCTAAAAACAGTTACAAAAGGCTTTGATAAAAGAAAAATAATCACAATTCGGTTACTTTTGTTGCCTTTTTGGTATGCTTTGTTGTATAGTTATACTGTATAAATGTCTAAATCTGTCTTTATATAAAGACGGAGGTTGTTTTAAGGATTTTTAGGAGAGAGGAAAAATGAGAAGAAGACGAAGAAATGATGATGAATTCTTCATTGGTATGGTGGGTTCAAGCTATACTGTAAACCGCAAACACAGAAAAAGGAAAAATAAGCATGTTCAGAAAAAGCTTTTGTTCCGTGCCTTGATTATCGCGGTATGCGTACTTGTGGTGGCAGGTCTTGCGGCACTGACAGCCTTTGTTATTGTGCCTTTTGTTCAGGGACTTGTATCTGCAACACCTGACGAGGCTACAAAAGACGAGGTTGCAGTTGTTACAACTGTACCGTCTGCAACTGTTCCTGTTACAGAGGCTATTGTAACCACTGTACCTGTAACAACAGAAGCACCTACAACTACTGTACCGCCTACAACAGCTGCAACTCCTGTTGCAGAGGGTCACATAAAGCCTCAGATTGATGACGACGGCAGTAAGGCGGAAATGGCAACCAACACAATCTGTATCTGGAACAATCAGGCATTCAACCTGTTTTTCAGCGGCAACAAGGCGGCTGAATACTACGCAGATGCTATTAACGGCTACGCCAAAAAGCTTCCTAAAGACGTTAAGGTCTACAATATGGTTGTTGGTAACCATACCGAGTTCGGTCTGCCTGAAAGACTTATCAAAGATGGTATAGAGACCGACTCTCAGTCAGATAATATTAAACATATTATTGATAACCTGAATGACAGAGTAACTCCCATAGATTGCTACAATAAGCTTTCTGAGCATTGCAACGAGTATATCTTCTACGGTACTGACCACCATTGGACTGCCTTAGGTGCATATTACGGCTACGAGGCTTTCTGTGAAACCTTAGGTCTTACTCCTATGGATATTACAAAGTCAGAAAAAGAGAGTATAGACGGATTTTTAGGCTCACTTTATACTGCTACGGGTTCTTCTAAGCTTGCAGATAATACAGACACGGTTGATTATTACAGCCTGCCCGTTGAAACCTACGCAGTTATGAATGAACGTTACGGCTCATCAGCCCTTACAGTTGATGTTTATTACCCTGCGGCAACCGGCGGTGAGCTTACCTACGGTGTTTTCTGCTGGGGTGATACAGCCCAGTTTGTTATCCATTCCGATTGCGGTACAGGCAGAAAAATTGCTGTAGTAAAAGATAGCTTTGCAAATGCTTTTGCACCATATCTTGCTGCAAACTACGACGAAGTTCACCTTATTGACTACCGCTATTGGTATGGCGATTTTAACAGCTACTTAAAGGATAACGGTATAAAAGAAGTTCTGTTTTTGAATAATACCATGTCTGCAAACACTGCATCTCAGGTTGATTCAATATCCAACATATTCGGTTAATTCCGGAAGTATAAACCTGAGAGGAGAGATAAAAGTGTTATCCAAAGATGTTAAGGTCGAAATATACGGCTCACTCAGTGAAAAAAGCGGCGTATATTCAGGTTATATAACAAGCGGAGATGGCGAGGGACAGAGCGTTTATGTTCTTTCCCGCAGACCTGTGGGGGATTTTGCATATGGCATTGTTACTGCAGTTGTTAATCAGGGCAGTGCAAATGAAAAATATGTTGTAGCCCAGAAGCAGGAAATTATGTACGAGCCTGAAATAAGACAAAGGCTCAGTGCAGTAAAGTCCCTTAAGATTGATAGAATAAACTGCCTTTATGAAAAGTCTTGCGGAGCGGTTATTCTTTATAAGGAAAAAGGAGAGTCTGAGGCTAGTATTCTTCTGGTAAAAAATCAGAAAGGCAGATTCTGGAGCTTTCCTAAAGGCCACGTAGAGCTTTGGGAGAATGAAAAGGAAACTGCAGTAAGAGAGATTAAAGAAGAAACCGACCTTGATGTTGAAATCCTCGATAATTTCCGTGAGATATCAGACTATTGCCCCTTTGGCAAAATCCGCAAAAGGGTTGTGTTTTTCCTTGCGGCCGCAAAAAGCAATAAGGTAAAAATTCAGGAGTCGGAAATTGAAAGCTATACCTGGGTTAAGCTCAGCGAAGCAAAAAAGGTTTGCACCTATGAAAACGACTTAAGAGTTATTGACAAAGCAAGAGAGTATTACGAGGACCACCTTGCAAAAAATTAAGGCTTATAAAAAACAAACCGTACATCGATTTTTACGATGTACGGTTTTTTGTATGCTTTAAGGAGTTGTAAAGGTATATACTTCGCTGTACTGAGGACCTACGTTGGTGGTATAGACATAGAACCTGTAGTAATAGGTGGTATTGGGAGTAAGTGCAGGAGCTTCGGCATTTGCACCTCCGCACTGAACCGTGCAGAAGGTGAGTATTGAGCCTGTTTTCCAACCTGCAACCTTTTCCATTTGTCCGCCCTCGGGTCTTATCATAAGTCCTATTTCGGTAAGCTTAGAGCAGTCAGCTGTTACATTACAGCCTAAAAGAGCAGAGGTGGATGTAAGATTTTTAATATACATTTCGTCAAAGGATATGGGGTTTTTAACCCATACTGCATAAAGGTGGATGCTGGCATCTTTGTCGTAAGATGTACCTGCGTGATATTCAACACCGCCTGTAGCAGAAGTTGACCAACCCATAAATACATAGCCTGCTCTTACAGGGTCAGAGGGCGAAAGAGTAACCGCTTTGCCAATTTCCTTTGTATGGCTTTGGGGAGTATACAAACCACCGTTGGCATCGTAGGAAATTGTGTAGTATTCGGTTTGCTTCCATACGGGAATAAGCTTGTAATATGTTTCTTTGCAGTTATCTTCAGTTATCCAATTGCTGCCCATAGATAAGTCGGAGGTTGGATAAAACATTCTGTATTCCAGACCGCTTTTTGTAATTTCGGCAAATGCTTTCCAACCATTGTTTTGGGCGGTAAAGTACTTTGCAGAGGTGCCCTGTGTAGCCTTGAATATTTTGTAGCCTATAAGGGTATAGCCTTCTCGTTTGATTTCGGGGATTTTGATTTTCTCGCCGTATTTTACTGTAAAATCCTCGCTTTTTGAAAGCTTAAATACAAATTCATCCTGGAAGAATTTAAGGTGATTTGCCTCTATATATCCCATTGTGGATTTTCCGAAAACATCCATATAGTAAACGCTATACCAAAGCTCACCGGTGCGGTTTCTTACTGCAGAGTTAACTGCAACCGCTTTGCCGGCACCAATAGTTGTCAGAGTGTTGCTTTCACCGTTTTTGCCTACAGAATAGGGGGTAGAATGAATTTCTGTAATTCTCTTTGTATTGTAAACACCTGTTCTGCAGGTGCCTTTTCTGGAATATGGTGCTTCTCCGCAATGGCTGCAGTGATTGAATTTGTCATAGCTGTGACCGGTTTTGGGAAGGGTTATGGTTTCTATGTAAGCATCGCAGAGTGAGCAATGGCGGTCAGCCTTACCGTTTGCAGTGCAGGTGGCGGCAACAGATTGTTTTGAATATGTTGCAGAATGAGTACAGTATGCAGGGCGGACATATATCCTTCTGGTAGCATGCCCGTACATACAGTTTATATTATTAGTTGCAACCTTAACGGTCTTTACCTTGTCGCCGGCGTTGCCCTCTATGGAATAGGTTGTATCTGTGGAAATAATACCAACGTGAGATTTTTGATTACAGGTATCGCAAGCATAAAAAACAATATCACCGGGTTTTCTGTCTGCCTCATTTACAACTTTACCGCCGCGGCTGTTGATAAGGGTTTTGTACATACCGCCGCAGCCTGCATTAATGGGAATCAAATCTGTAACCCCTGCCTGATAAGCACACCAGGAAACAAAGGCTGCACACCAGGCTTTGTTATAATTGCTTACGGGATAAGTGGCGCCGCTTACGTTGCTGATTGAGCTTCGGTATTTGCTTATGTCGTCATTATTGTTGCAGCTGTAGTACCAGAAGTTATATTCGCAAACGTCAAGAACACCTGTGTAATTCTTATATACGCTGCCGCTTTTATAGCTTAAGTTCATTTTTCCGCCGGACTGATATCCGTCAAGGTCCTGATAAGTAGTGCCCTCAAGGTATCCTGCCTGGCTTTCTGCAATTTTTGCTATGTTAATAGCTTTATCGGCACCCAAATTGTTTCGGGCGTTCATAAGCTGAGTGTAATATTTACTGCCTGAGTATGGAGCAGAAAAAGTATCTCTGCCGTTTACAGCCGAAGCATTAAGCAGGCTAAGCGGAATAATACCGACTATCATAACGGCAATAATCAGCACAGAAATCAAGCGTTTCATAAAAATCCCCCTTAAAAAATATATCCAATTCAATTATACTAAAAAGCGGTAAAAAAACAATTGTTTTTTATACTTAAATGAATTTTGATTTACAGCTCTATTTTTTCAGGAAATGCCTCTTTTCGCATAATACCCCACATTTTATCTATATAGGCAAGGGTGTAGTAGTTTTCGTAGTAATGATAATAAAACGCACCCTTAAGGGTCATCTCAAAAACTCCGTTTTTATAGGTAACAAACCTAAGTGCTTTGGCAAGCATAAGCTCTTTGCCGTACATTTTCTTTAAAGGTATGCCAAAAAACTTTTCAAAATCTTTCTCGTTTACCTTGGTGCTGTAAGCTGTCCAGAAAAGGTAGTAAATCATACGTTGTCTTAAGGTGAATTTTATTGTAAGTGAAGTGGGCAAAAGTTTTTGGTCAATTCTTTTGCAGTATTCTTCTACAGAAAAGGTGTTTATCTTAAATCGATCTTTAAGAAGTGTAGTGGCAGAACATCCGAAGCCTAAGAAGTTATCTCTTGTCATAGAAGAATATTTTGCATTTTCGGCATTTGAGAATGTCCAGATAGAGTCTCTTGTATAGCCTTTGAAATAGCAATAATTCGTAATTTGGTCCAGAAGCTTTCGTTTGTCCTTTTTTGCCATAGTTTTAACAGGGCTTTTGGTAAAGGTAAAGTCGATAAAAGGGTAAATTGCAATGTGATTTGCACCAATACTGAAGGCTGTGTCGATATCTTCTTTTAAATCCTCAAAGCTCTGAGAAGGCAAAGCGAAAATAAAATCCATAGAAACCGTTTCAAACTTAACCTTAGAAAGTACATCTTTAATGACTTGGGTGTTTACGGTTTTTCTGCCCAGAACGGACTGGAATTTTTCTGAAAAAGACTGAATTCCTATGCTTATTTTGGTAACACCTGCGTCCTTTAAGGTTTTAAGGGTAGCTTCGTTAACATTGTCGGGATGAAGCTCAACTCCAATACCCTGGGTGATTACGAAATACTTATTCAGAGCATCGATAATTTCTTTAATTCTGTCCTTTGCCAGTGCAGGAGTACCGCCGCCGAAATAAAGGCTTGTGACGGTTTTCTTGCTGCTTTGCATTTTACCAACCATATGTATTTCTCTGATGAGTGCGTCAATATATTTGTTGCACATTTCTTTTGAATAAACGGTTTTGCAGTAGGGGCAGAAGTTGCAGATACTTTTGCAAAAAGGAATGTGAACATAAAGCCCTAAGTTTTCGGCATCCTCATAAGAAAGTACCTTGTCGTATTCATTTGTAAAGGTAAAGGGTTTAAAGGAACGTGTCAGCCACATTCGGGTAAGATTTGTTATAATGCTCATAATGTTCTTTAAATGTATTTTAAATATGTTTTCAGCATTTCAAAGATAATTCTCAGGTTTCCTCTGAAAAGCAGTGTATATTCTGCAACGAAAAAGTAACCGCACTCACGGCAAAGTCCTTCCACTTCAATACACCTTCCGCAAGTAGATATTTTGCCGTCTTCAATAACAACACATTGGTGGCAGGGAGTGGGGAAAGAGTTGTTTATGAGATATTTAAATGCACTTTTTAAATTGAAAACAGGTGCGCCCTCTTTTATCATTTCTTTTATAACGTCACAGCAAGCCGACTTTTCCTCTTTTGTAAGTGCCAACTCACAAGTATCAGGGTAAGGTGTATGAAAATTAAAGGATACCGCTCTTATGTTCTTGGTATCTCTGGCAGTAAGACATACGTCTTTTACTGTGTTTTTGTTAATCTGATTTATAGCCATATAAAGGCAGATGTTGTCACAGGTTGCCTTATTTATATTTTCAATTATGGTGTCGTAAGTATTGCCGCGGATTATGTTGTGGCGTTCTCTGTCGCCGTCAAGACTCAGCAAAATCAAGTCAGCCTCGGGCAAATCAATGGGAAATGTGCCGTTTGTAACTGTGTTTACAATTAAAAATCCCATCTCCTTTGCTTCAATAACCAAATCACGCAAAGTTTTTTCGCCGTCATTCCACATAAAGGTTTCTCCGCCGCAGAAAAACAGTATGCGTACACCCATATCGTAAAGAATCTGCATTTCTTTTTTTATCTGTGAATAGGGGTGAATCTTTGCTGTAATATTATTTACCGAGCAGTGTTTGCATTTTAAGTTGCATTTGTCGGTTAAAATAACGGTGCCGAGTATTGGTTTTTTCTGTCTTAGGAGAACGGTTTTAATACCGAAGCCTGCAAAATATAAAAATGAAGATAATTTCATAAAGCCACCCCTTTTCTGTTTTAGATTATTTTACCATAAATGCTGTGCTGACTCAATAATTTTGTCGAAAGAGTCCGAACGGTTTTTCTATAAAATTAAGCCGTAGCTATTGACAAACGGATTTTGGTGTGCTAAAATAATTATCGTTCCTCAAGGGGACAAACGTTTATATATCGCGGAGTAGAGCAGCCTGGTTAGCTCGTCGGGCTCATAACCCGGAGGTCGTTGGTTCAAATCCTTCCTCCGCAACCAAATCAGATACCGCTGTTGATACAATCGTGTCAATAGCGGTTTCGTCGTTTTATCGTTAAATTATAGCGAAAATATAAGTAAATAAGCCAAGAATAAAAAACAAGCGTTGCAGTTTGAAGGAGTAAATTGATACTCCCCCTCAGCTACAACGCTTTTTTGTTGTGTTTTTTTGTGTGATTTTGTATTAAAGCCGGTAAATCCAATAAACCTATCGTTAAATAATCAGTTATAGACTTTCTTGAGTTAGGTTGATATAATTGTTTTATAATGATACAACGGACATGGTTGTAAATATTGTAATATTAAACACAGCAAAACCCTTAAGATTTAAAGCATAATGGTTTTTTATGCTTCTATCTCACTCCCATTCTTAAAGTGAAATACAACACTTCCGTCTGCATTTACTGTGACTTTATCTACTGTTGTGTGCCAAAGGGTCGGGAGTCCATTTGTGAGGTTGAGGGTGTCGAGCTCTTTGAGGGCGAAGAGGAAGGCGTTGAGGGTGTCTGCCTGACAGAGCCTGTGTTCTCGCTTCCCCGATAAAATTTCATATCGGCTGTAAACTGCTTATAGTACACAGGTATTTTAAATGCGATTTGTAGTAAACTACTCAAGAGGAGGAGTATATGAGAGTTGTATTTCTTGCCGCAATCGGTGTCGGTACCGCTACGGTGTTTGGTTCTTTGCTGGGGTTCTGTTTCAAAAACATATCACATAAGTTTTCTGATATTGTTCTGTCTTTTGCTGCGGGAGTTATGCTTTCAGCTTCAATTTTGGGGCTGATATTACCTTCACTTGAGTATGGTGGTAAATACGGAATTCTAATAACCATAGCAGGCATTTTTGTCGGAGCGATATGTCTTAATCTGATAGACAAACTGGTTCCTCATCTGCACAGACTCACAGGAATAAGTACAGAATATAAACCAAATGCAAACACCAACAAAGTATTGTTGTTTGTTATTGCTATTGCTATTCACAATCTTCCTGAAGGTATCGCAGCAGGTGTGGGCTTTGGTTCTGAGGATTTATCTCAGGCACTTATAATTGCAGGAGGTATTGCTCTGCAAAACATCCCTGAAGGTATGGTTATCATCGGTCCTATGCTATCAGCAAAAATCAAACCATCAAGAACCTTCATACTTGCAGCTATTACAGGTTTTGTAGAAGTTATCGGGACACTGATCGGATACTTTGCGGTTAGCATTTCCACTGCAATACTACCATTTGCTCTGAGTTTTGCCGGAGGAACAATGCTCTATATTATCAGCGATGAAATGATACCCGAAACTCATGCTCATGGCAACGAGAGAGCTTCTACGTATGCCTTGCTAATTGGCTTTTGTTTAATGCTTTTAACGGATACTATCTTAAGTTGAATATAAAAAACAAGCGTTGCAGTTTGAAGGAGTAAATCTATGTTCTCCCTCATCCGCAACGCTTTTTTGTTGTGTAAAAATATGTGGTTTTGTAATGAGGCCGGTAAAAACAATAAACTTATCGTTAAAAGATAGATTTTGTATCAACAAATTGGAATCTGCGGGATAGCCACCCGCAGGGCAACTCAACCTCACTACCGTTCTTGTAGCTGAATACAACACTTCCGTCTGCATTTACTGTGACTTTATCTACTGTAGTATGCCAGAGGGTGGGTGACCATTTGAGGTTGAGGATGTCGAGTTCATTCAGGGCAAAGAGGAAGGCACTAAGTGCATCTGCCTGATATAGTCTGCGTTCTCGCTGCCCCGATAAAATTTCATAGTGCTTTTGGCTTTTGGTGGAAATATTTGACACTTAGAGATTATAAAGTTACAATATATACACCAAATCTAGGGAGAATAGTATGAATAACATTATCGAAATAACAGATTTTAATGCTCCTGAGCTGGATGTATATGCAAGGCTTACCGAAGCTCAGTTATTTAACAAAGAATTTCCGGAAAAAGGTTTGTTTGTAGCAGAAAGCCCAAAGGTGATAGAGCGTGCTCTTGACGCAGGATACGAACCTGTTTCCTGCCTTACGGAGAAAAGGCATATAGGTGGTGAAAACAAGCACGTCCTTGCAAGGATGAACCATATTCCCGTATTTTGTGCGGAGCTTGATGTTCTTACTCAGCTTACAGGATTTAAGCTCACCCGGGGTATGCTCTGTGCTATGAAACGAAAGCCACCCTCTGACCCAAAAGAAATCTGCAAAGGGAAAAGCAGAATCGTTATACTGGACAAGGTTATGAATCCAACCAACGTGGGTGCAATAATCCGTTCAGCCGCTGCTCTTGGAATGGACGCGGTTCTACTTACCAGAGGTTGCTCTGACCCGCTTTACAGACGTGCCGCAAGAGTTAGTATGGGTACAGTATTTCAGATTGAATGGGCCTTTTTAGCTGACGACAATCTTGATGATATTAAGGCTATGGGATTCAAGACCGTTGCCATGGCGCTTAAGGATAATTCTCTTTCTATAAGCGACTCAAGGTTTGCAAAAGAGGAAAAACTGGCCATTGTTATGGGAACAGAAGGTGACGGACTTGCAGATGAAACCATAGACAACTGCGATTACACCGTGAAGATACCAATGTATCACGGTGTTGATTCGCTCAATGTTGCCGCCGCATCAGCAGTAGCTTTCTATGAGCTTGGCAGAAAACATATTGATGCCTGAATCGGGTCAATTTGCCAAATCGGATATCAGTGTTTGAAAATCGCAGGCCGTTGGTTTGTTTTGACCGGTTCTTTGGCAAGCTTAAAATGTTATTCTGAATCGGGCTGCTGACCGTTATGAGCAAGCCATTTGCACGGGGTGATTTCCATATTTGTAAAAACAGCTTTGAACGAGGAGTTTTCAGGGCTGCAAGCGTATATGCCGAACCGAATTGTACCTGCAGCATTCCACATATGGCATACTCTCATTTGTTTGAATGTAACGCCGTCTTCAGAACATTCAATGCAATAATCGTCTTCGCGGCGGCTGAATCTATACCACATTGATTTGATATTTGCATCAATTTCAGTCGTTGCCCAGTCAGAGTAACCGTTATTTGTTACGACAGAACCAAGGTGCTGGAATTTTTCGTTTTCATATTCAATCGACCCTTTCAGCCAGTTTTCGCTGTCAAGGTACATAACAATTCCGCATTGGTCAAATCTGTGGTTGCTTTCGAACTCTGTTTTTACAGTAAACGAAAAGAATTTGTCACTTGTTTCCATTTGTAACACAGGAGCATTATCGTTTCTGAAATGATAATACGTTCTTTGCCACAAATCGGTATGAGGAGCGGTGGTTATTTCAATTTTTTCATTTGAAACCGCATAATCTGCAGGTGTTCTTGTCCAATTTAGATTGTTTATATCAAATTTCATAACATTACCTCGCCAAATTTTGATTTATAAAGCTGATTATACCAGTCTTAACCCATAAAAACAAGCGTTGCAGTATAGGAGGAATACTCCCATAGTGCAACGCTTTTATATTGTGTTAATTAATTATTTATACATTCATATGTATATCAGAAATTACCGTAAATAAATGCACTGGCATCGTAACGCGGGCCGTAAACTCCGAACAACAGAATCGCAAAAATCAGGATGTAGATTATTGCCCATTTGATTACTATGTTTTTATTGTCAATGGATTCTCTGATTTTTATGCCGCGTTCCTGCAATATATCAATAGTGAATAACACTGCAATCGCAAGAAACAGCATAAGCATATCCTGTATACGCAAGCTTTGGTCGCTGATGAGTCCTCTTAATAAGCTTACAAAGCCTAAGTCAAAGGGTGTGAACATGGCCTTTAACATGGGCAGTACGTCACCGATAGAAGGAGCTTTTACAATAACTCGGGAAATACAAAAAAGTATAAAGGTTCGTACTATCTGGAAGATTCTGAACCAGGTTGATTCTGTGTTGATGTGCAGCAGTTCTGCCGTTTTTTTGAAAACAGGAATCATAGCTACACTTGCCGAAATCAATACCGCGTTATAAAGACCGTTGATTATGTATTGCCATGTTAATCCGTGCCAGATACCGATTAAGAAGAATACTACAAAAGGTGCAGCTACAGAAGGAACCATTTTACCTGCATAGGCACCAAATTTTTTGCGGAAAGATTTACTTACTTTTGTAACGGGTTTTGAGAGCATAACAGGGTAGAAAACATATTCTCTCATCCATGCACCCAAAGACATATGCCATCTGCGCCAGAAATCTGCCATAGAGTTAGCAAAGAACGGACGTTCAAAGTTAAGGGGCAGCTCTATGCCCATCATCTGTGCAGCACCGCGGGTTATGTCGGTTCCGCCTGAAAAGTCACAATATATTTGTACGGAATATGCAAGAACGCCGAGAAGAACCTGTGAGCCGCTGTATTCAGGCAGGCTTTCAGAAAAAACTGCGTTGGATATTACTTTAATGTGGTCTGCGATAACAAGCTTTTTGAAAAAGCCGTAAAGCAATAACAAAGCTCCGTACTTTATGTTTTTGAACTTAAAGTCATGAGGTTGCTTTAACTGTGTGCCAACATCGCCGTATCTCATCAAAGGACCTTGTACTATAGACGGGAAGAATGAAGCAAACAATGCAAATTTTCCAAGGTGTTTTTCAGCGTTTAATGTACCTCGACCTACGTCTACAACATATCCTGTAGTATTAAATGTGTAGTAAGATAAGCCCAGAGGTACAATAACGTTAACTAAAGGCATTGAAATATCCCATTGGAATAACGTGAAAAGACTGTTGATGTTGCCAATAAAAAAGTTGAGGTATTTTACATAAGCCAGTATACCAAGATTGATAACAACAGTTGCTACCTGAATTGCACGAATCTTTTTTGATACTTGCTTTTTAAATTCGCGTTTATCTTCTTTGGTAGCATCAGGCCCCATAAGGGAGATGTCGCTTTTCATTTTGTCACGGATTTTCTGCATCCATAATCCGGAGAGGAATGTTAATAACGTTGTGAAGATTATGAAGATTACATGGTCAATACCGCTGAACAGATAAAAAGTGTAACTGCCAACAAGTAATACTGCCCATTGCAGCTTTTTAGGTACCAGATAGTAAACAATCAATACAACAGATAAAAACAACAAAAAGGCAAACGAACTTAGCGTCATAAACGTACCACTCCTTTTTACAACCAATGACAAATAATAACGCGAATAAATCTATGATGATATTTAACCATAATACACCTAATTTGTCAAATAATCTTCGGATAAAATAAGACATATTATCGTAAGCCAATATTTAGAGTTGAAATCTAAAATGTTTTATGTTAATATTTGCTTATATTGTACGTTAGGGAGCGGTGTCTATGAAAAAAAGAGCACTAAAAGCGGCTTTATTTGTATTGATTTTTTGCATATTATTTTCAATTGCCAACGTGTTTGTGGTCAGAGTTGAACCATATGGACATAAAATAATTACTGAATTTTACGACCAACCCCAAAACAGTCTGGATGGAGTTTATATAGGCGCAAGCACCGGATTTATATACTGGAACTCCCTTTTTGCATGGAATAAATACGGAATTTGTGTGTATCCCTACAGTTGTAACGTTAATCCGTTTTATTCTACAGAATACATAATTAAAGAAGCAAGAAAAACACAACCAAACGCGACTTTTATTGTTAACCTTAATTCACTATCCGATGGTGAACTTGATGCATCGCATATGTATAACATTCTAAACTCAATGCCTCCTTCTCGTAATAAACTGGAACTAATTGATCACCTGTGTGATGTCAGCGGTCGCGAAGGTACTGAAAGAATTGAATTCTATTTGCCTTTTCTTCAGTTTCATAACAGATGGGCTCAATTTTTCACCGACAACAAAATTGTAGTACGTCCTAACGGGTATAAAGGCGCCAGTGATTATCCCGATTATCTGTATAACTCGATAGATGTTTCGGAAAATTATACAGAACCTGCTTTGTTGGACAAATTATCCGAGAATCTCACTTATTCTACAGACAAGTTGCTTAATTACTGTAAAGAAGAAAATGTAAAGGTATTATTTGTTGATATCCCCCAGGCAAAAGATGATGAATATGAAGTTAACCGCATAGAAACGCTTGCGTCCTACATATCCTCAAAAGGTTTTTCTGTACTTAATCTTAACGGAGTTGCAGACGAAAAGTTCAATCTTGACCTTACCAAGGACTACTATGATGACAGCCACGTGAATATCCACGGTTCACTCAAGTACACATACTATCTCTCCGAATATCTTATAGAAAATTATGGTTTCGAAGATAAGCGCAGTGATGAGACTTATGCTCATTGGAACACCTCTTACGAAAGCTATATGAAAATGGCTTCTGCGCATATGCTTGATATTGAGCTGGATTACGAGCACAGAGATTTCACTATTGATGAACCTGTGTTACAGGTAGAAAACAAGAACAATTCAGTTGAAGTTACATGGAATCAGATAAAAAATGTTGACGGATATCTGATATACCGAAAGAACAGTGAATCATCTTCCTGGAATCAGATAGCCGAGGCTTCAGCCACGGCAGATGCCCTGACCTATACAGATACCAGTCCTGCAGAAGGAGAAAAGTTCTATTACACAGTTGTTCCTTTTGTAACAAGAAACGGAGTTAACTACTACGGAGATTTTAATTATTTAGGCGTATCAACCGAACCCTGAGTTTTTGGTTGATAAACCTGATATCTGCATTAGTGCTGTATCGGACAGCGGATTTTATGCTTAATCAAAAATCAGATGCGTGCCGGACCTCTTTGTGAGAAGTTTTGCAACGCATCTGATTTTTATTTTTTATCACGGCTCTTAAGCCTTTTCTTTGCATCTTCGATTGTTTCGCCCTCGTGGGTTAAGTATTTGTCCACGAACTTATCTTCGATTTTGGTGTAGGTGTCAACTACGGCACCCTCTATCTTTTTGTAACCGCCTACCACTGTGTCGGAGATTTTCTCGTTTGCTTTAACTAATTTTGATTTTGCCATATTAATTTTATTTCCTCCCAAAAGATTAATACCTAAAAGCAGTATGGTCAAGGATACCGCTGTGCCTGACAGAATATTAAAAAGCTTTATGTCGCCCCCAGACATTCCCTCAAAACTTACAAGCATTGAGCGTTGAAGTGAAAGCATCGATACAACTGCATCTGCAAAGGAAATGTTTCTGAGAATTTTAATTTTTTCTGAAGGTGCGTGCTTTGATTTTACAAGATTTATAATGGCAAGGGTGATTTTTGTAAAAGTATAAAGTGCTATGGTAATCATTACGATTTCACCGTAATTTGTACCCCTCTCTGTTACTGAGGAAAGCACAGTTACACCGATAAGTATGTGAGCCATTATCAGAAACATAACACCTGTAAATCTTTTTACAAATCCCGTATTGCTGTTTTTATTTGCAGGTGAAGAATTAAGTACCGCAAATCGCATAACACCTAAAATTATGTAGTAAATTCCAAGGGTGATAAACCACCACGTGTAGGAAACTAACCCCAGTATAAGATTATAAATACCAAAGGTAAGATTTATGCCAAGGCTTATAAATGCATACTTTAATATTCTGTCCGTTTTCATTTTATGCCTTTAAATATAGGAATAAGGGACAGCAGGATTACAATACCTGCAAGTCCGATTACTGTGCCCCATATGTAGCTTTCCCACACAAGGCAGAAGCACATTCCCACACCCAACACCAACGCACCGACTAAGCCAGATAAAAATGCAAATACATTTTTGGCTTTCAGCTTTATGGGAACTTTGTGTTCCATTTTTCTCCAGATTAATACGGTAACTAAACCAAGCACCAAGCCTACGGCACCAAGTATAATACCCTGAGTAAAGGCATCCCACTCAGGAATCAATGCCATGCACATGCCAAGTGCAAAAAGCACACCGCTTACTGTTCCTGAAATCATTGCTACAAAACTGCTTTTTTTCATATTTCTTCTCCTTTCAATTTTGCAATTCAAAAAACCAACAGTTGTTTTTTTAATGCAATTTCAGTATAATTTAAATTGAAAGTCAAAACAATCATCAATTGTTCCTCAAGTGTTGGAATAAAGGAGATTTTTATGAATACTAAAAACAATAAACGACGCAGAGAGTCGATAGAAAAAATCGAAAAGGTATTTATCGAGCTTTTACAGGAAAGGGAACTTAAAGATATAACCGTGTCTGATATATGTAAGCTTACGAGGCTTAACCGCAGTACTTTTTACGCAAATTTTCTTGATGTTTACGACCTTGCTGACAAAGTAAGAAAAAAGCTTGAGCAGGATTTTTCTGAAGTTTTTAAAAGTGATGCAAACCCTGAGGCAGGCGGTGCCGAAAAGATGTTTACTCATATAAAGGAAAATCAGCTTTTCTACAAAACCTATTTTAAGCTCGGCTATGACCAAAAAAATCTGGTTATGATTTATGACGTAAAAAGAGCTGAAAAAGACTTTGATAATAAAAATATCAAGTATCATATCGAGTTTTTCCGAAACGGAATAAACGCAATTATTAAAATGTGGCTTGCAAACGGCTGTGAGGAAACCCCTGAAGAAATGGCAGAGATTCTAAAGGCAGAATACAGAGGAAGATAGTGATCAGAGCGAGTCAAGTATATCCGAATCGGTCTTAATCTTAGTGTTTTCGTCATTTTAGAGCATTTCGAACTGATTACCGCTAATATATGCACCTTCTTTTTTAGAGGATGCTTTTATTTTTTATAATATATGATAAAATAAATTCAGAAACCTGAAACCAAAGGAAAATTTTTACGAGATATAGGGTAGAGGGCAGAGAAAAGGAGGGATTTTATGCAGGATGAAAAAATTGTAGAGCTTTACTTCAGCAGGGACGAGCTTGCTTTGAAGGAAACCGAAAACAAGTACGGCAAATATCTTTTTAAAATTGCCTTTGGTATTTTAGCGGATATTTCGGATTCTGAGGAAAGTGTCAACGATACATATCTTGCGGCGTGGAATTCTATTCCGCCTAATAAACCTTCGCGGCTTTCTACATATTTAGGTAAGCTTACAAGGCGGATTTCAATTGATATTTTCCGCAAAAAGAGTTCTAAAAAGCGAAACGGCTCACAGTATGCTTTGTCAATTAAAGAGCTTGAGGATTGCGTAAAATCAAATGAAAATATGGAAGAAGATATGGAGAATAAGGCTTTAGGTTTGGCGATTAATGACTTTTTGCGTACTTTAAGTAAAGAAAGCCGTGTGCTGTTTGTAAGCAGGTATTACTTCTGCGACTCTCTTAAAGATGCGGCAAAAAGTCTTGGAATAACTGAGGGTAAGGCAAAATCCACCCTTTTCAGAACAAGGCAGAAGCTTAAGGATTACTTATTAAAGGAGGGTTTTGAAATATGAAAGCAGAAAATATAAGCGATGCTCTTATGTTTCTGGAGGATGATATTATCGAGGAAACTGAGAGCATAAGAAACAGAAAAAAGAATTATAAAGTTATATGGCTCAGATGCCTTTCTGCTGCAGCTTGCCTGTGCATGGCATTAGTGGCGGTTTTTGGTGCGGTGAAGAGCTTTGATTTGCCATTAAGGGGTAACGGCTCCAACAATACAAATAATTCATCCTGGGCAGGTACTAAGGGTGAAAGCCAGCCTGTTGATGAATATAAATACGGAGGAGCTTTGGGCTCTGTATCGGGCTCAATGGATTTGCCTGATGACGGTGTTTATCTTGAGATAAAAGAGTGGAAAAGAAACTGCTTTTACGCATTGGTGCTTAGTGCCAAAAGTGAGGATTTGCCTAATGGTATGATGGTTAAGGTTAAGTTCTCTAAAGATATAATGTATGCAGACCACCCTTCGTGGAACGGATTAGGAGATTCTTTTTATGAGGACGGAATTCCCACTGAAAAGATATTTCCTGTGGGATGCAAAGTATATGTTACCTTTGATAAAATGCGTAACAGCTTTTTTAATAGCAAAGCCCAAAAGGTTATAACGGCAAATTGCGTGTATTTTCATAAAGGCGAGGTTCCTTTGCGTGGCCCCGATGGGTTTAACAGGGTGACCTACTATGTAGAGATTACAAATTGGGGTCACAAAGAGTTTGATGGTATAATTAAAGGTTCAGACGGTAACGCGGGTAAATTGCCAATAGGTAAAGAGGTAACCTTTAAGTTTGACGAAAATATTCGCGTAAAGAAACAGGGCGGAAAGTTCGAAAACTTTATTCCCACCGAAGAAGATTTTCCTGTAGGAAGCAGGGTGGAAGTCTTTGCAAATGATTACGATGCCCCAAAATTTTTGGGAACATCTGAAATGTGGATTTATTCTATAAGCGATTTAAACAGACATCAGACTTTATTGGTAAGGATTGATAAGTGGAACGATAGTGGCTTTACAGGTACACTTCAAGGAGAAAACGGCCAGCAGGCACTTTACTATACAAATAATACTGCGGTTGTAGAATTTACCGACAATACCCGCACAGAAAGCCATGAAAAATGGGGCACAACTACCATAAGTTTAGCACCTACCGAGGAGGATTTTCCTGTAGGAACAACGGTTGAAGTAAGCTACTATAAGTCTGTTCAAAAATCTATTAACGAAACAATTTACACCGCCGAGCGGATATGGCTTTTTGAGCAGTAGGGGCCGATATTATCAGCCCGAACGGTTTCATAGTATAGCAAGGTTTAACGGGCGATTGATAATCGCACCTACGGTTGTGTCTTAACATTAACAAAAGTTAATCTTACCCGCCGTTGATGACAGGTTATCTGTAAATGTAACTTATTCAAAGGCGGAAATGCCCTGCGGGTGGCTAACCCGCAAAGGAGGTAAAGTATATGAAGACAAAAATTACAGCGATTATTTTAATTTTATCGTTAACGATTTCTTTTTTACTTTCAGGGTGCTCAGAGGATGTTGTTAAGAATTTAAGCGATGATATTGAACCCGATACTTATATCCTTTATGATGATATTTTTGAACATGAGGATTATTCAGACTTTGCGTTAAAGCTTTTCGAAAAGTGCTTCGACGGTGAGGATAACACCCTTGTATCGCCTCTGTCAATTGCACTTGCTTTTGCAATGGTAGCCGAGGGTGCGGACGATGAAACCCTTGCAGAAATTGAAGATGTATTGGGAATGAACATTGAAGAATTAAGAGTGTTCGCACAGGGATTTCTGAAAGAAAACAAGCAGTTAAGCACATCAAACTCTGTATGGATTAATAACGTTGACGGATTTAATGTTAATAAAGATTTCCTTAAGAATAATTCTGCTTACCACAATGCTGAGGTTTTTGAGGGTAAATTCAACGACAAAATCGTAGACGAAATCAACAAATGGGTCAGAAAAAACACCGACGGTATGATTGAAAAAATAGTTGATAGCCTTGACGAAAGAGCCGTTATGTGTTTAGTCAATGCTTTGCTTTTTGATGCAAAGTGGGAAGATGTTTACGACGAGCATCAGGTTAGTGACGGCGTTTTTGTTACAGAAAAAGCCGAGATTGAGCCTGTAAAGTATATGCACAGTTCTGAAAATCTTTATATTAAAGATGAAAAAGCTACAGGCTTTGTAAAATACTACGAGGGCAGAGAGTACGCCTTTGTAGCATTGCTCCCCGATGTGGGTGTTAGTGTAGAGGAGTATGTAAGCACACTTGACGGCGAAAGGCTTGAAGAACTTTTAGAAAATGCTGAGGAAACGGAAGTCCGTACAAAAATCCCTAAGTTTGAGTACGAAACGGATTTAAACCTTAAGTCTGTGCTTAAAGATATGGGTATGGAAAAAGCCTTTGATGAGGAAAAGGCGGATTTTTCTAAGCTTGGTCAGATTCAGGACGGTAACATCTGGATTGGGGATGTACTGCACAGTACAAAAATCACAGTAGCCGAGCAGGGCACAAAAGCAGGTGCCGCAACGGCAGTTATAATGTACGGCAACGGTGCATTGCCCTCTGAGCCAAAAGAAGTGTATCTTGAAAGACCTTTTGTGTATATGATAGTTGATATGGAAAATCACCTTCCTGTGTTTATGGGCACGGTTATGAGCATAGCTGATTGAAAGTTGAAAATGAAAAATTGAAAGTTTCGGTGCCACACTGACACGTGCGTTTGGAAAGTGTATGGAAAATAGGATATAGTAAAAGAAAAGCTCAGCAGAAATTTACATCCGCTGAGCTTTCTTTATTGAGATTGTAATGTTATTTGTTATTTAAGTCTGGCACTTATGGTACCGTTTGAGTAGGTGTTGGTGGGATTTTCATCGTAAAATTCTGCATTTGTTACCTCTTTGGGAGTATAAATCAGTTCCAGGGTTTTGGTTACTGTTTCGCCTGAGGTAAAGGTTACGGTTACATCTATAGTAGTACCGTCAACAAGACGTTTGAAAATCTGATTCTGATAATTAAAGAATCCTATCATATCGTTTGCTCTTGCATATTCACGCAGAGTTTCTTGTTCTTCTTCAGTTACTACTGTAGGGGCAGAGCTTTTAAGACCACCTGAAATTGTTCTTGCCCAGCCGAATTTTGCTTTAAGCTCATCTTCGTTTTCGGAATATACATAGCTTTCTGTGCAGTTGTAGCCTTTGTGAAATCGTGCATATTCATAAGGAGAAGAAAAGTATCTTCCGGCACTTTCATAGGTGGCATCGGGCGTATATACAGGATTAAAGCCCAGATGTATAGTGGTGTTTTTGTCGTAATTGTAGGTGTATTCCTGACGGGATAATTCGTAGCTGAATGAAATTATGTGATTATGCATTTCTTTATCTTCATTATCGAATTTATTATAGTCTTTGATGTGGACAGGTACAAAACTTCCGTCGCTGAATTTGTAGGTGACAGTTTTAATATCTTCGCCCGCCACATTGATGTTGAGGTTTGTTTTGAAGCTGTGAAACAGAAAGCTTTTGGTAATGTCGTAGTATGGTGCATCCTCCAAAAGCACTTCGTCAAAATCAAAGATAACAAGATTTCCGCATAGGTTTTCCAGTTCAACAAACGCATCTCTTGTTATTTCATCAGCTGATGCTATGCCTTCTTCGTCCAAGGTCTGGGCATTGGCTACTATTATAAAATTATGTTCTTTGTGGGGCATAAGAGATGGTACAAATACAATGCCTGCCAGAATTACAAGTACAAGACAGGCGGCGATTAGTGCGGTGCGCTTAATTTTTTTAGGCTTTGAAAATGTAAAGGTTTCGTTTTCGAGGGTGCAGTAGGATTTAAGCATTTTATCAAGTTTTTCATCATTATAGTTACTCATTATTAAGCTCCTTTCGTAAGTCTTGCCGTGCAGCACTTAAGCGGGATTTTACGGTGCCCTCGGGGATATTTAAAATCTCGGCTAATTCTTTTGTGCTGTAATCCTTGAAATAAAAAAGGGCGATAACCTGACGCTTTTCATAAGTAAGCTTTTCAAGTGCTTGGTGCAGACTCAGAAATTCGTCTTGGGAAGCTACCGACTCGGGAATAGAGTTAAGGGTACGCTCCAGCTCATCTGTAGTGGTGAAGTGTACTATACGTTTGCGGAAAGGGGATTTGACCATATCCTTGTAGGTGTTTACGCAAATTGAGAAAAGCCATTTGTCAAAGGGCTTTTCCTTATTATATTTGCGGATATTTTTAATTGCCTTTTCCCAGGTTGCCTGATAAAGGTCCTCGGCGTCACTCCTTTGATTGCACAAGGAAACGCAAAGCCGTGTCAAATCCTTGCCGTAAAGATTTATGTACTCTGATATTTTTAACACAGGGCACCTCCTTTCATCCTTTGAAAGCTTTCATTATATATACGATTTGAGTTTTAGTTTGGTTCAGATTGTTTTTATATTTTGCATAGGTTGAGTTCTGAGAACAGGTAAAAGCATCCTCGATTATCCGTTAACTATGCTTTTTATACAATATATTGAGTTAAAACACAACTTGGGCCCCATAAAAAGTGTCAAAAGGATGTAAAATGTCTACGTAAAAATCTATACACGCAATCGGGCGTTCTGAAAATTTGTGAGAACAAGTGATTTTTAAAAATGATTGCATATTAGAATTAAAACTAAAAAAATTGAAAAAAATCGGCAAAAACCCCTTGACTTTGAGCACTTTTTCTCCTATAATGCTATGATGTAACATTATGGGGGGATTTACCCCTTTTCAGAATTCACAAAAAAGTGAACTGAGAAATATATCACATAAATTAAAGCTTGTCAAGTAGAAAATTTATGTAAGTTTTTTGTTACCGTTTACTACCCGAGGCGATTCCTGTTTGCGGTGGAAAAGCCCAGAATTTCAAAAAGGAGTGATATGCCTAATGATTAACGCTAAGCCCGTTAAGCTCGGCAACAGCGAGAGAGTAAGCTTCGCTAATATCGAAGAAGTTATCCAGATGCCTAACCTCATCGAAATTCAGAAGAAGTCTTACCAGTGGTTCCTTGACGAGGGACTCAAAGAGGTATTCAGAGATATGTCGGAGATTACAGATTACTCAGGTAATCTTGTTCTCGATTTTATCGACTATACTCTGGATGTAGACCATCCTAACTACAGTGTAATTGAGTGTAAGGAAAGAGATGCAACATACTCTGCCGCACTCAGAGTTACAGCACGACTCCTGAATAAAGAAACAGGCGAAATCAAAGAGTCCAATGTCTTTATGGGTGACTTCCCCCTTATGACAGACAGCGGTACCTTTGTTATCAACGGTGCCGAGAGAGTTATTGTATCTCAGCTTGTTCGTTCTCCCGGTGTTTACTACAAAATGGACCACGACAAGACAGGTTTTGAGCTTTTCTCCTCTACAGTTATTCCTAACCGTGGTGCCTGGCTTGAGTATGAAAACGACGTAAACAACGTTTTCTATGTTCGTATTGACAAAAACCGCAAAATTCCCATTACTGTATTTTTGCGTGCATTAGGTCTTGGCACAAATGCTGAGATTTTAGAATATTTCGGTGATGATGACCGCATCAAGGCTACCCTTGAGAAGGACACAACCGACAGTGTGGAAACAGGCCTTATTGAGGTTTACCGCAAATTAAGACCCTCTGAGCCTCCCACAGTTGAAAGTGCACAGGCACACATAAACGGCCTTTTCTTCGACCCCAGACGTTATGATATGTCCAGAGTTGGTCGTTACAAATATAACAAAAAGCTTGGTATTTCTCAGCGACTTTCAGGTCAGGTTCTGGCTGCTCCCATTGCTGACCCCAGAACAGGCGAAGTTTTGGCAACCCGCGGTGAGACAGTGTCCAGAGCCAAGGCTATGGTTATTGAAAACGCAGGTGTAAGAGAAGCTTTAATCAGTGTTGAAGGTAAGGAGATTAAGGTTATCTCCAACAACATGGTTGACATTTCCTGCTATGTTAGCTTTGATGCAGACGCAGAGTGCGGCATTAAGGAGAAGGTTTACTTCCCTGTACTTTGCGAGATTTTAGATGCTTGCGAGACTGAGGAAGAGCTTAAGGATATGATAAGAGCAAGAGCTCACGAGCTTGTTCCCAACCACATTATTCTTGACGATATCTTTGCTTCCGTTAACTATATGAACAACCTTGCTGAGCATGTAGGTACTACTGATGATATCGACCACCTCGGTAACCGTCGTATCCGTTGCGTAGGTGAGCTTTTACAGAATCAGTTCAGAATCGGCTTCAGCAGACTTGAGCGTGTTATCCGCGAGAGAATGACTCTTCAGGCACAGGATGTTGAGTCTTTAGCTCCCAATACACTTATCAATATCAGACCCGTAACAGCTGCTATCAAGGAGTTCTTCGGTTCATCACCCCTTTCTCAGTTTATGGACCAGACCAACCCCCTTGCAGAGCTTACTCATAAGAGAAGACTTTCAGCTCTTGGTCCCGGCGGTCTCTCTCGTGACCGTGCAGGCTTCGAAGTTCGAGACGTTCACTACAGCCATTACGGCAGAATGTGTCCTATCGAAACTCCTGAAGGTCCTAACATCGGTCTGATTTCCTATCTTGCTACATTCTCTCAGATTAACGAATACGGCTTTATCGAGGCTGCTTACAGAAAAATCGACAAGGCTAATGGTATTGTAACTGATGAGGTTGTATATATGACAGCTGACCAGGAAGACGAGTTCTATGTAGCTCAGGCTAATACTCCTCTTGACGAGGAAGGCCGCTTTATTAATCAGAGAGCTGTCGGCCGTCACAGAGACGAGTTCGTCGAGCTTGACGTTAAGAAGTTTGACTATATGGACGTATCTCCAAGAATGGTTATCTCTGTTGCTACATCTATGATTCCCTTCCTTGAGAACGATGACGCAAACCGAGCACTGATGGGTGCTAACATGCAGCGTCAGGCTGTTCCCCTTATGGTTACACAGAGTCCTTTTGTTGGTACAGGTATGGAATACAAGGCAGGTACAGACTCAGGCGTTTGTATCCTTGCTGAGGAAGATGGCGTTGTTATGAGTGCAGACGCTGATACAATCCGTGTTCAGTACGATTCCGGCAGAATCAAGGACTACAAGGTAATCAAATTCTTACGTTCCAACCAGGGTACTTGTATCAATCAGATTCCTGTTGTTACACGTGGTCAGAGAGTTGTAAAGGGTGAGGTTCTTGCTGATGGTCCTGCTACCAAGGACGGCGAGATTTCACTGGGTAAGAACGCGCTTATCGGCTTTATGACCTGGGAAGGTTATAACTACGAGGATGCTGTTCTTATTTCTGAAAAAATTGTTAGAGATGATGTTTACACATCTATTCATATTGAAGAGTACGAAACCGAAGCAAGAGATACAAAGCTGGGTGCTGAGGAAATTACCCGCGATATCCCCAACGTTGGTGAGGATATGCTTAAGGACCTTGACGAGGACGGTATCATCCACATTGGTGCTGAGGTTCACGCAGACGATATCTTAGTCGGTAAGGTTACTCCCAAGGGTGAAACCGAGCTTACTGCCGAGGAAAGACTTTTAAGAGCTATCTTCGGTGAGAAGGCAAGAGAAGTAAGAGATACTTCCTTAAGAGTTCCCCACGGTGAAAGCGGTATTGTTGTTGACGTTAAGGTATTTACACGTGAGGACAGCCGCGACGAGCTTAAGCCCGGTGTTAACAAGGTTGTTCGCGTTTACCTTGCTCAGAAGAGAAAGATAAGTGTCGGCGATAAGATGGCAGGTCGTCACGGTAACAAGGGTGTTGTATCCCGTATTCTTCCTGTTGAGGATATGCCCTTCCTTCCCGATGGTACTCCTCTTGACATTGTTCTTAACCCCCTCGGTGTTCCTTCCCGTATGAACATCGGTCAGGTTCTTGAGGTTCACCTTGGCTACGCCGCAAAGGCACTTGGCCTTAAGGTTATGACTCCTGTATTTGACGGTGCACACGAGCAGGATATCTTTGACGCTTATGATGAAATGCGCCTGAGGTCTGAGCGTGGCGAATACCCTGACAAGAGTGAAGTTGTAGGCATTGACTTTGGTGAGTGCCTCAGACAGAACGGTATTACAAAAGACTGCAAGACATGGCTTAAGGACGGCAGAACAGGTGATTACTTTGATAACCCTGTAACCGTTGGTTATATGTACTACCTCAAGCTCCATCATCTTGTTGATGATAAGATTCACGCAAGAAGCACAGGCCCCTACTCACTCGTTACTCAGCAGCCCCTGGGCGGTAAGGCTCAGTTCGGTGGTCAGCGTTTCGGTGAAATGGAAGTTTGGGCACTTGAAGCTTACGGTGCAGCTTATACACTTCAGGAAATTCTGACAGTTAAGTCTGACGACGTTGTAGGTCGTGTTAAGACTTACGAGGCAATCGTTAAGGGTCAGAACATTCCTATGCCGGGTATTCCCGAATCCTTCAAGGTTCTTATTAAAGAGCTTCAGTCACTTTCTCTTGATGTTCGCGTTCTTGACAGAGACGGTGAGGAAATCGACCTTAAGCAGAAGTTTGACGAGGACGAGGATTTAGTACCCGCAACAGATATCGACCTTCCTGATGATGGCGTAATGACATCCGATATGGACGGCTTTATGCTTGATGAAGAAGGCGAAGAAGGCAATATGTTCGACGAGAGCTCACTTATTGATGACTCCGACGACTTTGATTTTTACGACGACCACGGCAGTGACGAATTTTAATTGGAGGTAAAAGCTAATGGATAATACTGTTTTTGATTCTATAAAAATCGGCTTGGCCTCTCCTGATCAGATCAGAGCCTGGTCACACGGCGAGGTTAAAAAGCCTGAAACCATCAACTACCGTACCTTAAAGCCTGAGCGTGACGGTCTTTTCTGCGAGCGTATTTTCGGACCTACAAAGGACTGGGAATGCCATTGCGGTAAGTACAAGAGAATCCGCTTCAAGGGCAAGGTTTGTGACCGTTGCGGTGTTGAGGTTACACGTGCAAAGGTAAGACGTGAGAGAATGGGTCACATTGAGCTTGCTGCTCCTGTTTCTCACATCTGGTACTTCAAGGGTATTCCTTCAAGAATTTCCCTTATCCTCGATATTTCTCCCAGAATGCTTGAGAAGGTTCTTTACTTTGCTCAGTATATCGTTACTGACCCCGGTGACTGCCGTGACCTTATGAAGATGCAGTTCTTAACCGAGCGTGAGTACTCAGATATGCGTGAGAAGTACGAGGACGACTTCAAAGCAGGTATGGGTGCTGAGGCTATCCGCGACCTTCTTAAGGAAATCGACCTTGAGACTCTTTCAGCTGAGCTTAAAGCTGAGCTTGAGGATGCTTCAGGTCAGAAGAAGGTAAGACTTCAGAAGAGACTTGAGGTTGTAGAAAGCTTCAGAATGTCAGGCAACCGTCCCGAGTGGATGATTCTTGACGTTGTTCCCGTTATTCCCCCCGATATCAGACCTATGGTACAGCTTGACGGCGGACGTTTTGCAACTTCTGACCTTAACGACCTTTACCGTAGAGTTATCAATAGAAATAACCGTCTTAAGAGACTTCTTGAGCTTCAGGCTCCCGATATCATCATCCGCAACGAAAAGCGTATGCTTCAGGAAGCAGTTGATGCTCTTATCGACAACGGCCGCCGCGGCAGACCTGTTACAGGTCCTAACAACCGTGCACTTAAGTCACTTTCCGATATGCTTAAGGGTAAGCAGGGTAGATTCAGACAGAACCTTCTCGGTAAGCGTGTTGACTACTCCGGCCGTTCCGTTATCGTTGTTGGTCCTGAGCTTAAAATGTACCAGTGCGGTCTTCCCAAGGAGATGGCTCTGGAGCTCTTCAAGCCTTTCGTTATGAAGCGTCTTGTTGAGACTAAGGCAGTTCAGAATATCAAGGCAGCCCGTAAGGCTGTTGAGCGTGCTAAGCCCGAGGTTTGGGATGCACTTGAGGTTGTAATCAAGGGTCACCCTGTTTTACTCAACCGTGCTCCAACACTTCACCGTCTTGGTATTCAGGCATTCGAGCCTGTGCTTGTTGAAGGTCGTGCACTTAAGCTTCATCCCCTTGTATGTACAGCTTACAATGCTGACTTCGACGGCGACCAGATGGCTGTTCACGTTCCTCTTTCTGCAGAGGCTCAGGCTGAGGCAAGATTCCTTATGCTTGCTGCCGGCAACCTCTTAAAGCCTTCCGACGGTCACCCTGTTGCAGTTCCTACACAGGATATGATTCTCGGTTCCTACTACCTTACACTTGATAAGGACGGCGAGCCCGGCGAGGGTAAGGTGTTCAAGGATGTAGACGAGGCTATGATGGCTTACTCTGCAGGCTATATTACACTTCACTCAAAGATTAAAGTACGCCGTACAGGCTACATTAACGGTGAAATCGGCAGTGCTATTGTTGATACAACAATGGGTAAGATTATCTTCAACAATCCTATTCCTCAGAACTTAGGTTTTGTTGACAGATCTAAGCCCGAAAACGCACTTAAATTTGAAATTGACTTCTTGGTTGGCAAGAAACAGCTTGGTAAGATTATCGATGCCTGTATCAAATACCACGGCACCGAGGTTACAGCAAGAGTTCTTGACGATATCAAGAGCCAGGGCTACAAATACTCCACACGCGGTGCTATTACCGTTGCTGTTTGCGACGCTATTATTCCTCCCCAGAAGAAGGAAATCTTAGCTCAGGCTGAGAAGGACGTTGACGCAATCCGTGACGAGTATATGATGGGTCTCAGAAGTGACGAGGAAAGATATTCCGAGACACTTAAAATCTGGGATAAAGCAACTAACGATGTTACTGCTGCTCTTCAGGGCGGTCTTGACCGTTACAACCCCATCTTTATGATGGCAGACTCAGGTGCTCGAGGCAGTATGAGCCAGATTCGTCAGCTTGCAGGTATGCGTGGTCTTATCGCAAATACATCAGGTAAGACAATCGAAATTCCCATCAGAGCTAACTACCGTGAAGGCCTTAACATCTTAGAGTACTTTATTTCATCCCGTGGTGCTCGTAAGGGTCTTGCTGATACAGCACTTAGAACTGCTGACTCAGGTTACCTTACACGTCGTCTGGTTGACGTTTCTCAGGAAGTTATCATCCGTGAGGACGATTGCCATACAGATGAAGGTCTTGAAGTGTTCGACATCAAGTCAGGCAAGCAGGTTATCGAGGATATGCACGAGCGTCTTCTTGGCAGATACCTTGTTCACGACTTTAAGGACGACGAAGGCAATGTTCTTGTTTCCAAGGATACACTTATTACTGACGCTGAGGCTACACTTATTGTTAACTCAGGTGTCGAGAAGATAGAAATCCGTTCTGTTTTAGGTTGTCACTCAAAGCACGGCGTTTGCCGCAAGTGCTATGGTGTTAACCTTGCAAACGGTCAGCCTGTTACAGTTGGTGAGGCTGTTGGTATTATCGCTGCTCAGTCAATCGGTGAGCCCGGTACACAGCTTACAATGAGAACCTTCCATACAGGTGGTGTTGCTTCTGCAGAAGATATTACACAGGGTCTTCCCCGTGTTGAGGAGCTCTTCGAAAGCAGAAAACCCAAGAGCCTTGCTATTATCTCTGAAATCGACGGTGAGGTTCGCTTTGAGGATATCAAGAATAACCGTCACGCTGTTATCTACAACAAGGAAACCAACGAGGAAAGACAGTATCTCATTCCCTTCGGCTTCCGTGTTAAGGTACAGGAGGGTCAGATTATCAAAGCAGGTGACAAAATCACTGATGGTGCTGTTAACCCCCACGATGTTCTTGCAATTCTCGGTCCTCAGGCTGTTCAGGATTACCTTATCAGCGAAGTACAGTCTACCTACCGCTTACAGGGTGTTGATATCAACGATAAGCATATCGAGGTTATCGTTCGCCAGATGATGAAGAAGGTTAAGGTTGACGATCCCGGCTCTACAGAGTTTTTGGGAGGTCAGATGTACGACAAGAACGAGGTTATCCACGCAAACAGAGAAATCAAGAAGCGTATCGCAGCAGGCGAAGAAGGCCTTAAGGAAGCAACTTGGACACAGCTCCTCCTTGGTATTACTAAGGCATCCCTTGCTACAGACAGCTTCCTGTCTGCTGCTTCCTTCCAGGAAACAACCAGAGTTCTCACAGATGCCGCTATTAAGGGTAAGGTTGATCCCCTTATCGGTCTTAAGGAGAACGTTATCATCGGTAAGCTGGTACCCGCAGGTACAGGTATGCGCCGTTACACAGACGTTGAGCTTGAAGAAAACTTTATTCCCCAGGCTCCCACAGCTCCCGCTGAATAATAAACAAAAATTCAGGCACTGCTTTTGCAGTGCCTGTTTTTGTTTGCCGTTAGCCACGGCAGGGCAATATTGCCTTTGGTAAGGTTTGAGTAAGAGGGAAGATTCGTTGACGGCGGGTTAAATGATAGGTTATATCATTGGTATGTTTACTAAAGGATTAAACTTAAATTTGTATAGTCTTCCGAATATTCACTTTTTGAAAAATATACTATAATTTAAGTGTGAGTTTTTCGTGAAATTTACGTCTAATAGATGAAAGACTGAAAAATACCCTAAAAGGAGGATATGTTATGAAATCAAACAAAAGGATTTTATGCGTTATACTTGCACTTTTAATGTGCTTGTCCACGACTGCACTTGCAGTTTCGGCAGAGGAAACGGCGGACTATGAAACCATTTTTAAAGAAAAGGTTTTCGATTCTTTGGGTGACAGAGTGGATATGCTCTATAATTTTAAAATAGAGCAAGTTTATATGGCTGACGGCAGTGAGCCCAAAGAAGGCGAAATGCCTGACTATGTTTTATGTTATATATCGTCAAATGTTGTCTATGACGCGGTAATTGATCGTGTGATAGGGGATTATTACTTCTACAGACCCTATATGGTAGTTCCTTTCGACCTGGGTCACTGCATTTATTCTGTGAAAGAACACAAGTGCTACTCGCTTGATGATGCCTGGGCATGTAAGCTTCCCAACATTGAAAACGTTCTTTCTTTATTAGGTGCACCCGTGAAGTACAAGAACATTGTCTTTGAGGCTTTAAAAGATGAAATAAATTTTGAGCATCAGCAGTACAGATACATATATTCTTACAACGCCGACGGTTCAACGGTTGACGAAGGTGAAACACCTGATTACATTTTAGCATGGACAGGTGCAGGTGGAGCCGATGCAATAGTGGAAAGGGTTATCGGCGACTACTATTTTATTTCAGGAGCGATTCTTAACCCCTATGACTTAGGATATTGTATCTGTTCCACAAAAGAAAACAAATGTTACTCTCTGGATGAGGCTTGGGAAGCTCAGCTTCCAAATATTGAATCTGCTTTTGCAAAGGCAGGCACTCACGTAGACGAGGCAAACAATGAACTTACCAAATACAGAACCAAGATTATGTCAATGCTTGGTTGGAAGAATACCGATGAAGACATAAAATACCGTTGTATTGCCGAGTATAATGCGGATGGTGCCGAAGCACCTGAGGGTGCAACAGCGGATTATGCTGTGATTTTTGCCCACCAGGGTGCATGGACTGAAGAAGCTATACACAGTATTATCGGAAATTACCGTTTGAAAGCTTCTAATGATTTTAAACCCGGATATATTGTGTATTCAATAGGTGAAGACAAAATTTATACAATTCGTGATGCTTATAATAAGAAACTGCCGGGTATAGAATTTGCACTTGAAAAAGCAGGTACAAAGGTTACTTGGTACGCAGATGTTTTTGAAGAATTTCTTGAACCTTACAAAGAAGATGGTTGGGAAGACTTTGAACAAGGCTGGTACGGTTACGACGAGCTTTACTACTACAGTTATCAGAAACGTTACGGCAGTACTGAGATGTTCGAGGTAACACCCGACTATGTACTTATTGAAGGCTCCACTTATTTTGCCGACCCCATGTTATCTTACGACGTATTTGGCGACTATATAGTTTACGGCGGTTGCGGTTTCCCGAATTGTAGTAATTATTATATCTATACACCAAAAGATAATAAACTTTACACCCTGAGAGAAGCTTGTGACGCAGGAGTTAAAGAGCTTGATAAGGTATTTACAAACTACGGTCTGGGAGTTCTTAAGGGAGATGCCGACGGCGACAGAAAGCTTACCATAAAGGATGCAACTTATATTCAAAAGTATCTTGCAAAGATTGAAGGATTTGAGCTTAATGAAGAAATAAGAGGACACCATTTGTCTGTAGAGGATGACGGCAGTCCGGACCCGTATGGTTGCTATATTGAGGACTTTGACAATAACGATAATATAAACATCAAAGACGCAACGGCAATTCAGAAAAAGCTGGCAAAATTTTAATATTAATAATCAGAGGGCGGAGGAATCCGCCTTCTTTTTTGCAAATTTTTAATAGGTGTGTTATAATAATAAAAATTGTCAGGAGGGATATTGTGAAAAGGTGCGTTATTGTTGGCGGTGCCGATATACTTGATTACGAAAAAACAAAAGAATATCTTTCTTCTGAGGATTTTTATATTTTCTGCGATTGCGGATTAAGACACAGCGAGGGCTTGGGGGTTGAACCGAACCTGATTGTAGGGGACTTTGACTCCTCAGAAAATCCTAAGCTTGACACGGAAACCATAGTTTTACCCCGCGAAAAAGACGATACCGACACGGTGTTTGCTGTAAAAGAGGCAATAAATAGAGGTTTTGAGGATTTTCTTATCTTAGGTGTAATAGGGCAGAGGTTAGACCATACCTTAGGTAACGTGTCCATTCTTAAAATGCTTTTTGACAAAGGCTTTAAAGCGTTGATTGTTGATGATTACTGCGAAATGACCGCACTTGGCAAAGACATTCAGTATATCCCTGACACATATCCTTATTTTTCTCTTATAAATG
Organism: Clostridia bacterium; assembly: GCA_017521925.1. Taxonomy (GTDB): domain Bacteria; phylum Bacillota; class Clostridia; order Oscillospirales; family Acutalibacteraceae; genus Ruminococcoides. The sequence continues at coordinate 74,940 of JAFXBG010000015.1, forward strand.
TTTTTGGTAAGTCAACAGGAATCATCATAAAAAATGCAAAATATCCTTTGGAAAATGCCGAAATCACCTGTGATTATCAGTTTGGTGTAAGCAACGAGGTTATAAAAGGTGAAGTTGCTGAGGTAAGTGTCAGAGACGGTGTGTTGCTTCTTGTAAAAGTCAGATAGCAGGCGGTGTTTGTATGAATGAAATTATTGACTCCATAAAAAACAGAAAATCCGTCAGGGTTTTCGAGGATAAACCAATTGGTGAAAAGGAAAAATCCGTAATAATTGACGCCGCACTTCAGGCACCTACCGCAGGAAATATGACCCTTTATACAATAATTGATGTTACGGATAAAGCGTTAAAGGATACCCTTGCTGTAACCTGTGATAATCAGCCCTTTATTGCAAAGGCTCCTTTGGTGCTTGTATTTTGTGCAGACTATTACCGTTGGATTCAGGTGTTTAAAAAGTATGTTGATGATGTGCGTAGTCCCTCTTACGGCGATTTGTTTCTTTGTAATGCTGACGCACTTATTGCGGCACAAAATGCTGTTGTTGCCGCCGAAAGTATGGGCATAGGTTCTTGCTACATAGGAGATATTACAGAAAATTTTGAAAAGCACAGAGAGCTTTTGGGCTTACCTGATTACGTAGTACCTGCTTGTATGCTGTGCTTTGGTTATCCTGCCAAAAGCCAGAAAGAAAGGAAGAAGCCATTAAGATTTAGAGCAGAGGATATTGTCTTTGAAAACGCATATAACAAAGCTAAAGCAGATGATATGGAAGCTATGCTTTCAGCAAGGCAGAATATTCCAATGGAGGAAATCGGTGAGTATATAAGAAAGTTCTGCAACCGCAAGCACAACAGTGGTTTTAGCAAGGAAATGTCCCGTTCCTGTAAAGTTATGGTGGATTTTTTTACAGGAAAGTAGAAATAGATTTCTTTCGTATTGCAAAGGTAAATATATTGTGATAGACTTATAAAAATAAACGTAAGACAAAGAAGTGATAGTGTGCAGATAGAAAGAATTGAAGATGCCATTCAGAAGGGTAACTTTGTGATTCATCCCCACGGTGTATCACAGTGGCCTATGATCAGAAACGGTGTGGATTCTGTGGTGGTTAACCCTGTAAATGGAAGGCTAAAAAAATATGACCTTCCTGTTTATATTGATAACAAGGGCAGATATGTTGTGCATCGTATAATTGATGTAACAGATACAGGCTATGTTATTTGCGGTGACGGAGTTTACGAGATAGAGTATGACATAACTGATAAGAATATCATCGGTGTTGTTACAGGCTTTTTCAGAAAGGAAAAGTATATCACCGTAGACAATAATAAATATTTGCGTTATGTGCATTTTTGGGTGGATAATTTTTATCTTCGCAAACCTGTTATATGGACAGTAAGAAAGATAAGAAGAGCTAAGGAACATATAAAAGAGTGTGCCTATAGGATAATTCACGGCAAAGGAAAGTGGGAAAAAGTGCAAAAAACGCCAACTGATTGTCAAAAATAATTTTATGAAATTTTTTTCAAAAATATGATTTTTGAGGATAAAAAAAGCAAAGCTTATATAAAAAATAGGATTTGAAAAGGTAACCGACGGCAGATTTCAGCCGTCGGTTTGTTATTTTTGACTAAATTATGTAAGTAAAGTTTGGTGCATTTTCAAGCCTCAAAACTCGGGTTTCAATTTGATTTTAAAACCTCTTTTTGCTAGAATAAGCGTGGATTTTTTTATAATAGATAGGGAGGATTTTTCGTATGAAAACGAAGAGAATTTTAAGCCTTGTGCTTGCAGTTTGCACAATTCTTTCTGTGCTTTGCGGACTTAGCTTTTCAGCTTCTGCTGCAAGTGTAGAATTTGTTGAAGTTTCTGATAATACAGAGCTTACAGAGACAAGCGCAAACTATGGCTTGGCAAAGAATATTCAGGACGGTAATATACTCCATTGCTTTGACTGGAAATATAATGACATCAAGGCTGAGCTTAAGAGCATTGCGGAAGCAGGATTTACATCAGTTCAGACATCTCCTGCACAGCCTGCAGGCGGCGGTGAGTGGTATTGGCTTTATCAGCCTTACGGTTTTTATATCGGCACAAATTCTCTCGGCTCCAAGGGCGATTTGCAGTCTCTCTGTCAGGAGGCTGAAAAATACGGCATCAAGGTTATAGTTGACGTAGTTGCAAACCACCTCAACGGTGACACAAACCGTGTTCAGGACAACCTTAAGGATGGACAGTACTGGCACAATGTCGGCAGTGTATCCAGCTGGGCAGACCGCTATCAGGTAACACACGGCGAAATCGGTATGCGTGACCTTAACTCTGAGCATAGTTATGTTCAGCAGGTTGTTGGCGAATATATGAAAGAGCTTGAGGGTATCGGTGTTGACGGTATCCGTTGGGACGCAGCAAAGCACATCTCCCTTCCTTCTGAAAACTGTCAGTTCTGGCCTGCTGTTACAAAGAACAACAGCATGTGGCACTATGGTGAAATCCTTGTTGGTCCTGCTGATGGCAACGGTCACGACAACCTTATGAAGGAATATACCAACTATATGAGCGTTACCGACAGTATTTACGGTATGGACGTAAGAAATGCCTTTGCAGGCGGTAATGCACCCGGTGCTAACGGCAACTGGGTAAACCGCGGTATTGCTCCTAACAAGCTTGTATTATGGGGCGAAAGCCACGATACCTGGTCTAACGGTCAGGATTGGGGTTTCTCCAATGGTATGAACCAGAATATTATTGACAGAGCTTACGCAGTAGTTGCTTCCAGAAGCGGTTCAAATGCGCTTTATTTTTCACGTCCCGGCTCTGCAGACAAGAATTCTATCCACTCCGGTCAGAAGGGAAGCACAGCCTTTAAGAGCAAAGAGATTGCAGCTGTTAACCAGCTTAAGAATGCTTGCGGTAATGAGAAGGATTACTACCAGAACGCAGACAACACAGCAATCGTTGCACGTGAAAGCGGTGCAGTAATTGTACTTGGCTCAGGCGGGGGCAGAAACGTAACCCTTCCTAATCCCGGCGGCACAACAAAGCCCGGTACATACAAAGAGCTTGTTACAGGTTCTACCTGGACAGTTACAAACTCTCAGATGTCAGGTCAGGTAGGTAAGAACGGTATTGCAGTTATCCTTAACGCAGTTCCCAGAGTAGAGGGCCCTGCTGCTACAGTTACTCCCGGTTCTACAAACTATACAACTGACAACTTCGAGGTTACACTTAATTTCGCAAACGCTACAAGCGGTCAGTATTCTATAAACGGCGGTGCTTTTCAGTCCTTTACAAACGGACAGAAGATTAAGCTTGGTAAGGGCACAGCCGCAGGTACACAGACAAAGATTTCTGTTAAGGCTTCCAACGGTTCAACTACATCTGATGTAGAAACCTATGAATACAATTATTCTGAGAAAGCTCCTGACGGAATTTACTATGACAACTCACAGACAAACTGGAATTCTGTAAACTGCTACATTTATAAAAACGACCAAGACTATAGAAAATGGCCCGGTGAGCAGATGCAGAAACAGAGCAATAATATCTGGGTATATAATGTTCCCGCAGGATTTGAAAATTGCCAGGTTATTTTCTCAGAAGGCGGTAATAACCAGTATCCCGCTGTGGATGGTTTACAGTATTCAGGCGGTGCAATGGTTTGTGACGGCAGCGATTGGAAAGAACACACAGTAGTTAATCCTAATCCCGTAAATCCTACACCCTCACAGGCACCTACAAAGCCTACTGAAACACCTACACAGCCCACACAGGCACCTCAGCCTACACAGCCTAAGCCCACACAGCCTAAACCTACTGTTCCTAAGCCTACAGTTCCTCAGCCCACACAGCCTAAGACTGAGCCTACAGAGGATGATATCATCATTATTCCTCCTGCACCCGGTCCTACTCCCACAAATCCTGTAGTTAAGCCTACAAATCCCAACCTCAACGCAGGTGAAAAGCACGTGTACGGCGACCTTGATGCAAACGGTAAGGTTTCCATCAAGGATGCAACATTAATGCAGAAAGCATTGGCAAAGCTTGCAACTCTCAGTACCTTACAGCTTATTGTTTCTGACGTTACTGCAGACGGCAAGATAAACGTTAAGGATGCCACAACAATACAGAAGTACTGTGCAGTTCTTATCAAGAACTTTGCATCAGGCCAGTGGTACACAGTTCCGGGCTCAGATGTTAATCCTACACCTACACAGGCACCTCAGACTCAGCCCAAGCCTACACAGGCACCTCAGCCTGTTCCTAAGCCCACTGAGCCTCCTGTAACTACACCTCAGCCTACACAGGCACCTGTTACCGAGCCTACAGAGGCACCCGTAACAGAGCCTTCCGTAACAGATGCTCCTGTAACCGAACCTTCCGTAACAGATGCTCCTATAACAGAACCTCCTGTAACCGAGCCTCAGCAGCCTGACAATTACATCTACCTCAAGTCTACCTGGAGTAGTGTAAACTGTCACTCCTGGCCCGAGGGCGGTGAGGGTACATCCTGGCCCGGCACACCTATGGAGTCTTTAGGCGACGGTATTTTCAGAATCCAGCTTCCCCAGGGTCATACAAACATTGTATTCAATGGTGACGGTCAGCAGACAGGCGACATTACAGTACAGGGCACAGGTATGATTTGGGACGGCAGCTGGCAACCTTATTCAAACAACAATAATAACAATAACAACAATTCAGACGTTCAGGTGTCAGCAGATTGCATCTACTTTAAAGATGTTGCCGGTTGGGGTACAGTAAAATGCCACTCCTGGCCTAATGGCGGAGACGGTACCACCTGGCCCGGCTCGGATATGGAGTCTTTAGGTAACGGTCTTTACAAGATTAAGCTTCCCGATGGTCACACAAACATTGTATTCAACGCAGGCGGTGAGCATTGCAAAACAGGTGACCTGAATGCTGAATTCGGCAAGGCTTACAACAACTCCACAAATCAGTGGGAAGCAGTATAAGCTTAAATAAATTTTAAATGCTTTTGGGTCCGCTCTTTTTAAGGGCGGACTTATTTCTTATGTTACATTGATTTTTTCAGCAATTGTTGGTATACTAAAATGTATACTTGGAGATGAATTTATGTTTGAATTAATTAAGATTACGGATAAAACCTATTATTTTGACATTCCTACCAAAATCGGAGTATATAAACTTGACGACAAAAAGGTTATGCTTATTGACTCCGGGCTTAACGCAAAAACTGCTGACAGAGTGCTTAAGGTTCTCGAGGATAACGGTTTAGAGGTTGCGTTTATTGTCAATACTCATTCCCACACCGACCACGCAGGCGGTAACCGCTATTTGTGTGAAACTGCAAAGTGCAAAGCTTATGCTCCTGAAGTTGAAGATGTATTGATTGAGTATTCTGATGTTGAGGCTACCCTTGTGTATGGCGGGTTTCCCTGCAGGGATTTTCGCAAAAAGTTTATGAATACAGAGTCTTGCAAAACCTATCCTCTTTCAGAAGCACCTTTGCCCGAGGGTACAGAAATTCTACGCCTGCCGGGTCATACCGCTCATATGATTGGTGTAAAAACTCCTGATGATGTTTATTTTATTGCTGATGTTGTGAATGGAAAAAATGCCATTGATAAAGCGAAAATCTGCTATGTTTATGATATTACCACTCAGCTTGAAACATTAGAAAAGCTCAAAGAGCTTGACGGCAAGCTGTGTGTGCCTGCCCACACCGACCCCACTGAAAACATAGCTTATCTTGCAAAAATCAATATAGAAAATCTTTTGGAAATACGTCAGAGGATTTTAAATACCTTGAAAGAAAAACCAATGACCACCGAAGAACTTACAGCTTCGCTTTGCCGTCAATATGGACTTAAGGTTGACTTTATGATACTTGTTATGATAACATCTGCCATCAGAAGCCACCTTGTATCTTTGAGGCATAGCGGAAAGCTGGATTGGTTTATTGAAGATTATATGCACTATTGGAAAATAGGGGAGGAATAGTATGAATTGTCCTAATTGCGGAGGTCTTTTAGACCTTAAAAACAGACATTGCGAATATTGTAACACTAACTTTACAGAAGCTGAGCTTTTTCCTGAAAAGGTAAAGGCGGTACATAACGAAACAAAGGCTGAGGTTGAGCCTGAATCTCAGAAGAAACTTACAATGACTGAGCAAAGACAGCTTGAGCTTGCTGAGGAAAAGGCAAAACGCAAGGCAACGCCTGACCCTGAATATTCAAGAGATATTGCAACAGGTGCGGCTGTTATGGGTATTTTCGGACTTTTTTCGGGAATTCGCAGGTTTTTCAGAGAGCTTAAACGCGTAGTCTGCTTTATTCTGTTAATAGCACTTGAAATAGGATTTGGCTACCTTATGATAAGCGGCAAGATTACTGAGCTTTTTAAAGGCGATATCGAAAGTTTTGCGGCTGTTAACGGAGTTATCCTTGTAAATGCTCTTTTAGCGGGTCTTATCTGTCGTATAGGCAGAATCAGAGTCTGCACCGCTTTAGTAGGAATTGTAAGCTGTCTGGCTGTTATATGGGTATATGTTTATCCTCTTATTACTACAAACTTTGAGGGTGTAACTGCCAAGTATGTGGCAATTCTGGCTGTTGTTGAAATGGCGGTTTTAGCCCTAAGCGTGCTTCTGGCACATCTTATATACAGAAGATAAGTAAACAGGATGTTTGCACATTGTGTAAATATCCTGTTTTTATTATATATTAGTACACAATTTGACTCCAATTTCCTTGGAATTTTGTAGGCACTTACATTGCATTTAACTTACTAAAGTAGTAAAATTAATGTGTATTTTTATATCCTTCAAGAAGAGGTGTTACTATGTGCTGTAATCACGAAAAAAGCGACCTTACTTTAATCGAAGACGTACTTAATGAGTATGCAGATATCAAAGGTTCGCTTATTACAATTTTGCAGAAAACTCAGGATATTTACGGATATCTTCCTACAGATGTTATCTATCACATAGCTGAGCGTACAGGCTCGACTCCCGCAAGAGTAATGGGTGTTGCTACATTTTATGCTCAGTTCAGACTTCAGCCTATCGGCAAGTACCTTATTATGCTTTGTCAGGGTACAGCCTGCCACGTAAACGGCAGTGAGAGAATTGAAGCCGCAATCAAGCAGGAATTAGGAATTGAAGACGGCGAAACTACCGCTGACGGACTTTTTACCCTTAAAAACGTAGCTTGTCTGGGTTGTTGCTCGCTTTCTCCCGTAATGATGATAAATGACGAGACTTACGGCTCACTTACTCCCGATAAGGCTATTACTATCCTTAACGAGCTTAAGGCAAAGGCGGAGGAAGAAAAATGAGAATTATAGTTGGTCAGGGTTCCTGCGGTATTGCCGCAGGTGCTCAAAAAGTTTATGATGCAATTGAAGCTAAAATAAATTCCTTTGAAAACGTAAACCTTGGTATCACCGGCTGTATAGGAATGTGCTACCTTGAGCCTATCGTTGACGTTTACGACGGCGATGAGCTTTTTGCACGTTTTGTAAAGGTTAAAGCAGAAGACGGCGAGCGTATTTTAAAGGCAGTATCTGCTAAGAATTTAGATGATGTTTCTGACCTTTTAATTACGGATGACGACAAGGCTTTTCTTTCTCAGCAGACAAGAATTGCTTTGCGTAACTGCGGTATCATTGACCCCACAAGCATTGATGCCTACATCAATGCAGGCGGTTATGAGGCCATTAAAAAAGTCCTTTCAGGTATGACTCAGGATGATGTTATTGAGGTTATCAAGGTGTCGGGTCTTGCAGGCAGAGGCGGTGCAGGCTTCCCCACATGGTTCAAGTGGAATGCCGCAAAAGAGTCAAAAGGCGAAGAAAAGTACCTTATCTGTAATGCTGACGAGGGTGACCCCGGTGCATTTATGGACAGAGCCGTAATTGAAAGTGACCCCCATACACTTATTGAGGGTATGCTTATCGGTGCATATACAATCGGTGCCAAAGAGGCTGTGGTTTATGTTCGTGCCGAGTATCCTCTTGCTATTAAAAGACTTCAGAAGGCTATTGAAGATGCAAAAGCGCAGAACCTTTTAGGTAAGAATATTTTAGGCACAGATTTTAGTTGCGAAATGCGTATCAAAGCAGGTGCAGGTGCCTTTGTTTGCGGTGAGGAAACCGCCCTTATCGAGTCTTTGGAGGGCGAGCGCGGTATGCCTCGTCTTAAGCCTCCTTTCCCGGCTCAGAGCGGTTACTGGCAGAAGCCTTCTAACATAAACAACGTAGAAACCTTCGCAAACGTTGCCTGGATTATTAATAACGGCGGCGAGGCTTTTGCCGCAATGGGTACAGAAAACTCCAAGGGTACCAAGGTGTTTGCTCTTACAGGTAAGATTAAGAAGGGCGGTCTTGTGGAAATTCCCATGGGTAAGACCTTAAGAGATGTTATTTACGGTATCGGCGGCGGAATTAAAAACGATGCCGAGTTCAAGGCTGTGCAGATGGGCGGTCCCTCAGGCGGATGTATACCCAAGGATTTGCTTGACACAGTAATTGATTACAAAGCCTTAGGTGCAACAGGTGCCATTATGGGCTCAGGCGGTATGGTTGTTATGGACAGCTCTACCTGTATGGTTGCTATGGCTAAGTTCTTCCTTGACTTTACTGCCAAAGAAAGCTGCGGCAAGTGCGTGCCCTGCCGAATCGGCACAAAGAGAATGCTTGAAATCTTAACAAGAATCTGTGACGGCAAAGGTAAAGAGGGCGACATCGAGCTTTTAGAGGAATTGTGCCTTGCTATCAAGGACGGCGCACTCTGCGGCTTAGGTCAGACTGCTCCCAATCCTGTACTTACTACAATCCGTTATTTCAGAAATGAGTATGAAGCTCATATTAATGATAAAAAATGTCCTGCTAAGGAATGTGCAAATCTTATTACCTATGAAATCGAAGCTCAGAAGTGTAAGGGCTGTACATTATGTGCCAAAAAGTGTCCTGCAAATGCAATCAGCGGTGAGCTTAAATCTGCTCACGTAATTAATCAGGATATGTGCATCAAGTGCGGTCAGTGTGTAACACTGTGCAAATTTGGTGCAATAAGTGCTAATTAAGGAGGTGCCGCTCAGATGGATAAAATAAAGCTTACTATTAATGGTACGGAAGTCTTTGCAAACAATGGCGACACCGTGCTTACTGCCGCAAAAAATGCGGGTATAGAAATTCCAACCCTTTGTCATCACGAGTCTGTTAAGGTTTTTGGTGCTTGCGGGGTATGTGTTGTTGAGGCTGAGGGTATTCCTAAGCTTCTTCGTGCTTGCAGTGCAAAAGTTGCTGATGGTATGGTTGTTAATACCGAAAGCGAAAGAGTAGTAAAGGCAAGAAAGGTTGCCCTTGAGCTTTTGATGAGCGACCATACAGGCGACTGTGTAGCTCCTTGCTCACTTAACTGTCCTGCAGGTACAGACTGTCAGGGTTACATCAAGGCAATTGCTGAGGGTGACGATAATAAGGCTGTTGAGATTATTAAAGAAAAGCTTCCTCTGCCTGCTTCTATCGGTAGAGTTTGTCCTCATCCTTGTGAAACTAACTGTCGCAGAAAATTAGTTGAAGAGCCTATGAGTATAGCTTTTCTTAAGTATTTTGCCGCAGATAATGATATGTTAAGTACAAATCCCTTTAAGCCTGAGGTAGCAGAAGCTACAGGTAAAACCGTTGCAGTAATCGGCGGTGGCCCTGCAGGCTTAACAGCCGCTTACTTCCTGAGCGTAAAGGGCCATAAGGTAACAGTTTTTGATGCTATGCCTAAAATGGGCGGTATGCTCCGCTATGGTATTCCCGAGTACAGACTTCCCAAGGTTGTTTTAGATAAAGAGATAGAGCAGATTGCAAGCCTTGGCGTTGAGATGAAGAATAACATTAAAATCGGCAAGGATATCACCTTTGCTGATATCCGCAAAGATTTCGATGCAACATTAGTTGCAATCGGTGCATGGAACAGTATGTCTACCCGCACAAAAGGAGAGGAGCTTGAGGGCGTTGTAGGCGGTATTGATTTTCTCCGTACGGTTGCTGAGGGTAAGCCTATGTATATCGGCGAAAAGGTAGCTGTTGTTGGCGGCGGTAATACCGCAATGGATGCCTGTCGAAGTGCAGTTCGTCTTGGTGCTAAAGAGGTTTATGTTATTTACAGACGTACAAGAGCCGAAATGCCTGCTGAGGATATCGAGATTGAAGAGGCAATGGAAGAGGGCGTAACCTTTAAGTTCCTTACAAATCCTGATGAATATATTGGTGAAAACGGCAGAGTTAAGACTGTTAAGCTTCAGGTTATGGAGCTGGGTGAGCCTGATGCCTCAGGCAGACGTTCGCCTGTACCTGTTGAGGGTGAGTTTGAGTATCTTGACGTTGATACAGTAATTGCCGCTATCGGCCAGAAGGTAGACGTTAAGGGTTTTGAGGAGTTAGAGCTTAATAATCGCGGTATTATTTCTGCCGATGAGTTTACATTCCGTACAAATCTTAATGACGTATTTGCAGTTGGTGATGCTACAAACCGCGGTGCATCCATTGCAATTGCCGCAATCGGTGAAGCTAACAAGGCGGCAGAGGTTATTGACAGTTTTCTTAAGGGTGACTGTGTGCCTTACATCAAGCCTTATGTAAGCGAAAGAGAAGTAACCGCTGAGATGCTTTCAGGCAAAGAGAAAAAGGCAAGAGCCAAAATGCCCGTGAGAAGTGCCGAGGAAAGAAAAAATGATTTCAAAGAAATTAACCTTGGTTTTTCTGAAGAAGAGGCAAGAGTAGAGGCAAAAAGATGCCTTGAGTGCGGCTGTCACGATTATAAGGATTGCTCGCTTATTAAGCACGCAAACCGCTATGTAATCAATCCCTATCGCTTTGAGGGTGTTAAGCATAAGACTTTTGTGGAAGAAAGCTTGGTTTCTATCGAGCGTAATCAGGGTAAGTGTATTCTTTGTTCACTTTGCGTAAGAGTTTGCGACGAAGTTGCAAAGAAGGGTATTTTAGGCTTAGTAGGCAGAGGCTTTGAAACAACAATCAAGCCTGAGTTTAACAACCCCGAAACCATTCAGTGTTGCTTAACCTGTAAAAAATGTGCAGAGGCTTGTCCCACAGGTGCTTTGAAAATATTAAATAATATATGATTATAAAAACCGCCATTGAGGAAAACTCAGCGGCGGTTTGATTTTGTAGGGACAGGCGTCCTCGACTGTCCGAGGGAAGTTTTTTATAGATGAATTTTTAAATCTGAAATCAAACTTCAAATTTAGATGAATAAAACTATATTTATGTCATTTCTATTATGTGTCTTTGCTGTTAAGCAAAGATGGCTCCCTTGGGGAGCCACGGACAGTCGAGGATGCCTGTCCCTACGTGTTGAATCATACTTTTTGACAGGTTTACAAGTATTATTTCGGATGATATAATAAATAAAAGGAAGTGATGATAAGCGGAAAATTAAAATCTTTTTAGCGATTCTTTTTGTGGTTCTTTTCGTTTCTGCTTGCGGTAGAGAAAAGTTCTCGAGTATATCGTTGTCGCCTGATAATAAAAACTTTACTCAGCTTTTGACAAAAGAATACTCGGAAGATGAGCTGCAGAATATCATTGGATTTGAAGGTAATATTAACGAGCTTAATTTACTTTATCCGATAGAATGTTTAAGAAAGTACACTAACAATGAAGATAAAGTAATTTATTGGGCGTTATTTCATGGAGAAAATAAGCTCGCCATTCTTTCTTTTGGTGATGATGGTATAAAACTTTCGGAGGAGGTTTTTGAACTTACAAAAACCAAGTCAGATTTTGATGAGATAAAGGTAAATGACAGGATAAAAAAGGTAGAGGAATTTGACCCTTATGGATGGTACCTCTCTGTATATGCATCAAGTAGCAGGGATACAACCTCATATCATTTTACAACAGACGGATATATGATTATGATTCACTATATTTATGATGATGGATTAATTGTAGACAAAATAGAGTATAGGTATATTTAGTTTTATAACCCGCCGTAAATGGAAGTTTGTTTTAATATGAAAGCTGTCCAAAGGCGAAAAGCCCTGTCGTGGCTAACGGCGCACAACAAATCGAAAGGCAACAAGCCTCGGCGCACAAAGCAAGAACAGCGAGCTGTTGCGGTCAGCTCGCTGTTCCTGTTTTTATTAAATGAGGGGGTTCACAGAATTATGTTTCTGTGACAGAGGAGGGGTAGAACATTGAACCCTACCTTTCGGGTTCGGTTACATTATATATTATTCTTTAATAAGAATTGTTAACGCGTTGTTAACCCCGGCTGAACATTTTCTGTTTTTATTGTGAACAAATTTTTTGAAAATTTTAAAACAAATGTTTGCATTTTCCTTTGCGATATGTTAGTATATACATAGGAAAGTGAGGTTTTAGTATGAAGCCACTTACAAAAAGTCAGCAAAAGGTTTATGATTATATACGTGAATGTGCTCAGGACAACCGTATTCCCTCTGTGCGTGAGATTTGTGCCGTTACAGGTCTTAAGTCTACCTCTACTGTGCACCTTCATCTTAAAACTTTAGAGGAAAAGGGTCTTATTGAGCGTGACAAGGGGTTAAATCGCAGTATCCGTCTTTCAGGTTCTGAAAAAAGCTCTCAGATTCCCATTATGGGCCGTGTTACTGCAGGTGTGCCTATTTTAGCGGTTGAGGATATTGAGGGTTACGTGCCCGTAAGCGAAAGCGTACGCAGAGGCAGGGAGCTTTTTGCTCTTCGTGTTTGCGGTGAAAGTATGATTAACGCAGGTATTTTAGACGGAGATATTGCTATTGTTCATCGCACACCTGTTGCCAATAACGGCGATATTGTTGTGGCGCTTATTGAGGATGAAGCTACCGTTAAAAGGTTTTATAAAGAAAACGGTCATTTCCGACTTCAGCCTGAAAATGATGCTTTTGAGCCTATTATAGTGGATGAGGTTGTGCTTCTTGGCAAGCTTGTGGCAATTTATCGTAATTTTGAATGATTTTTTTTAGCCTTTCTTAAAATAGAAAGGCTTTTTTCTTGTATATGGAAAAAATTTGTGTTATTATATATCTGTAATTTTATTAAGGAGTGAATAACGTGAAAAGATTTGCAAAATCCCTTTCTCTTCTGCTGGCAGTTTTGATTATGCTCAGCAGTGCTATGGTACTGTCATCCATTAATATTTTTGCGGCAAACGGTACTATTTCTTACAGCTTTACTAATGCAAAAGCAGGTTATGCACAGGGTACAATTTCCCTTAAGGCTGACAATGGTAAGTATTGGCTTTATTGGTCAGACAATACCAAGGCTTTAACAGGTTATACCGAGATTGCAACTGTCAATGTTTCAGGCGGTCAGGGTTCATTTACAATGCCCAAGTACACAGCTATTCCCGGAAATGCCACAAAGGTTATTGCAATTAAGTCAAGCTCTGAGCCTTCCTTGGCAAATTGTACTGTAGCAAAAGCAAGTGCAGTATATTCTATTCCTTCAAGCAAGCAGTTTAACTCAAAGCTTATTTACACCTTCGGTTCTATAAGCGACCCTCAGCTTGCTAATGACTCTTACGGCGAGGGCAGATATCCCCACGACGAAACTCACTTTGCAAAAGCTCTTGAAACCCTTGCAAAGCGTAACGTTGACTTTACTGTTTTGTCCGGTGACGTTGTAAATGACCAGAACGGTAATGCTACCTATGCAACCGAGTTCAAACGTTACCAGAGAATTCTTGCAGATTCTTCCTATGCTGCTCCTATTTACGAGGCTAACGGCAACCATGACGTAGCTGTTAACTGGAAGAGCGGCAGCAATAATTATAATACTCCATTTATAAAAGGAACAGGTCTTGACGGTAAAAAAGCTACCATAAATGCAGGTAAGCCTTATTTTGAGGTAACAGAACCTAAGACAGGTGATCACTTTATCTTTATGGCACTTGAGGGCGGCTTCTACACAAATCAGGGTACTCAGTTCAGTGATGCTCAGCTTAACTGGCTTGAAGGTCTTTTAAAGAAGTATAAGAACGACGGCAAAAACATCTTTATTATTGAGCATGCCAATGTTGAGGGCTGGGGCTCAGGTGATAAGGCATCTGCACCTTTCTACTACGACCTTGGTCTTAATAAGAACAGCGGTGACGTTAAGCGTTTCATAAAGCTTATGGAAACATACAAGGATTGTGTTATTATTACAGGACATACACACCTTGAGTTAGCAGCTCAGCTTAACTATTCCGACAACAACGGCACATCTGCTGTTATGATTCATAACTCTGCTATCGGCGGTGTTCGTCGCCTTATTAACGGCTCTGTTAACAGAGATCCCGTTCTCGGCCTTTCTGAGGGTTATATCGTTGAAGTTTATGAGGATGGTATTATCTTTAACGGTGCAAATATGTACCATAACGAAATGATGCCCCAGTATTGCTACATTGTTCCTATGACTACAAGCGAGAAGGAAGTTGTACCTACAACACCTCCCACAACTGTAGCTCCCACAACAACCAAGGCTCCTGCAACAGCAGCTCCCACAACCACTAAGGCTCCTGCAACAACAGTTCCCGTAAATACACAGGCTCCTGTTACAACTGCAGTTAAGACAGAGCCTACAGAGGTTCCTACAACAACTGCTCCTGTAAAGGATGAGCTTGCTCCCATAGTTATAGCCGAAAAGCAGGAAGGCAGCAACCTTTTGGTAAACGCATATCCTGCAGACGGCGAAAAGAATGTTGAGTATCAGTTTGAAATTAACGGTACAGTTTATCAGGCATATTCCGAAAAGTCTGACTTTATTTGCAGTGTTCCTTATGATTACAAGTATATGATTACAGTTTCTGCCAAGTATGCAGACGGCACTGTTCATAAAAACTCATTAGAATTTGAGGTTAAAAACGGCGAAGCAATCCTGCCTGAAATGCCTCAGGTGCCTACCTTTACAACTGAACCTGTGGAGACAACTACAGATAAGGTTGCACCTACATCAACAACAGTAACACAAACAGTTACAACAACTGCTCCTGTAGTGGAGTACCTTTACGGCGATGTTGACCTTGACGGTAAAATAAATGTTAAGGATGCAACCCAGATTCAGAAGTATGCGGCTAAGTTGGTTGACCTTGATGAGGTTGCTTTTGTCCAGGCAGACGTAACAGGTGACATAAAGGTTAATGTTAAGGATGCTACAGCAATCCAGAAGTTTGTTGCTAAGATTATCGACAAATTCCCTGTAGAAGAGGTTTTACTTGCAACTGTCAGTGCAGGTACTACCGCAAAGCAGGATTTGGACTCTTACTATACCTACAGTTCTTATGACCAGTATATGGCACTTAAGAAAGCATATCGTAACTCTGCACCTCAGGCTGAGATTACAAAGCTTCAGAATGCCCTTTATGACATAATGGGAATCGGCGGCGGTTCTTCCACAACAGGTAAAACAGTAACAGTTTACTTTGAAAATAACTATAGCTGGGATACAGTTAAAATTTATGCCTGGACTGAAGGCGGCGAAAAAAATGGCGAGTGGCCCGGCGTTCCTATGACAAAGCAGAGCGATGGCAAATATAGCTACCAGCTTGATCTTGGTAAATATCAGAACATCATTTTCAATAATGGCGGCTCTAAGCAGACTGAAGATATTTATCATCCCGGCACTGACAAGCTTGTTTATGCTATCTCAGGCGGTCCTGAAAATAAGTTAACAGTAACAACAAAATAAGTTACGCACAATTTAAGCTTTTAAGTCAAAAATCTTCCCTTGTTTTTCCAAGGGAAGATTTTTTTGTTAAATTTATTTCCTGTTGTTGACAAATCTTATATTACAGATAGTAATTGAAATTGCCGAAATTTTCTTGTAGAGAAACAATCTTTAAAAGTGAATTTTTAATTCAAAAAAGGAAATATTGAGAAAAATTAGTAAAAATCGGGGGTTAGACCATAAGTTATTCAACTTTTCCACAGAGTTTTCCACATAAATGTTGATAAAAACGAATAATACAATTTGTATAATTATTTTGACAAAAATTCTTAATTTTCGCTACAGAAAAATAAAAAGCATTTTATAGCCGATTTCGGGTATAAATCTCAAAATTTGCCATATTGGTTTTTAAAACAACACAAAAAACGGCAATGAAAAACCCCTTGAATTTTTTCAAGGGGACTTTTTAATATCCGTCTATTGTTCTGAGGATGCTTTGTCTGATGTCTGCAAATGAATCATCGCTTTCGTTAAGCTCGCCGCTTTCAAGCATAACTGCTCCGCCGTAAATAAGCGAGCGGATTAACAGCTCACGCCGTGTTATTTCTCTTGGGCTTATGTGGGGAAGACACTTTGTAAGCAAAGGTTTGATTGTATTTTTAAGAGGAAGAGTATCTTCTGAAAGTGTCATAATTGCTCTGAAGTGTGGATTTGCAAGGCAGAAACGGATGTAGGAGATTCCGCTTTCTACAATCTGCTTTTTAGGGTCGTCTTTAAAAATTTCTGCAACCTGTTCCAGAAGAAAGCTAAGCTGTGTGCCGATATATTTAAAAATTTCATCAATAAGCTCTTCTTTGCTATCAAAGTGCTTGTAAGGAGCAGCACAGGAAACATTGCAGGCACTTGCTACTCGTCTTAAAGAAAAGTCAGCTATTCCGTGAGCCTCAAGCTCATTTATGCCTGCTATTATAAGTTGCTCTCTTACAGAGACAGTTCCAAGTTCGCTGTTCATAATTATTCTCCGTTTATATAAAACTTGTTACAAAAATTTCTATACCTATAAATATAAGAATGCTTCCGCCTAAAATTGATGCTTTGCCGGAAAGCTTTGTGCCGAACTTCCTGCCCAGAAAAATACCGCCCATACATATTATAAAGGTAACCGCAGCAATGATAAGACAGCTCAGCAGTGCACCTAATGCAGTATGTTCTGAGATTGTAAAACCTACGGACAAGGCATCAATAGATGTTGCAATGCCCTGAAGCATCAATGCTCCCAAACCTACTGCTGAATGAGGGGTATCCTCGTTTTTATTCCTGATTCCCTCAAAAAGCATTTTTCCGCCTATGAAGCCTAAAAGCCCAAGGGCAATCCAGGGGATAAACTTTTCAAAAACACCGAAAAAGCTTGCCACTGTGTGTACACAGAAAAAACCTGCCATAGGCATTAAAAACTGGAAGAAAGCAAACACGCCTGCGATAAAGCACTGGCGGCGTTTTCGCATTTTGGGTTCGTTAAGTCCGTTTGCAAGGGACACCGAAAAAGCATCCATAGCAAGCCCCACGCCTAAAAGCAGGCTGTTGAAGAAAAACATAAAGTTAAAATCCATAATATCCTCCGATATATGAACAGTTGATTTTACTGTTGAGTTATATGATAACCCCACAAAGGTTTATATGTCAATAGCTGAACAGGCAGTTTATATTTTTCTTGACTTTTCATTTAATAGGTGTATAATTAGTAACATAATTTATTGGTTAACACTGTTAACCAACCAAAATCCTTCGGTTAAGGAGCAGTAAATATGGATATGTTAGAGTCAGCTCGCAGAGCTATAAATGAAATAGACAAGGAAATGGCTGAGCTTTTCGTTAAAAGAATGCAGGCTTCTGCTCAGGTGGGTCAGTATAAATTAAGCCACGGTCTGCCTGTATATGACGGTGACAGAGAAGCCGAGGTTATCCGCCGCAACTCTACCCGAGTGGAGGATGAGGCTTTGCGTGCGTATTATGTAAACTTTTTGCAGACCTGTATGGATTTGTCCAAAAGCTATCAGAGTCAGATTCAGAACGGCTTAAGAGTTGCATACAGCGGTGTAGAGGGTGCGTTCGCTTTTATTGCGGCAAAGCGTATTTTTCCTGACGGTAACCAGTGCTCCTACGGGGATTTTAAGTCGGCTTATAATGCAGTCGTTAATGGTGAGTGCGACTGTTGCGTGCTTCCTATAGAGAACAGCTACGCAGGCGAGGTTTCTCAGGTTATTGACCTTATGTTTAAGGGTACCCTTTACATAAACGGAGTTTATGATTTGGAGATTACTCAGAATCTTATAGGTTTACCCGGTGCAAGCAGAGGCGACATAAAGACCGTTGTCAGCCACCCTCAGGCACTTATGCAGTGTGCCGAGTACATAAAGAAAAGAGGCTTAAAGGCAGTAGAGGCAAACAACACAGCCCTTGCTGCAAAATATGTGGCAGAATTAGGTGACAAAACCGTTGCCGCCATTGCAAGCGAAGACACAGCAGCATTGTATGGCCTTGATATGATTGAAAAGAACATTAACGAAAACAACAATAATACAACCAGATTTGCGGTTTTCTCAAGAGTTGAGAAAAAGACCGAGGCAGACGACAGCAGTATGCAGTCAATTCTTGTGTTTACGGTTAAGAACGAGGCAGGTGCTTTGGCTAAGGCAGTTACAATTATCGGAAACAGCGGCTTTAATATGAGAACACTTAGAAGCCGTTCTATGAAAAAGCTTTTGTGGCAGTATTACTTCTATGTAGAAGTAGACGGCAATGCCCACAGTAAAAAGGGTCAGGAAATGCTTAAAGCACTTTCATCCTGTTGTGACAGGCTGAGAATTGTGGGAACCTTTGCCCATGAAACTGATTTAAAGTGAGTGTTATTATGATTATCAATGTTGATTTAAAGCATACGGATTACAATATATATATAGAAAGAGGCAATCTTAACAAAGCAGGCGAGCTTCTGAACCTTAACCGCAAGGTGCTTGTTGTTACAGACGAAGGTGTGCCTCAGGAGTATGCAGAAAAGGTAGCCTCTCAATGCAAAGAGGGTATTATAATAACAGTCCCCCAAGGAGAGAATAGCAAGAGTATTGAAGTGTATGAAAAACTTTTACTAAAAATGCTTGAGTGTGGATTTACCCGTAAGGACTGCGTAGCAGCAGTAGGCGGCGGAGTTTGCGGAGATTTGGCAGGCTTTGTTGCATCAAGCTTTATGCGCGGTGTGGATTTTTACAATATTCCCACAACGGTGCTTTCTCAGGTGGACTCCTCAATTGGCGGCAAGGTGGCTGTTAATCTTGGAGGTATAAAAAATATTGTGGGTGCTTTTTATCAGCCTAAGGCAGTATTAATCGACCCTGAAACACTTAAGACTTTACCAAGCCGTCAGGTTTCGGCAGGTTTAGCAGAAGCAGTAAAGATGGCACTTACTTTTGATAAGGAACTTTTTGAGAAGATTGAAGCAAGCGAAGCACCTATGGATATGATTGACGAAATTATTGCAGGCTCACTTCTTATTAAGAAAAAGGTAGTACAAGAGGATGAGAAAGAGTCGGGACTTCGCAAGGTGCTTAACTTCGGTCACACCGTAGGTCACGCAATTGAAAGCGTTGCCCACGGAAGCCTTTACCACGGCGAATGTGTGGCACTGGGTATGCTGGCTGTTTTAGAGGGTGAGATTAAAGAAAGAGCAGTAAAAGTGCTTGAAAGCTTAAGTCTTCCCACCTCTTTCAAAGCAGATAAAGAAGCTCTTATTGAGGCGGTTTCCCACGACAAAAAGGCAGGTGCTTCTTCAGTAACAGTAATTATATGCGACACAGCAGGTGCTTTTAAAATGCAGGAAGAAAGCCTTGCTGAGATTTCCAAGAGAATGGAGCAGTTTTTTCTATGAAATCATCATTTGGTCAGAGTGTAAATATATGTATAGCTGGTGAAAGCCACGGCGAAGCACTTGTTGCTGTTTTGTCGGGACTTACTCCCGGTATTAAAATTGATATGGATTATATCCGCCACTGCCTTTCTCAGCGTGCTCCTGTTGGAAAGATTTCAACCCCACGTCACGAGGCTGACGAGTTTGAAATTCTCAGCGGTGTTTTTGAGGGACATACCACAGGTACACCTGTTACAATATTAATAAGAAACACAAATACAAAAAGTAAGGACTATTCTGAAATGGCATCTGCCGCTCGCCCCGGACACGCGGACTTTACTGCCGAGGCTAAGTATCACGGCTTTCAGGACTTTCGCGGCGGCGGACATTTCAGCGGAAGAATTACCGCGGTTTTAGTTGCCGCAGGTGCAATTGCAAGGCTTGCCCTTAAAAATAAGGGTATCGAAATCGGCACTCATATTGCAAAGTGTGCAGGCATATCCGACAGGTATTTTGAAAATGTGGCTGAAGATATCAAGGCTCTTAACAATAAATGTTTTGCTGTGCTTTCAGATGAAAGTGCCGAGAAAATGCAGGCTGAGATTTTAAAGGCAAGTGAAGAAGGCGACAGTGTGGGCGGTGTGCTTGAAACCGTCGTTTCGGGACTTCCTGCAGGCTTGGGCGAGCCTTGGTTTGACAGTATGGAAAGCGTGCTTTCTCACTTTCTTTTCTCAATTCCCGGTATAAAGGGTGTAGAGTTTGGTTCAGGCTTTGCGGTAGCTGATATGAAGGGAAGCGAGGTTAACGGTGAACTTAGAATTGAAAACGGCAAAATCGTGCCTGTAAATGACTTGAGCGGCGGTATTAACGGAGGAATCACCAACGGTGATATCCTTAAGTTTAGGTGTGCTGTTCGTCCTACCCCCACAATTTTTAAAGAGCAGAAAACAGTTGATATGAAAAATCTTGAGAATAAAACTCTTTGTGCAAAGGGCAGACACGACCCTGCCATTGTTCACAGGGTAAGAGCAGTTGTTGATGCCGCTACCGCCATTACCCTTTGCGATATGATGGCTCAGCGTTTTGGCACAGACTGGGCAACAAAGTAAATTTGGAGGAAAACAAAATGGAATACGGACTTTTAGGAAAGGTGCTTGCCCATTCTTTTTCTCCGGAAATTCACGCTTTAATAGGCGATTATGAATATAAACTTATAGAGCTTACCGAGGACAAGGTTGAAGCCTTTTTAAGCGAAAGAGACTTTAAAGCTATAAACGTAACAATTCCTTATAAACAAACGGTTATTCCTTATCTCGATGAGATAAGCGAAAGTGCAAAGGCTATCGGTGCGGTTAATACCGTTGTAAAGTGCGACGGTAAGCTTTACGGATACAACACTGACTTCGATGGTTTAAAGGCACTTATCCAAAGCTTAAGCCCAACACTTGAAAATTTAAAGGTGCTTATTTTTGGCTCAGGCGGTACAAGCCGTACAGCTAAAGCTGTGGCAAAAGCTATGGGTGCCAAGGAAGTTGTTGTAGTCGGCAGAACAAGCGGTGAGGATGTTGTTTCCTATGATGACGCAAAGTCCCTTCACAGTGATGCGGATTTTATTATAAACACAACCCCCTGCGGAATGTATCCCAATGTTCATACAATTGCTATGGATTTGGATGTGTTCACAAACCTGAAGGCGGTTGCCGATGTTGTGTATAATCCTTTACGCACCGAGCTTGTAATGCGTGCAAAAGAAAAGGGAATCCCAGCCAAAGGCGGACTTTATATGCTTACAATGCAGGGGATAAAAGCCGCTGAATACTTTTTTGGTAAAGAAATTGAAAGCGAAAAGGCAGAAGATATTTTTAATACCATTATAAAAAGAAGAGAGAATATTGTTCTTACAGGAATGCCCTCAAGCGGAAAAACTACTGTGGGAAATATACTGTCAAAAGAAATGAACAGACCTTTTTATGATGTTGATGAGCTGATTGTAAACCATGCAGGTTGCAAAATAAGCGAGATTTTTGAAAGGTATGGCGAAGAGTATTTTCGTGATTTGGAAAGTGCAGTAATCGCCGAAGAAGTTGCTCCGTTAACAGGTGCCATTATTGCTACAGGCGGCGGTGCAATTTTAAGAAAAGAAAATGTTAAGAACCTTAAGAAAAACGGCAAGGTGATTTTCCTTGACAGAGATTTGTCTTTGTTAACCCCTACTGCCGACAGACCTACAGCTTCTGACTTAGAGGCTATGAAAAAACGTTTTGAGCAGAGATATGAAATTTATAACAAAACGGCTGATATTAAAGTAGACGGTTCACTTTCAGCAGAAGAAGTGGCAAGTATAGTGAAAGAGGAATTTTTAAAATGAAAATTTTAGTTATAAACGGCCCTAACCTTAACCTCCTTGGTGTAAGAGAACCTTCGATTTACGGCAGGGAAACTTACTTTGATTTAGTAGATAAAATAAATGGGTATGCAAATAGGTGCGGTGTGGATGTTGAGGTTTTGCAGTCCAACCACGAAGGCGAGCTGGTGGACTTTATTCACCGTGCTTACTATACAAAGGTAGACGGAATTGTTATTAATCCTGCCGCCTATACTCACACAAGTGTGGCACTTCTTGACGCAGTAAAAGCAGTGGGAATTCCTACTGTTGAGGTACATATTTCAGACGTATCAAAGCGTGAGGATTTCAGACAGATAAGCTTTGTAAGAGCCGCCTGTATTGCCACAATCTCAGGCAAAGGTACAGACGGTTACTTAGAAGCTATGGATTTACTTATAAAGGAGCAGAAGAAATGAGAGCTTTGGTAAAAAAATCCACCGCATCAGGTGTGGTTTTTGCTCCGCCTTCAAAAAGTATGGCTCACCGTATGCTTATCGGTGCAGGCCTTTCGAAAGGCACAAGTGTTATTAAGGGGATTTCACAGTCTGAGGATATGAAAGCCACCCTTGATTGCCTTACTGCCTTAGGTGCAAAGTGCGAAATTTCAGGGGACACAGTTACCGTTACAGGTACAGACCTAAAAAATCTGCCCGAAAATCCCCATTTGAAGTGCAGGGAATCAGGCAGCACACTCCGCTTTTTTATTCCTCTTTGCCTTATGTCTGAGGGAGCAGAGGTTATGCTTACAGGCAGTGAATATCTTTTTTCACGACCCTTGAATGTATATGAAGAAATTTGTGTGAGGCAGGGTATAGAATATAAAAAGGAAGGTGCAAGTCTTAAACTTAAAGGTAAGCTTTTAAGCGACAATTTCCGTATAAAAGGTAACATCAGCAGTCAGTTTATTACGGGGCTTCTTTTTGTGCTTCCTTTGCTTGAGGAAGACAGCACAATTACCCTTATTCCTCCTGTCGAAAGCCTTTCCTACATCAACCTTACCATTCAGGCACTTAAGGTTTTCGGTGTGGAGGTTAAGTGGCAAGACGAGAAAACCTTGTATATTAAAGGAAACCAGAGCTATAGTGCGGTGGATGCTTTTGTAGAGGGTGATTATTCAAATGCCGCATTTTTCGAGGCTTTAAATACCCTTGGAGGCAATGTCGAGATTAAGGGCCTTTTGGAAGATAGCCTGCAAGGCGACAGAGTTTACAAAAAGTATTTCCCTCAGCTTTTAAAGGGCACACCTACAATTAATATTTCTGACTGTCCCGATTTGGGACCTGTGCTTTTTGCTGTGGCAGGAGCTTTGCACGGCTCAGTTTTCACAGGTACAAAAAGACTAAGGCTTAAGGAATGTGACCGTGCCGAGGCTATGGCCCGGGAGCTTAAGAAATTCGGTGTAGCAGTAACAGTCCGTGAGGACAGCGTTGTGGTTTATCCCCACGATTTTCATGCTCCCGTTGAAATTCTTGACGGTCACAACGACCACAGAATAGTTATGGCACTAACTGTTCTTTGTACATTAACAGGCGGTGAAATTGAAGGTTCGCAGGCGGTACGCAAAAGTATGCCTGACTTTTTTGAGAAAATTAGAAGCATAGGAATAGAGGTAACCCAATATGATGCTTAATACAAATAAAAATATACTTATTGTCGGCTTGGGTCTTATGGGCGGTAGTTATGCTATGGGGTTTAAAAAGTTAGGATTTAAAATTTCTGCTATTGCAAGGCGACAGGAAACTATAGATTATGCCTTGGAAAACGACATTATCGACGAAGGATTTATTACTCCCGACAAAGATGCTTTAGGCAAAGCCGATATCATAATTTTCGGTCTTTATCCTCAGATTTTTATTAAGTGGATAAAAGAAAACCAACAGCATTTTAAAAGCGGAGCTTTACTTACTGATGTTACAGGTGTAAAGGGTTCGGTAGTTTACGAGGTGCAGGAAGCACTCAGGGATGATGTAGAGTTTATTGCCGCACACCCTATGGCAGGTAAAGAGGTTTACGGAGTAGAAAATGCCGACGATAAGATTTTTCACGGTGCTAACTATATTGTAACCCCCACCGAAAAAAACACCCCTGAGGCAATTGAGGATTGCTTAGAAATCGGCAGGCTTTTAGGTTTTGCAAACGTAAGCGTTCTTACCCCTGAAAAGCACGACGAAATGATTGGTTTTGTTTCTCAGCTTACCCACTGTATTGCGGTTACTCTTATGAACTGCTGTGACGACGAAAACCTTAAGAACTATACAGGTGACTCTTTCAGGGATTTAACAAGAATTGCAAGAATCAACGACAAAATGTGGAGCGAGCTTTTTATTATGAATAAGCCGGCTTTACTTCACCAGATGCACCGATTTGAGGACCAGTTTGACAGACTTAAGGCCGCCCTTTTAAACGGCGACGAACAGACAATGCGTGAGATGATGCAGATTTCCACCACACGCCGAGCTTTATTTGACAAGAAATAGGAGTGTATATAGATTATGAATATGAATTTTATCCGCAAACTGCCTATTCCAAAGGATGTTAAAGAGCAGTTTCCCCTTTCAGATGATTTGGCAAAAATCAAGGCAGACAGAGATGCAGAGATTGCAAAGATTTTCACAGGCGAAAGCGATAAGTTTTTGCTTGTAATCGGTCCTTGCTCAGCAGACCGTGAGGATGCGGTTTTAGAATATATTTCAAGGCTCAGAGGCTTGCAGGAAAAGGTTGAGGACAAAATCCTTATTATCCCCCGAATTTACACAGGTAAGCCCCGTACCACAGGTGCAGGCTACAAGGGGCTTCTGCACCAACCTGACCCTAACGAGAAACCTGACCTTTTCAAGGGTATTGTTGCAATCCGTGAGCTTCATATGCGTGCTTTAAGAGAAACAGGCTTTACTTGTGCTGATGAGATGCTCTACCCTGAAAATCACCGTTATCTTTCTGACATTATTGCTTATGTTGCAGTTGGAGCAAGAAGTGTTGAAAATCAGCAGCACCGCCTTACAGCTTCAGGCTTAAAGGTTCCTGTGGGTATGAAAAACCCCACCTCAGGCGATCTTACGGTTATGATGAACAGTATTACTGCCGCACAGAGTAAGCACACCTTTATTTACCGCGGTTGGGAAGCCGAAAGCCAGGGTAATCCCTTAGCCCACGCAATCCTCCGAGGCTACGTTAACAAGCATGGTCAGTGTCAGCCTAACTACCACTATGAGGATTTGATTTTAACTCACGAGATGTATGAAAAACACGGACTTAAAAATCCTGCTGTTATTGTGGATACAAACCATTCTAACTCCAACAAGCAGTACCTTGAGCAGATAAGAATTGCAAAAGAAGTGCTTTACAGCAAGCGTCATAATGCTGACATTGGCAAAATGGTAAAAGGTCTTATGATTGAAAGCTACCTTGAAGACGGCACTCAGAAAATCGGCGACTGCGTTTACGGCAAGTCTATTACCGACCCCTGCCTTGGTTGGGAGAAAACCGAGCGGCTTGTGCTTGATATGGCTGATGCACTTTAAGTTTATTATTATGTTTATCATAAAAAATGCCTTTGCGAAACTAATCGCAAGGGCATTTTAATGCTTTGTGGATATTTTTATAGAACTATGTTTTGTAGCACAAAATATAGTTGATTTTACTATATAGTGATGTTATAATATGAACAGAAAAGTCGAACGAACAAACAAAGATTATCTAGAGTATACAAATACATTTTAAGAGGTGTTACCGATGGTTTGTTGAATGCATTTTAAATTAATTTATACTTGAATCTTAGGAGGATTTATTATGAAAGTTTATATTAAATTAATTTCAGCTTTATTAGCTTTGGTGTTTGTGCTGTCTGCAGTGAGCCTTTTGGATGCAAGTGCCGAAGACTTTACATATATTCAGCCCGAAAAGTTTATTTACGGCGACGTTAATTTAGACGGTACAGTTACAGTTAAGGACGTTACCTTAATTCAGAAAGGCTTGGCAAAATTAACTTACGTTACCGCAGTGCAGAAGTACCTTGCCGACCCTGAGGGCACAGGTTACTCCGTAAAAAACGCAACGGCAATCCAGAAATACCTTGCAAATTACCAAGTGTCACCCCTTTTTGGCACCGAGCTTGCAATGGCAAGTCAGGATGAGTTTTCGGGAGCAATTAAGGATAACGCAAATTATGATGACGATACTATACTTGTGATGTTCAAAAAAGACTTCGCCACAGATTACACCTTAAAAGATTTTCCAGAATATGAATTTGAGTCCATAGAAAAAAGAACAATACTCGAGCCACATATATATCTACTTAAGCTATCTAATCCTGGTAAAGAAAATGTACTTGAAGCAATAGAAAGTTTAGATTACAGGGTAAATTTAGATTTATTGATGGTTTCTCCAGATTATTATCTTACTCTCGATTAATTCTAAGGAGGTAAATATATGTTAAAAAGATTTATATGCATCTTAACAATGTTAGTAGTTGTTCTATCTATTACTTTAATTAACACTTCTGCAAATACTACAACACTTCCAAGTAGTGATAAAATTATTGAAGTTAAATCCCTTTGCACAGCCACTATAAATGATGATTTTTCACCTAATGAAATTATTGTGGTGCTGAACAATACTGAAAGTCGAAAACTGAAAGATTATGATGTTAATCATTTTACAGAAGTAACTGCAACATCTGTAAAAAACTTGTCCACATATACTACTAATCAACTAAAAGAACAAAAGATTAATGCTAGTACATCAAAAGTCACTAATAGCAAACTAAAAGAAGAAAATTATCATCAAGTTTTCTTGATTACTCTTAATACTAATAGCAAATCGAGCGTATTAAAATGTATAAAGGCTCTCGAACAAAGAGATGATGTATTAATGGCATCTCCGAATTTTTATTTATCACTTGACTCGCTATCGCTTCCGTCTCAGTCAACTACAGACGAACCATATAATGCGTCTGCGGATTTAGATGCGACGATTAATGACACATTAGCATCTCAACAATGGGCTCTTAACAAAATAGACCTGTTCTCTGCATGGGATTTACAAACAAAAAACACAACCGTTAGAGTAGGTATAATTGATACAGGTATAAATAATAATCACATTGATTTATTCGGTAAGGTTAACACTTCATTAAGTGTAGATTTTTCTGATGAAAATAATGCTTTATACGAAACGGCTGGTCACGGCACATTATGTGCAGGTATAATCGGTGCAAAAGTTAATAACAAAAAAGGAATTGCAGGTGTGTGCAAAAACGTAGATTTAGTCAGTTTAAAAGTAACGCATTATGATGCTTCAGAAAAAAAGCATGTCCCAAGTTTAAGTAGGATTTGTTCAGCAATAGATTATGCTCAAGCTAATAATATATCTATATTAAATTGTAGTATTTCAGGACCAGATAAATATGATTTAATAAAAACAAAATTAGAGAATTATGACGGACTGTTCGTGTGTTCTGCTGGAAATAAAGGTACCGATATTGGAACAAAAGATAATTACCGTTATCCTGCATACTATAAAACAGATAATATGATTTGTGTTGCAAATTCGACCGAAGATGACTTGCTTGAAGAGGACTCTTGTTATAGTACGACTTATGTAAATTTAGTAGCGCCAGGTACAAATATTTGTAGCACATACAAAGATGATTATGCAACGTTTACAGGAACATCTATGGCTACACCTTACGTCACCGGTGTTGCGGCACTTTTGAAAAGCGAATATCCTACCATGGATACTGAGGCGCTTAAGGATTATATTATAAAAGGTGTTGATATAATACCCGAATTGAGCGATAAGGTGAAAACAGGAGGTAGGCTTAACGCATATAAAACCTTTACTAGTGTACACGGCTATAAAGTTTTATACAATCCCGGAGACGGCGGCGGTACTCAAATGAAAATAACAAAGGCTACTTACGGATGTGAAACTAAACTGAGAAAAAACACCTATACAAACGGCTATGCTGATTTTGCGGGTTGGTATGCACACAGAGCGTATGACAACAAGTGGCGATATACAAACGGAACCAAAAGAAATTGGTTTGAAGAAGGCGAACAACCAAGCGGATATTATAAATACCTATACAGTGATGAGCAAAGTTTATGGCGAATGTCAAAGAAAAATGACGATACCATTACGATGTATGCCCAATGGGAACGTACTTATACGATTAATTTTAATTCCAATAACGGTACAGGTTCAATGCCGTTTATGAATATCTCTTACAATGACACAAAGCAATTAAGAACAAATACATTTGAGCGAAATAACAATTGGGAATTTGACCATTGGTATGCAAAAAAGAAATTAGAGGATAATAGCTACGCACTATATTATACAGATGGCTCAGATGGTTATTGGTTTACGATGTCTGACAAACCAAATGGCTATACAAGAGTTGATTTTGCAGATGGTATGGCTATTAACAACAGTACTTTTGACGATGTGTATAACGGTGATGTTATTACTATGTGTGCGTATTGGAGACCGAAAACAGGAGTGCTGGGTGATGCAAACCAAGATGGTAATATTACTGTAAAAGATGTAAATTTTATACAGAACTATATAAACAATCAGGCGACAATTACTCAGAACAGCCATCACTGGTTCCTTTGCGATGTAAACTTTGACGGAAATGTAACAATAAAAGATGCTACGTTGATAAGCAGATATTTATCAAATCTCGTTGATGAGTTCGGCGAGTAAATGAAACTATACATAAGCTAACGGCACAGATTAAAAACTGTGCCGTTATCTTTTGCAAATTTTTCATTGCATATTACGGCAGTTTGTGGTATATTTACACTGAATAAGTTTATTTAGTAAGTGAAGAATAAAAGCGACTATGCTTTCCAAATATTTATAGGAAAGGAATTGATAATATGTGCGGTATTTGCGGTTTTACAGGTGAAGTAAAAGACAGAAGCAAGACCATTAAAAGTATGACAGAGGTTATTACTCACCGCGGTCCCGACTCTGAGGGCTTTTTCAGTGATGATTATATAGATATGGGTTTCAGACGCCTCAGCATCATTGACGTTGACGACGGTCATCAGCCTATTTATAACGAGGACAAAACCCTTGTTTTAACCTTTAACGGTGAGATTTATAATTACAGGGATTTACGTGCTGAGCTTATTGAGCTTGGTCATAAATTCTATACCGAAACAGACAGTGAAGTTTTAATCCACGCTTTTGAAGAGTGGAAGGAAGATATGCTTCAGAAGCTTCGCGGTATGTTCGGCTTTGCTATTTACAATACTAAGGATAAGTCTATCTTTATTGCCCGCGACTTTTTCGGCATCAAGCCTATGCACTACACCATGATAGACGGTGACTTTGTATATGCATCAGAAATCAAGAGTATCTTAAAGCACCCGAAATTCAGGAAAGAGTTTAACGACCGTGCTCTGGACAGCTACCTTTCTTTCCAGTATGCTGTTCCTCCCGAGACCTTCTTCAAGGGTGTTTACTGCCTTATGCCCGGTCACTTTTTGTGGTTTAAAAACGGCGAGGTTATGACCGAGAGATACTTTGAGCCTACTTTTAACCCTGACGAGAATATGACAGAGGAAGATGCAGTTAATAAGATTGACAAGGTTTTTGAAAACTCTGTCAATGCTCACAAAATTGCGGATGTTGAGGTTGGTTGCTTCCTTTCCAGCGGTGTTGACTCCAGCTATGTTTCTACCTATTTTGCAGACCAGAAAACCTTTACAGTAGGTTTTGACTTTGGCGAAAAGTATAACGAAATCAGCTGGGCCAGCCGACTTTCTGAGAAAATCGGCGTTGACCATTACACCAAGATTATTACAAGCGAAGAGTTCTGGGGCGCTGTGCCTGATGTTCAGTATTTCTGCGACCAGCCCTTGGCAGACCCTTCTTGCATAGCTCTTTACTTTGTTTCTCAGCTTGCAAGCAAGTACGTTAAGGTTGTACTTTCCGGCGAAGGTGCCGACGAGCTTTTCGGCGGTTATCAGGTTTACAGAAGTCCTATGCACTCTAAGCTTTATCAGACTTTAGTACCTTATCCTATCCGTAAGCTTCTTTGCAAAATTGCTCTTAAAATGCCTGATATCAAGGGCAGGGATTATATTATCCGTTCAACTCATCCTTTGGAGGAGCGTTTTATAGGTAATGCTTATATGTATGAGTACGAGGAAAAGAAAGAACTCTTAAAAGACCCTTCCATTGCAACACGTCCTCAGAACTACACCAAGAAGTTCTATCACCGTGCCAGAAAGTATGACGACGTTACAAAGATGCAGTATCTCGACATAAATCTCTGGATGGTTGGTGATATCCTTTTAAAGGCTGACAGAATGAGTATGGCAAATTCTCTTGAGCTTCGTGTGCCTTTCCTTGATAAGGAAGTTTTCAAGGTAGCGTCAAGCCTTCCCACACGTCTTAGAGTAAACAAGCATAACACAAAGTATGCACTACGTCAGAGTGCTATGCGTCATATGCCTGAGGACAGTGCTCAGAAAGAAAAGCTGGGCTTCCCTGTACCTACAAGAGTATGGCTTAAGGATGAAAAATACTATAATATAGTTAAAAAGGAATTTACTTCTCCCACAGCTCAGAAGTTCTTCAATATCGATATCCTTACCCAGTGGCTTGATACCCATTACGAGGGCAAGGCTGATACATCCCGTCAGGTATGGACAATTTATGTTTTCCTTATCTGGTACAAGATGTATTTCGGTGAGGTGGATACTCAGGAAATTACCGATAAGGCAGTTGCTGAGGTAGAAGAGCAGATTGTAACAGTTGAGGATACTGCTATAAACATCGGCGAAAAAATCAATTCTGACGAGTTTGATGCTTTCTTTGGTATGGCAGAGGAAAATACTGAAGAAACTGCTGATGAAAAAGCAGAGTAAATAAAGCTATAAAATTTTATATTCAGATTTATATCAGGATTTATAATAAGGATTTTTTGAAATGTTTCATAGTAAAGAAAAGGAGGTATATATGATTCATTTTGACAAGGTTGTTCCAACCACTGTGCCTACTGCAGTTGCATTAGGCTGTTTTGACGGTGTGCATCTTGCTCACCGCAAGGTTATCGACGGTGTACTCAGCTGCCGTGACGAAGGTCTTACCCCTGCAATGTTCACCTTTGCAGATTATGCCAACAAAGGCGTGCTTAAGCGTATCTACACCCAGGAAGAAAAGCTTCACGAGCTGGAGAATTTAGGTATTGAGCTTGTGTATTGTGTTCCTTTCCCTGAGGTTTGCCTTATGTCAGCATCTGTGTTTGTTACCGATGTTCTCAAGGCTAATATGAACGCCAAAAAGGTTTTCTGCGGATTTAACTATAAATTCGGCAGAGGCGGTAATTCTGATGTAGCTGTTCTTAAGTACCTTTGTGAAAAAGAAGGTATAGAGGTAGTAGTGGTTGACGAAATTGCTCTTGACGGAATTACAGTTTCCTCAACAGAAATCAGAAGACTTCTTGATGAGGGTGACGTTAAAACAGCGGCAAAAATGCTTACCAAACCTTTTGCGCTTTTCGGCGAGGTAGTACACGGCAACGCACTGGGCAGAAAAATGGGCATTCCCACAATTAACGTGGGCACAGATGCTACCAAGCTTCTGCCAAAGTACGGTGTTTATGCCGCTAATGTTTACATAAACGAAAGCACAACCCCTTTAAAGGCGGCTCTTAACATCGGTATGAAGCCTACAGTAGGCACAGACGAGCCTACCGTTGAAGCTTTTATTATTGATGAAGCCGGGGATTTCTACGGCAAGCAGGTTAAAGTAGAGCTTGTAGACTATATCCGCGAGGAAAAGAAGTTTGCTACTTTGCAGGATTTACAGTACGCAATTGAAAGCGATATAGAGAAAATCAGAAGCATCTGAATACAAGATATAGTATATTATCGTAAATCTATAATACAATAACCAGACCCGCCGTTAGCGGAAGGCTATCTATATATGTACCTATCCAAAGGCGGAATGCCATGCAGGCGGTTAACCTGCACCACTATATATTGTGGTTTGGTTACAAACTGACACAAGATGTAAAAAGCCCTCAAACCTTGATGGTTACAAGGTTTGAGGGATTTTTTTGCTTAAAAAACGGTATTTTTAATTCTTATATATCAATAAACATTAACAAAATTGTCACAATATATTGTGGTTTTTCTCTTGACAAACCACAATTTTTTGTGGTATTATCTCTTCGGACGCAAAAACGAGAGAAATTTATGAAAGGATTTTTGATTATGTATAAGGTTATTAAAAGAGATAACTCGGTAGTCGAGTTTGACATCAAAAAAATCGCAACCGCTATACAGCAGGCATTTGAAGGCACTAATAAAGAATATCATCCCTCTGTTGTGGATTTTCTTGCTTTAAAGGTTACTGCTGATTTCGAGCCTAAAATCGCTGACGGACTTATTGCCGTTGAAGATATTCAGGACTCAGTTGAGGATGTTTTAATTCAGGCAGGCTATGCTGATGTTGCAAAGGCATACATCGTTTACCGCCGTCAGAGAGAAAAGGTAAGAAAGATTAAGTCCACAATCCTTGACTACAAGGAAATCGTTGACAACTACGTTAAGATTAACGACTGGCGAGTTAAAGAAAACTCCACAGTTACATATTCCGTAGGCGGACTTATCCTTTCTAACTCAGGTGCAATTACCGCTAACTACTGGCTTTCTGAGATTTATGACAAGGAAATTGCCGATGCTCACAGAAATGCTGATATCCACATCCACGACCTTTCCATGCTTACAGGTTACTGTGCAGGTTGGTCTTTAAGACAGCTTATCGAGCAGGGCTTAGGCGGTATTACAGGTAAGGTTACATCTTCTCCTGCAAGCCACCTTGCAACTCTTTGCAACCAGATGGTTAACTTCCTCGGTATTATGCAGAACGAGTGGGCAGGTGCTCAGGCATTCTCCTCTTTTGATACATATCTTGCTCCCTTTGTAAAGGTTGATAACCTTACTTACGACCAGGTTAAGAAGGCTTTAGAGTCCTTTATCTTCGGTGTTAATACTCCCTCCCGTTGGGGTACTCAGGCACCTTTCTCTAACATTACTTTAGACTGGGTAGTTCCCCCGGATCTTGCAGAGCAGCCTGCTATTGTTGGCGGCAAGCCTCAGGACTTCAAGTACAAGGACTGCAAAAAGGAAATGGATATGATAAACAAGGCGTTTATCGAGATTATGATTGAAGGTGACGCTAACGGCAGAGGCTTCCAGTATCCCATTCCCACATACTCTATCACAAGAGATTTTGACTGGTCCGACACAGAAAACAACCGTCTCCTTTTCGAGATGGCTTCAAAATACGGCACACCCTACTTCTCTAACTACATTAACTCCGATATGGAGCCTAATGATGTTCGTTCAATGTGCTGCAGACTTCGCCTTGACCTCAGAGAGCTCAGAAAGAAGTCTGGCGGTTTCTTCGGTTCAGGTGAAAGCACAGGTTCAATCGGTGTTGTAACAATCAACATTCCCCGTATTGCTTACCTTTCTGAGAATGAAGCAGACTTTATGAAGCGTCTTGACTTTATGATGGATGTTTCTGCACGTTCACTTAAGATTAAGCGTGATGTTATCACTAAGCTTATGAACGAGGGTCTTTATCCTTACACAAGACATTACCTCGGTACATTTAATAACCACTTCTCCACAATCGGTCTTGTTGGTATGAACGAGGCAGGTTTAAACGCAAAGTGGATAGGTAAAGATATGACACATAAGGAGTGTCAGGACTTTACAGAGAGAGTTCTTAACCATATGAGAGAGCGCCTTTCCGATTATCAGGAGAGATACGGCGACCTTTATAACCTTGAGGC
The DNA here is from genome assembly GCA_017521925.1 of Clostridia bacterium. Taxonomy (GTDB): domain Bacteria; phylum Bacillota; class Clostridia; order Oscillospirales; family Acutalibacteraceae; genus Ruminococcoides. The sequence goes on from JAFXBG010000015.1 coordinate 108,724, forward strand.
TACTCCTGCAGAGTCTACTGCTTTCCGTCTTGCAAAGCACGACAAAAAGCGTTACCCCGAAATTATCACAGCTAACGAGGAAAGCGGCACACCTTACTACACCAACAGCTCACACTTACCTGTTGGCTACACAGAGGATATCTTCTCTGCACTTGATGTTCAGGATAAGCTCCAGGTGCTTTATACCTCCGGTACAGTATTCCACGCATTCTTAGGCGAGAAGCTTCCCGATTGGCAGTCTGCCGCAAAGCTTGTTCGTACAATCGCTGAAAACTACAAGCTTCCTTACTACACACTTTCTCCCACATATTCCGTATGTAAGAACCACGGCTATATTCAGGGCGAACAGTTCACCTGTCCCATCTGCGGTGAAAAAGCAGAGGTTTACAGCCGTATTACAGGCTACTACCGTCCTGTTGCTAACTGGAATGACGGTAAGAGTCAGGAGTATAAGGACAGAGTTGTTTACAACATTGCAAACAGCAAATTAACAAGAAACGGCAGAGCAGATGAGGCTCAGGATAATGTTACAGAGTTGGCTTCTGCTCAGCTTACAGACGGCCTTTACCTCTTTGCTACTCAGACCTGCCCTAACTGCAAGGCTATGGCAACACTCCTTGACAAAGCAGGTATCGGCTTTGAGAAAATCTTCGTAGAAGACAATCAGGAACTTGCTAAATCCTTAGGTCTTAGACAGGCTCCCACGCTTGTTGAGGTTAAGGGTACAGAAGTTACCAAGTATGAAAATGTTGTTCCTATCAAAACCTATATCCAGAACAAGATTAAAAACATCGGTTAATAAAAAACAATGCCTTCCTTAGGGTTAAGGAAGGTTCGTAGGGGAGGCGTTCTGCCTCCCCTACAATAAATTGTGCTAAATAAAGAGGTTAATATGTACGATATTATTATTATAGGCGGAGGTCCTGCAGGACTTACTGCTGCAGTATACGCAAGACGAGCAGGCAAGTCTGCACTTGTTTTGGAGAAAGCCTCCTTCGGCGGTCAGATTACCTATTCGCCTAAGATTGAAAACTTCCCCTCCTGGGGTTCTATCAGCGGTACCGAGCTTGCAGACAAAATGATGGAGCAGGCTCTTTCTCAAGGGGCAGATATCGAGCTTGAAGAGGCTATGAGTGTTGAGAAAATCGGCGATACCTTCAAGGTTCAGACCGATTTTTCAGAGTATGAGTCAAAGGCTGTTATTATTGCCACAGGTGCCAAGCATCGCCTTTTAGGTGTAGAGGGTGAAGAAAACTTAGTAGGCAAGGGGATTTCCTTCTGTGCTGTTTGTGACGGAGCCTTTTATTCCGGTAAAGAGGTTATGGTAATCGGCGGCGGTAACTCCGCACTTGTTGAGGCTGCACTTCTTGCCGAAACCTGCAAAAAGGTAACAATTGTGCAGAACCTTCCTTACCTTACAGGAGAAAAAACTACCGCAGATGCACTTGTAGCAAGAGATAATGTAGAGGTTATTTATTCCACAGTTGTTAAGGAATTTAAGGGAGTTGAGGAGCTTGAGGCTGTTGTGCTTAAGTCAGATGACGGCACAGAGCAGACCCTTACCCCTGACGGCGTATTTGTTGCAATCGGTTTAGCTCCTGAAAATACAGCTTTTGAAAACCTTGCCGAGCTTAACGAGTACGGCTATATTATGTCTGACGAAAACTGCCTGACAAAAACCGAGGGCGTTTTTGTAGCAGGTGACTGCCGTACAAAGGCGGTTCGCCAGATTGCAACTGCTACTGCAGACGGTGCAGTAGCCGCGCTTAAAGCAGTTGAGTATATTGACAGTAAGAAATAAGTTTTTAAAGCCACCTTTGGGTGGCTTTTTGCTGTTTTTGCAAAATAAAGGGATATAATTTGCTTAAGATACTATATATTTTAAGTATAAGCTTTGCTAATATTATCTATGTTGGGTATTCTCATTGACGGCAAAAAATAGTTTTTATATAATTATCTTATATAAAGGAGGGAGAATATGGCAGGTATTGAAAGACCCGATGCAAAAGAGCTTATTTTAAAAGCTAATACTCAGCTTGCAGGATTTAAGGCTGTTATAGACAGCGAAAGTGCTGAGCGTGAAGCAGTGCGTTTAAAGGCACAGGCACTTTTTGATGACAGGCTGAAAGGTGCATTGGAAGCCATGGAGGTTGAGCACCTCTCTAAAGGCAAGCAGGGTATCCGCGTAGCCCTTTTAAGAGATAAAGGATACACCAATATGTGGCAGGTAAGTAAGCTCAGATTTTCAGATATTTGCGGTATCGAAGGTTTAGGCGAGCAAAGTGCCCGCAAAATCCTTGATATTACAAAGCAAACAGTGGAAAACACCAAGGAAAACTTAAGGGTAAGAATTAACCCCGACTATCCCACAGATGCCGATAATGAGCTTGTTAAAGCCCTTTATGTAATGATTAATAACGGGAATCTGCGTACGGAGTGCGGTAGGATTTTTAACGCCAATTATCAGGCGGTTAACAGCGAGATTAACGCACTTAAAAAGGCTAAGAACGGTATCAGCTGGCTTTTTGCCTCAAAATCTAAAAAGCAAATGGCAGAAAGTTCTGCAAATTCCCTTGCCGAAAGGCTTAGAGGCGAGTTTGGAAGTACAGCTTTGATTGATGCTTTTAAGGCTAATAATAACGCAGACCTCAGCCTTTGTTTCGGTGATTTTACCGCCGATTCGGTGGCTTATTACACAGCTTTGGAGCAGGTCGGCAAATCCTTTGGCAAAGAAAGCGTAAACGACACAGGTCTTTCCTCAGAGCTTTTGGCAGAGATTGAAGCCCACAGCCTTAATCTTGAAGGACTTAAGGCAACTTTAAGAAGCTACCAGACCTTTGGCGTAAAATACATAGCTCACCAGAAGCGGGTGCTTTTGGGCGATGAAATGGGACTTGGCAAAACTATGCAGGCTATAGCTTCTATGGTGGCTCTTAAAAACGAGGGTAAGCATCATTTTATGGTGGTATGTCCTGCCAGTGTGCTTATAAACTGGTGCCGTGAAATCACAAAATTTTCTGACCTTGAAGTTACCAAGGTTCACGGCGGTGATATTGATGCATTGCTTCATTGGCGAAAAAACGGTGGTGTTGCTGTTACTACTTACGAGTCCATAAGCCGTTTTGATTTACCTGAAAAGTTTAAATTTGGTATGCTTGTAGCTGATGAAGCTCACTACGTAAAAAATCCCGAGGCAAAGCGTACAAAGGCACTTTCTTCTCTTTTACAGAAAACCGAGGGTGTGCTTTTTATGTCCGGAACTCCCCTTGAAAACAGGGTGGAAGAAATGTGTTTTTTGGTAAGCCTGCTTAACCAACAAATTTCGTCAGAAATTGAGAAGGTAAAGTATATTTCAACCGCCGAACAGTTCAGGACAGAGCTTGCCCCAGTATACTTAAGAAGAACAAGGGACGACGTACTCACCGAACTCCCCGAGCTTGTGGAAAAAGAGCAGTGGTGCGAAATGACCCCTGCCGAAAGTTCTGCTTACCACGATGCGGTTATGAGCGAAAACTTTATGGCTATCCGTCAGGTAAGCTGGAATGTGGGGGATATAGGCGACTCTACCAAAGCGCAAAGACTTCTGGAACTTTGCGACAAGGCAAAAGACGAGGGCAGAAAGGTAATAGTTTTCTCGTTCTTCCGCGAAACCTTAAGAAAAGCACAGGCTTTGCTTTCTGACAGATGTATGGAGGTTATCACAGGCGAGGTAAGCCCTCAGCGGCGTCAGGAAATTGTTGATGAATTCGGCAAGGCAGATGCAGGCTCAGTTCTTATAAGTCAGGTACAGGCAGGCGGTACAGGCATAAATATCCAGTGTGCCTCAGTAATAATATTCTGTGAGCCTCAGATTAAGCCGTCTATCGAAAATCAGGCTATTTCCAGAGCCTACCGTATGGGACAGGTAAGAGATGTGCTTGTTTACAGACTTTTAAGCGACGAAACAATAGACGAAAGAATGCTTGAAATTTTAAGAGAAAAGCAGGAAGCTTTCGACAGCTTTGCCGACAAATCTGTTGTGGGTGAGGAGTCGCTTGAAATTGAAGAAAACAACGAAAACGCCGAAGGTTCGTGGATTACACAAATGGTCAAGGCGGAAAAACAACGTTTATTAAGTAATACTATTTGACACCTATCTTTTAAAGGTGTAAAATATATTGGGACTTTACAAATTATATTTTTATTTATATTCGGAAGGAGATTTTAACTATGGGACTTATTAAAGCAGGCGTTGGCGCAGTTGGCAGCGTAATGGCTGACCAGTGGAAAGAATTTTTCTACTGCGATGCTATGGGTTTTGACGTTCTTGTAAAAAAAGCACAGAAGAGAATCACAGACCGTTCATCCAACACAAAGGGTAGTGACAACATTATATCTAACGGTTCAGCTATTGCAGTTGCTGACAAACAGTGTATGATTATTGTTGACCAGGGTAAGGTTGTTGAGATTTGTGCAGAACCCGGTGAGTTTATCTGGGATGCATCTACAGAGCCTTCTCTCTTTACAGGTAAGCTTGGCAAGGGCGTTCTTGATACTTTCAAGGCTATCGGTAAGCGTTTTACTTTCGGTGGTGACACAGGCAAAGACCAGCGTGTTTACTACATAAATATGAGGGAGATTCAGGACAACAAGTTTGGTACTCCCAATCCTATTCCCTTCAGAGTTGTTGACTCTAAGATTGACCTTGACGTTGACGTAAGCCTTCGTTGCTCAGGTATTTATTCTTATGAGATTGAAGACCCCATACTTTTTTATACAAATGTAAGCGGAAATGTTACAGACGAGTTTACAAGAGATAAGATTGACCATCAGCTCAAAACTGAATTTTTAAGTGCTCTTGCACCTTCTTTCTCAAAGATTTCTGCTCTTGAAATCAGACCTAACGAAATTCCCGCTCATATGCCCGAAATGGAAGCAGCAGTTAATGATGCTCTTAAGGCAAAGTGGCTTGAGCTCAGAGGTCTTAAGGTTGTTTCTGTTGCAATGAATGTTCCCATTATGCCCGAAGAAGACCAGCAGATGCTAAAAGATGCTCAGCGTGAAGCTCGTCTTCGTAATCCCGGCCTTGCAGCTGCTCATATGGTTGAGGCTCAGGCAGAGGCTATGAAAACTGCTGCAGGCAACCAAGGCGGTGCTATGATGGGCTTTATGGGTATGAATATGGCTCAGGCTGCAGGCGGTATGAACGCAGGTAACCTTTTTGCTATGGACCAACAGAATAAGCAGGCTCAGGCACAGGCTCAGGCTGCACAGGCAGCTGCAAACAGCTGGCAGTGTGCTTGCGGTGCAACAGTACAGGGTAACTTCTGTCCTCAGTGCGGTGCTAAAAAGCCCGAACCCAAGCCTGCAAACGGTTGGACATGTGCTTGCGGTGCTGTAGCCACAGGTAAATTCTGCCCCGAGTGCGGTGCAAAGAAGCCCGAAGAGCAGAAGGGCTGGACATGTGTTTGCGGTGAAGTAAACCTTGGTAAGTTCTGTGCAGAGTGCGGTGCTAAAAAGCCTGAGGGTGCACCTCTTTACAAGTGCGACAAGTGCGGATGGGAGCCTGAAGACCCCAAGAATCCTCCCAAGTTCTGCCCTGAGTGCGGCGACCTTTTTGACGATAACGACAAGCAGTAATATATTTTTACAAGCAAACGGCTCCCTCATAGCGGGGAGCCGAAAAAACATAAGAAGGAGAGGGTATAAATGTCTACACTTCTTGATTATAAATGTCCGTGTTGCGGCGGTGCCATAGAATTTAACACCACCGCTCAGAAAATGAAGTGTCCCTATTGTGACACTGAGTTTGAAATGGAAGCTTTAAGAGAATACGACCAAGAGCTTCAGAATGATGCTCCTGATGAAATGAACTGGGAAACCAATGCAGGCTGCGAATGGAAAGGCGAAGACGAAAACCTTGTTACTTATGTCTGCAAATCCTGTGCAGGTGAAATTGTATGCGACAAAACCACTGCCGCAACCTCCTGCCCTTATTGCGGTAATCCTGTTGTTATGGCTGGCAACCTTTCAGGTATGCTTAAGCCTGACTACATTATTCCCTTTAAGCTTGACAAAAAAGCCGCTAAAGACGGTTACTTTAACCATATTAAAGGCAAAAGGCTTCTTCCCAGGATTTTTAAAGATGCAAATCACATAGATGAAATTAAGGGTATGTATGTTCCTGTGTGGCTTTTTGACGCAGGAGCAAATGCCAACATCCGCTACAGAGCTACCCGTGTAAGACACTGGAGCGACAGTAACTACAACTACACAGAAACCAAGTATTACGCAATTCTCAGAGGCGGTACTATTGCCTTTGAGCGTGTGCCTGTAGACGGCAGTGAAAAAATGGACGATACACTTATGGAGTCTATCGAGCCTTACAACTTTAATGAAGCTGTTGATTTCCAGACAGCTTATATGGCAGGATATCTTGCCGATAAGTACGACGTAACAGCTGAAGAGAGCATTAATAGAGCTAATCAGAGAATTAAGAATTCTACTGAGGAGGCTTTCCGTTCAACTGTTCAAGGCTACACAACCGTTATGCCCGAGAATTCTCATATCCACCTCAATAACGGTAAGGCAAAGTATGCCCTTTATCCTGTATGGATTCTCAACACTACTTATCAGGACAAAAAGTATACCTTTGCTATGAACGGTCAGACAGGTAAGTTTGTAGGCGATTTACCCTGTGACAAGGGCCTTTTCAAAAAGTATCTTTTCACAATTGCAGGTATAGCTTCAGCGGCGGCTTTTGCTTTAAGCTGGCTTATTTATCTTATATTTTAAGGGGGTAGGGTGAAATGAAAAAGATTGCTATAGTTTTATTCTGCCTTTGCCTTACACTTTGTATGTGCTTTATAGCTTCGGCTGATGTAATCCCTGATGAAAGACTTCAGCCCAGACTTGTTGACGGTGCTGATATTCTTACAGATTATGAAGAATCAGAGCTCCTTGCAAAGCTTGATGAAGTCAGCGAAGAGCTTCAGTTCGATGTTGTAATTGCCACTACCTATGATTTAGGCGGAGATTACATCAGGGACGTTGCAGACGATTATTATGATTACAACGGCTTCGGCTACGGAGTAAGTGCTGACGGTTGTGTCCTCCTTGTTGATATGGGAGCCAGAGATTGGTGGATTTCCACATGCGGTTACGGTATTACTGCTCTTACAGATGCAGGTATACAGTACATCGGCGACCAGTTTGAAAGCGACCTTTCAAACGGTGATTATTACGACGGATTCACCACTTACGTAAATCTTGTTGAGGATTTTGTAAATCAGGCATACACAGGCAACCCCTACGATACAGGCAACCTTCCCAAAGAAGGATATAACTGGTTCTTTGGTATTGTGTTCTCGCTGGTAGCAGGATTTTTGATTGCTCTTATTTCAGTGCTTGTTATGAAGGGTAAGCTTAAGTCTGTAAGACGTCAACCTGCGGCTCAGGATTATCTTGTAGCAGGCAGTATGAACGTTACCTTAAGCCGCGATATGTTCCTTTATCGCAATGTTACCCGCCGTGCAAAGCCTAAGGAAAGCTCAGGCTCAAGCACACATACATCATCTTCCGGCAGAAGCCACGGCGGCGGAGGCGGAAGCTTCTAAAAAAACATCCCACGGATTACAAAAATCCGTGGGAATTTTTTTAGAGTTAAAAGTGAAGAGTTGAGGTGGCACGCTTTGCGTGCAATTATAGAAATTTATATATTAAACTCTTCTTTTATTTTATCAACCAGATTATTCTTTGCCAGTGTATACGCAATTCTTACAATGCTCAGAATTGTTTCGGCAGTGGCGGCACCGTGCCCTTTTATAACGGGCTTCTTAACACCTAAAAGCACTGCTCCGCCCTGAGTGTTGTAGTCGTAGTGCTTGTAAAGCTTGTCAGCAAGCGAGAGGAACTTTCCTTTATCTTCGCTTTCTAAAGTTTCTGCATAATCGCGGATATCCTTAATTACAGAAACTGCACCGCATTCAAGAGTTTTTAAAAGAACATTGCCGGAATATCCGTCTGTTGCAATAACATCTGCGTCGCTTTCAAGGACAGAACTGCCCTCAATATTTCCCAGAAAGTTAAGGTCAGCTTCTTTCAAAAGAGCGTTAGCCTCTTTAATAACAGCCGTGCCTTTTGTATCCTCAGCACCGTTTGAAAGAAGCCTTACTTTTGGATTTTCTACACCTTTTGCCGACATATAGGCACTGCCCATTTTTGCAAAGCTTACGATTTTGTCCGCAGGACAGTCAAGGTTTGCACCGCAGTCTGCAAGGCAGATATATTCACCGTTGCGTTTTATAAATTCACACACGAGAACAGGGGTTATGGCGGGGGACAGAGGCTTGATAATAAACATGGATGACACCATAAGTGCGCCTGTGGCACCGCAGGATACAAAGGCACCTACTTCTTCGTTATCTCTGCAAAGGGTTGCACCTTTTATCATAGAGGCGTTGGACTTTGAGCGGATAATCTCCATAGGGTTGTCATGGTTGGTAATTACATCAGGAGCATCAATAACTTCATAGCGGTCAGGGCTTACGCCTTTGTTGTTGAGTTCGTTTTCTAAAATTTCTTTGGTGCCTAAGATGTAAACAAAGAGGTCTGTGTTTTCATTAATTGCATCTATAACGCCTTCTAAAAGCTCGGTTTCACTTCTGTCAGCACCTAATAAATCAACTGCAATTTTAATCATTAATCGTCATATCCTTTTGGGTTGTTCTTTTGCCAGTTCCAGGAGTCTTTGCACATATCAAAAAGTGTAAGCTTTGCTTCCCAGCCCAGCATTTCCTTAGCCTTTGTGGCTAAAGCATAGCTTGTGGCAACGTCGCCGGGGCGGCGGTCTAAAAGCTTAACGGGAATTTTAAGATCGTTTGCCTCTTCAAAAGTATGTACAACCTCAAGCACACTGTTGCCCTTGCCTGTACCAAGGTTAACTGCTTCAACGCCCTTTGCTTTAAGTGCGTAGTTAATTGCGGCAACGTGGCCCTTTGCAAGGTCAACTACGTGGATAAAGTCCCTGACACCTGTGCCGTCGGGAGTGTCATAATCTGTGCCGAATACACCTAAAAACTCACGTACGCCAACAGCAGTCTGGGTGATGTAGGGCATAAGGTTGTTGGGGATTCCGTCGGGAGCCTCACCGATAAGACCTGAGGGGTGAGCACCGATGGGGTTAAAGTATCTGAGAAGTACTGCAGAAAGCTCATTCCATGAAGCAGAGAAGTCTCTTACAATCTGTTCAATCATAAGCTTTGTGTTGCCGTAGGCATTGGTAGAGGTAGATGTAGGCATTTCTTCGTTAAAGGGAGCAACATTTTTATCGCCGTAAACTGTGGCAGAGGAGGAGAATACAAAAGTTCTGCAGTCTCTGTCCTTCATAACCTCTAAAACGGTCAGAGCGGTGTCAATATTGTTGCGGTAATAGCTTAAGGGAATACGTGTGGATTCAGGTACGCTTTTGTAGCCTGCAAAGTGGATAACACCCTTCACGTCGTTTTCGTCAAAAATCTTTTCTACGTCCTCTTTAACTGCAACGTCAATTTCATAGAATAAAGGTTTTTTGCCTGTAATAGTTTCGATTCTGTCTAAAACTTTAGGTGAGCTGTTTGAAAGGTTGTCTGCAATAATAACCTCATAACCCTCGTTTATAAGCTCAACGGCAGTGTGAGAGCCGATAAACCCCATTCCGCCTGTTAAAAGAATAGCCATAAAACCACCCCAAAAAATTATTAGTATATTAAATTAAGTTTACCTTATATGGCGGATAATGTCAAATAAATTGTTGCCAAAATGAGTATTGAAATATAATGTAAAGGAAGATATACTTATTGTATACGTTGGTGTTGGAGGCGGTATTGGTGTATAGGCACAAGGTAAACAGATTTGTTGGTTTTATAGTATTTATTCTGATTTTTTCAATATTTGTCAGCGGACAGGTTGTGTCGGTTGGTGCTGATACCGAAGAAATAAAGGTGCTGGACAGCGGACAATGCGGAGACACACTTAACTGGGAACTTACAAGCGATGGTGTTCTGCGTATTTTCGGCGAAGGTGCTATGTATGACTACAACAAGTATTATGAGCCGTCACCCTGGTACAAATACAGAGACGAGCCTTATGTAAGTGCAGACGGCAAAAATTTTATCGACAGCAACGGCGATACATATGTATCAACAGAGGGTTATCATAAAAACAATCCTATGGGCTATAAAGTGAAAAGCATTGTAATTGAAGAGGGAATTACATATATAGGAGACTGGGCTTTTTACAGAGTTTGCGTTGATGAAATTACCGTACCTGAAGGCGTTGAAGCAACGGGAATATTCTGTTTCAGGTATTCTCCTACCCTTAAGGTGCTTAATTTACCTGATTCACTGAAAATACTTGATGATTTTGCAATTTCCCGTAATTACTTATTGCATACGGTGAATATAGGCAGTCAGCTTGAAAAGGTTGGTACAGCAGGATTTAACCGTAATCCTTCCCTCAAATCCATTATCCTTCCCGACAGTTGTGTGTCGGTGAATCAGCAGATGAGCCCTACATATGCTGATATAGATTATTCATCTGTAGGCTTGATGGAAAATTGTACTTCGCTTAAAACAGTAAAGCTGGGAAAAGTAGACAGAATTCCTCAGCGTACTTTTCTGGGTGCTGATATAGAAAACCTGATAGTTCCCAATACCGTAAAAAGCATAGATGAGTATGCATTTTATAAATGTGACTCATTAAGAAATGTGGTTTTTGAGGAAAATTCCCTTTGTACTTTTATTGCAAACAACGCTTTCTTAGAGTGTACATCTCTTAAAAGTGTTACAGGCGGAATTTCTCTTGAGACTATGGGTAGCTATAGTAAAATAAAAACCCTGGAAGAATTTGATTTCAGCGACAGTAATAAAACTTTGCTTAAAAATCAGTTTTATCAGACCTCTTTGAAAACTGTCAGGGTAAGCGAGAACATAACCACAATTCCGGTTTCTTGTTTCAACAGAATGTCATATCTCGAAAGAATTTACCTTCCGTCGTCCCTTGAAACTATTCAGGGAAGTTCGTTTAATTATTGCGTATCCTTAACAGATGTGTACTATAACGGTAACCTTCAGCAATGGCAGGCAATAGAAAAAGCCAGCGGTTGGAGCTATATGGTGAATTCTGATTGTGTTGTTCATCTTAATGACGGCACCTTTGCAAACTTGCAGGGAAAAGAAATACCTAAAGAAAAGCTGTCATTTACAGTTGAGTTCAGGGATTTTGATTCCTCTGTGCTGAGTACGCAAGATGTTAAATACGGCAGTTCTGCAGTTGCTCCCGAAAATCCATATCGTGATGACTATATATTTGACGGTTGGGATAAGGATTTTTCAAATATTACTGATGATTTGGTTGTAACCGCAAAATATAAAGAAAAAGCAAAATATACTGTTACATATAACGAAGGTAATTTTACGTTCAGCGGAGCAGATACCGTAAAACAAGGTGAGGATTATACCTTCAGGATTATGCCCTTTGCGGGATATGATGTGGAAAAAATAGTTGCAGGAAAAGATGAACCGGAAATAAATAAGAACGGTATTTATACAATAAAAAATGTAAACGAGGACATTTTTATTGAGGTTACATTGGTTCAGGATAACGAAGAATATGATTTTGCAGGTGCTTCCATAACCCTTGGCGGTGACATAGAGCTGAACTTTTATATGGAGCTTTCTGATGAAATAATTAAGGATGAGGACTCTAAACTTGTGTTTACCCTTCCAAACGGCAGAAAGGAATCTATACCGGCAGAAAAAGCAGAAAAAATTGACGGGTATTATGTGTTCTCTTGCTCAGTAGCAGCTAAGGAAATGGCAAGTGCGGTTAAGGCACAGTTGATTGCGTCTGATTTCAGCAGTGAAGGTTTTGAATATTCGATTAAGGAATATGCTGAGTATATTCTTAATAGTAAAGATGAAAAGTATGATAGTGCAAAGCCGTTAGTTAAAGCAATGCTTAATTATGGTGCCTATGCTCAGATATACTTTGACTATGATTCAGAAAATCTTGCAAACGAAACCTTGAAGAAAGAAGAAAAAGAACTTAAGGAAATTGACCTTTCAGCTTTTGTATATTCCTTAAACGGCGAAGAGGCGGGAGTAGAATATTACGGCTCTAAACTTTCTTTGGAAAGCGAAACTTCAGTTAAACATTATTTTAGTATAGAGGCAGAGGTGGATTTTTCTGAAATAACTGTAAACGGCAAGACGGTTACAGCAGAGAAAAAGGATAAGTACTATGAGGTGAAAATTCCTGATATTCCTGCTCATAAACTTGACGAAAAACTGGTTGTTAAAGTAGGCGACCTTACATTGGATTATAATGCACTGAGTTATGCTCAATTGGTTCTGAGCGGAAATGACACCAACCTGAAAAACTTAATGAAAGCTCTTTGTGCATATAATATTGCGGCGGATGAATATATAGGATGAAGAGTTTTCTGAAACCTGTAAACAAAAGGCTTTTCGTTTAAAAGAAAAGCCTTTTTCTTATATTGCTTTTTAAGTTTGTTCGTGATAAAATATTAATTTAGATAAAAGAATTTTACACAGGAGTGATTTAAATGTGTCAAAGCAATAAGTTTTACATTACAACCCCCATTTACTATCCTTCGGGAAATCCTCATATAGGTCATTGTTACACAACTGTAGCCTGTGACTCTATTGCAAGATATAAGAGAATGCAGGGCAAGGATGTAATGTTTTTAACAGGTACAGATGAGCACGGCCTTAAAATTGAGCAGAAGGCTGCTGAAAAAGGTGTTACTCCTAAAGAGTATGTTGACGAAATTGTTGAGAATTTCAAGGCTTTGTGGAAATATATGAACGTAGACTATGACCGCTACATCCGCACTACCGACGATTACCACGTAGAAGCTGTACAGAAGATTTTCAAGGCTCTTTATGACAAAGGTTATATTTATAAGGGCGAGTATACAGGCAAATACTGCACTCCCTGCGAAAGCTTCTGGACAGACAGCCAACTTGTTGACGGCAAATGCCCTGAATGCGGCAGAGATGTTATAGAGGCTAAGGAAGAGGCTTATTTCTTCAAAATGGCTCCCTTTGCAGAGAGAATTGAAAAGCTTCTTACCGAAACAGACTACCTGCGTCCCAGAACAAGAGCTACCGAGCTTGTAAACAACTTCATAAAGCCCGGTCTTGAGGATTTGTGTGTTTCCCGTACTACATTTACCTGGGGTGTGCCTGTAAGCTTTGACGAAAAGCACGTGGTTTATGTTTGGATTGATGCTCTTTCAAACTACATTACTGCTTTAGGCTACGAGAACAACGCGTATAACGATTACAGCAAATACTGGCCTGCAGACACGCATATGGTTGCTAAGGATATTATGCGTTTCCACGCTATTATCTGGCCTGCAATGCTTATGGCTCTTGACTTACCTTTACCCAAGCATCTTGCAGTTCACGGCTGGATTACCTTTAACGGCCAGAAAATGAGCAAGTCTTTAGGCAATGTTGTAGACCCCTTTGTTTTAGGCGAAAGATATGGTGCAGATGCTATCCGTTACCACATTTTACGTGAAATGGCTCTGGGTGCTGACAGCTCTTTCTCTAATGAAATTATGATTAACCGCATTAATACCGACCTTGCAAACGGTCTTGGTAACCTTGTTTCACGTACAGTTGCAATGGTTGAAAAATACTTTGGCGGTACACTCCCTGAGGTTCAGGCTGAGGGCGAGTTTGACGATTCACTTATAGAAACCGCTATGGCACTTAAGGCTGAGGTAGACAAGTACATTGACGAAACTCAGCTTAACAATGCACTTGCCGAGATTTTCAAGGTTGTTAACCGTGCAAACAAATATATCGACGAAACAATGCCCTGGGTGCTTGCTAAGGATGAAGCACAAAAGCCCAGACTTGCAAGAGTGCTTTATAACCTTTTAGAGGCTATCCGTGTTGCTACTACTCCTCTTTCTTGCTTTATGCCTTCTACAATGCCCAAGGTTTGGGAGCAGATTGGTATGAGCAGTGATGACGCAACCTATGAGAATATAGACAAGTGGGGCGTACTTCCCGCAAACGTAACAGTTAAACGCGGTGAGGTCCTTTTCCCCAGAATTGATGTTGAAAAGGAAATAGAGGAGCTTAACAAGTTTATCTGCAATAACGAAACAAAGGCTGAGGAGCCAAAGGTGGAAATCCCCGAGGGTTTAGCTCCTATCGGCATTGAGGATTTTTGTAAGGTTGATTTAAGAGTTGCAAAAATCACAGCCTGTGAGCCCGTTAAGAAGGCAAAGAAGCTTTTGAAGCTCACTGTTTTTGACGGCATTAAGGAAAGAACAGTTGCCTCAGGTATTGCTAAGTACTATAAGCCTGACGAGCTTGTGGGTAAGTCTGTTATCCTTGTATCAAACCTTAAGCCTGCTACCCTTTGCGGTATTGAGAGTGCAGGTATGATTTTAGCGGCAACTAGCGGCGAAGATGTTAAGGTAATCTTTGTTGACGGTGTGCCTGCAGGTTCAAAAATCAGCTGATGAATTATAATAATATTTTTGATGTACATGCCCATTATGACGACGAAAAATTTGATGAAGACAGGGAGGAGCTTTTAAGCTCTCTGCCTTCTATGGGCGTTAAGGCGGTTGTAAATGCATCTGTTGACATTGAAACCGCCAAGAAAGCAATTGAGTTTTCTCGAAAATATCCTTTTATGTATGCGGCGGTGGGTATTCATCCTGAAAACCTTGAGGGACTTGAGGATAACTACCTGAATGTTCTCGGTGACCTTTATGAGAATAACAAAAAGGTTGTGGCAATAGGCGAGATTGGTCTTGACTATTACTGGGATATCCCAAAAGAGCCTCAGTTAAAGGTTTTTGAAGACCAGCTAAAACTTAGTCTGGAACTTGATGCCCCCGTGGTTATTCACGACAGAGAGGCTCACGCCGATACAATGCGTATCCTGAAAAAATATACCCCAAAAAAGGTGCTTTTACACTGCTACAGCGGAAGCAAAGAAATGCTTAAAGAGGTTATGAAGCTGGGTGCTTTTATAAGTCTGGGCGGTGTTGTTACCTTTAAAAATGCAAGGGTACCCGTTGAGGTTGCCGAGGCGATTCCGCTTGAGAGACTTTTCCTTGAAACCGACTGCCCTTATCTTTCGCCTGTGCCTTTCAGAGGTAAGCGAAACTCTAGCGAGAAAATTGCTTTTACTGCACAGCGTATTGCAGAAATTAAGGGTATGGATACACAAGAGCTTATAGATATTACAACCGGAAATGCCGAGGAGTTTTTCGGCATAAAATAACAAAGCAAAGCCCTTCCTGAGGAAGGGCTTTTTGTAAGCAGGTGACTTAATATGACTAAAATCTTGTCAGCTAATAAAAACAAAAAAAGTATAAAAGACTTTTTTAGTTATAACGTTTTTGTTATAGCCGCTTTTCTGTTGCCTGCTTTTATAGTTACTGCCTGTTTTGTTATAAACAGAATAGCTCCATTTGGCAAAAATATTGTTATGGTCTGCGATGCCTGGCAACAATATTATCCTTTCCTGAGAGAACTGCAGATGCTTTTAAAATCAGGAGAGCTGCCTGGTTACTCGTGGAATACAGGCGGAGGAGCAAACTTTTTAGGAGTAATTGCAAATTATCTGGGCAGTCCTCTGAACTTATTTACTGCTTTTCTTCCCTCAGAGCACGTGTGGCTTGAAAGCTATCTTACGCTTACCATAATACTGCGTATAGGCTGTGCAGGCGGATTTATGGCATTTTTCCTTAGAAAAGCTTTTAACCGCAACGACCTTAGCCTTGTGTTTTTTTCTCTTATGTATGCACTCTGCGGTTTTATTATGGGATATTACTGGAACTTTATGTGGCTTGACAGTGTGGCGTTGCTTCCTCTGGTAATTGCAGGAGTAATCGGTGTTCTGAGAGATAAAGAGTATCTGCTTTACATTATATCCTTGGCTTTCTCTGTAATCTGTAATTTTTACATAGGCTATGTAGTATGTATTTTCGTTTTGCTGTTTTGTATAGGTTATACGGTTGTTGAGTTTAAAAGCTTAAAGGAAAGTCTTAAAAATACAGGCAAAATGGCAGGTCTTACCCTTATAGCTTTTATGCTTACTGCATTTATTACCCTGCCTGCGTTTCTGGCTTTAAGAAACTCCGACTCAATGTCTGATGTTTCTTCCTTTCCGCTTGAGTACAGCATCAACAGTGCGTTCGGTTATGCTGACAACAGCCTTATAAACAGTATATCCGCATTTTTCCGCACCTTAACAAATACTCTTTCCTTTACACGGCCTATATCTATGGATAAGGGTGAGCCTAATATTTTTTGCGGTTCTTTAGCGGTTGTGCTGGGAGTTTTTTATTTAACCTCAAAAAAAATAAAGCTCAGAGAAAAAGCCGTTTCTCTTGGATTTATTTTGCTTTTTGTCTTAAGCTTTGTTGTTAACCAGCTTAACTTTATCTGGCACGGTTTCAACATACCTGCTATGGTGTATTACCGTTTCAGCTTTTTGTTTTCCTTTGTACTGATAATAATGGCGTACAGAGCTTTTGAGTTTGTAAATGATTTCGGCAAAAAATCCTTTTTTGCGGTAACGGCTTTGTTAGTTTGCTATTTAGGGTTGGCGTTTGTTTTTCAAAGGAAAATTTCAGTAATAATTACCTTTGCTTTAATTGTAATTATTATGACGTTGCTGGCTTTATATAAAGCAGGCAAGCTTAACCTTAAGGCTTTGTCGCTGGTGCTATGCTTTATAGTCTTATGTGATATGAGCGTGTCGGCTTTATATTCCACAAGATTTGTGGGATTTTATAAGGGTCAGGATTACCCCAATCAGTATAATTCAGTTAAAATCCTTACAGAAAAAGCCCGTGAGCAAAGTGAAGATAATGAACTATACCGCACAGAGTTTGTACGCCCTTTCAGTCTTAATGACGGCGCTCTTTATTCAGAGTTCGGTGCATCAACCTTTAATTCAATGTGTAGAGGCGATTACTCAGACTTCTTTACGGAATTCGGGCTGGAGTCGTCTAAAGCCAATAACACCTATCTGTATGTCGAATCAACCCCGGTTACAAATCTTTTTCTCAATATAAAATATATTATTGCAAGAGAAAACAGAAACGCAGAACCTGAGGATGAGCCTGTAATTATTTATGAAGAGGTAACGGATACTTCGGATATGTTGCTTATTGCAGAAGAAAATGGCAGTAAGATATATGAAAACCTGTCATATCTGCCTATGGGCTTTATGACTGACAGAGCACTTCTTGATTATAAGCTTTCTGAAAGTGCCGTACTGCCCCATAATGCTCAGAACGAGTTTTTTAAGCTGGCAACAGGAACGGATAAAAATGTTCTGATTCCTGTTAGGGCTGATAAAGTAAGCGGTGCAGATTTAAGCACAATGAACCGACACGAAGCACTTGATACTTACTACGCTTACAACCGCAGTTCAGCTGAAAATGAGGTGCTTACCGTTGAATATACAGCACCGCAAACAGGCAGATACTACGGAATATTCAGAAATTCATCTAAAGAGAAGTTCCCGGTCAGATGCGGAGAACGTGTTGTGTGGGATTTGGACAACTATGTTCACATCACTAGCTTAGGAACCGTTAAACAGGGCGAATCAATAAGCGTGGATTTACCTGTGGTTGAAACCGATAATGGAAGATTGGGGTATTATCTCTTTTATCTTGATGAAGATGTATATAAAGAGGGCTTTAAAAATCTCAGCCAAAGCACTATGGTTATGGACGAGAAATCTCATCTTGGCTTTAAAGGGCATATAAAGGTGGAAAAAGACGGACTTTTTTATACTTCTGTGCTTTTTGATGAAGGCTGGCGGGCTTTTGTTGACGGCAAAGAGGTAAAAATCACCCCTGTAGCAAAAACTTTCTGTGCCTTTGAACTTTCTGAAGGTGAGCATACAGTTGAGTTCAGGTATTCGCCTGAGGGTTTTTATGGCGGTGTTCTGATAACTGCAATGGGATTAACGGTGCTTGGTTGCTTTTTGTTGATTCTAAAACACAGAAGAAATAAAAAAGCATAATTTTGTCAGTAGAAATAATGCACATATTCAGCCCTGCTATTCTATCAATTATGTTAATTGATTTGAAAGCAGGGTTTTGTTATAATTACTTTGTACAATTATAAGTGTTTTCGCAACACCTAAAGGAGGATTTTTGATGAAAACAAAGAAATTTGCCAAAGCTTTACTTTCAGTAGTTTTGGTTGTGACGATGCTTCTTTCCATGTGCATTGTAGGTTATGTAGGCGTAAGTGCTGTAGGCACCGAGCTCAACTACGAATTCGCATATAAGAACGCAGGTTACGCAGAAGGCCGCATAACCCTTACAGGCGGCACAGGAAACTATTTTATTTACTGGGCAGATGATACCAAGGCACTTGACGGTTATCATGAAATTACCGTAATTTCATCTGACGATATATTGCCCTTTGAAATGGATGCAAATACTGCAATCCCTGCAGGTGCTACAAAGGTAATTGCTATCCAGAGCGATACAATCCCCGAGGATAAAACCGTTGCTGCAGCGGATGCCGTTTTTGATATTCCTGCCGATAAGCAGTTCAAGGGCGGTACAAAGCAGTACGACTTTATGACTCTTTCTGATATTCACATTGATTATAATAACTGGTACACATACGCAAAAGAGCATTTAGCTAACTCTTTAGAAGTTGCCGCAAAGAGAGATGTAGAGTTTATCGCTACCTGCGGTGATACTATGAATGGTAACAGCGGTATAGACAAGTATGATGACGAGTGGAAAACATATCTGCAGATATTGGCTGCATCAAACTATAACAATCCCATTTACGAAGCAAACGGTAACCACGAGTCCTACTATGATGACGGTAAAACCAGCGACCCCTATGATTTTGGCTTGAATCTGTTTAAAGCTTCAACAGGTCTTAACGCAATAACAGGTGCTGTGCAGTCCGCTCCTTACTTTGAAAAGACAATTAACGGCGACCACCACATCTTTATGGCAATGGAGCTTATTTCAAAGGAGCAGAGCCCCGGTGCATCAAACACTTTCACAGAAGCCCAGATTAATTGGCTTGAGGGTCTTTTTAAGAAATATGAGAATGACGGACATAGAATATTTATCTATGAGCATGCTCCATTCAAGGGTTATGGTGCGGGCGACAATAAGCAGACACCTTATTATGGTGCCTCTATGGTTGATTCATATCCTCAGGTTAAAAAGCTCAAGAACCTGCTTGAAGCACATAAGGATACTGTTATTTTTTCAGGTCATACCCATATAGACCTTAGATATGGCTATAACTTTGATAATGAAAACGGAAAAACTGCATATACAGTTCATATTCCTTCCAATGCTTCAACAACACATCCAAACGCAAGCGGAGGCCTGGACTACATACATAACATCAACAGCTCTCAGGGCTATCTTGTAGACGTTTACGACAAGTACGTAATCTTAAACGGCACAGACCTTGCTTTCAATGCTATATATCCTCAGTATTCTTATATGGTTGACTATTCAGGTGAAAAGCTTGAGAAAAATGAGCTTGAGGATATTGTGTACGAGACAACTGACGTAACAGTTGACGTTTCCAAGCTTACATCCAATGCATCCAAGGTTCTTTGTGTGCCTTTTGATTCCAAAAACAATACTGCAGAGGCAGTAGAAATGACCAAGAATGCTGACGGTACATTTTCTGCTGATATTATTAAGGCATACGCAAAATTCAACTTTGTAATTTACATTGGTGACGAAGTTCTTAAGTCAAGTACCTTTGATAATGCTGACTGTAAGGTTATTTTAGGTTATCAGACCTTAACATATACTCCTGATAATGCCGTAAGCTTTGTAAGAGCTCACGTATGGGGTGAGGGTGACGGCACAATCTGGCCCGGAATTACAATGGCTAAGGGTGCTTCAGGCAGCTATTCCGTAAAAATTCCTGCTTCCAAGTTTACAGGCGTTGTATTCAACTGGGGCGATGGTGATGCTAACAAGACAAGCGATATTGATATTTCAGCTGGCTCAGTACCTGAAAAGGGTGTAGAGCTTATAGCCGGTGCAGATGATATTTATGTTAACCTGTCCGAAGGTGAAACAGAACCTGTTGTAAAGCCTACAACAACATCTACACAGCCTGTTGAAACTACTCCTGCAGTAACAACAAAGCCTGCAGAAACCGAGCCTTCTGAGGTAACTGTTCCTACAGAAACAACAGTAGTAACCGAGCCTACAGAAACAACATCAGCAACCGAGCCTGTCAAGGATGAGCTTGCTCCTATCGTTATTATTGAAAAGACAGAGAATAACAATCTGTCAGTTGATGCTTATGCCGCAGACGGTGCAGAGGATGTTCAGTATAAGTTCTCTGTAAACGGCACTGTATATCAGGACTATTCCGACAAGGCAGAGTTTGTATTCAATGCTCCTGTTGACTATACTTATACAGTAGAAGTAAGTGCAAAATATGCTGACGGCACAGAGCACAAAGCATCTGTAGTGTTTGAGGTTAAGAACGGCGAGGCAATTTTACCTGAAATGCCTGAAAGACCTGTTGCTCCCACAACTGCAGAGCCTACAGAAACAACTACAGAGGCTAAGGAAACTACACTTCCCACAACAGAAACAACTCCCACAACTGTTCCTGCAGTTGAATATATGTATGGTGACTCTGACCTTAACGGAAAGATTAACATCAAGGATGCAACAACTGTTCAGAAGTATGCCGCAAAGCTTGCAGAGCTTGATGATACAGCTTTTGTTCAGGCTGATGTAACAGGCGATATGAAGGTTAACGTTAAGGATGCAACTGCAATCCAGAAATATGTAGCAAAGATTATAACAGTATTCCCCGTGGAAGAGGGTACAGCTCAGCTTGCTGCTGTTGGTGCAAATGCAACTCTTATGAATGAAGTTAAGGGTGTGCTTTCCAAGGAGTATCAGTATGCTTCTTACGATGCATATATGGCACTTAAGAAAGCATATATGAACAATGTATCTGACGATGTGCTTAACGAAGTTTACGCGGATTACAAGAAAATGAAGTCCAATAATCCTATCGCAAGCTTCGGCGGTACTGTTACAATCGGAGTTATCAATATTGGTAACACAGGTAAGGGAACACCTCTGCATATAAACATTTCAGGCGGCAGTAACGACGATGTTCAGGAAGGAACACCTTCAAGTTATTACCTCAGAGGCAGTCTTACAGATTGGGACCCCGGCAGAGTTATGATGCTTAACTCTGACGGTTCTGCAAGTACTAAGCT
This sequence comes from Clostridia bacterium, assembly GCA_017521925.1. Classification (GTDB taxonomy): domain Bacteria; phylum Bacillota; class Clostridia; order Oscillospirales; family Acutalibacteraceae; genus Ruminococcoides. The sequence goes on from JAFXBG010000015.1 coordinate 130,009, forward strand.
TACACTTTCTGCAGGTACTTATGAGTTTAAGGTTTATGACAGCAATACATCCAAGTGGTACGGTAACACAGGTACTATTGAGGATACAGAAACAGGCTGGACATTTACTGACACAGGTATGGTTAACTGTACTCTTAATGCTACCGGCGGCGAATACACCTTTAAATGTTACGTAAACGCTGAAGGTAAATTCAAGGTAGACGTTACAAAGTAATAATTATCTCTTTAAAAAACGGAGCTGACACAATTGTCAGCTCCGTTTTCGTTGTAATTATGCTTTTGAATCAATGTCTTTTTTGATGCTTTCAAAGGTTACGCCGTATTTTTCGGCAATATCTCTGGCGTAGCTGACACCCTGAGGCGGAGCTATAAAAATCTTAAATGAGCGTTTGCCGTTTTCTACTCCTGTTACCATACTTTCAATTTTACTTTTGCCTTTGATACCCTCGTTTATGTCCTCAAGGTTTCGTGCAAGGTCGTGCATATGAGTGTTGAAAATACATCTAACACCTAAGTACCTCATAGCCTTGATAACATCTCTTGCAATGTAAAGACCCTCAGAAACATTGGTGGTTGCAAGGCTTTCGTTTAAAAGCATAAGGCTTTTACTTGTTGCAGAGGAGAAAATTTCAGCAAGGCGTTTGCTTTCTTCGCCGAGTCGTCCCAAATCCACGGTATCGTTTTCATCAGCAGGGAAGTGGGTGAATATGTTATCACAAGGGCTTAAACGGAAACTTTCGGCAGGAACATATATACCGCTTTGAGCAAGTAAAAATGCAAGTCCCACAGCCTGGGTAATGGTGGTTTTACCGCCTCGGTTAGGGCCTGTCAGAATATAAATACGTGCGTTTTCGTCAAAGCTTAAGTCGTTCTTGATAACATCCTCAGCCTTTAAATCAAGCTCACCCGCTACAGCATTTATAGCAAGCTTAAGGTTGTAAATACCTTTTGCGTCGGTTTTGCGGTCAGAGGTTTTTAAAATCTCAGCTTTTGAAAGGGTAAAGCCTTTTTCTCTTATTTTATCGGCAAGCTCTGCAAAACGGATGTAAAATGTAATTTCGGGCATTAACGTCAGAAAGGTGTAACCGCTGTTGCCTACGTATTTGTTAAGAGTAGACTTAAGGTTGTTGACAGTACGTTTAAGTATATCGGTAACAACTCTTTTCAAAGCGTCTGACATAGGGTCTGCACCTGTCAGACCTGAATTTTCAAATCGGGTAAGCTCCTTTTGGGCACCTACTACGGCTGTGCCTAAGCCAAAGCTTGTGGTAGAGGGGTTGACAGGATGAAAATGAGTAAAAACGGAAACATCGTTGCCGTGGTTAAGCTCGTTCTGGTTTGATGCAAAGTTAATAAACCTCTTAAGAAGTCCGCTGTCGGTAAAAGCCTTGTCGTTAATGGAAATTACACCAACGGTTTTGGGGCGGAGAAGGTTATCAAGGTTAACACCCAGAGTAATGCTTTTTATGTCCCTTACCATAGAGAAAAGCTCGGTTATATCCTCCTTAAGCTCTGTAAATCCGTTGTCAGAGTAAATCTCCCTGACCATTTGCCTGAGCTTAACAAGACCTTCAGACTTAATGTCAATCTGCTCCAGGGTTTCTTTTATGGCAGTAATACAGTCGGTGTAACCTTCAAGCTCTCTGAGGCGGTTTATTAGCTGCCACAAAGAAGACGCCTCGGTGTCTTTCTGAAATCTTTCGATTTCACGTAAATCTTTAAGCTTTAAAAGCAAAGCAGTCAAATCTTCTCTCAATTTGGGGAAATTGAGAAAATCCTCAAAGACATCGCATCTGTATTTAATAACCTCTTCGTTATCCGTAATGTTTATGAGAAGCTCCTTGATAACATTAAGTTCGTAGGGGTCTTTTGTAAGTGCGTTGCATAAAAAATCTATGGATAAATCGTTTATTGCTTCTTTGTTAAGGGTCTGACAGCTTACCTCAACACCCTGAGGTGCAAAAAGACTGAAATCTTCTCTTTTCATATAATCGTCCTTTCCAAAAAATGTGTTTTTATGATATCATATGTATAAAAATTATTCAATGACTTGAAATACAAATAAATTATGTTATTATTATGTGTAGGATTGGTGCAAAAGGTGATTTTATGGATAAAAAAATGATTGCAAGAATCAACGAACTTGCTAAAAAGAAAAAGACAGAGGGTCTTACCGAGGCTGAAACCAAGGAGCAGAAGGAACTTTACAAGGTTTACCTTGCTGAAATCCGCGGTCAGTTTTCGCAGACACTCGATAATGTTAGTGTAAAAGAAGTCGACGGAAGCGTTGTACCTTTTAAAGAGGCATACGCAAAGAAGTCAGGTAATTGAGGGGAGGTGAAATTAATGGTTAAAAAGTTTTTATCAGTAATTCTTGTGGTGGTTCTTATTCTTACTGCAGGTATTGTGTCTGTTGTTGCAGGAGATAACGACACAGAGCTTATTACTGTTTACAGTCAGGGTGACGTTAACCTTGACACAAAAGTCAATATCAAGGACGTAACTCTGGTTCAGAAGTATCTTGCAAAGCTCGCTGAGCTTACACCTGTTCAGCTTATTTTGGCTGATGTTGACGGTAAGGCGGGCATTAATATCAAGGATGCTACTTATCAGCAGAAATGGATTGCAGGTCTTGTTGAGGAGCTTTTCAAGCCTGAGGAGGATACTGTCCCCTCTACTACTGCAACAGAGGCTGTTCCTACCGAAACCACAATTTCAACTGCTGATGAGGTTACAGTCCCCTCTACAACAGTAACTGACCCCACAGAGGTAACAGAACCAGGTTCTTCCGCAGTGGTAACTGACCCCACAGAGGTAACAGAACCAGGTTCTTCCGCAGTGGTAACTGACCCCACAGAGGCAACAGAACCCGGCTCTTCTGCAGTGGTAACTGAGCCCACAGAGGCAACAGAACCCGGCTCTTCCGCAGTAGTAACAGACCCCACAGAGGTAACAGAACCCGGCTCTTCTGCAGTGGTAACCGACCCCACAGAGGTAACAGAACCCGGTTCTTCCGCAGTGGTTACAGAGCCTTCTGAATCTACTGAGGCAACACGTGACCCTCACAAGCCTATTGAGCTTCCCTTTGTACCCGCTGTAAAGTAATATAGGAGACCTATTTTATGAACAAGTCAAAAACCCTTGTGCTTTTAGCAGTGATTGGTTTGTTGTTGCTTTCGCTTTGCGGCTGTAACAACACAGAACCTGTACCTGAGGCTACAAAAACAGGTTCAGCCGAAACTTCTGTCAGCACAACCGCAGGCGAAGTTCCTGCCGACAGCAGTAACGCCGAAACTGAAAACGTGCAGAACAGCGAGGCAGAAGCTACGGCTTCTTCTGAAGAGGCAGGGTTACCTTCTCAGGGTGAAAACGACCTTGAGCTTATGACACTTCCTCAGAACGATTCGGATTCTTCTGAAAATGCTGAAACCACTGTCTCGGCAACTGAGCCTGTGGCTGATCCACCCAAAGCAGAAACTACAACAGAAGCTCAGAGGATTGAGCTTCCCTTTGTTCCTGCAAATTAATAGTTTAGCTGTAAAAGAAACCGCCGTTTTTATTTAACGGCGGTTTTTGTTATTGCAGGGACGGATATTATCCGCCCGAAAGGTTTCATATCAGAGAAAAGTATAGCGGGCGATTGATAATCGCTTTCAATCGGAGAGTCTGCAACCAAGTTTAACATATTATGTAAAGGTTAATTGGTTGAGAAGTGTCTGATGCCGTGCTATAATGCAATATGAAAGGAATGAAAAATATGATTAGTATGAATATTAAATATTTAAGAAAAAAGTTTTCGCTTTCTCAGGAGGAACTGGCAGAGAAAATCGGAGTATCACGGCAAAGCATTGCAAAATGGGAAAATGGCGAATCTTTGCCCGATATCCAGAAATGTGCAGATATGGCTTTTCTTTTTGAGGTTTCTCTTGATGCCTTTGTTATGAGTCCCATTGATGAGAGTGTTGAGGTTAAGGAAGAACCCTCTGAGGGCAGATATGTTTTCGGTTTGGTTAAGGTGGGCGAAAGGGGTCAGGTGGTAATTCCCAAGCACGCCAGAAAGGTTTATGACATTAAGGCAGGCGACAAGCTTCTGGTTCTAGGTGATAACCGCGGTATGGCGTTTGCCAAAATAAACAATATGCACATTTTTACATTCGGAGGTTAATATGCTTGCTATAAAAACAAATAACCTTACTAAAAAATATAAGGACAAAACCGTAGTAAATAACCTTAACCTTACTATTAACAAAGGCGAGATGTACGCACTTTTAGGCGTTAACGGTGCAGGTAAGTCCACCACAATAAAAATGCTTTCCTGCCTGATAAAGCCTACAGCGGGTGATGCTGAGCTTATGGGCAAAAGCATTACAAAGGACGAAAACGCAGTTAAGCAAATTATAAGTGTTTCTCCTCAGGAAACTTCTGTTGCACCTAATTTATCAGTCCGTGAGAATCTTGAGTTTATTGCAGGAATTTTCGGTTTTTCCAAAGCTGAGGCAAAAGCGAAAGCTACAAAAATGATTGAAGATTTTGATATGGCGGACATTGAAAAAAGCCGTGCCAAGACCCTTTCGGGCGGATGGCAGAGAAGGCTGAGCATTGCTATGGCACTTATCTCAGAGCCTGAGATTATATTTTTAGACGAGCCTACTCTGGGTCTTGACGTTTTAGCCAGACGCGAGCTTCAAAAGCATATCGCAAAGCTTAAGGGCAAAATCACAATCGTCCTTACAACCCATTACCTTGAAGAGGCAGAAGCTCTTTCCGACCGTATAGGTATTATGGCAAAGGGTGTGCTTAAGGCAGAGGGTACTGCAGATGAGCTTAAATCTAAGGCAGGTACATCGGATTTTGAAGAGGCATTTGTAAGAATTGCCGAAGGAGAGGCATAATTTATGAGAAGAACATTGGTGTTTGCAGGCAGAAATACAAAGGAAATTCTGCGTGATATATTTACGTTGATTTTTGGAATACTGTTTCCCTTGGTGCTTTTGGTTCTTTTATCTGTGATTAACAGAAGCATCCCCGCAGAAGCTGGTATGTCACTTTTTGATATTAATAATCTTTTGCCCGGTGTGGCGGTTTTCGGCTTAAGCTTTATTTCCCTTTTTACTGCCACAATAGTTTCAAAGGACAGATGCACAAGCTTTATTTTAAGGCTTTTTACTTCGCCCTTAAAGCCTTCCCAGTATATTCTGGGCTACACACTGCCCTTGATTCCAATTTCGCTGGTGCAGACAATTGTGTGCTATATTGCGGCTTTCTTTATGGGACTTGAATTTACGTGGACCATTTTTCCTGCAATTCTTGTTAATATCCCCACAGCAATTCTTTATATTGCTATAGGCCTCTTGTGCGGAAGCTTATTTAATGATAAAATGGTAGGCGGAGTTTGCGGTGCGCTTTTAACCAACCTTTCAGCCTGGCTTTCAAGCACTTGGTTTGATATAGAGCTTATCGGAGGCGGCTTTGAGAAGGTTGCAAATTTACTGCCCTTTATTCATGCTGTTAAAGCAGGCAGATTTGCTCTTGCAGGTGAGTTTTCTGAAATTCTGCCTGAGGTTATGTGGGTTTCAGGTTATGCTTTGGTAATAACAGTTATCGCCGTAGTACTCTTCAATTACAAAATGAAGCAGGACAAGTGATTTTGTATGGAAATTCTGCACCATGATGACAATATAATTGTACTTATAAAACCCGTGGGACTTGATGCTGAGCATGAAGTCCCCAAAGCTTTGTGTGAAGAATCAGGCGGCGAGGTATTTACCCTTCACAGGCTTGACAAAAACGTAGGCGGAGTAATGGTTTACGCACGGAATAAGAAAACCGCTTCAGCGTTTTCAAAGGCTATTCAGCAGGGAGAAATGGTCAAGGAGTACCTTGCAAAGGTTCACGGAACCCCTCCTGAAAGCGGAATACTTGAGGATTTGCTTTTTAAAGATTCCAGAAAGAACAAGGTGTTTGTTGTTAAAAGGCAAAGAGCTGGAGTCAAAAAAGCAAAGCTTGAGTACAAAAGACTTGCCGAGGGAGAAGAAAGTTTAGTTCATATCCGCCTTTACACAGGCAGAAGCCACCAGATTCGGGTGCAGTTTGCAAGCCGAGGCTATCCTTTGGTGGGTGACCATAAGTACGGCTCGAAAAGCGAATTAAAAGCACCTATGCTTTTTTCTCATAAAATAACCTTTCCTTATATGGGGAAAGAGGTCTCATTCGAGGCAACCCCTCACTGGGCAGAGATATAAATTAATCCCAAGATTAAAAACCTTGGGATTTTTTCTTTGGAGTATTGCAAATGGAAAAGTTTTGTCTTATAATGTAGTCAAAGGCTTAGAGAGGAGAATCCTTATGTTAAAACGTATAGTATCCTTAGTTATTTCACTTGTTATGATTATCGGTTGTGCAGGTGCTTTTTCTGCAGGTGCTGAAAGCAGCGGGCAAGCTGCAGTTACCGCCGGTGACACAAAATGTACCGTAAATGCAGGTGACGAGATTGTGTATACCGCAAGACTTGATTATAAAAAAGGCATTGACAATGCATGGGGATATGTAAGCTATAACCCTGAAAGCCTTGTTTATGTTGAGGAAAAACGAGAGCTTTGTGTGCCTAATTTTGAGCAGCCTACTATTTTTTACAGAGATGGCGAGGGCAAGATTACTTTTAATGCATCTGCCTTTGAACAGCTTTGCGATTTTTCTCAGAATCAGGTGCTTGTAACACTGAGATTCAAGGTTAAGTCAGCAGTAAACAGCGAGCTTAAGATTTATTTTAATGAGCTTTCCAGTGCCAACGGTTGGATGTTGGTAAAAGACGGAACAGTTTACGACAGAGGTGCGGTTATTACCGAATTTGTCAGCTCAGAGCCTCAGGAAAGATACCTAGAAATCGTACATAACGGTGAAACCTTTAAGGCAAAGGTGGGAGACGTTGTAACCTACACTTTGTACCTTAAAGCTCCTGAAAAGATTCGTCATTTAAGTGCAGGCGTGCTTTTTGACTACAATTACCTATGGGCCGAGGAAAACGGATTCAAGGACAGATACCCTAATTTGTTTGAGGGCAGTGACCAATACGTAGGCAACGGTCAGATGTTTTCAGGTACTGTTGCAGGCAAAGGCTTTGCAACCTCAAAATATGAGGTTCTTGCTACCTATAATTTAAACGTATTGTCTGAGGGCAAAACAAAAATTGACGTAACCTACGAGCTTTACAATTATGATGACGACCGCTATTCAAGCCTGGATGACAACAAGGTTAAGCTTAAATCTGAAATAACTTTAAAGAAAAGTGAGGATTCTTCAGAAAAGGCTGAGCTTCTGGGCGATGCAAACGGCAACGGCGAAGTTAACATTAAGGATGCCACAACTGTTCAGAAAGCATCTGCTAAGCTGATTACTTTAGACGAAAATGCAAAGTTATGCAGTGACGTTAACTCAGACGGCAAGGTTAATGTTAAGGATGCAACTGCTATACAGAAATATCTTGCCAAAATTAATACCGGCTATGATATCGGCAAACCTTTGAAAAATAAATAGCATATAATTATTAATAAAAACATCCGCCAGAGCGTTATGCTTTGGCGGATATGTTTTTTTGTTTAGTTTTTCTTTCTGTTTACAAGGTCAACAATAACCTTGATAATCTGGATAACAAAGGTGGGGATAAATGCTAACAGCCAGATAAGTCCGAACTGCTCCTGATTAATGGGAGCAACTGCAAACCAGCTCTCAATTGCAGGAACAAAAAGAACTATTACAAGCAGGAGTGTGCCGACTAAGAAAGCACCAATGCTGTACATATTTGAGAGTAAGCCAATCTTGAAGATAGAGTGGTTGCTTCTGCAGTTAAAGCCGTGGAAAAGACGGGAAAGTGTAAGGGTTGCAAAAGCAAGTGTGCTGGCAAGTGCAGGGGTTTCGGTGGGATTTCCAAGGTAGAAGGCAATAAGGGTAACAACAGCGATTAATGCACCCTGGCCTAACATAAGACCTGTAAAGTCTTTGGTTAAAATACCCTTGTTGGGATCCCTTGGCTTCTGGCTGAGCAAATCGCCTGCTGGAGGCTCCATACCGATTGAAATAGCGGGTAAAGAGTCGGTTAAAAGGTTAATAAAGAGAAGATGAACTGCCGCAAAAGGAGCAGGCAAGCCCATAAACGAGCAGTAAAGAACCGCTAAAATACCTGCCATATTACCTGAAAGCAGGAAGAGAATAGAGTTGCGGATGTTGCGGTAAACATTTCTGCCGTTAGCAACTGCCTTGATAATTGTGGCAAAGTTGTCGTCCTGTAAAATCATAGAAGCGGCATCTTTACTAACCTCTGTGCCTGTAATACCCATAGCCACGCCGATGTCAGCTTTCTTAAGTGCAGGGGCATCGTTAACGCCGTCGCCTGTCATAGAAACAACGTTGCCTTTTCTCTGCCAGGCTTCAACAATACGGATTTTGTTTTCGGGGGATACTCGTGCGTAAACAGAGATTTTCTCAATATTTACGTCAAGCTCTTCATCGCTCATTGCGTCAAGCTCCATACCTGTTACTGAGATATCGCCGTCACGGAAAATGCCAATCTGCTTAGCAATTGCAGTAGCGGTAATCTTGTGGTCACCTGTAATCATAACAGGTTTGATGCCTGCTCTTATAGCATCGGCAACCGCCTGCTTTGATTCTTCACGGGGAGGGTCAATCATAGAAACCAGACCTAAGAAGGTAAAGTCTTTTTCCGTGTCTACTGTTAAAGGCTCTTCGGTGTTCTTGTAAGCAAAGGTAAGAACTCTTAAACCGTTTTCAGAGAATTTTCGGTTACGCTCTAAAATAGCGGTTTTATCTTCCTCTGTAATATCTCTTACGCCGTTTTCTGTTGCAATCTTAACTGTGCGGTCTAAGATTACGTCAAGAGCACCCTTGGTAAGAACATAGGTCTTTCCGTCGATAATAAACTTTGTGCTCATCATCTTTCTGTCAGAGTCAAAGGGAACTTCTTCAAGGCGTTTGAACTGAGTTCTCAGAGCATTTTCGTTAAGACCTGTTTTGCGGTAAGTTTCAAGCAGAGCGTACTCTGTAGGGTCGCCTATGCCTTTGCCGTCTACAATGCTTGAGTCGTTGTTTAAAACCATATTGTAAAGAAGAAGTTTGTGGTTTTCGTCATTTAAATTAAGTTCTTCTTCGTGGATTTTTTTGCCGTTTACATAAAGACGTTGAACGGTCATTTTGTTCTGGGTAAGTGTACCTGTTTTGTCAGAGCAGATAACAGACACACAGCCAAGGCTTTCAACTGCCTTAAGGTCTTTGATAACTGCGTTTTCCTTGGCCATTTTCTGGGTGCCCATTGCCTGAACAATGGTAACAATAGAGCTTAAAGCCTCGGGGATTGCGGCAACTGCAAGAGCAACCGCAAAGAGCAGAGAGTCCATAACAATTTTCATTATGTCAGGGTTTTCTATACCTCTGAAGCCGTTGAACATTGAAAGACCAAACACAACAACGCATACAAGCATAATTATGATTGCAAGCTTTTTGGAGAAAGCATCAAGGCTTTTCTGTAAGGGAGTTTTCTTTTCTTTGGCGGCATTCATAAGGGAAGCAATTTTTCCGATTTCGGTGTTCATACCTGTGCCTGTTACTGCTACCAAGGCTCTTCCATAGGTAACTAAGCTTCCTGAGAATACCATATTTGAGCGGTCGGCAAGTGCAGCTTCACCTTGGATAACCTCATCGTTTTTGTCAACGTTTGTGGACTCACCTGTAAGGGAGCTTTCGTTAACCTGTAAGGAGTAGTTATTAATAATTCTTCCGTCGGCAACTACCAGGTCGCCTGCCTCAAGAACAATAATATCGCCCTCTACAACGTGTTTTGAGGGGATTTCTATCTTCACGCCGTCGCGGATAACCTTGGCATTGGGTGAAGAAAGGGATTTAAGGCTTTCCAGTGATTTTTCTGCCTTGATATGTTGGGCAGTGCCTAAGATTGCGTTTAAAACAATAACCGCAAAAATAACAATGGTGCTTTCAATGTTACCGGAGATAAGCGAAATTACAGCCGCCGCAATAAGGATAATTACAAGCAAATCTGCAAACTGGCTTAAGAACACTTGTAAGACAGTTTTCTTTTTGCCCTCTGTAAGAACGTTTTCACCGTTTTTAAGTAAGGTTTCTTTAGCTTTTTCTGAAGTAAGACCCTCAGTGGTTACGCCTAGTTTTTCAAAAATCTCATCTTTTGACATCTGATACCAGGGTTTCATAGTAGCCTCCTCGTTTTATGTGAATTTTGGGGAATAAAAAAGACTTTTATTGCAAAATCCCCTTGGAACTCTGCAATAAAAGTCTCGCTCTTTAAGATATATCCGATACCCAGTGGGTATGTGTACTGACGAAATATATCACAGTTTCCTGCGAACTACTCCCCTTTATGCAGGTGTATTTTAGCAAAGCAGGGGCTTTATGTCCATAGGATTTTTACAATTTCAGCAATGTGTCCTGTTTTTAGTCTTAGGAAAAGGCAGAGTTTTATATAATTATTATACAAAGGTATATGAGCATTTACGCGTAAAATCTGAATTTATCCGTAACCACGCATTGGTTTTATGTGCTAAAATTATCTTTTTTTGCAAAGAACAAAAAAGGATATGGGCAAAAATGACAGTTTTATGGCACCGCTTTTGTTAGGTTGCATCAACTTTGGGAAAAACTACATAAGTTTACGTAAATCGGTTGAAAATTTCGGGTTAAAGTGTTACAATTTATTAGTAAAATTATTGCTGAAGGTATGCTTGTTTTGCCTATATGGCACAACACTTCGGAGGTCAGACGACGGGGCGGACGCCAAAGCATAAAGACCTTTGGGAATTCGGTTTACATGTATAAGACCAAAAAAATTATATGGAGGAATTATATTATGAGTAAAAGCAAAACTATCACTAAGCGTTTACTCGCAGTGATATTAACTGTTATGATGCTCGTGTCTATGGTTACTGTAGGCATGGTATCTACTTCAGCTGCAAATGTTGAAATGGCAGAAACAGGTGCTAGCAGAACTTTTGCAGTAGGCGACTATATCTACATCAAGAACTTTACTCCTTCCGGTTGGGGTGCTAACTGGTTCCATAGCGATGTTTATGAGTGGGCTCATATCTGGGACTCATCTTCAAGCAACGTTATCGACATCCAGTTTGAACTCATAGAAGGTACTGAAAACGCAGTTGGTGCTATTTACGGTGCAAAGATTACTAAAGCAGGTACATATACACATGTTATCTTTTCACGTAGTAAGAGCTCAACTACTCCCTGGGATAACCAGGACCAGACAGGTGATATTCCCCTTGATGCAACCTACAACTGCTATACTAACCTTTCCAAGGGTAGCACAAGCTACACCGGTTCAGTATATGAGGCAAGTGGCAACACAGGCGGCGGTGGCGGTACAACCGTTAGCGGTGACATCTGGGCAGACGTAGACGGCAATCCCGAAACAACATATGACAAGATTATCCGTTCTTCAAGCAACACTAAGTTCTACCTTCCTTCTGCTAAGGTAACTATGTATGTTTCTGAAGGTACACTTGAAATCGGCGGTTACACAGTAACACCTGAAGGCACAGTGGTTGACCTTGCAACAGGTACATATACTTTCGGCGGCGATTATCAGGGCTCTGTTAAGGTATTCAGATCCAAGAACGTTTCTTCTATGCATACAGAAACCAAGATTGCTGTTCCTCAGGGTATAAATCAGGGTTATGAGCATAAGGATGACTACGAGACCAAGGGTACAATCGGCGTATTTGCTCCCGACGGCACACAGAAGAACTCTGATACAGTTCTTAAGAAGATCAAGGGCCGCGGTAACTCTTCCTGGGAAGCTTCCCACAAAATTGTTGGTAAGTATGCTTTCAACATTACATTAGATAAGAAAGCTAAGCTTATTGATGACGGCTCTAAGTCCAAGAAATACTGCCTTGTTTCTTACAATGCAGACCAGGCACGTATGCGTAATATGGTTGCTTACGAGCTTGCAGAGATGATTGGTTCTCCCTTTGCTCCTCAGTTTGAGCCCATTGACTTCTACAACAATGGAAAATTCGCAGGTTCATACCTCTTGACAGATAAGGTTGAAATCGGTGATCCTCTTGTTGATATCGTAAACCTTGATGATGTCAATGAAGAATTAAATGCTGTATATGATGCTGAGGGTGAAATTATCGACGGCACAAACTTCAACATTTATGATGCTGATGATGTTACAAGCTACCGTGGTTCTTCCAGCGGCAATCTTAACGATACAGCCACAAAGGGTTATTATAAGTATGTAAACCTTGAGGAATGCGATGCATCCGAATATGAGGATTCCGGCTTCCTTCTCGAGTTTGAGCTTAATGAGCGTTTTGATGATGAAATCTCAGGCTTTATTTCTACAAAGGGTCAGCAAATTGTTTGTAAGTACCCTGAGTACGCTTCAAAGAACCAGATTAAGTTCATCAGAGATAAGTGGAACGCAGCTGAGTCTGTTATGTACAACAAGTCTGCTACATATGAGCAGTTAGACGCAGTAATCGACGTTGAGTCTTTTGCTAAGATGTACCTCATTCAGGAACTTTCCAAGAACCTTGACGGCGGTGCTACATCCTTCTACGTATACTACGATGGCGGTAAGCTCCACGCAGGCGTTGCATGGGACTATGACTGGGCTTTCGGTCAGTATCAGCTTTCTCAGAGCGAAAAGATCGGCAGCAGTGATTTTGGCGGTAATGTAGATGCAGATCCTTCAACTACAGGCGGTTGGTACCTCAACTCCAAGAAGATTTACGGTGATTCTTCTACTCTTAACGCACAGGCAGCTCTTTGTCAGAATGATGCATTCTGGGGTGTAGTAGTTGCTGAGTGGGACGAAGTTTTCTACAACGAGTTCTCTAAGTTCACTAATGGCACAGTTTCTTCTGCTTCTCAGTTAACAGGTATTATCGGTGAGTTCTACGAAACTGTTAAGTACTCCACAATTATGGACGAAGACAAGTGGAATATTATTTATAACAATCCTCTTGGTTCATGGGGTTCTACAAGCACAGGTTCTACACACGACAAGGCTGTAATCTGGCTTAACAACTGGCTTTACAACCGTGCTCAGTGGATGGATAAATATATCAGCACTGATGGTGCAAACCACGGCTCTTCTCCCTATAATGTAGATTACGTAATCCAGCCTCCCACAGTTGAAGCTGACAAGGCTGAGTACGCAAAGGGCGATACTGTAACACTTACAATTACTGATAAAACAGGCGGTACATTCACATACACAGTTTATAAGGATGGTACAAAGGTAGGCACAACTGATACAGATACTTACACCTTTACAGCAGATGAAAATGGTGAGGCAAAGTACACAGTTAAAGCTACTTCCAAGACAAGCTCCAAGACTTCTGCTGCTTCTGATGCTGTTGCAGTTGCTGTAACAGGCTGCAACCATAATTGGGTAGACGGCGTTTGCACAGAGTGCGGCGAGGTTTGTGCTCATGAGACAGTAGAGGTTATCCCCGGTAAGGACGCAACATGTAAGGAAACAGGTCTTACAGAGGGTAAGAAGTGTACTGTTTGCGGTAAGGTAACTGTAGAGCAGACAGAAACTCCCGTAGTTGCTCACACAGAAGAAGTTGTTCCCGGTAAGGATGCAACATGTAAAGAAACAGGTCTTACAGAAGGTAAGAAGTGCTCAGTTTGCGGTGACACACTTGTAGAGCAGGAAGAGATTCCCACAATTGCACATACAGAGGAAGTTGTTCCCGGCAAGGATGCAACATGTAAGGAAACAGGTCTTACAGAAGGTAAGAAGTGCTCAGTTTGCGGTGACATACTTGTAGAGCAGGAAGAGATTCCTACAATTGCACATACAGAAGAAGTTGGTCCCGGCAAGGATGCAACATGTAAGGAAACAGGTCTTACAGAGGGTAAGAAGTGCTCAGTTTGCGGTGACACACT
>JAFXBG010000016.1 GCA_017521925.1 Clostridia bacterium
AAGAGGTTTTGCATCTTCATATTTTGCATCATCACTTGCAAGGATATATTCTGCGTACTCTTTTACGGAGTATGTAAATACTTCGCTCTTGTCGTCGCTGGTAATAACCTGAGCGGTGATGCTCTCAGTCATTTCCTTAGCGGCAACCTCGCAGGTAAATACATAGTATCCCTCAGCATCAGGTGTGACACCTGATACTGCCACAGACTTCTTGCTGCCGTTTGGAAGTGTGAACACAACCTTTGCATTTTCGTCTGTAACTACACTATCAGCAAGGTTCATATAGTAATTTATTGATACACCGCCATCAAGAGTAATTGTCATACCTGATAAGTAAATATCCGGTAATCCTAATGCAGGTATTTCTTCAGAAGCCAGTACTTCGTCACACTTGGTACAAAACTGTGCTTTAAATCCTGCTTCACGCTCAGAAGCCTCTGTTACTGTTATCCACTCGCCCGGGGTATGGTTGCAAGCTCCGAACACAACTGCAACGTAAGCCTCTGTATTATCGCAATAATAAGTAAATTCTGCATTACCTGACTCGTCAGCAACAGCATCTGTTATGTAGAGAAGCGACTCTGTATCTACGGAATATGATGAACTGTCCCCCTTAAGCACCATAAGAACATAAGGGTTATTTGGTACAAGGTCCTGAACAGAAACTTTGTTTTCGTACTCATTTGCTGTAATTGTTTCCTCACCGCCTGTATCAGCTGCAACCATTGCCAGATCTCCTACACAAACACCTACAGATGCAAGCTCGGGCTTATTCAATGTATACGATTCAGCTACAATCGGACACGTTGCCTCCGATATATCAGAATAAATCGTAACAATAATTCCATCAGCAGTTTCATACTGAACGTATGCTCTCGCCACCCAGGTCTGGCCTGGTGTGGCCATTTTCTTAAATACATATGTACTCGAAGCCGAGGTAGTATTAAAACGTATACTAACGACATCTGGTGCTTCAATATACAGATTATCTCCTGTGTAGCGATCTTTAAGCATAACAAGACAACCTGCACTTATAAAAGTTACATCCATAGCTTCCTCAGGAACCTCCCAGCTACTATTAACCAAAATCCCATTTGCTTCAATGGTATCATCCATTGACTCAACATTTACGAGAGCATGATAATCAATAACAGCATCTTCATCTACAAACACAGCTTTTGCGGTAATATTCTTTGTGGGATAGATTTTATGTATTTCACTATAACTATGGATTTTGTTATTAATTAACCAGTATGCAAATTTCATACCCTCAGGCGCTTCATTTGCTGTCAATGTAAGTGCAACATTTTTATAGAATCTGCCTGTTGAATCAGTAGTTCCAACTCCCGTTCCGCCAATAATTGCAACTCTGCAAGTTGGTTGTTCAATTTCTGTCTTCTCATGCACAACATTGCCTGATGTTTTACTTTCAGAACTAAGGGTAATTGTTATTGTATCAGGACCTGTAACATTGAAATCATGTGTTTTTGTCTGATAACCAGACTTTGAAACTTTAATAGTTTTATCGCCCGCCGAGCAAAACATAGACACTTTGCCGTTTGAATCAGTCATATTACTTTCGACAATCGCATCTTTAATCGGATTTTTGTCAGCATCTACAATTTGAAAAGTTATATTGTATGTATCATTCGGACATCTACCAATACCAAAGCCTTTATCGCTAGACCAATAGAAATTAAACAAATTGATCTTCTTGTCATATAAGGTTTTCTCTTTTTCATATTTTATGACTTTCCATACATTTGCACTTACCCCCACCTTCAGTTTTGCACAAATGTTCACTTCACCTTCAACGCACACGTCACAATTATGCTTTGTATCCTTGGTATCGACGCGATTGCGGGTTTCTCCTATTACTTCAGCACCAAATTCGCCTGATACTCCTGCCTCAAGTATTTTAAGTGCTTCAATTGAAAGTCCGCTCTTGAAACCTACATAAAATCTGCCTGACACCTGTATATCAGAATCAAATGTGGGAGATTTCGAAGTGTTTACAAATCCTTTTTTGGTGCTTACCTGAACACCCTGAACTGCTTCGATTTGTGCAGTAAAGGTTAACGCTGCAGAAAATTCAACCACCAAAGAAATTTCTTCTTTTATCATCACTCCCGGCACACCGGTAGGTATATATATAACAGCAAGTTTAAATATGTTAGAAGTTATAGTACCCTCAACTTCTGCTTCAAGAGCAAGGGTTTCGCTCACAGATAAATCAATAGACAACTCTCCCCAACAAAGCTTAATCTCAAATGCAACATTTACAGCAAAAGATAAGCTTGCAGAAAGTTTAACCTTTTTTGTTTCGTTTTTATTCTGGAACTCTTTATCAATTACAAAAGCATGTTTAACGCCTTTATTAACTTCTGCACCTATAAAAGTTGATGCAGAATAAGAACCTTCATAGACAACGCCCTCATCAGCACTCGCAGTATCAACCTCAGATCCTTCACCGTCACCCGTTGTATTAATCTTAGCAAACTGGAATACATCATCCAGTGCTACATCAGCTTCGCTGATAATGGTGATATTTGTACCATCATTCTCCAAAGATACAACTTTACCGACAATAACTTCTTCGCTAAGTGCTGTGTAATAAAACACATCGCCTGCTTCAAGTCCGGATAAGGTGGCATCAGCATCAGAGAAAACATATGTAAGATTTTCTGTATCAGAAGATACAAGTTTATTAGTTGTTGCTGTCTCGTCAACGATAATTGTGCCTTCATTAAATACAGCAAAGTTGTTATTTTCTGACTCGTCAAAATTGAGAATTGTTTCATCCTCAAAGTCATTTATTGTTGTTGCCAAAAACTCCTGATGAGACTTTGTGTAGTCTGTGCTTTCAAAGGAGCTGTGCAGAGGATTGTTCTTCAGATCAAGAAGAAATGCACGAACAACATAATATTCAGGCATAGTTCCGATATTAATTGTAACCTCGCCTGTGTCGGCATGTTCTGCAAACTCTGCCATACCTGAACCAAGCATAATCTTGGTTTCTTCATCATAAAGAGCAACAATAACTTTAACCTCAACATTATTGTTTAAACTTACTGTTGCAACTTTTCCATCCATAGTAACATCAAGAATTTTATTCTCAATATCAGCATCGTCTTCGCTTTCCTGCTCTTCAAGACTGTTTGCAATAAGGCTTCCTAATCCGCCGTCTTCTGCAATTTGAGCATCTGTTTCATCATTTACGGTTGGTTCGTTTACCGTATCGGTTGCAATAACTGTTATAGGAACCGCGGATACTAGTAACACAAGCACCAACAGGACTGAAATAATTCTTTTCATTTTGTTTTACCCCTTTCATTTTCTATGTAAAAAATTAATTCAAAATCAAACCTTATCTATCTCCTTTCAAAGTTAAACCTGCTATTATTTACTATTTTACTATACTACTTATCTTGTTACAGTTCAACAAAATAAATATAATTTCGTGAAACTTTATATTAACTATTAACTCATTTTGTAAAAAACAACCACCTTCGGCTTTTTAATACCGAAGGTGGTTTTGCGTAAGTGCGATATATTATTTTTTAGGCGGGGAGGGGTCTCCCCTGCATTTTACTATTTCCGCTCAAGCTGTCAATCAAAAGCCTTTGCAATCTGCTCTACGGCGTTATATGACAGGATTTCCCTGCCTGCTTCTTTGATTCTTGCAATCCGCGTAAGGCTTAAACTGTGGCACAAAGAATACTCGCTTAAGACCGCTTTTGCCTTTGGAGAAATAACGCCGTATTCAAAAATTACGTAATAGGTGTTTTTATACTGCCACAACGAATTTTTAAGCATAGTCTGCCCCTCTGCCTTAAGCTTTTCTACGCAGGCTAAAAGTCCCTCGGCGTTTGAAAATTTGCAGACAGGTTGCATTTTCGGCTTTTTTATTCTGTAGGTTTTTCTGAGATTTCTTGCAAAATCCACGGTAATCAATATAAGCATACCCTCTTTGTGGGGCATAGCCTCTACAAGCACCGCCTTGTTCTCTGCATTTATTCCAACCCTTTCAAGGGCAAGCTTTAAAAGAGATTTAAGAGTTTCTTTGCTCGCTGCTTCCTTTAAATTCAGTTTATCTATACTTACGGCATAGGCATCCATATCCTTTTGCCCCAAAGATATAAGCACCCTGGCTTTGTCAAGCTTTTCTATTGTCATAAAATCACTCTCCCATACACGTGATTTTTTTAATCAGGATTTTCGGGAGGGGTGACCCCTCCCCTACAAAATCGTCGTTTCTATACCTTACATACTATGAGAAATGCGACCCTTTTGCAAGTGAATGTTTTTGGATGTAAAATAATTCTAAGACAAGAAAAGCTATTGCAAAGCAAGTACAAAAATGGTATATTGAATGTATAAATTTTAAGGAGGCGATTCTTTTGCCACAGTGGCTTAAAGATGCAGTTTTTTACGAAATATATCCCCAGAGCTTTTACGACACAAACGGTGACGGTATCGGTGACCTTAAGGGTATTACCGAGAAATTGGAATATGTAAAGGGTTTAGGCTGTAATGCTATCTGGCTTAACCCTATTTATGACTCTCCTTTTATGGATGCAGGATACGACGTAAGAAACCACAAGAAGGTTGCAGAGCGTTACGGTAACGAAGATGACCTGAAAGCACTTTTAGACAAGGCTCACAGTATGGATATGCACATCCTTCTTGACCTTGTACCCGGTCATACTTCCGACACTCACCCTTGGTTTCAGGAGTCTAAAAAGGCTAAAAAGAGCGAATTTACCGACCGCTATATTTTCACAAATTGCGTTTGGGAAGCTCCTCCCGAATACAGACTTATGTGCGGTATCTGCGAAAGAGACGGTAACTATTTAGTTAACTACTTCTCCTCTCAGCCTGCTCTTAACTACGGCTTTTACGAGGTAACCCATCCCCAGTGGCAGCTTAGCTACGACCATCCCAGTGCAAAAGCAAGTGCTGAAGCCCTTAAAGACGTTATGCGTCATTGGCTCGACTTTGGCGTTGACGGATTCAGAGTAGATATGGCTGACTCTTTGGTTAAAAACGATGACGAAAAAATCGCCACCGCCGCTATCTGGAGAGATATAAGAGAAATGATGGACAAGGACTACCCTGACGCCGCACTTGTGTCTGAGTGGTGCAATCCTCAGCGTTCTATCAAAAACGGCGGTTTCCATATGGACTTTTACCTCGACCACTACGGCAACGGCTACTCTACACTTTTCCGCTATCTTGTAGACGGCGAAAACCACAGCTTCTTCTGCAAAGACGGCAAGGGCGATATTTCCACTTTCCTTGACGAGTACCTTGTAAACTACGAGCGTACAAAGGATTTGGGATACATTTCCTTTATGACCAACAACCACGATATGCCCAGAGGCACCTTCTATATGGACGATGACACCATTAAGCTTTCTCACGCCATGATGTTCACCATGCCCGGTGTGCCTTTCCTTTACTACGGTGACGAACTTGGTATGAGATATCAGACAGAGCTTGTCAGCAAAGAAGGCGGCTTCTCCCGTACAGGCTCACGTACTCCCATGCAGTGGGACTCAAGCGAAAATTTAGGCTTCTCAAAGGCAAGTGCCGACAAGCTTTACCTGCCTGTTGACAGTAAGGAAAATGCTCCTACAGTTGAGAACCAGAAAAACAAAAAGGGCGGTATTTACGAGAATGTCACAAACATTATAAAGCTCCGCCACGAAATTCCTCAGCTCGGTAATGAAAGCGAGTTTGAGCTTATTTACGGCGAGAAGAACAAGTATCCCTTTGCATACCGCAGAGGCGACTATGCCGTATTTGTTAACCCCTCAGGCAAAGATACTGAAATCCCCTTTGCTGAAAAAGAGCTTGATCGTATTTACACAATCGGCAACGCATCCTTTGACGGCAAAACCGCAAAAATCGGTGCATCTTCCTTTGCAATTATCAAAACAAAATAATCCTTTATATTTGGCACCTCTCACAAAAGCGGGAGGTGCTTTTTGTTTACCTTTGGCGATTGTAAAAAACGCTTGAATATGGTAAAATTTCAAACATAAAGGAGGCGTTTTTATGAGCAACGCAAAACGCATTATAAGTATAATTTTAGCCCTTGCCACTCTGGCATCTGTTGTTGGAATCGGCATTGTTTCGGCAAAGGCTGCCGACTACGAATATGCAATGTTTCCTATGACAACCCTTAATATCACTCAGGGCATTAACGGAAGCTTCAGCCATCAGGGCACACTTGCCATTGACAACGCGGGCAAGGACAAGGGAATCGAGTCAGCCTATGCACCCTTTACAGGTACCGTTACCAAAATTTACAACAAATTCCAGGTATGGCTTCAAAGTAAAAATCCAGTTGTCTGGGCAGACGGCACCGTTGACTATATGACAATTCTGGTGGTTCACGACAACGACACCTCTGACCTTTATGTAGGCAAGGAAGTCAAGCAGGGCGAGCGTTTCTTTGAAGAAGGCACCGCAGGCTATGCCACAGGCAACCACGTTCACCTAGAGGTTGCAAAGGGCAAAATGACAAAAAGCGGTTGGCACAAAAACAGCTATGGTATCTGGACTATTGACAACCCTGTTAATCCCTTTGACGCACTTTTTCTTTCAAGCACAACCAATGTTAAAAACGACTACGGCTACAACTGGCGATATCTTGACCAGACTGCCCTTAACCCCTTTTACGGCAAAACCCCTGAGAATTTCGGCAACGATTTTTATGCATCCCTGAACAATGTTGGTTCTTATATGTACGTTGTAAACAAAAACCAGAACGTTGAAATTGCAAGTGCAGTCGACGTAGAAGGAATGTCACACTACTGGCATTTTGTACGTCAGTCTGACGGTTCTTATGTTATCTACAGTGTCACCGACGGCAATGCCCTTGACGTTTCAGGTGCAGGCACAGAAGCAGGCACCAATGTAGGCACCTATCCTTACTGGGAACATGATGCTCAGAAGTGGTTTATCTACAAAATTGCCGAGGGTCAATATGCCTTCAAGCCTAAGCTCTGCAACCTGGCTCTTGATGTTTACGGTGCAGGTACAGTATCAGGCACAAACATTCAGCTTTACACCTACAACGGCTCAAATGCTCAGCTTTTCAAGCTTGATGTTCTTCCTTCTGTTAATTCTGCAACCCTTGAGGTTACACCAGGCGATTACAAAACCGCCACAAAATTTACTTTCTCCGCAAATGAATACGCACATACCTACACCTTAACCATTAATACAGGCGAAAAGGGCAATCTTACAACCTATAAAACTATTGACGTAACAAACACAACCCATTATGAAAGCCTCCCTGCAGGCTACTACGAAGCATATGCAGAAGCCACCAACGGCTATAGCTCTGCAAAAAGCGAAACTGTAGCCTTTAAGGTAGCAGGTGCACCTACCGATGGTGCTGACGGCTGGACATACTCCGAAAAACTTTATGATGAAATTACTACAGAGAATTACGAAATTCAGTATCTGAACTCCTACGATGTAGTTGCTGCATCTGCCCCTGACGAAAGCTATACCAAGGGCGAATTTGTAAAGACTGAATATATAAATTCAGGTGAACCTTACTGGTCAAACATTGAACTTAAAACTTCTGACACATTAGTTCTTGTTGACTACTATTACTACCACTACTGCGGCGGCGGTACCGGCAACAACGCAAACTTTGCAGCAACAAGCTCCTATGTTCATTACGACAGTATTGCAAAAGACAAGGTGTACGTTCATGCATCCAAAACCGACTACGACGACAGCCGTTACACTTACTATCACCTTAAATGGAGTGACGGCAGTGATGCTTACTGTAACTCTAACACCACCTGCGACGGAACAAACGGTACCCACGGCAACAGAAGCTGTTACTGGTACAAAAACTCTCAGTATCAGCCCAAAGTTTCCACCGACCTTTACCACTTTACAAAAGCAAGCGGTTGGACAACCATAAAAGACAATGAAGCCGCAGAGGTAAGCTACCGCTACAAGCTTAAAGAAAATGCAACCACTCCCACCACTGCCCCTGCAGAACCCACAACTCCCACAACTACTGCCCCTGATGTTAACCTTTTTATGCGTGGTGACGTTAACAATGACGGCAAATTAAATATCCGTGATGCAACGGCTATTCAGAAGTACCTTGCTAAAATGCTTACCGCTTCTGAGATTAACCTCCTTGCCGCTGATTATAATCTGGATTCAAGAATCAATATCAAAGACGCAACAGAAATTCAGAAAACAATTGCAGGTTTAAAATAAGTTAACAAAACACCAATCCCCCGACAGTTACTGTCGGGGGATAATTTTATGCTGTAGCAAATTCTTTTTCTTTAACCTTAGGAACAATAACCCTTATAGCTCCGGGGATAATTCTGACCGTTGGATTTTTAAGGGACAAAATTTCGCCGTCAAATCCTATGTCGATATCCTTGTCGCTTTCAAAGGTAATGCTCTCGCACTTGGTGTGCTTAACAAAGGGGAATTTCGGATTATCAATGTGGTCGCCTTTTATGTAAGTACCTATAAGTAAAATAAACTTTAAAAGGGGAATGGTTTCAATATGCATAAACTCAATTTTGCCGTCGGAAAACTCTGCCAAAGGTGTAGCTTTAATACCGCCGCCGTAGTACTTGCCGTTTCCTGCAACTGCAAGCAAGGTCTTAACGTCAATGCTTACATACTCCTTGCCGTCTGCAATCATTCTGTATCTGTGCTTACGTTTGGTAAAAAGGCAATAAACAATGGAGATTTTGTAGGCTAAACTGCCCGAAACCAGCGGAAGCCTTTTAAACTTATCCACGTTTTTTGCAACAGCCGCGTCAAATCCTACAGACATATTGTTCATGGAATACCTGCCCTGACATTCCATAACGTCAATAGCAGTATCCTCGCCATACATCATAGCTTCCATATTTACAAAATCAGCCTTGGTCTTATCCTCAAAGGAACGGACAAAATCATTACCCGAACCCATAGGAACCACTCCCAAAGCACAGTTATCAAAGCCGATTATGCCTCTTAAAACCTCGTTAGCTGTGCCGTCGCCTCCGCAGGCGTAAACCCTTACAAAGTCCTCTGCCTCAGCAAGATGTTTTCTCACTATTTCAGTAGCGGCTCCGGGTTTGTCCGTAATCTTAACAGTAACCGTATCTTCGGTTTTAACGTTTCTGATTTTTTCAATAAGCTCGTTGCTTTTGTCTGATTTTCCTGCCGCAGGATTTATTATAAACAAATGCTCCATATCGTTACCCCTATGTTCTCAGTTTTCAGCCAAAAGGCGGTTTATCTCTCGGTTAAGTTCTGACACAGGAAGCCCCACAACGTTAAAGTAGTCGCCCTTTATGCCTTTGACAAAAAGACCCGCTTTGCCCTGAATTCCGTAACCGCCTGCCTTGTCATAAGGCTCAGTGGTATTTATATAGTCCTCAATTTCCTTAGAACTCAACGGGTAGAACTCAACATCGGTAATATTTGAAAAACCTGCGGTTTTGCCTTTATAAAAAATTGCACATCCTGTTACAACCT
Organism: Clostridia bacterium; assembly: GCA_017521925.1. Lineage (GTDB taxonomy): Bacteria > Bacillota > Clostridia > Oscillospirales > Acutalibacteraceae > Ruminococcoides. The sequence continues at coordinate 9,526 of JAFXBG010000016.1, forward strand.
GATGCACCTTACCGCTTAAGGCGGTAATCATTCTGCGTGCGTCTTCTTTGTCCTTGGGCTTGCCTAAAATTTCATTACCAAGGATAACCCCTGTGTCGCATCCGATTACAATATAGTCGTAAAACTCCTTTGCCACTGCCTCTGCCTTCTGAAACGCTAAGCACAAGGGAATATCAGGGGTATTTATATTTTCGGGAACAATTTCTTCAACACCTGAGGGTACACACAAAACATCCTGAGAAATAAGAGATATAAGCTCCTGTCGGCGAGGAGATGCCGATGCTAAAACAAGCTTCACAAAAACTTTCCTTTCAGTGTTTGCTCCTCTTTCTGCTCTTGGTGTATGGGGTTTTCAGTAGCATCCCCACAATACCGCCCAGAGCGTAAAGAGTAAAAACAAAAATACAAAAATTAAGCATAAACTGCGTCCTCCTTTATATGATACTCTCATTATAAAGAAAGACCTGTCCAAAAATCCGTACACCCGTTAGCCACGGGAGGGCATTTCGCCTTTGGATAGCTTACCTTTAAAGGCAAATCACCATCAACGGCGGGTAAATTTAATCATAAACAGCTCTTGATTTATCAAGGTACTGTCTGTACTTATCCACTGCACTGAGGGGTGAAATAATCTGTGCTTCATCCCCAAGTGCAAAAAGCCAGCCGTAAAACTGCGGGCTTAGCACAACCTTGGCTGAAAACACAAAGCTATCCTCGCCGTCTGAAGTTACAAAAACATCCTTGCCGAATCTGTCGGCAACCACACCCACAAGGTGGTTTTTCGCTTTGATTCTGACGTCGGTCATTTCTCCGCCGAACATACCGAAAACACTCTTGGAATAAACCGCCATATCAAAATCTTTAAAGGCATCCTTGCCCTCACACTTTTCATCAGTAAGCATGACCTTGTCCATTTTGTCAACGCGGTAGTGGCGGATGCTTCGACTATTGGAATCAAAGGCAATGAGATAGTAATTTTCGTCGTCCCAAGCAAGGGTAAAGGGCGACACTTTATAAATACCGCCGTCGTGTCTGGCACGTTTAACGATTTTTTCGCCCTTATCAGAGCTTAAAACCCATTCATAATAACTGAATGTAATCTGCTTGTTATCCGAAATTGCCTGGTGAATACTGTCAACGGCATAGTATATTTTTTCGTTGGGAGTTTTAACACGGTTTGAAACATATACCTGCCTCTGAAGCTTGGAGGCATCATAGTGAGATGCCAACGAGCCTACCTTTTTAATAAGCTCGCGGGACTTCTTTTCTGTAATAAACTTAGAGCTTTGCACCGCATCTACCAGAAGCTTAAGCTCAGGAAGCTCAAAATCTCTGCTTCCTATGTAATATCTTGTGGTTTTGTCACGGGTAGAACAAATATCAAGTCCGTAGTTTTCAAGCATTCTCAAATCGTCGTAAATGCTCTTACGCTCGGCAGATATTCCATATCCCTCAAGTCTGTCGATAAGCTCATTTGTAGTAAGTCCGTGACTTTCGTCGCTATGCTTCATAAGTATATCTTTAAGCACCAGAAGCTTAAGTTTCTGATTAGGTCCCTTTGCCATAAAACCACCTCAAACACATATATGATAATTATATCAATTTTAAAGGTGTTTTTCAATAACTAAGAAATGGTCTTTTAGCATAAGAAATAATTTGTTATTATGCTACAACACAAAGCAACAAAATATGGTTATCCCCACAAAACCCCTTGTAAAATATACAAAATCCTCAGGTTTTTTATGTTCGGTATGACCATATAACCGCATTATTACTTGGTTTTTTTATCGCAAAAGTAGAAAATTGACCAACAGGTTTGACAATAAATTTTAAGATATATATAATACCCTATAGAGGAAAAACCTCTTTAAGATATATTTGCGAATTACCTATATTTAGAAAGGATATTTTATTATGGCAACTAAGAAGACAACAGCAGCAAAAACAGAGGCTGCAAAGACAGAGACAAAGAAAACAGTAAAGGCAGAGGCTGAGGTAAAGGCTCCTGCAACAAAGAAGACAGCAACTAAGAAGGCTGAGACAAAAGCAGTTGAAACAAAGGCAACCGAAGCTAAGGCTGAAGTTAAGGCTGAGGCTAAGAAGGCTCCCGCTAAGAAGACAACAACCAAAAAGGCAACAACAAAGAAGGCTGCTGCTAAGGTTGAGGTTTTCGTAGAGTTTGCAGGTGCTCAGGTTTCTATCGACGAGGTTATTGCTAACGTAGTTAAGGCAAATGGCGAAGCTGCTAAGAACATCTCCATCTACCTCAAGCCCGAAGAGAGCAAGGCTTACTTCGTAGCTGACGGCGTAGAGAAGGAAATGGACGTTTACTTCGTAGGCTGATTAATTTAAAAATGACAGGCGTAAGGCAGATTTCCCTACGCCTGTTTTTGTTTTTTGTAAACATCACTACAATATAATACGTAGCGGTAACTCACCAATCGACCTTATGACCTTGATATTAAATAAACCTTTCGGACTGATAATATCTGCCTCTACAATAAATATTCACATTCCAAATAACCACCGTTTTTTGGAAAATATGTGAAATTCAAGTGCTCTGCATTGTTAATAATGCTATATTTAATTAGATTTTATTGACTTCATAAATTATTTATGATATTTTAACATAAGAAACTACAAGGAGGTGAATTTGAAATGAAATACACAACTCCCGAGATGGAAATCGTAAGATTCGAGGCTATGGACGTTATCGTTGCTTCTGCACAGGGTCCTGTTACTTGCGACGAGGATGGTATGACATGTGATTTTGACTTAGGCGATGTTTAATTGTCTGTCCACATTGTTGCTTTAATGAGGTGTATATCACCTCATTTTTTTTATTTTTTCACTATTAATACATATAAAAACAACCCCCGACAAATCTTTTGATTTATCGGGGGTTTGTTTAGTTATTCATTAGTTTAACATATCAACCTAAAAAATATACTGAACTATTATTTTACAGCATATACGAGGTCAGAGTAAACTGTTACGTCCTTAGAACCATTGTTATATGTTACCCATACCTGAACAATCCATGTTTCGCCGGGATTTACAC
>JAFXBG010000017.1 GCA_017521925.1 Clostridia bacterium
AGTATACCACCAAGGGCAAGGCAAATCAAACATTACCTTGAAATCCTACAAAAAATATAATATCTTATTATAAAGGGAAGGAAGTGCGGCTATGTGTAATACCGATTTCAATGCTAAAATTTTCACCGACATTTTAAAGGAAGAGCTTGTGCCTGCAATGGGATGCACCGAGCCTATTGCCCTTGCATATGCAGGAGCAAAAGCAAGGGAAGTTTTAGGCGAAATTCCCGAAAAAGTAATAGTCGAAGCAAGCGGAAGCATCATAAAGAATGTTAAAAGTGTCATTGTACCCAACACAGGAAACCTCAAGGGTATACCTGCGGCTGTAAGTGCAGGCATTGTTGCAGGAAATGCCGACAAAAAGCTTGAGGTTCTTTCGGATATAAACGACAGCGAAATAAAAGAAATCGCCGATTTTTTAAGTTCAGCCGAAATTGAGGTAAAACACCTTAAAAGCGATTTTAACTTCGACATTATCCTCACCGCATTCAAGCAGGAAAGCTACACAAAAATCCGCATAGCAAATGCTCACACAAATATTGTACTTGTTGAGAAAAACGGCGAGAAGCTTTTGGAAAACAAGGTCCGTTGCGAAAGCGACGAGGGCTTTACTGACCGAAGCATACTTTCAGGCGAGAAAATCTGGCAATACATTACCACTGTTGATATAGAAGAAATCAAACCTACCATAAAACGTCAGATAGAATATAACACTGCTATCGCCAACGAAGGCTTAAAGGGGGATTACGGTGCTTCTATAGGCAAGGTTATCCTTAATGCTTACGGCGATAATGTCAGGGATAGAGCCAAGGCTATGGCGGCGGCAGGGTCTGACGCAAGGATGAACGGCTGTGAACTTCCTGTTATTATCAATTCAGGTTCAGGCAATCAGGGCATTACCTGCTCTCTGCCTGTAGTAGAATACGCCAAGGAGCTTAACTCAACAACGGAAAAGCTTTACAGAGCCTTAGCACTTTCAAACCTTATTGCAATACATATTAAGTCGGGCATAGGCAGGCTTTCGGCTTACTGCGGTGCTGTAAGCGCAGGTGCCGCCGCAGGTGCAGGTATCGCCTACCTTTACACCGAAGATTACAGCACGGTAATGCACACAGTCGTTAATGCACTCAGCATTGTTTCGGGCATAATCTGCGACGGGGCAAAAGCAAGCTGTGCCGCAAAAATTGCCTCCTCTGTCGATGCCGGTATATTAGGTTTTGATATGTATAGGCAAGGCAGAGAATTTGTAAGCGGCGACGGCATTGTTGCAAAAGGCTTTGAAGCAAATGTAAAAAACATCGGCAGACTTGGCAAAACAGGTATGAAAACCACCGATGCCGAAATCCTTAATATGATGCTTGATACAGAAAACTAAATCTGGCTTAACATAAAAAGGTGAGAACCGATTTCCTCGGCTCTCACCTTTTCTTTATAATGCCATATAAAAATATTCTGTAATTGTTTCAGGAGATTCTTTAAGTCCAGTATCAATCCACCACTTAAGAACCTCAACAAACACCGACGCAATGTGGTTTATCTTAAAATCTTCGGGAAGCTTTTCTGCTGACCTGCCTTTAAGTAAATCAAGCTGACTTTCACAAAGCTTTATAAGATTTTCCTTAAAATAACCTAAAAAAATCTCGTTATTGCTTGAGGATAAAAGGGACAGCAGGTTGTTGTCATTGTTTCTTATGTGCTTAAAAAGGTGAAGGAAAACGGGCTCCTCCCCCTTACATTCAAAAATGTGCCTGTGGTTATGCTCGTTTTCTTCTGCATCAAAAATATGGCAGAAAAGCTCCCCGCAAAGCTCCTTAAGCAAAAACTCCTTGGTTTCAAAATGGGCGTAAAAGGTCGCTCTGCCAACATCTGCTTTTTCAATAATTTCACCCACGGTAATATGGGCAAAATCCCGCTTTTTTAAAAGCTCCTCAAAGGCTTTGAAAATTGCTTCTCTGGATTTTCTTTGACGTCTGTCCATACATTTTCTCCTGTTTGTTCGGTATCGTACTATCTAAAAGTTCTGACTGTTGATTTTATATCATATTTTTATAAAATAATATCGAACAGCAAGTTCGGTAACAAACCCATTGTATCACTATTAGAAACACAGGTCAACAGGAGGACTTTATGAAAACTCAAAAAAACATACTACTTGCATTTATTCTTAACTTATGCTTTTCGGTCTTTGAATTTATTGGCGGAATACTTACGGGCAGTGTTGCCATTATGTCTGACGCTCTTCACGATACGGGCGATGCCCTGAGCATAGGCGTTTCATATTTTCTGGAAAAGAAAAGCCTAAAACACCCTGACCAAAAATACACCTACGGCTACCGACGTTACTCTGTACTGGGCGGTTTAATTACCACCGTTATCCTTCTTACAGGCTCAGTACTTGTAATTACAAACAGCATAAAAAAGATTATTAATCCCTCTGAAATCAACGCAGGCGGTATGATAATTTTTGCAGTTCTGGGTGTTATCATTAACCTTGCGGCGGCACTTTTCACACGCAAAGGGGACTCAATCAATCAGAAAGCCGTTAACCTTCATATGCTCGAGGATGTTTTAGGCTGGATTGTTGTGCTTGCAGGCTCAATTATTATAAGATTTACAGGATTTACCCTTATTGACCCCATAATGAGTATAGGCGTTGCGGTGTTTATACTTATTAATGCCTTCAGAAATCTTAAGGATATTACCGATATTTTTCTTGAGAAAACTCCCGAAAATATCGACATAGCCGAAATCACAGAACATATAGAAGCCATTGAGGGCATCAAGGGGGTTCACCACATCCACGTAAGAACCATTGACGGCAGCACCAATTTTGCCACAATGCACATTGTAACGAATGAAAACAGCAAAGAAATTAAAGACAAAGTCAGAAAAGAGCTTAAAGAGCACGGCATTGTCCACGCAACTTTAGAATTAGAAACCGAAAACGAAATCTGCACAAATCACCATTGCCATATAGAATTTAAAGACCAAGGGCATCATCACCATCATCACCACTAAAAAAGAAAACTCGGGCAGAAAATTCTGTCCGAGTTTTTCTTATGCTTTTATTAACTCAACCTCTATTCCCACAACTCCGTAAAGCTGTTGCTTTTCTTTTGAATAGTAAGCTTCCATATCCTTTGGAGAAGCTGTATGTATATCTTCTTCAGTATATCCACACTCTAGCAAGGGTAAGGCTTTGTAAAGCGTCTCAAAGGACTCAAAAACATATATGCTTTTAACCTCAACGCGAAGGGTTTTTTCAGGATTCTCCGTATTAACAAAGGTAATTCTGTCTCCAACTTCTATACCCTGACGTTTTTCGTCGAAAAGCCTCAGCTCTATAGTTTTCTTACCCGACTTTATCATCTCAAAAGGCGAAGGGTTTAAATTCATAATGTGATTTTTCATCTCTTACCTCTTATTCTGCTTGCATATAAACCAAGGCTCAATATATTCTTCCATACAATAAAAGCTAACCCAAACTATAAGCAAAAATTTGCCATTTATCCTTTAATATATTCCACAATAGGCTCTATGTACTTAATATCAGAAATATCATAAGATGATGAAAGCATTTTAATCTGCATTAAATCATTCTCGGTTTTGTCCTTTTTGGAATCTAACATCTTAACAAACATTTTCATCATTGTCCTGGATGCACCTGACATTTTCTCGTAATCAAGTCCTCCGGGACAGTAGAAAACCTTCGTGTTCTTAAACTCCTCCTGAGTAGAGGTCTTTTTGATAAATTCATCAATATCGGGGTTTTCAATAGGACTTGCACCAACGCAAAAAGCAATAAGCTTTTTGCCCTGTAAGTTCTGGGTTTGCTTATTAAACCACTTAACCTTTGTAATTGAACCCGCCATAGCCCAACCGCCGAAAACAATTGTGTCAAATTCATTTAAGTCTATCTTCTTTGCTTCCTTGAATTCTACGCACCGAGCCTCTGTTTTCTCTGCAATCCACTGTGCATAACGTTTTGTAAAACCTGTCTGTGAATTATAAATTACTACTGTTTTCATTACTTAACCTCTCCTGTAATTTTTTTCAGATTATCTTCCAATTTTGCCAGAAACAGATATGTGTTTACAATCTCTTCGTCGCTTACACCTTCATAAAGACGCCATATAAACTCGTCTTCTTTTGCCGCATATTTTTGCGAAACCTCTATAGCCTTTTGGGTTACAACAACCATTCGCTTTCGTTTGTCGGTTTTATGTGGTTCAAAAGCTATAAGACCCTTTTTCTCAAGCCCTGTGAGGATTTCTTTCACATTCTGCCTTGTGCAACCCATAACCTTTGCAAGATCATTTGCGGTTGGCGGTTCATCCCCGAAAAGATTCATACAAGCCATAAGGAAAAATTGCTTCGTGGTAATTTCCTCATAAAACCCGTCACCCGCCGCCTGCAATCGGTTGCTGAAAGCAAAAAACAAACCGAACAACGCGTGCTTCGGGTCTATAATATTAAGTACATCCTGAGAATTCATCTTCTCACCCCAAACGAAACTATATGCAATATATTGCCTTTTATTATATTCACTTTTTCAGTTTTGTCAACACCCTTTAAATAAAAACGCAATCTCCTCCACTTTATAGTTGACATTTCGCTTAAGTTTCAGTATAATAACAACGTTGTCTTTTAAGCAAAGTTTATTAAGAAACTTCTCTTGAACCTGAATGTAAATCTCATCTTATCTTTTTGGGAACGGGACTACACTTTCAGAGTAAAAAATCCCCTTTCTCAAAAAGCCTGTATTCATCGGGCTTTCGGGCATCCTGAAAAGCACCCCGAGCAGAGAAAAGGCACAAACGACCACATGTAGTCCACAATTGATGGTATTTTCCAAAAACCATCGGTTTCACAACTAAAAATCAGCACAACCCAGAAAATTTCGGGGCGTGGCGCAGTTTGGTAGCGCGCTTGCTTTGGGAGCAAGATGCCGCAGGTTCAAGTCCTGTCGCCCCGACCATATCGAGTGTTCATAACGGATTTAAGTTATGGACACTCGATTTTTTTGTAATTTCGAGTTTCTTCGTTATGTACTGAGCAGGTTTTAAGGCCTGCTCTTTTGTTTTATGCGGATTTGGTAATATACTCGACCGCTACACCTTTTCGTGTATCTGCCTTGTAATTTCTTCCGCATTCGGGTATCTCAATATACCCAATGAATTTGTAATGGATCATAATCCTCTGACTGCGGTTTTTACCAACACCTTCGGTTTCATAAACCGTTATCTCGTCTATGAGTTCCCGAAGAAGCGGTGCTGTTAGTTTTTGCATTTCCATAAATCTTCGGATAGCGTTGATGAACCGGTCTTTGTTCTGTTGGATTGTACCAAGATTGTTAATCCTCTCGTTTAAAGATGCAATCTTGGTTTTCAGTTCCATACGCTCCACTTCGTATTTGTGGGACAACTGCATAAACCATTCATCCGTTACCTTGCCCGAAACATTGTCCTCATAAAGCTTTTCGTAAAGCTCGGCAACCTTTTGGTTTCGTGCCGTACAGCGTTGCAGTTCGCCTTGCAGGGCTTTTTGCTCGTTTATAATATCCTTTTGTGTCTTCTGAGCAAGTAGGTCTGCAAAGGCTTCCTCGTCGCTCTGTAAGAACATAGCCATTCGCTTTAGTTCAAGCATTACCACTTGTTCTATGGCATCGGCTCGGATATAGTGCCTTGAATCACAAGTTCCTCTCGTATCCACCTTGTAGTTAGAGCAACTGAAATACTGAATATCCTTGTTTGTGGTGTTTACGTGTGACCATAACTTGCTACCGCAATCGGCACAGTAGAGCAAATCGCAAAACATATTCTTTTCGGCATTGTCCGCTTTCGGTGCTCGGCGTTTGGTTTTCTTGGTGAGTTTCTGTACCGCTTCAAAGGTTTCACGGTCTATTATCGGCTCGTGAACATCCTTGAACACCGCCCAATTTTCTTCGGGATTAGGGATACGAGCTTTATTCTTGAACGACTTTGAATAGGTCTTGAAATTGATTACATCACCGCAGTATTCCTGTTGAGCAAGTATCTTAGCTATGGTGGATTTACACCATTTGTACGGATTGGGTTGTGCTTTCTTTCCGCCTCTGCCGAGACCTTTTTCTCTCCAATATGCCATTGGAATTAACACCTTTCGTTCTTGCAGGATACGGGCAATAGTTTCATTGCCTTTACCCTCCAAG
>JAFXBG010000018.1 GCA_017521925.1 Clostridia bacterium
CGGATTCGAACCGGCGGTCTCCAGGGCCACAACCTGGCGCTTTAACCAACTAAGCTATAGTCACCATATGGCGCGCCAACAGGGACTCGAACCCCGGACCTACTGCTTAGAAGGCAGTTGCTCTATCCTGCTGAGCTATTGACGCATATGAGGCTGAAAAATCACAGCCTCGTTATTATATTATAATATGAAGAATTTGTCAAGACTTTTCGTCACAACAAAATAACGGAAATTAAAAGTTTTTTTCGAAAATAATAAATAAATTGACGAAATTTAGTTTTTGAGGCTCTGCATAGGTGCAGGAATTCTGCCGCGTCGGTTGATAAACTGTGCCGGAGAACCGCTTCTGACAGGCATTACGGGACCATAACCTAAGAGACCGCCGAAATCAAGAGTATCCCCTACTCCCTTGCCGATTGCAGGAATAAGACGAACCGCAGTAGTTTTCGAGTTAACCATACCGATTGCGGCTTCGTCAGCAATAATTGCAGAGATAACCTCAGGAGTAGTATCTCCGGGAATGATAATCATATCAAGACCAACAGAACATACCGCTGTCATAGCCTCAAGCTTGGTAATATCAAGGGCGCCTACCTCAGCTGCGTGAATCATACCTGCATCCTCAGAAACAGGAATAAATGCACCTGAAAGACCGCCAACATGAGAGGAAGCCATTACGCCGCCTTTCTTAACAGCATCATTAAGAAGCGCAAGAGCGGCAGTTGTACCATGACAACCGCAAACCTCAAGGCCCATTTCCTCTAAAATGTAAGCAACAGAATCACCTACAGCAGGAGTGGGAGCAAGAGAAAGGTCAACAATACCGAATGGTACACAAAGACGCTTTGAAGCCTGCTGAGCAACAAGCTGACCCATTCTTGTAATCTTAAATGCTGTTCTCTTAATTTCATCAGCAACCTGGCTTAAATCGTAACCGTCGCACTTTGTAAGAGCAGCTCTGACCACGCCCGGACCTGATACACCTACATTGATTACACAGTCAGCCTCACCTACACCATGGAATGCACCTGCCATAAAGGGGTTATCCTCAGGGGCATTACAAAACACAACAAGCTTAGCAGCACCAAGACAATTATTGTCTGCTGTAAGCTCAGCGGCAGACTTGATAGCCTGACCCATCATCTTGACCGCGTCCATATTGATACCTGCTTTAGTTGAGCCAATGTTAACAGATGAACAAACCTTTTTAGTTTCTGCAAGAGCTTGTGGGATACTTTCGATAAGCGCAAAGTCTCCTGCTGCAAAACCCTTCTGAACCAAAGCTGAGTAACCACCGATAAAATCCACACCTAATGTTGCGGCTGCTTTATCAAGAGTGTGAGCAAATTTTACTACACCGCTGTTCTGGCAAGCTGCAGCAATATTAGCAATAGGAGTTACGGAAATTCTCTTATTGATAATTGGAATACCATACTCACTGGAAATATCATTTGCGGTTTTAACCAGGTCTTCTGCATAAGTACAGATTTTATCATATACCTTATCGCAAGCTTTGTTGATGTCACTGTCGATACAGTCGAGCAGGCTGATACCCATTGTAACAGTGCGGACATCAAGATGCTCGTTGTCTATCATATTTATCGTTTCTAATATATCTTTGGTTTCTAACATTTTATACCTCAAATCTTATGCATGCTATTGAAGATGTCTTCATGCATAATGTGAATCTTTGTGCCGATAGAATTACCAAAAGCGTCAAAATCAGCATTAAGTTTTTCAAAAGAAGGTACGTCGCCACGGTCAAACTCAACAAGCATAACCATTGCAAACATATCCTGCAATACACTCTGAGTAACCTCAACGATATTCATATTTCTTTCTGCACAAAATGCTGAAACCTTAGCAAGAATACCGACAGTATCCTTACCTAAAACTGTAATAACTGCTTTCATATTATGTATGCTCCTTTCAAAAGCAGAAAATTCACTTGATTATAAAGTTTTTGCAAAATTTTTGAGATACTCTCTTAAAGTAGTACCGATTTCGGGATGATTAAGACCGATTTCAATAGCTGCCTGCATAATACCGAATTTATTTCCTATATCATAGCGAGTACCTGTATATTCTACAGCAGTCATACCCTCAGTAATTGCAAGCTCACGCATTGCATCTGTAAGCTGAATTTCATTTTTTGCACCAGGCTTGGTGTGAGCGAGAATATCGAAAATCTCGGGAGGCAGTACACATCTGCCAAGAATTGAATATAATGAAAGAACTTCCTCATCCGTCTGCGGTTTTTCTATCATATCAGTACATTTATAAATGTTACCTTCGATATTATCAACCTTAACTGAGCTGTAGTTTCTTATAGCTTCTTTTGTAACCGGCTTAATGCCTAATACACCTTTTCCATATGTACCGTATGCATCGATAAGCTCTTTTGTAGCAGGCTTATCACCGCCTACAACTACATCGTCACCATATAAAACCGCAAAAGGCTCACCGCATACAAAAGATTTTGCCTTGCTGATGGCATGGCCCAAACCTAATGTATCAATCTGGCGGATGTAGTGAATGTTGGCAAGCTTGTCCAAATCTTTGATTGTTGAAAGCAAATCGTCACGTTTATCACGTTCCAATATACCTTCAAGAACAGGCGCTTTGTCAAAATGGTCTTCGATAAAGCCCTTGCCTCGATTTGTAATAATAAGGATATCAGTAATACCTGATGCTGCTGCTTCTTCAACAATATACTGGATTGCAGGCTTATCAACAATAGGTAACATTTCTTTAGGCATAACTTTTGTTGCAGGTAAAACACGTGTACCTAGTCCTGCCGCGGGGATTACAGCTTTTGTGATTTTCATAATAAAACCTCGTTAATTTCAAAATCCATTAATTTAAGAAAAATATAGGTAAATAATATAGAATGTAATAAGAAGCTATCAAACTTAATGCCAGAAGTATGTTAACACCGCCCTTGGCGTTAAGTTTTGTATCAACCTCCTGCTGAGAGGCTGAGGCAGATTTAATCTTGCTGATAGTTTTAATTGTATGCTTATAGTAAAAACGATTACCTAAAACACCGCAAATAACTCGTAAGGCAATAGTAAACACCGAAATAAGTGTTCTTGAAATACAGATTATAAGCTGTTCGGTATTTAATGAGGTAAAAAAGTCGCCTAAAGCACCATAAAAATTAAATCCGAAGTTTTGCATCATACTGCGGGTTGCTTCGTTATAGAGAGTATCAACCACTTTAATAGCATCAGTATGATAAACTAATGTATAAATATCAGCCATAAGAAGTAAAACCATAATAGCGGTAAAAACTGTGCCCAGTTTATACATTTTTCGGTATAGCATCCAACCGCCGCCAAATATAAAACCAACAAAGGAAAATCTGGTTTTTCCTCTTTCTTTAAGCTGCTTAAACTGAGGGATAAAATAAGGAGTTGAGGTTTTTACAAACTTTGCAGCCTCACCGGCTTTGATACCCTCGCCTAAATCTTCATCAGCTTTTACACCGCCTAAAGGGTCTATCACAAAAGCACCGCCAAAGCCTCCTTGGGGATTCTGTTGGCCTTCGGTCTGATTTGAGTTGTTATAAGCTTTAGAATCTTCCACAGGTCTTCCGCAAGAATTGCAGAATTTGCTTTCTTTTGGATTTTTTGCTCCGCATAAACTACATGTAATTTCTTCATCAAAAGAAGCGTTAACCTCATACTCTCGCATATAGTCATAATTTTCACGGTGTCGGTTTAAATTGAAGCAGTGACCAAGCTCTTCGTAGCAATCTCTGTGGTGAGGTGTACCACAAACAGGGCAAACCACAACATCGTCGCCTTTTTCGAAGGACTTGTTACATACGGGACATACGTGTCCTTTATAATCCATTTTAATCACCTTATAGTATTATAACAAATAATATCCCTTAAATCAACAAAATTATTTGACAGTTTAACAAAGATATTATGTTTACATTTTATGAAGTTTGCGGTATAATATTATGAGTTTGATTTAAAGAGAGGTATTTTTATGCTTCAGTTTGAGGAATTAAAGTTAAGACTTGAAGGTTCAAAGGCTGATATTGACGATCTGGCAGATGCTTTAGGATTAAAAGCTATGCGTTCTGAAATCGAGCAGTTAGAGCACAGAGCCGCTGAGCCCGGATTCTGGGATGACCTCGATAATTCTCAGAAAGTATTACAGCGTACAAGTAACCTTAAAGCTAAGGTTGAAGAATACGAAAAGCTCCACGCACTTTATGAGGACACTATGGCTCTAATAGAGCTTGGTGACGAAGAAGAGGATGAGAGCCTTTTGGAAGAGGCTGTGGCAGACGTCGAAAACGTTGAAAGAAGCGTTGCAAAGCAGAGACTTCAGACATTGCTTACAGGTGAGTATGATAAAAACAATGCTATTCTCACCTTCCATGCAGGCTCCGGCGGTACAGAAGCTCAGGACTGGGCACAGATGCTTTACAGAATGTACACCCGTTGGGCACAGGCACATGGATTTAATGTTAAAGAGGTTGACTACCTTGATGGTGATGAAGCAGGACTTAAGAGTGCCGTGCTTTTGATTGAAGGCGAAAATGCCTACGGCTATCTTAAGAGTGAGGCCGGTGTTCACCGTTTGGTAAGAGTTTCACCCTTTGACTCTGCCGGCAGAAGACACACCAGCTTCTCTTCCTTGGAAGTTATGCCTGAAATTGAGGAAGACACATCTGTTGTTATTCCTCCTGAGGAAATTAAGATGGATGTTTACCGTGCATCAGGCGCAGGCGGCCAGAAAGTTAATAAAACCTCATCTGCTGTTCGTCTTACACATATACCCACAGGTATTGTTGTTGCATCTCAGGTTGAGCGAAGCCAGTATCAGAACCGTGATGTAGCTATGAAAATGCTTATTTCAAAGCTTGTTGAAATCAAAGAGCAACAGCACTTGGAGAAAATTTCTGACATCAAGGGTGTTCAGAAAGAAATCACCTGGGGCAGCCAGATCCGAAGCTATGTATTTATGCCCTACACTATGGCAAAAGATCACCGCACAGGCTTTGAAACAGGTAATATAAATGCTGTTATGGACGGCGATTTGGACGGATTTATCAACGCATACCTTAAGGCTTTAAGCCAAGGTGAAATTCAGAACAACTAATAATCAGAAAGAAGAATATATATGAAATATCTTGTTATGCTGTGCGACGGTATGGCTGACGAACCAAGCACCGTTTTAAACGGCAAAACACCAATGGAGCTCGCAAACAAGCCCATGATGGAAAAACTTGCAAGTAAAGGTGAAGTTGGACTTGCAAGAACTGTTGAAGACGGTATGAGTCCCGGCTCTGACGTTGCAAACCTTGCGGTTTTAGGTTATGATGCAAAGAAATATTACAGCGGACGTTCCCCCCTTGAGGCTGCAAGTATCGGCATCGACCTGAAGGACACAGACGTTACTTTCAGATGCAACCTTGTTACTCTGTCTGATGAAGAGAATTATGAGGATAAAACAATTCTTGACTACTGTGCTGATGACATATCAACAGAAGAAGCCAGAAAGATTATCGAGACCGTTGAGGCTGAGCTTGGTGATGATGAGTTTAAGTTCTACTCCGGCGTTTCTTACAGGCATTGTCTTGTATGGGATAACGGTAACCCCAAGCCAGGAAAACTTACTCCTCCCCACGACATTACCGGAAAAGCAATTAAAGAATATTTACCAACCGATGAAGCTTGTGAAAAGCTTTTAACTTTAATGAAAAAAAGCTACGATTTCTTAAAAGACCATCCTGTTAACAAGGATAGAATTGCCCGTGGCAAACGTCCTGCTAACTCAATCTGGCTTTGGGGTGAAGGTACAAAGCCTTTGCTTGACAGTTTTGAAGAACTTTATGGTGTTAAGGGCAGTATGATTTCTGCTGTTGACCTTCTTAAAGGAATTGCAATCTGTGCAAAAATGAGAAGTGTAGATGTAGTTGGTGCTACAGGTTACATAGATACAAACTTTGAAGGCAAAGCAAACGCTGCTATTGAAGAATTCAGGAATGGTGCTGAGCTTGTATATGTTCACGTTGAAGCTCCCGACGAGTGCGGACACAGATTTGAAGCAGAAAACAAGGTTAAAGCTATTGAACTTATCGATGAAAAGGTTCTTACCCCTATTGTAAATGCTCTTGAAGATATGGATGAAGATTTTGCGGTTCTTGTTTGCCCTGATCATCCAACTCCGCTCAACACAAAAACACATTCACGCACTCCTGTCCCCTATCTTATTTACAGAAGCAATGCTGAAATTAATTCCGGTGTTGAAAAGTTTTCAGAAGCTGAAGCTGAAAAAACCGGTGTGTTTATTGATAAGGGCTATACCCTTATGAACAGATTTCTTAACAAATAAGAATACATAAAATTATCCCGACAAGTATAAACTTGTCGGGATTTTTATGTCATTACCAGTTTTCAACGGAATACTTTCCTTCGTTATTGGGTGATACCGGATAAAACCTCTGCTCACCATCAATATATGGAATATCCACAGTCTGTATACTGCCGTTTGTAAAAATAACATACGTTGCATCGCTTGGAATTTCCAAGGTATAAACAGCTTCTCCAAAATCGTTATTACCTTTACTTTGCATCTTAACACCAGGCCAGGATATCATTGTCTGATTACTGTCAGACCAGTAATAGCAACTGATGGTTCCCTGCCAACCGTAAGAGTTGGTAAAATCTACAACGTTTGAAACAACAGGTATAGGTTCAGTGGTTGTTGATACCTCAATAGCATCGGTTGTTATAATATGAGTTGTAGGCGTTGCAGTAGTAGTCACAATAGCTGTTATAGCCTCAGTTGGTATTGTTAGGGTTGTTTCAGGAATAGTTACTGAAGCAGTTGTTTCTGTTGGTTCGGTTACGACAGATGAAGTAACTGTTTCCTCTGTTGGTTCAGTAACAGCAGTTGATGAAACAGAAACTGTAGTGGTTACATTGGTAGCTGTTGATGTAGATTCTACAGGACTTGTAACAGCTACAGTATAATATTCACCTACATATTCATAACCATCAAGCTTAGCTAGGTATTTTTGGATACATGATACATCTTTGATACTTACCTTAGTATCTTTGTTACAATCTGCATTTGTAAGGTTGAGCATACCAGCATCAACCAGATATGCCGCATATTTCTGTATAATAGTAGCGTCAGTTATCTTTATAGAACTGTCATTATTTGCGTCGCCATAAAGATAATGGATTATTTCGGGTTCAGTTGTGAATTGGGTACTGACTGCTGTAGTAATTTCAGGGATTATAGCAGTGGTTGTTACCGACGGCAAAGTTGTTATTTCAACTTGTGTGGTTAATATCTGAGGCTCAGTAACCGTTTTGTCAGTACTAATCACAGTTGTTGTAACAGGCTCAATAGTGGTTACAGGAACAGTGGTAGTTTCGGCAACAGTAGTATTTTCTACAGGGTCAGTAGTAACAATCTGGCTTGTGGCAGGCACTTCAGTAGTCTGCGTTACTGTAGTAGCAGGAGCTGTTGTGGCAGTTACAGGTGTAAATTCTTCAAACTGAGGGAAGTTTACAGTTTTCTGAGAACCATCAAGTTTTATGGGAAAGATATTATCAAGCTTTGAAACTCTTCCTGTTGACTCATCTACAATTTCCATATTCTTGACGGTAAATGCTTTTCCGTCTGAATTTGTGTCCTCAAACTTGATACTCCATACATATTCGTGGAGAGTTTCAGGGGTAATACCAGGAACAATATTGCTTAAAGCATAAAGCATTGTACCATCGTTGGCGTTAGTGGTACCGTCGTAAGAATATTTGTTAAAGGTCATACCGTGCTGTCGTTTTACACCTACTTCGCAAGTATACTCCTCGCTGCCTTTCCTAGCGGTAACATAAACCTTTCCCTGACTCCTGTCAGCGGTGTTTAACGTATAACGCAGATAAAGGTCAGCATCAGTATTATAAGGTATAACCTCGATACTTACAAAATCGAATAAACATTCCGGTCGGTAATTGCCGGAAACAGGACAATCTTTGACGCAGGAAGTCATATTAAGTGCATCATAAGCAATCCACATAAAACCTTTATTATGTCTTTCTGTTCCCCATGAGTTTGCTACTTTGAAAGCACCCATTTCGCCTGAATCAACTTTACCGTTATCATTTACATCAGTCCAGATGTTATCATTATATCCCACAAGAGCCAGACGATGACCCTGGCCTGATTTATCACAGAACCTGACAATATATTCGTCTTCATACTTGTCATTCTCAGGAACATCGGGATGAGCTTTTATACGAACTACCTTCCAGGTGTGTATCGGGGTTGTTACCCCCAGCACTTCGCCCTGAGAAAGAAGTTCTTTAATTGATGTCAGGTCAGAATCATCAGGAGATGTAACAGATGTGTTATCCGCTCCGATAGCTTTTAAATATGTATAATCTTTAATTCTATACTGTATAGCCTCTTTCCACACCTGCTCTGTGGCAAACCAATTATTCCACTCCTTTGTGTTATACGGTACTGTGCTTAAAGGAACACTACCAATTTCCTTCATTATATTATAACCATCTTTATCCCAGGCACCTGTTCCCCTTCCACCATTGATTATATTAAAGTTAAATGAAGGAGAAAAAGTATTTTCGGGAGTTGTAGGTACACCCATTGAGCGATTCATCATATAGGTAAACTGATAATAAGTCTGTCCCCAACTGACACACGCTCCTAAATCTTCCTGACTGTCTATAACAGGAAAGTACGGACTTTGGCTATTATCGATAAAATCAGGAAGCACCAGCTCTTCTGCGAAAACAGAAGCTCTGAGTGCAATAGCAAAAGAGGACAACAATATTAAAGCAACTAAAATCAAAGCAAAAAGTCTAATTACATTTTTCTTCATATTGAAATCCTCTTTTTATAATACAGTTAAATCATCTGAAGTGAAACTTCGTTATTCTTTACCTCTGCATGGATGCCGGCAATATTACCGGTTCCCTTAACAATCATTTCCTCAGCAATTTTCTGTTCTACTTCTTTGCGGATAACAGAACGCAAATCACGGGCACCGCTTCTGCCGCTCTTAACTTTATCTGCAAGGAAAGTGCAGATTTCATCTGAGAAACTGAACTTGATTCCCTTTTCATCCAATGTGGGAACATATTCGTTAAGCATAAGCTTAGCAATCTTAACTAAATCTTCTCCTTCAAGGTGACGGAACACTATAACCTCGTCTACACGTGCGATAAACTCGGGGCGTAAAAACTCTGAGAGTGCTTTCATTACCTTTTCACGGGTTGCATCCTGCTCACTTTTACCGAATCCAAGAGCATTCTCACGTTTATCAGAACCTGCATTACTGGTCATAACAATAACTGTATTCTCAAAATTAACCACTCTGCCGTGAGCGTCGGTAAGTTTACCTTCATCGAGAATCTGAAGAAGAATATTAAGAACATCAGGGTGTGCTTTTTCAATCTCATCAAAAAGTAGAACACTGTAGGGTCTGCGGCGAACCTTCTCGGTTACCTGACCTGCCTCATCGTATCCAACATAGCCCGGAGGTGAACCAATAATTTTGGAAACAGAATGCTTCTCCATAAATTCGCTCATATCAAGGCGGATGAGAGTTTCGGGAGTGTCAAAAAGAAGCTGAGAAAGCTGTTTGACAAGCTCTGTTTTTCCTACACCTGTTGGACCTACGAAAATAAATGATGCAGGGCGTCTTCTGGGAGCAATCTGCACACGGCTGCGCTTAATTGCACTGGCAAGAGCATTTACAGCTTCATCCTGACCAATAATTTTTTCTTTTAGCTGCACATCAATATCTGCAAGCTTCAAAAGTTCATTTTCGCGGACACGTGAAGAAGGAATACCTGTCCAAAGCTCAATTACCTTTGCAAGATCCTCTTCTGTTACGTTATTAATAAGGCTTTCCTCAGGGATTGCGGCAATCTCCTGCTGGAGTCTTGCAAGTTCTGATTTTACTGTTGCAAGCTTCTCATAATCGATTTCTTCGGCTGTTGAAAGTTCGCTGTGCTGAACCTCAAATTTATGTTTATCTTCATTAAGTTTATCAAAACGTTCAAGCTCTTTGTTACGCAGACCCGCACATGAACATGCCTCGTCTAAAAGGTCGATCGCCTTATCAGGAAGGAAACGGTCGGTAATATACCTTTCTGAGAACACAACTGCTTTGCGAACAATATCATCTGACACTGTTACCCTATGATGCAGTTCGTAATACTCTTTAATACCTGTAAGCACGTCTATTGTATCGGTAATGCTGGGTTCTGCTACTGTTACCGGCTGAAAACGACGTTCGAGTGCACTGTCTTTCTCAATGTATTTTCTGTATTCATTAAAGGTTGTCGCACCGATAACCTGGATTTCACCGCGGGAAAGAGCAGGCTTAAGGATATTTGCGGCGTTCATAGAACCTTCTGCATCACCGGTACCTACTAAATTATGGACTTCGTCAATAAAGAGAATTATGTTACCAAGAGCTTTAACTTCATCTGTTAAACCTTTTATACGGCTTTCAAACTGACCTCTGAACTGTGTACCTGCAACTAAAGATGTAAGGTCGAGAAGATGTATTTCCTTATTTTTAAGTCGCTGAGGAACATCACCTGATGCAATACGCATAGCAAGACCTTCGGCAATTGCTGTTTTACCAACACCGGGTTCACCAATTAAGCATGGGTTATTCTTACTTCTTCTGGAAAGAATCTGAATTATACGCTCGATTTCTTTATCCCTGCCGATTATACGGTCGGTTTTTCCTTCGCGTGCCTTACGGGTAAGGTCATAGCAATAGAGGTTTAAGAAACGACGTTCTTTGCTCTGCTTTTTGTCCTGCTTTTTATTCTGCTTGGCAGTACCCTGGGAGGATGAATCTCCGCTTTTTCCGCCACCAAAGAAATTGTTAAAAAATGCAGGGAAGGTTGATGCTCCGCCGGGAGAGAAATTATCGTCATTATCTCTGCCTTCATCCTGAATATCGTCAAGACGCATCTGTTCAACAAGGCCTTCTTCCTTTATTGCATTAAGCATTTCGCTCATATCGCCATCGTTCATATTCTCCATCATAGAGTTCATCTGCTCTTCCATTGCCTCTAAATCTTCTGTAGAAAGACCCATTTTATTTATTAAGTCCTCTACAGGCTTTATCCCAAGCTCTTTTGCACAGGTAAGACAGTAACCCTTAGGATTTGCATCATCTTTATTTACAGAGACAAAGACCACAGCGGGTCGTTTGCCACATTTTGAACATATCATTTTGTTGCCTCCTTGTTTGATTTTTCCGCATTCATAATTTCACGGAAGAACATAAAATAACGTATAAGTGAGTAAGTCATCATTACTGCTGTTAGAGTAAGCAGAATAATAGCATAAATTCTGAACTGGTCTTCCATACCTAATATAAGGTCAAAAAGAACAATAAGACCTACAGAGATATAGAATAAGAAGGTACCTACTTTGCCATACCACTTTGAAGCACAGGGCTTTACACGGTTTTTGAGCATATAGGTTGCACCCACAAGCATCAGAAGATCCTTTATAATAAGCAAAGTAATAACCGGAATTACTGCAGGTTCAATAAAAACCACACATATACCAACAGCAAAAAGCGTAAGCTTATCTGCTACGGGGTCCAGCATTTTGCCAAGCTCTGTTATCTGATTGAGCTTTCTCGCAAGCAATCCATCAAAAAAATCACTTAGTCCCGAAAGCAAAAGACACGCAGCAGAAGAAATTGTATACTCCTGAGCATAATCCAGTGAACGTGCTTTAAAAAAGAAATAAAGCATCGGGGCTATTAATGCGATTCTGAAATAACAAAGTATATTAGGCACGGTAAAAATATATGCCCAATCTACCTTTTTGGACTTGTTATAATCCATTTTCATATCCCACCCAAATTAATTATATATTGCTAAAGCTGTAGATAAAGCTTTGAGCAAGCGAAATAAAACCACCAAAGTAAAATAATGAAAAAATATAAGATTCTGAAATATAAGTTTCGTTAATAATGTAAACACTGCCACCGGTAAGAGGAATAATAAGTTTAAGTACGAATGCAAGAACACAAAGTACCAATATACCTTCTGATAAACCAAGAACAAAACCTAATAAAGAATCTACTACTCTTATAAACGGAAGTCGGAATATTTTTGAAATACCACCAAAAAGCTTTTTGAAAACAAAAAGCAACACTAAGAATAATATTACAAAAAATACAATTGATATTGCTCCCACTACAGGAGTCATAATTGCACCTTCAATACCTGTTACGGCTGAGGTACTGAACATCTCGGTTAACTTAGCTTCAGTAAAACCAAAATAATCAAGAGAGTTTGAAAGCAACACAGGAAGTGAACTTAGAAGCTCAGCAGACTTTTCAGATGCAGTGCTGAGAGCTGTGTTATTTACTACATTGCTTATGTTATCGATTATTGTATGCCTAATAAACACATTATAAACAAGCTCTGCCAAAAAGTGTGACAAAAACAAAGCAGCAACAAAAGCACATATCACAGACAACAGACGGAATATAACTTTTGCAGCACCAGTTTTTATGCCTATTACGGCAAAAACTATAATAACAATCAAACAAAAAATATCTAGAATCATAATGTTCCTCAGAATGTATAAAGTGAAATATCCTTAAGTCCCAAACAAATTGATGCATCAGGCGAAATCAAACGAATCTGACGGCTGTCGCCTGCTGTTTTTACTGTAGAAAGCAGCTCTCCATTCTGGGAGTAAAGATAAATATTGGATTTATCGCTTATAGCTACACGATTTTTATATGCAGAAGTAAAAGTAGCGGCATAATTTGTAACCAGCTGATTGTTTACTGATCCTGATTTTCCGATACACTGGATTGTACAATTTCTTCCGTCACCGCTACGTGAAAGACTTAGCAAAAGCTCTGATGTATCGGTGTTGATATCATAAGAAACCAGTGTCATCTGGGAATAGGAATTTTTGGAAAGCTTTGAGAAATTTTTACCGTTAATAATGTAAGATGCGTTCTCGCCTATTACACACAGAGAACCATCATCAAGATACTCGGCATCAAAAACTATGTCACCTGAAATTTCATGGAAAGCAAGTGGGTTTTCCTCTGTAAAATCAAAGACATACACGACGCTTTTTTCAATTCCGTTTTCGGCGGTTACACCGCAAGCGACGGCACCTGTAGCATCTGAATTAAGAGCCATAGCGGTTATATAATATTCTTCAAAAGAATAGCCGTAAATAGGTGTCCGGGTGTTGCTATATACAGACAGCTTGGCTTTATAGTCGTGACTCTCTGTAACAGTTGCGTAATTCAGATCAGGAGTTACATCGGCAAGATACATTTTTGATTCAGTCTGACTTGAGTATACAAGCCCTTCTTCAGAATAAAGCGAATACGCGTAGCCGCCTAAATCATAAACAACAGAAGTGCCGTTGTAATTAAGTTTAAGGACAGGGTCGTTAAAAGAAACCTGAGTATTGAATTTTTCTTCACCGTCATTATCACAAAGGACATAGTGGGTGTCAGAAACATAAACATAGCCGCCACTATATGTATCAAAATTACCGTTAACCACTAGAGAACCTTTTAAGGATAAGGGATAATTTGCCGAAGTAAGGTTATAAGAGGAACACCCAACACAGGAAAAACGGCTAAAAACAACAAAAACAATTGCAACAAGAAGTATAATAACCATTACAGCCAATATAATCTTTTTATATGAAAGTGACTTTTTATTTGTTTTTTCTTTGTCACCTGCATTCTGGTTATAGTCTTCAAGAGGAAGCTGCTCATAGCTCAGAACAGCACGTTTGGTATCGTACATTTCCTCTTTATAATGTCGGGGAGAAATTTTACGTTTTTTCATTTTTTGTTCCTCCTTTCTTTATAAATCATAGAAAACTTCGTTAAGATAAAGTCCCTGCGGTGGTGCGGTAGGTCCTGCAGAGTCACGTGACTCTGCTTTAATAATTTCTGAAATTGAATCAGGGGCTATTTTTCCTTCGTTGATACTTAAAAGAGTGCCCACCATTATACGAACCATATTATAAAGAAAACCGTTGCCTTCAACGGTAAACTCTATAATGTCACCCTTTCTAGTTACTGAAAAGTCATATATAGTGCGTACGAAATCGCCTTTTTCCCTTTTATCAAGGGTACAAAAGGATGTAAAGTCATGAGTACCAATATAAGCTTTTGATGCTTTGTTTAAAAGCTCAGTATCGATATTATATCGATAATGTAGTGCTCTGCCGATATAAAAGGGATCACGTTCCGGTCGGTTTAAAACTCTGTAGATATATCTTTTTCCTTTCGCGTTATATCTTGCATGGAAGTCCAGAGGAACCTCCTTAGCATCAAGGACTACTACACTATCGGGTAAATGAGAATTAAGTGCAGCCTTAAGCCTAACAGCAGGAATAGGATGACTGATTTTAGTACTGATGCAGAACATTTCTGCATGGACTCCCGAATCTGTACGGCTGCAAGCTTTAATATCGGGCTTGTCACCGATAACAGCATAGAGAGCTTTCTGAAAGACCTCCTGTACAGTAACAGCATTGTGCTGAATCTGCCAGCCATGGTACTTTGAACCGTCATATGAAATTGTAATTAATATATTACGTAAATTTTCATTAGAGGAAGATATCACAAAGTACAACTCCTGCTGTTAATAAAATCATAATGGCAAATGCCCATACATCCTTTTTAGTAAAACGCATCTGCTTAAGTCTTGTTCTGCCCTGACCGCCTCGATAACAACGGCACTCCATAGCCATTGCAAGGTCATAGGCACGGCGGAATGAAGAAACAAAAAGCGGAACAAGAACAGGAATAAGCGCTTTGATGCGTTTAATAAGGTTTCCGCTTTCCATATCGGCACCTCGTGCCTTCTGGGCAGACATAATTTTGTCAGTTTCTTCCAGAAGGGTTGGAACAAAACGAAGTGCAATGGTCATCATCATTGCAATTTCGTGGACACTTATATGAAAAAGTGTTAAAGGTTTCATAAGCCGTTCCAGACCGTCGGTCATATCTGTAGGTGAAGTTGTAAAGGTAAGTGCTGAGCTTACAACAACAAGGCAGATGATACGAACTGTAACAAATATTGCATTGAAGATACCGTTTAAGGTTGTGGAAAAAATCCACCATTCAAAAATTGGTTCGCCTGTTCCGTAAAAAAGATTAAGAACCGAGGTTATAACCACAATAATAATAATGGTCTTTAGACTCTTTAAGAACATCTTTACGGGAACTTTGCTTAAGAGAACCGTTACTGCTGTAAAAGCTGTAACCAGCCCCAAAGCAAAAAAGTTAAACGAACAGAATATAAGAACAATAAATGCTATCAGAAACAAAATTTTTGTTCTTGCATCCAATTTATGAAGAATACCGTTTGAGGGAAAATACTGACCTAAAGTAATATCACGCATCAGTTTTACCCCCTTTGCCTATAAGTTTGCAAAGCTCTTTGAAGGCTTCTTCAACGGTAAGAATTCCTGCAGGCAGAGGAACACCTGCCTCTTTGAGTTTAATTGTAATTTCAGTAATCTCAGGTATTCGCAGTCCTATGGCTTTAAGTTCATCGGCACGTGAGAAAACATTTTGAGGAGTATCGAACATTATCAATTCAGAACTGTTCATAACCAGAACACGGTCAGAAATACGTGCGATATCCTCCATATTATGAGATACAAGCAAAACTGTGTTACCGCTTTCTTTGTGGTAAGCCTCAATCTGAGAAAGAAGAACATCCTTTCCTACAGGGTCAAGACCTGCAGTAGGCTCGTCCAAAATAAGAACCTTGGGCTCCATAGCGATAACTCCTGCAATAGCGGCACGTCGCTTTTCTCCGCCTGAAAGATCAAAAGGAGAACGTTCTAACAGTTCTTCTCTGAGTCCTGAAAAACGTGCGGCTTTCTTTACTCTTTCAGCGATTTCTTCGTCACTGAGCCCCATATTTTTAGGGCCAAAAGCGATATCTTTGGCAACAGTATCTTCGAAAAGCTGGTTTTCAGGATACTGAAAAACCAGACCAATATTGAAGCGGATTTTTCTGAGTTCCTTAGGATTTGTGAAAATATCTGTATCTTCAAAATACACTGTGCCTTCGGTAGGTTTAAAGAGGCCGTTGAGCATCTGAACAAGAGAGGATTTACCTGAACCTGTGTGGCCTATTATGCCGATTACTTCGCCCTCTTTGATATCAATATTTACATTATTTACGGCTTTTTTCTCAAAGGGAGTACCCTTGCCGTAAACCAGACTTAAATTCTCGGTACGGAGTATGCTCATAAAAGCACCTCCTTTAACACATTAACACATTCGTCAATATTAAGCGGGAGTTCTTTGATATTAACACCATAAGCACGGAGCTTGTAACAAAGCTCAGTAGATTGAGGTACATCCAGGCGATGCTTCTTTAGGAGCTCTACCTGAGAAAAAACCTCTTTGGGCGTGCCTTCTGTAAGGATTTTTCCGCCATCCATAACAATTACTCTGTCAGAAGTAACGGCTTCGTCCATATTGTGCGTTATAAGTACAATGGTAATGCCATGGTCTTTGTTAAGAGTATGAATTGCAGAAAGCACCTCTTCCCTGCCTTTAGGGTCAAGCATTGCAGTAGGTTCATCAAGGACAATACAGTCAGGCTTCATAGCAAGTATACCTGCTATAGCAACTCGTTGTTTCTGACCGCCTGAAAGCTTGTGGGGTGCAAAGGTACGGTATTCATACATACCGACAGCTTTTAAAGCTTCGTCAACTCTTTTACGGATTTCGGAAGGCTCTACACCAAGATTTTCAGGGCCGAATGCAACATCTTCTTCTACAATGCTGGCAACCAGCTGATTGTCGGGGTTTTGCAGAACGAGTCCTACTTTACGGCGGATATCATAACATTTATCTTCGTCTAGAGTATCCATACCCTCTACGAAAACTTTGCCTCCTGTAGGAAGCAGAATGGCATTTAAATGCTTGGAAAGTGTAGATTTACCGGAGCCGTTGTGACCTATAACACTTAAAAATTCACCTTTCTCAACTGTAAGGGAAACCCCGTTTATTACATAGTCACAAATATTCTGTTGCAATTCTTCAGGGGACTCATATGTGAAAACAAGGTCCTTTACGTCAATCTGATTCATTAAAATTATCTCTCCCAGATTGCGGTATTACCGCAGGGTAAAACTAAATTTGTAGAGCTTACTCTTAGTCCGATTTCATCAGCTGTTACCTTACCGCCAAAAGTGTCTTTAAGTACACTTGTAAGGGTGTATTCCATTACAGCAGGAGAAAGTCCTGAGGTGTAGGAATTAAGCAGGAAGAAAAGGGGGTCGTCAGAAAGAACCTGCTTGCAAAGCTCTAAAAGCGGAAAAAGCTCGGTTTCAAGCTTCCAGACTTCACCGTTAGGACCTCTGCCATAAGAAGGCGGGTCCATAATAATTGCATCGTAACGTCTGCCACGGCGGATTTCACGGTTAACAAACTTTACACAGTCGTCTACAATCCACCTTACGGGTTTATCGGAAACACCACATAACTGAGCATTTTCCTTTGCCATATTAACCATACCCTTAGAGGCGTCAACGTGGCAGACACCGGCACCAGCCTTAAGGCAGGCAACAGTAGCACCGCCTGTATAACCGAAAAGGTTGAGAACATTTATGGGACGGTTAGCTTTGCTGATTTTATCCATTGCATAGTCCCAGTTAACAGCCTGCTCAGGGAAAACACCAGTGTGCTTGAAACCCATAGGTTTTATTACAAAACCTAAGTCGTCATATTTAATGTTCCATGTATCGGGAAGTTTTTTATAATATTCCCAATGACCGCCTCCTGAATTGGAACGTATATATCGTGCGTGGGCTTTGTTCCAGCGGTAGTCGGTCTTTTTGGTATTCCATATAATCTGAGTATCAGGTCGGATTAAAATTATATCTGACCATCGCTCTAATCTTTCGCCATTTGAGGCATCTAAAAGCTCATAATCGAGCCATTTATCAGTACATCTCATTATGCAAGTTTATCCTTTATAAGTGCTGCAGTCTCGTTAGCAAGACGTGTGATTTCGGCAAAATCCTCACCCTCAAGCATTACACGTACAAGAGGCTCTGTGCCTGAAAGACGAACAATAATTCTGCCTCTGCCCTCTAGGATATCTTCAACACGAGCCAATTCTTCTTTAATTTCTTTATCTGTGTAGAACTTTGTTTTAAGTTCAGGATTAATCGTAACGTTAACAAGTACCTGAGGAAAACGTTCCATAAGTGTAGCGATTGAGCTTAATTTTGCATGACGTCGGTTGATAAGGCTTAAGAGCTGTGCACCTGTAAGCTGACCATCGCCGGTTGTGGAATAGTCAAGGCAAATAACGTGGCCAGACTGCTCACCGCCGATGTTATAATCTTCTCTGAGCATTGTCTCTAAAACATAACGGTCGCCAACCTTTGTAGATACAAGGTTCATATTACTAGCTTCGCAGAATTTATTGAAGCCCATATTGGTCATAATTGTACATACAACTGTGTTCTTTTTAAGCATACCGCGGCTCTTAAAATCAGCGGCAATAATCGCAATTATGTAGTCTCCGTCAACAAGCTCGCCCTTATCATCAACAGCCAAGCATCTGTCAGCATCACCGTCAAAAGCAAGACCCGCATCAAGGTTATTGTCCTTTACAAATCTCTGAAGAGTTTCGATATGAGTAGAACCACAGTTTGCGTTAATATTAACACCATCGGGAGTATCAAAAAGAACGTGACATTCGGCACCAAGTGCTTCAAAAAGCTTTCTGGCGGTTGTAGAAGATGAGCCGTTAGAGCAGTCAAGAGCAATACGCATACCCTTAAGGTCATACTCTACTGTGCTGATTACGTGCTTGATATAATCGTCTACTGCATCATCCTTGCGTGTAACCTTGCCAATATCTGAATCACGGCAAACTTTATATTCACACTCGTGGTCCAAAACTATAGCTTCAATCTGCTCTTCAAGAAGATCAGGTAGTTTGTAGCCTTCGTCGTTGAAAATTTTGATACCGTTAAATTCAAAGGGGTTATGAGATGCGGAAATCATGATACCTGCATCTGCCTTATACTCTTTGATAAGATACGCAACTGCTGGTGTTGGAACAACACCTAAAAGCACAACGTTTGCACCTACTGAACAAAGACCAGCTATAAGTGCACCTTCAAGCATATCACCTGAAAGACGTGTATCTTTACCGATTAAGAATGTGGGATGCTCAACGGTATCACTGATAAGCACCATTGCGGCAGCTCTGCCGATGTTCATAGCAAGCTCTGGTGTAAGCTCAGTATTTGCTACACCTCTTGCACCATCTGTACCAAATAATCTACCCATATAAAAAACCTCCTATACTGAATTTAGTTAATTTCAAATAATGTCTGCTGAGAATTTACTGTGCTCTTAATGCCGAGATGCTCATAGGCAAGTGTAGTTACACAGCGTCCTCGTGGGGTACGGTTAAGAAAACCTATCTGCATTAAATAAGGTTCGTATACATCTTCGATTGTTACAGCCTCTTCGCCTATTGCGGCGGCTAATGTTTCAAGTCCTACAGGACCTCCGCCGTAATTATTTATCATTGCAAGGAGCATTCTGCGGTCGTTCTGGTCTAATCCTAATGAGTCTATTTCAAGTCTGTCCAGGGCGATTTTTGCAACCTCGCCTGTGATAATTCCGTCAGACATCACCTGTGCAAAATCTCTGGCACGCTTTAAAAGTCGGTTGGCAATTCTTGGGGTACCACGGGAACGGGAAGCAAGCTCCAGAGCACCTTTTTCGTCAATTTCAATTCCAAGGATGCCTGCACTTCGTGTTACGATTTTTGCAAGTTCTTCGTGTGAATAAAGTTCGAGACGGGAAATAACACCAAAACGGTCCCTCAGAGGAGCAGAAAGCT
Organism: Clostridia bacterium; assembly: GCA_017521925.1. GTDB lineage: Bacteria > Bacillota > Clostridia > Oscillospirales > Acutalibacteraceae > Ruminococcoides. The sequence goes on from JAFXBG010000018.1 coordinate 19,926, forward strand.
GACCTGCACGGGTTGTGGCACCTACCAAAGTAAACTTAGGCAGAGGCAAGTGATAAGAAGCCGCCATCTGACCTTTGCCTGTGATAATATCTATTGCAAAATCCTCCATGGAGGGGTAAAGAATTTCTTCAACACTGCGGTTAAGACGGTGAATTTCATCAATAAAAAGCACATCACCCTGATTAAGGTTTGTAAGAAGTGAAGCCAGATCGCCGGGCTTTTCAATAGCCGGACCTGATGTGATACGGATGTTTACGCCCAGCTCATTTGCAATAATTGCAGAAAGGGTTGTTTTACCAAGACCGGGAGGGCCGTAAAGAAGAACATGGTCTAAAACCTCTCCGCGTTTTTTGGCAGCTTCGATAAAGATTTTCAGGTTTTCCTTTACCTTATCCTGACCTACATAATCATCAAAAGATTTTGGTCTTAAGGGATTATCGCCGTCAAATACATCTTCAGGGGTTTCCTGTGTATCTACTATTCTGTTTTCAAAATCAAATTCTTCGCTATAGTTAAACTGACTCATAATTATCTACCCATTTTCTTTAAGGTTTCGCCGATAAGCTGTTCTACAGTAAGGCTCGGGTCAAGCTTTGAAAGCACAGGCGTAACATCTGCAGCAGAAAAGCCCAGTACAGAAAGAGCAGCAACAGCTTTTGAAATATTGCCTGTGTCCTCAATAACTGAACCTTTAAGTTCCACAGAGGTATCAGATGTACCAAAGCCTTTAAGCTTATCCTTAAGTTCAAGAATAATTCTGGAAGCAAGTTTGGGGCCTACCCCCTGAGCTCGGGTTAAAGACTTTACGTCGCCCGCAGAAATTGCAAAGGTAATCTGCTCTGGGGTTAAATCAGAAAGAAGAGCAATACCTACCTTGGGACCAACACCTGAAACACCGATTAATAGCTTGAAACACTGAAGCTCTGACTTTGTAGCAAAACCGAAAAGCTCACAAGCATCTTCACGTACGCTCATATAAGTAAACAAGGTAACCTCGCTGTTAAGTTTTAAACTCTTCTGAGTATTGATACTGGTATGGCATTTATAACCGACACCTGAACATTCCACAACAGAAAAGCCTTGCTCCATTACTATTAAATTACCTCTTAAAGAATAAATCATAACTGTACCTCCAAAGGTTAGTTAATGCCACTTATAAGTTTTTGTCTGAGGCAAGTGCCTGCAGCCTGAACGTGACAAACAGCAATTGCAAGGGCATCCGCGGCATCGTCGGGCTTTGGCATTTGTCTTAGCTTTAAAAGTCGCTTGGTCATATCCATAACCTGTTGTTTTTTAGCTTTTCCGTAGCCCGTAACTGCAGTTTTAACCTGCAGGGGTGTATACTCAAAAATAGGAATATTGTGAAGCTGAGCCGCAAGGAGGATTACACCTCTTGCTTCGGCAACCATTATGGCGGTTTTCTGGTTATTCTGAAAATACAGCTTTTCTATAGCTATACAGTCAGGCTTTGCCTTTTCAATAACCTTATTCATACCATCAAAAATAATCTTAAGTCGAAGGTTGAAATCCGTGTCGGCATCAGTGGTAATGCAACCATAGGCAATGGGGTTGAAATTACAGTTTTCGGCACTGATAACACCATAACCGATAATAGCATAACCGGGGTCAATACCAAGCACCGTCACAGCAATACATCCTTTCACACATAATAAGCCTATAATAATTAAGTATTATAACATATTGATACTTAAATAGCAACTTTATTCGTGTTTTGTTACATAAAAATTCACAAAAAATCTCCTCCGAATAGTAATCCGAAGGAGATGTATTTATACATATTCTTTTACAAAAGTCTTAAGGAAATCCATTTTTTCCTTTGTTGGAGTTGGCAGATTGCCAAAAGGAAAAGTTATATTCATTGCGTCGTATTTAGTCTGGCATATTTTGTGAAAAGGCAAAAGCTCTATTTTATCCACACAATTATGATTTTTTGCAATATCATAAAGCTTTGTGATATTTTCTTCATTATCGTTAACTGTGGGAATGATAACCTGACGAAGGGTTGTGGGAATATTCATATTATTGAGAATCCGTAAAAACTCAAGAGGAATCTCCATAGAACAGCCTGCGTTTTCTTTGTAAAGAGCATCTTCGGTGTATTTTATATCCAGAAGGACTCTGTCAGTAACCTGCAACAAGCTCAATACATTCTCATTAATAACACTGCCGGATGTATCAAGGCAGGTGTTTATACCCTTTTCTTTAGCGGATGTAAAAATGTCCGTTGCAAATTTTGCCTGCAACAAGGGTTCACCGCCTGATAAAGTGATACCGCCGTTGTCTTTGAAATACTCTTTGAAACGTACTGCTTTATTTACAACTTCTTCTGCCGTAAATTCTTTTGCATCTCCAACACGCACCCAGGTGTCAGGGTTATGACAGCATTTACAACGCAAATTGCACCCCTGTAAAAAAGCTACAAACCTTACACCCGGACCATCTACTGTTCCAAGGCTTTGGATGGAGTGGATGTAACCCTTACTCATACTGCTTCGTGGAAAGTACGGCTTATAACTTCACGTTGCTGTTCACGGCTTAGCTTGTTGAAGTGTACAGCATAGCCTGAAACACGGATTGTGAGGTTAGGATAAGCCTCGGGGTTTTCGTAAGCTTTCATAAGAGTTTCACGGGTCATAACGTTAACGTTGATGTGATGAGCCATTTTAGCAAAGTAACCGTCAAGAATTGTAACAAGGTTATTTACCTGTTCATCATCGGTTTTACCTAAAGCATTGGGAGTTATAGAGAAGGTATTGGAAATACCGTCACGACAATCGTCGTAGCTTATCTTAGCAATAGAGTTAAGAGAAGCAAGAGCACCATTTTCCTCACGGTTGTGCATAGGATTAGCACCGGGAGCAAAAGCCTCGCCTGCTTTTCTGCCGTCCGGAGTTGAGCCTGTGTTTTTGCCGTACATAACGTTTGATGTAATAGTAAGAACAGAAAGAGTGTGAATTGAATCGCGATAAGTTTTTGTCTTTCTGAGTTCTGTAATAACCTTATGGGTCATATCCTTGGCAAGAGAGTCTACCCTATCGTCATCGTTACCGAACTTAGGGAATTCGCCTGTAGTTTCGAAGTCTACGATGTAACCGTTTTCATCTCTGACAGGCTTGACGTCAGCGTATTTAATAGCACTTAAGGAATCGGTAATTACGGAAAGGCCGGCTATACCGAAAGCCATAAAGCGGTCAACGGTAGTATCGTGTAGAGCCATCTGGGTTTTCTCGTAGGCGTATTTATCGTGCATATAGTGGATGATATTCATTGTGTTTACGTAAAGATGGCTGAGCCAGGGCAGATAAACATCAAGACGTTCCATAACAGCTTCAAAAGTGAGCCGGTCACCCTCTAAAACATCCATCTGAGGACCAATATGGATACCGCTGGTAGTATCATAACCGCCGTTGATAGCAATAAGCATAAGCTTTGGTAAGTTACACCTTGCACCAAAGAACTGCATCTGTTTGCCTACCTTCATAGCAGAAACACAGCAGGCAATAGCATAATCATCGCCATAAATCGGACGCATTAAATCGTCGTTTTCGTACTGGATAGAGTTTGTATCCTTGGAAACCTTTGCACAGAACTTCTTGAAATTTTCAGGAAGATTCTGAGACCAGAGAACAGTAAGGTTAGGCTCGGGAGAAGAACCTAAGGTGTAGAGTGTATTGAGAACACGGAAAGAGTTTTTGGTAACTAATGTTCTGCCGTCTTCGCCTACTCCGCCCACAGCCTCAGTAATCCACATGGGGTCACCGCCGAACAGCTCATTATACTCAGGGGTTCTTAAATGTCTGGCGATTCGAAGCTTCATAACAAAATCGTCCATAAGCTCCTGGGCACCTTCCTCGGTTAAGATGCCATTTTTAATATCACGCTCAATGTAAATATCAAAGAATGTGCTTACTCTTCCCAAAGACATAGCCGCACCATTCTGTTCTTTAATTGCTGCAAGATAAGCAAAATATGTCCACTGAATTGCTTCCTTAGCATTGTTTGCAGGCTGGCTGATATCGAAACCGTACATCATAGCCATTTCCTTCATTTTGCCTAAGAAAGCAATCTGTTGGAAAAGCTCTTCATCAAGGCGGATACGAGCAGTATCGAATGAATCTAATGCAAGGTCAGCTTTATCCTTCTGCTTTTCTTCAATCAGCTTGTCCACACCATAAAGAGCTACACGGCGATAGTCACCGATAATACGACCTCTGCCATAAGCATCGGGAAGACCGGTAATAACGTGGCACTTTCTTGCGGCACGCATTTCATCAGTATAAGCACGGAAAACACCGTCATTATGAGTTGTGCGGTATTTGAACTCTTCTTCGATTTTATCGCTTAATTTGTAACCGTAAGCCTTACAAGCCTGACGTGCCATACGGATGCCGCCAAAGGGATTAACACCACGCTTTAAGGGACGGTTGGTCTGCATACCTACGATAAGCTCGTTTTCTTTATCAATATAGCCCGGTGAGTAGCTTGTAAGTGAAGAAACTGTAGCAGTGTCGATATCAAGAACACCGCCAAACTGGCGCTCCAGGGCAAAAAGTCCTTCCACCTTTTTCATCAGTATACTTGTACGCTCGGTGGCACCGCTTAAAAAGGCGTCGTCACCTGTGTACTCTGTGTAGTTAGTCTGAATAAAATCACGAACGTTGATTTCATCACACCAAACACCACTGTTAAATCCAATCCAGCTTTTATTTTCCATTTGTATCTCTCCTTACTGAATGAATTGATATAAAATAAGCTTATATTACTAAACAAAAAGGCAATCCACTTCTATGTGAAGCGAATTGCCCAGACGGTCGGCTTTGTAACTTCTATACTCCCCCACTGTTTTCAGTGAAACCCGTCAGTCACATAGAAGTTTCCTTACAATATATTTATACTATAAATATTGTCTTTTGTCAAAGGGTTTACTATATATTGCGGGTAGAAAAACTGCAATAAACAGATAAAACTTTTGTATATATTTTCAAAACCACAGATTATTATTACATATTTTATAAACTCAGGTGCAAAATACCAACAGGTGATTAATTTGCTGACTAAGAATCTGAATGAAAACACAGCAGTACTTGATGCTGATTTAAGAGTTAATGAAAGCTTTGACCTTATTAAAAGAAATATTATTATTAACAAGAGGAATGTCGCACTTTACTGTATTGACGGATTCGTTAAAGATGCGGTGCTGATGAAAACCCTTGTATTCTTTAATTCTATTAAAGACGAAAGTTACTTTAAAGATGCCGATACATTCGCAGAAAACTGTGTCCCGTACTTTGAAGTAACAACAGAAAATGACCCTGAGTTGATTATTCAGAATATACTTTGCGGTGTTACTGCTCTTATAATAGATGGCATGGACAAAGCTGTTCTGATGGATATGAGGACTTACCCTCAAAGACAAACCAGCGAGCCTGATGACGATAAGGTTATGAGAGGCAGTAAAGACGGATTTGTTGAAACTATGATAAGCAACGTAGCACTTATCAGACGAAGAATCAGGGATGTAAACTTTACTGTTAAACCCTTTTTTGTAAGCCATTGTTCCAAATCTGACGTAGCAGTTTGTTATATGGAAAACAAAGTTGATAAAAAATTGCTGAAAGCAATTACAAACCGAATAAACAACATCGATGTTGATTCTTTAGCAATGAATCAACAAAGTTTGATTGAGGCGATTTACCCCAAAAAATGGTTCAACCCTTTTCCTAAGATAAAATACACAGAACGCCCTGACTCGGCAGCAGCAAACCTTTTGAAAGGCAATATTGTAATTCTGGTGGACAACTCTCCATCGGCGCTTATTCTTCCAACATCTATTTTTGATATTACTGAAGAGGCAGACGACTACTATTTTCCACCTATAACTGGCTCTTATTTAAGAGTTGCAAGACTATTAATAACCATTGGGGCTTTGCTTATTACCCCTTTGTGGCTTCTGATGTTACAAAACCCTGACTTTGTGCCTGATGTATTCAAGTTTATGGTTAACACAGAGGAATGCAGTATTCCTGTATTCTGGCAGTTGATACTCTTGGAAGTTACAATTGACGGGCTAAGGCTTGCAGCTCTGAATACACCAAACAGTTTATCGGGGACCTTGGGTATTATAGGAGCAATAGCCTTATCGGAATTTTCCGTAAGTGCAGGTTGGTTTAACACCGAAACAATTCTGTATATGGCTTTTGTTACTATTGCTAGCTTTTCTCAGCCCAATTATGAGCTTGGCTACTGCCTTAAATTTATGAGGGTAATAATTTTGATTCTGACATCCCTTTTCAACCTTTGGGGATTTATTGCAGGACTTTTAATTACAATTATACTGTTGGTAACAAACAAAACTGTCAGCGGTAAAAGCTACCTTTACCCCCTTATTCCCTTTAACGGAAAAGCATTTCTGCACAAGGTACTGAGATTCAGATAAGAAAAAGTCTTACTGTCAAAACCGAAAATATAACTGCTGTTAAATCCGCCGCAAGTCCCGCTATAAGGGTGTGGCGGATTTTCTTTATACCAATACTGCCAAAATATAGGGTTACTGCGTAAAAAGTGGTTTCTGTTGAACCTGCCATTACCGAAACAATTTTACCAGCGAAACTATCGGGACCGTAATGCTCAAAAACATCTATAAGCAGTGCTGTTGAACCTCCGCCTGATATGGGTCTCAGTATTGCAACAGGTACTATTTCTGCAGGGAATCCCAACTGCTCAGCTAAAGGCGTAATAATAACTGTCAAAAAATCCAGAGCTCCGCTTTCACGAAGCATGGTAACCGAAGTGATAAGTCCAATCAAAGTAGGAGTTATTGTAAGTATTGTGTTAAGACCTTTTAAAGCTCCTTGACAAAAAACTTCAAATACAGGAATTTTTCTGAAAATACCTGTAAATACAATGACAAGTACTATTAAAGGAACAATAAGGCTCATTTTATCCCTTCTTCAGAAAAAAGAGTTTTGCAACAATAACCGCTACTGTCAATGCCACAACAGACGTAAGCCACACACACGGTATAATTTCAAAAGGAGCATAACTTCCGTATTTTGAACGATATGCACACAGCGTTGTGGGAATAAGTTGAAGCGATGCTGTATTAAGAACCACAAACATAACCATATCATCAGTAGCTTCGTTTTTATTGTGATTAATGCTTTTTAGCTCTTTCATAGCATTTAATCCCAGGGGTGTCGCGGCATTACCCAGTCCCATAAGATTAGCACTTATGTTAAGACTTATATATCTCATTGCGTCACTGTTTTTATCAACATTTTTAAAGAGTTTGGTGAGCACGGGAGAAAACACTTTAGCTATCCCTTTTGTTATTCCGCTTTTGTCGGCTATTTCCATCATTCCTGACCAAAAACATATTATACCTATTATTGAAAACAAGAGTTCAACAGCAGATGTGGCTCCTGAAATTACCGAGTCGGAAACCGATTCTGTTTTGCCTAAAAATATCGATGATATAAAAGCAATCAACATCATAAAAGCCCAGATATAATTAAGCATAGAAACTCACCTTTCGACAGTTAAGTATTTTTATAGTTTATTCTTGACAAAAATGTTACAAATTGGTAAGATTTAGACAAGGAGGGTTACAATTCATACTTTTGGGAGGTATTATTATGTTGAAAGCATGCGGAAATATTTGCAGAGTTGACAAATTAGGAAGAATTGTCGTACCTGTAAAAATCAGAAGGATGTTTGATTTAGTCGAAAACAGTCCTTTGGAGCTTTTTGTCGAGGATGACAAAATTGTATTTAAAAGATATTTACCTCAGTGCGTTTTCTGCGGAAGTAACGATGAGCTTACCGAATACAAAGAACACCACATCTGCAAAAAGTGCCTTGAGGAATTAAGCAAATAACCAACACCACTAAGCAAAGCCAAAATTATTTTATTTGGAGGTTTATTATGTTTACACGAATTGATAAGGAAAACTACTATCTTGATATTGCTGAGACAGTATCCGAAAGAGGCACATGCTTAAGACGCAATTTTGGTGCAATTATTGTAAACAACGACCAGATTATCTCTACGGGCTATGTAGGTGCACCAAGAGGCAGAAAAAACTGCATTGACCTTGGGTATTGTCAGAGAGAAGCTCTTAATATTCCCCGCGGTGAAAGATATGAGCTTTGCAGAAGTGTACATGCTGAGATGAATGCTATTATACATGCATCGCGTGAAAGAATGCTGGGTGCTACTCTTTATCTGGTAGGTAAGGAACAAGGCACAGGAGAATACGTTGAAAACGCAAGTGCATGTGCTATGTGTAAACGTGCAATTATTAATGCGGGTATTACAAGAGTAGTAATCAGAAACAGCAAAACCAAGTTTACTGCTGTTTATGTTGAAGAATGGATAGAAAACGACGACTCCCTTGAGGGATGTCTGGGTTATTAATTAAATCTTTTAGAGCCGTTAAATCACGGCTCTTTTTCTTTATCTGCTTTAAAAGTAAGAGTTGTATTGTTATAACTTAAAATAAGGCGGTCTTTGTAAACGTTATACCCGAACACGTAGGTATTCTTCTGAGAAGATGAGGTAATGTACAGATTATCTTTATCCACTGCAAAAACTCCGTGAATTTCTGTAGTAGTATTATTCTGGTCTGTAATAATAAACCGTGCCGTATCAGTTTTAGTTTCAAAACTCAACCTTGCTTTCATTGAATTTTCATTTTCAACATACCATGTACAATGTAAAAGTTCATCAGCAGAATTGACATTTACAACTTCACAAGCTCCTAAAATCATTGAAAAAGTAATTATACACAATATAAATGGATATCGCTTCATAAAATTCTCCCAAAATTAACTATGTGAAAGGTATTGCACAAAGATATAAATAATGTATAATAATACAGAGTAGTAGAAGTAAGCTTACAGGGGGTGGCACTGTGCAGCGAGAAATAACAAATGAAAAGAATATTTTTGATGAAAATGGAAAAATCTGCTGTGCAGGTTGGAGCAGAAAACCTAACTTTCTCTTTGATAAGTCGCTTTGCAAAAACCGCTTTACACTTAACGAGCGTGACAGCTATCTTATAGTTGGGGACAATGCAGCTATTTACCTTTCTGTAGCAGAAAAAGGCATCAATGCAGAAGTTAGTGCCGCCATTGTTGACTTTAATACAGGTGAGCAGGATTTCAGAACTCTTAGAAAGTATATGTCATTCGGCAAGCTAAGTATGCCTGCTTCAAGCAAAAACGGTGATGTTACTTTTACTGATACAAGAGTTGGTATGAATTTTTCTAACACTGCTCTCAACAGATACATACGATGTGAGTTTGTTGATTTTTATAAAGAAAAAACACTTTACATCAATCTTGAACTTAAAGAAAGAATTGATGAGAGTTTTAACGTTATACTACCCTCCAGGTCAAACCCAAAAAGTTTTTTCTTAAAAAGGTTTGTCCCTTATATGAGTGCTTCGGGTATTATCAGATGCGGCGGAGCAGAATATAATATGAATAAAGACAGTGCTGTAGCCTATCTTGATTGGCAGAGATATTCGCTTTCTGAAAAAAGCTGTTATCACGCACTTTATGCCAATACAGAGATTAATGGCAGACAGTTTGCACTTTGTCTTGCAGGCGGTGTTGGTGATACTTCAGAGGCTAGTGAAAACTGCTTTTTCCTTGACGGTAAAATTCACAAATTCGCCTCTGTTAAGGCTATGGGCAAGGAAGAAAGACCCGATAAACCCTGGAAATTCACAGCAGGAAGTTCAGCTATGGAACTCACATTTAAGCCTTCTATTAAATCAGGCAAGCTTTTGTGTGTTACAACAGGCGGTAAGACCTTAGTTTTCGGTGAACTTTACGGATATATAAAACAAATTGACACAGAAAAACTTTATCTTGATGCAGTACCTGCTCATATGGAGTTTTCAATAATATAAAGCATATAAAAACAGCAGACAGAATAAATTTTCTGTCTGCTGTAATTTTTATACTACGCTGTCTTCATAGATAAACTCTGCAACTGTACGGCGTGCCAGATTCCAGTCTATTATACCAAGACATTTACCGTCGCTATTATCAACTTCTTCCCAGTTGTCTTCGGGCATTGAAAGTTCTTCCATTTCATAATCAAGGTAAGTAAGGGCACCTGAAACAAGCAAAGTGATTTCAGAGCTTTTCAGGTTGGTTGTAATATTGGGTCCTACTGCATTTACAATCTGAACTATTTCTGAAAGGGATGCAGAATTTCTGAGTTTATTCATAACTGCATCCAAAAATGCACGCTGACGCTGAACTCTTCCCCAGTCATCACCCATATAGAAATACTCACCGTTAACATATCCGCCACGGTTTCTTGCATGCCATAGAGCCTGTTGACCGTTGAGATGAACAATACCTTCTTCGGTATCCCAAGGCAGATAATCATCCTGATAATTTTGTGCAACTTGAGCATTGATATAAGCGATTTCATCATAGGTAAGCTCGATATCCACACCATCCATAATATCTACAATATCCTTAAAAGTTTCAAAGTTAACCACTGCGTAACGGTCAATCTTTATGCCGAAATTTGCTTCAATAGTCTGGATAGAAAGTTCGGCACCGCCAAAAGAATATGCATGAGTAAGCTTTGTGTTGTAATATCCCGGTACATACACAAGAGTATCACGCAAAAAGGAAGTAAGCTTTATCTTTTCGTGACGGTTATCAATTGACATAAGGATCATAGTATCAGAGTTTCCCTCATTGCCATATTGGTCAGCACCAAAAAGAAGAATGTTTAAGATAAACGGGTCTGAGAGCAGATTGCCTGAGTTGGTATCAAGAGTTAAAAGCTCAGGTTCAGTTACAATCATATTGCCGTCAGCATCTGTTTGTGTTTGAACTGGTGTGTTGACATCCTGATAATTAAAACTCCTCAAAGTTCTGTAATACGCAAGAGACGCAATACCGCCAACAAAGCAAAATATGGCAAGCAGCACACATATTACTTTTTTTACAAACAAATTTTTACGACGTTTTTTCAGTTCATTGGCTCGTTTCTGAGCCAAACGCTCTTCTGTCATATATATCACCTGAAGTAATTTTTAAAATACAGGAGTTATTATACTATCTATTACGAAACAGATTATTCCGTATTAGAAATATAAAAGATTTCAAATAAAGTTCACAAACCAAAAAACAGTCACAGCATTTGTCATTGCTGTGACTGTTTTATATCAATATCCGTGAGCCTCTTTGAGCATCATATCCTTAACCTTCATAAGTCTTGTCTGGGTTGCACGCTCGTTTTCATCAAGCTTCATTGAAATATATCGTATGCTCGCTTTTGTTTCCGGAATCATTACATGCTCCAAAGCATTAACTCTGCGTCGTGTCTTTTCGATTTCGTCTGCCATAAGCTGACAGGATTTTTCGACCTCTGCGAGTTTGAGCATATCAGGCAGTATGCTTGACAACGAGCTTACTGCATCATCCAAGTCACAAGATGTAAAAGCAAGGCCATAACAAAACATATCATTAGTATCTGGAGTACGGTAGTTAATTTTATACTCAGGCACTTCAACGCTCATGATATTTTTACTTGAAACGGAAAGCAACACTTCCTGTTTAGGTGCCAGCATAGCCGCAGCAAGGGTTTCGTTAGACATAGATGCAGAAGCCAGTACAAAATTCTTGTTGGCCTCTCCTATGGCTTTCTCAACCTTTTCACGAAGTTGTTTATTAACTTTTACCATATCTAAAAACTGACGCATCAGCTCATCACGTTTGTCCTTAAGAAGCTTGTGACCTTTGGTAGCGGTTGCAAGCTTTTTCTTAAGGCGTGTAAGCTCCATACGGGTTGGATTAACCTGTTTTGTAGCCATAACAAATCTCCGATTTTACTTTTTGTCGTAATAAAGGTCCAGATATTTATCGTCAATACGTTTGAGTTCGCTTCTGGGAAGAATTCTTAAAAGCTCCCAGCCTAAGTCGAGAGTTTCTTCGATGCTCCTGTCTGTCATATATCCCTGAGAAACATAACGGTTTTCAAACTCCTCTGCAAATTTTGCATAAAGCTTATCAATATCGGTCAAAGCGGCTTCACCTAAAATAACCATCAATTCTTTAGCCTCTTTGCCTCGGGCATAGGCTGAGAAAAGCTGGTTCATGGTGTTACTATGGTCAGCTCTTGTTTTACCATCACCAATACCCTTGTCCTTAAGACGGGAAAGTGACGGAAGAACATCAATAGGAGGAGTTACACCCTTGCGGTAAAGGTCACGTGAAAGGATAATCTGGCCTTCGGTAATGTAACCTGTCAGGTCAGGAATGGGATGGGTTTTATCATCTTCAGGCATTGTAAGAATTGGAATAAGGGTAATGGAGCCCTTTTTGCCCTTAAGTCTGCCTGCACGTTCATAAAGAGTAGCCAGGTCGGTGTACATATAACCGGGATAACCTCGTCTGCCTGGGACTTCTTTTCTTGCGGCAGAAACCTCACGAAGAGCATCTGCGTAGTTTGTGATATCCGTAAGGATAACAAGAACGTGCATATCCTCCTCAAATGCAAGGTATTCAGCAGCGGTAAGTGCCATTTTAGGAGTAGAGATACGCTCAATAGCAGGGTCGTTGGCAAGGTTTACGAACATAACTGTTCTGTCGATAGCACCTGTTTCTTTAAAGCTTTCTACAAAATAGTTGGACTCTTCAAAAGTAATACCCATAGCGGCAAAAACAACCGCAAAGGGTTCGTCAGTACCTCTTACCTTTGCCTGACGTGCAATCTGTGCGGCAAGGTTTGCATGAGGAAGACCTGAGGCGGAGAAGATAGGAAGCTTCTGACCTCTTACCAGAGTATTAAGTCCGTCAATAGCAGAAACACCTGTCTGGATAAATTCCTGAGGGTAATTTCTTGCTGCAGGATTCATAGGAACACCGTTGATGTCAACACGTTTTACAGGAAGAATTTCAGGACCTCCGTCAATAGGTCTGCCCATACCGTCAAACACGCGGGACAACATATCCTTTGAAACAGCAAGCTCCATACTTTTGCCTAAAAATCTTACTTTAGAATTAGAAAGATTGATACCTGCGGCTGAGTCGAAAAGCTGAACCAACGCGTTACTGCCGTTGATTTCAAGAACCTTGCAACGGCGTACTTCACCAGAAGCAAGCTCGATTTCGCCAAGCTCGTTATAGGCGACATTTTCGACATCTTTTACGAGCATAAGAGGACCTGCTACCTCCTGAATGGTTCTGTATTCTCTTGGCATATTAATCCTCTCCCTCTGCTATAATTCCGTCAATATCCTTATCAAGATTGAATAGAATTTCATCATAAGCTTTATTGATACCATCTGCAGGAACATACTTGAATCTGCCTATAGATTCTCTTATAGGCATAGACACAAGCTTATCTATATCAGCACCGTCTCTTAAGGCTGAAAGAGCCTTGTCGAAGTATGCTAAAATAAGCTTCATCATAAGAAGCTGTTTGTCTAATGATGTGTAGGTATCTACCTCATGGAAAGCGTTCTGATGGAGGTAGTCCTCGCGAATGGAACGTGCTGCCTCAAGCTTTAATCTGTCAGGGGATGAAAGTGCATCCATACCAACAAGCTTTACTATTTCTTCAAGCTCGGCTTCTTCCTGAAGAAGCTGCATTATTCGTGCACGTAACATCATCCAATCGGTTGATACAGTTTCATCATACCATTTGGCAAGTGTGTCGGTATAAAGAGAATAACTTGTAAGCCAATTGAGTGCAGGGAAATGACGCTTATAAGCAAGTGAAGAATCAAGTCCCCAGAACACCTTAACAATACGTAGTGTTGCCTGAGAAACAGGCTCAGAAATATCACCGCCGGGAGGAGATACCGCACCGATTACTGAAAGTGAACCGATTTTGTCATCACTTCCTAAAATATTCACCTTGCCTGCTCGCTCATAGAACTGAGCAAGACGGGAACCAAGATATGCGGGATAACCTTCTTCGCCGGGCATTTCTTCAAGGCGACCTGACATTTCACGCAATGCCTCTGCCCAACGGGAAGTAGAGTCTGCCATAAGAGCTACGGAATAACCCATATCACGGAAATACTCGGCAATTGTAATACCTGTATAAATTGAAGCCTCACGTGCTGCAACGGGCATATCTGAGGTATTGGCAATAAGAACAGTTCTCTCCATCAGAGATTTACCTGTTTTAGGGTCAATAAGCTCAGGAAATTCGTTGAGTACGTCGGTCATTTCGTTACCACGTTCGCCACAGCCGATATAAACAACAATATCTGCTTCTGCCCATTTAGCCAGCTGATGCTGTACAACTGTTTTGCCTGTGCCGAACGGTCCGGGAACAGCAGCAACACCACCCTTTGCTATGGGGAAAAGTGTATCTATTACACGCTGACCTGTAACAAGGGGTTCAACAGGGGGTAACTTTTTCTTATATGGTCTGCCAACACGTACAGGCCATTTCTGCATTAAAGTAAGTTCTTTTTCCTCTCCGTTATCAAGAGTTAAAGTACAAACTGTGTCAGAAACAGTAAAGTCACCTGCTTCGATAGTTCTTACAGTACCCTTAACATAAGGTGGCACCATAATCTTATGAAGAACTACATCAGTTTCCTGCACTGTACCAATTGCATCGCCTGCCTCTACCCTGTCACCTGCTGACACTGAAGGAACAAAATGCCACTTTTTGTCTCGGCTTAAGGAAGGAACTTCAACACCACGCTGAAGATTGGTACCGCATACTCTCATAACATCTTCAAGAGGGCGCTGGATACCATCATAGATATTAGAAATAAGACCCGGACCAAGCTCTACACTTAAAGGTGATCCTGTAGACTCTACAGGTGCACCGGGAGCAAGACCTGAGGTTTCTTCATAAACCTGAATAGATGCATTGTCTCCATGCATTTCGATAATCTCACCGATAAGACGATGCTCTGAAACACGGACAACGTCAAAAAGGTTGGCATCCCTCATACCTTCGGCAATTACAAGAGGGCCCGCTACCTTTAAAATAGCACCTTTGCTCATATTAAATCATCCTTTCATGGATAATAATCAATCATTAAAAATAATGTCACTACCGACAGCTTTTTCTACAGATTTTCTTACATTTTCCATTCCCTTACCTGTGTTACCGATAACTCCGGGAATCTGGACAATTGCAGGTGAAGGTTTATAGGCAAACTTTGCGATTTCGTCGCTTAAAGTTGCGGCAAGCTGTTCGGTTATATAAATAACTGCGTAATCGCTTTGTGTAATCTTTTTGAATGTAACCTCTGCATCATCGTTTTCGGTTACAAAGTAAACGTCAAGACCAAGGGCGGCAAAGCCATATATGCTTTCTTTGTCGCCTAATACAGCAACTCTATACATACATTTCCCTTATCCTTTCGTTAATTTTTGCATCATCAAGTGAGTTAAGCTTAGCAATAAGAATCAGTCGGACAACTTTGATTTCATTCTGTTTTGCCAGAATATAAGCAATCAAAGGACCTATGGTAAAAGGTTCGGATTTCTGTTTTTTCATACCGCTTATAAGCAGGTCATCACACCATTTTTCAAAAGCAGACATAGACGTTTTGATATACTCTACTGCGTCCTTATACTTGGTTGTAGCAAGATATGAGCAGATTTCGTCGAAACCTTTTACTGCACTGCGTGCCAATAGCTCTATATTTAAATTCTCAGACGCAGCCATGGATTTTCTGAAAAACTCATAGGATTTATTAAGCTTTGAACCACGGACAGCGATTTTAATATTTGCAGAGTCTACGTAAAGTTCTGCATAATCCTTTATAACCTCATCTTGAGATTGAGCAGCAAACAAAGCTACGGCTTTAAGTGAAGCATTATCAATAACAGCATCACAAAGCTGACCGTCACCGGTTTTAAGTAAGATATCAAACGATTTGGCGGCTGTGTCTCCCAAAAGCTCAGGAAGCTCTTTATAATCACGGTTTTTTACCTTTTCATAAAGGTCCTTGGCATCAATTGTGCCTCCTGAAACAAACATAGAATCCGGAGAAGTATTTGAATAAACAGATTTGACACACACCTTGAGGTTATGGTAATCGTTCTGAAAACGGAAAATATCAAAAACTGACATATCTTCTACAAGCTCAGCCATTAAAGACCACAGTTTATTCTGTTCCGCAAGGAGTATATCGTCTGCATCAGAGTTATTATCACCGCCGAAATCCAGCTCTGCAAGAGTTCTTAAGACTGATTGATAGTCATTCTGAGAAATCAGGCGTTCAATATCTTTTCTGGATAAAAGCTTTGTCTCTTTCATTCTGATGCGACTAACTGCATAAGTAAAATCCTGAGATTTCATAAGCCCTCCTTATAAGAAAAGAAGCTTTGCTACAGCGTCGCTGATTGTTTCGCTGTTGTCGCTGAAAAGAGCTTTGAAGCTACAGTTAACATCTACAGAGCCGTATGTGAGAATAAAACCATTATCTATAGAAACAGGATTTTTGCTCAGTTTTAAACTGCCCTGAGCAACATTATTTGCTCTTGACTCAAAGTCATCGGGAAGACGGCTAAGGTCATTTTCGCCAAAAGAAATAACACCTTCGTTATTCTCGCTGTACTTTGAAATCATTTTATAAACAAGTTCAAAGTACTTGTCCTGAGGAAGGTTAGCTATACTTTCCAAAGCTTTAGAAATCATATCTGAAATTATGCCCTGTCGAGCAAAAAGCATAATTTTGCGTTCTTCAAGTTCTGCGGCAGAATCAGCTCTTAAAAGGATATCATCGTACTTCTTCTGTGCTTTGATTTCACCGTCTTTAATAACTTTATCAGCTTCTGTCTGTGCATCTGCAATTAGCTTTTCACACTGAACATTGCTTTTTGCCTTTATACTTTCTGCAGTATTTTCTGCATCGAGCTTTATCTGGGCTACTATTTTTTCTAAACCTGTCATAATGACACTCCTGTTGTATCAGAGTCCAAGAGAACCGATACCGTTGATAGCAAGAATGGAAATAAGAAGTGCAAGGATAGCGTAAGTTTCTACCATTGCGGGGATAATAAGGGATTTACCCATTGTGTCGGGTTTCTTTGCAACTGTGTGGATACCTGCAACAGAACATTTACCCTGATGAATTGCAGAGAAAAGACCAGATGCTGCAATAGGAAGAGATGCAGCAAGATAAAGAAGACCTTCGAGGTTAGAAATCTCACCTGCACCGCCACCGATAATTCCTACGCCCTGAAGAATAAGGAAGGCAACAAGAAGACCGTAAATACCCTGTGTTGCAGGAAGAAGCATAAGAATAAGAACCTTGGAGAAAAGTGAAGGCTCCTCTGCAAGAACACCTGCAGCCGCTACACCTGCTTTACCAACACCAATAGAAGAACCAATGCCTGCCATAAAAGTTGCGAGAGCTGCACCTAAAAGTGCAAGAAAAAGACCTAATTCCATTTTAAATATCCTCCTTGATATTATAATGTTTTGTATTAACGGCGTAGGGTTTGAAGTCCCTGCCACCACCTGTATAGAATTTGCCGAAAAATTCGACAAATTGGAGACGGTTTGTATGGACATAAGCACCAAGTGCATTTATGCCTATATTAAGAAGATGACCAATAATAAACACGACCACAAACAGAATTATACCTACAACAGAATTTCCCATCATAGAACCAAGCTGGTTGAAAACACCTGCTACAACTCCAGTAGCAAGACCAAGAGCGAGAAGTCGGCTATAGGAAAGGATATCTGAAAGGTAGCTTGTGGCACCATAAAGGTTATAGGCACCCTTTAAAAGACGCTTCAGGGGATTTTTGCTTTCTCTGCCTGAGAAAATCAAGATAATAACAGCGCCTATACCCGCCATTATGCCACCGACTGTAAGAAATACGGGATCAAGCTTGAATCCGCCCATCATACCTGAAAGCATATCAGTAGAAAGCAGAGCAAGCACTGCACCTGTTACAACCAATATCCATGACAAATCGTCGTATACTGCGTAGATAAAATTACCCTGTCGGATATAATTGACTGCCTGCAGAATAAGACCTGCAAAAAGATGGATTATACCGAAAAGGAACGAGAACATAAGAAGGGTTGTAGGGCCGGAACCAACGGTGGGGTTAAACCATATGGGTGTAGTAATTCCCGGTATAGCCGGGGCTGCTCGCCCTATGAAGGTACTAAATATTACCGAAACAGCATCACCGAAGAAACTGCCGAACATTAAACCCCAGAAAGTTGTGGAAATACCGCAGAAGAAAAACATTTTGAGAGAACGTTTAAGTCCTGCTTCCATATTCTTGAACTTAAGAAGTGCAATTCCACAGGCAAGAGCCATAACCAAGCCGTAACCTGCGTCTGAAAACATCATTCCAAAGAAGATGTAATAGAAAATCGCCATAACAGCCGTTGGGTCAAGTTCAAAACGACTTGGAGCACTATAGGATAAAAGCACACCTTCTGCAGGTGCTGTTAAAGCATTATTCTTAAGAAGCACAGGAACATCATCGCCCTCGGCATCTTCAAGTTCTACCTCTGCACCATACCGCTCAAAAAGAATCTCACTGAGCTTTTGGCTGTCTTTTTGCGGTATATAACCTGTCATAACAAATGTATGAGGGGAATAAGAAATATTATCAAGCTGAGCGTACCGATCTGCCTTCATAATATAATAGTCCTCGAAAAACCTGAGAAGTTCAAGGTCAGGGCTATGTGAAGCAATTGCCTTTTCACATTCTGCGATAGTCTCTTCCCTCTTCTTAATTTTACTATATAAAGATTTAATCTCATCTGCAGGATTACCCGGAGTAGAGGATGAAGGAAGAATCAGGCCGATTTTACGCAATGCGGACATTAACTCGTCGTATACACCTTTATAGCATATAACAAAAACACAGGTCTGATTTGAATCAGAAGAAATAACCTCAACATCAAAAAGCTCGGTTTCGGGTGAGACCTCTGCAAGCTTAAGGCAGATTTCGTCTTCAGTCAATTCTTCAGGCAGAACACCGATAATTGCCTTAGTACTTCGAGTATAACCTGCATCCATAGAGACATCCAGATTCTTCCAGGGAATCAAGGAATCTATTCGGGATTCATATGCAATAATTTTAGCTTTGCTTTCTGTTATTTTCTTTTTGTACCCTATAAGCTTGTATGCAAGATTTAAAGCTTCAGGATTTTTGAGAGCGAATTCTTCATACTCTTTTACATTCAAGGGAGTTCTGCCTGCAAAAGACGAAAGTAAACCTTTCTTTTCTTTCACATACTCTGTAACAATGTCAGCCGCTTGTGTCATCAAAGAAGCTGAACGAACGAAAGAGGCACTCAAAGCTGAGTTATCTGTCTTATAGAAAACAGAATCTTCTAAGGATATGTTTTCTATCTCCACAACGCCCATTCGCTGTAATGTTTCAAGTACATCCTTTGAGTAGCGGGTAAGAGCATAAATACTGATTCGCTGCATTTTTAAAATAGCCATCTGAGTTTCACCTCAAATCAGACGATTATCTGAAGAATCTCGTTATTTACACTGTCCTGTTTACTTAAAGCATCTGCTTTTAACTTATCCGCCTTAAGCTTAGCGGAGTTCTGAGCAGTAATGATAATTTCATCAGCCTTTGCTTTTGCTTTATCTGCCTTAAGCTCTAATAAAAGCTTTGATTTTTCATTAGCTTCGGCAATAAGCTCTTTAGCTTTCAGCTCAGCTTGCTGAAGGCTTACCTTGGCTTCTGACTCAGCTTTTGTAATCTGAGCTTCTGCTTCAAGCTCTGCTTTTTTAATTAATTCGATAGAATTTAAAGCCATAATACACCTCACAAATATTATGCTTAATTAAGGTAATTATACTACTGATAATAATTACAGTCAAATAAAAAATATATAATATGCAAAATTGAGATAAAATATACAACTATTTTTATTTTTAACAAATTAATTAGGTGCTATTTTAAGTTATTTCAATTTATTGTTAACAAATTATCATAATTAATAAATGAAATCTTTATATATTAAAACAACACACTTAATCATTTTTTATTATTCATATTAAATTTACGTCATTATTATATTTTTCTTAATAAAATATTACATTTAGATTTGACAATCTTAAAATATGTCGCACTGTATAATACAAAAAGGGGTGAGCAAATGCATACGATTTATGTTGACTCGCTTTTGTGTGTTAATCTGTTTATAGACTACATTATACTTTATTCACTTAAGAAGATGCTTAAAATCAACTCAAAGGTAATCCGACTGATTCCGGCATCTGCTTTGGCTGCATTAAGTACGTTAGGAGTTTTTCTTCCCTTTTATACAAGACTGTTTTCAGTTTTTTATCGAATTATAACAGGAGCATTGATAGTTTTTACCGCTTATGGTAAGACAAAATTCAGAAACTTATTCCTGCGTCTTTCGGCATATATGGGTATAAGTATATGTCTTGCAGGATTTATGTTACTGATATGGATGATATTTAAACCTCAGGGAATCATCATATACAATGATACGATATACTTTGATATATCACCTGTTATGCTGATAGTATGCACTATATTGGCGTTTATATCACTGAGTGTTTACGAAAGAATTAAAGAAAAAATCAATCCTGATATAAAGGTACACAAAGTAACAGTATACACAGACAATAGCAAGCATAGTTTTAACTCTATGGTAGACACAGGCTGCAACTTAAAGGAACCTTTCTCAGGATTGCCTGTAATTGTTGCTGAAAGTGAACTGCTAGAAAAAACCAAAATCCCCGACGAAAAACTAAGGCTGGTTCCCTACTCAACACTATCGGGAGAAGGCATGCTCAAGGCATTTAAGCCTCAGAAAATTCTTATTGACGGAAAGGAGCTAAAAAGCGGATGTTATATTGGTATCAGCGAAGGTAATATTAAAAGTGAAATAAAATCTCTTATGGGAAAAGAAGTATCGGAGGGTTTATGAAATTTACATTAAAGCTTATACTGGGTAAAATATTAAGCGTTATTACTCCTAATGATGTATTTTATATTAACGGAAGCATTGCTTTACCACCGCCTTTAACAAAAGAACAGGAACAGCGAATTTTTGAGGACATAACCATGGGACTTGAAAATGCCAGAGAACCGCTGATTACCCACAATTTAAGACTTGTAGTTTATATTGCAAAGAAATTTGAAAGTCCCGGAGCAAATGTTGAAGACTTGATATCTATAGGTACAATAGGATTGATTAAAGCTGTAAATACCTTTTCACCCACAAGAAATATTAAGCTTGCAACCTATGCAAGCAGATGTATCGAAAACGAAATACTTATGTTTCTTAGAAAATCAACACAGCTTAAAAATGAGGTTTCTATAGACGAACCCCTTAACACAGACTGGGATGGAAATGAGCTTTTGTTATCTGATGTTCTGGGGAGTGAGCCTGATGCTATAAATTACGACATAGAAAAAGAACTGGAATATAATATGCTTATAGATGCTGTAAACCGCCTGCCTGACCGCGAAAGTCTAATAATGGAACTCAGGTACGGGCTTGACGGACATAAAGAACACACCCAGAAAGAGGTTGCAGATATGCTGGGAATTTCTCAGTCGTATATTTCAAGGCTTGAGAAAAAAATAATCAAACGGCTAAAATCCGACCTGAAGAAAGCAATATCCTGCTGATAAAATAAAGCTCTCCTTAGTTGTAAGGAGAGCTTCATTTTATCTATATAGTTATTTAATTATATCTCTTATGTTGATTTCACGCTGAATAAACGCGTCATCTTCTTCGCTCCAGATTCTTACAGTAAAAGAAGTATCTGACAAATCGGATATTGTAATACCCTTTTTCTTATCATCACAGTTACTTGACACGAACATCAGGCTACCGTCATTATGGAAACGCACACCTGTACCACAGGGCTTGTTATCTGACCAGTTACCAACATGAACCGCTTTATCATCAGAGCTTACTCCAACACCAAAACCTGAGCGGACATTATCATCCCAATTGCCCCAGTAACAAAGAGAACCGTCTTTAAAATAGAAACTGCCCTGACCCTTACGCTTATCGTCAAGGTATTCTCCTTCATAAGCTATATTACCATCTGCCATAAGGGTTCTTCCACGGCCTGAACGTTTGCCGTTCTCGTCTACTGAGCCGTAATAGGAATAAACTTCTCCCCTGCTTTCGATTGTAATATCAGCAGTATTATCCTGAATATACTCATCAATAGAAGCGATTTTGCTTATTATCTCTTCTAACATAATATCTTCTGTTTTGTCTTTAATCTCATCTGTTATAGTTGTATCAATTGTTTCATCAACAGAATCGTTACCAACATCCGCTATTACATCCTCGGATTCTTCAGCCAGGTATGTAGTTTTGTCAGAATCATCATCAATAACTATGATATCTGTTGAGTGATCATCAATATTATCTGTTTCTACAATTTCAGAAGCTGAAGCTACTGCGTCTTTTGGGGATTCATCATTTACAGACCGGATATCTTGCTCATAGACGATATCTGATGCTTCATCAGAACTGAAAGCGGTAGAAATGATATCATCAATAATAGAGCTTATATAATCATCATCGACTACATTTTCACCGATAACAAGCTGTCTTTCAGAATTAAGAAGTGATGAACCATCAAGAACAGAATCAATATGCTTGAGCTGCTCGTCAATAGCGAAATCATTGTCAGCAAAAATTATATATTCATCGGAATCATCCGGATTTTCCGGCTCTGGTTCTTCATTACCGCCAATGTTGAAATTAAGAATATCGTCAGCATTAATATCAAGAGAAGTCAGGGCGTTTATCTGCTGAACTGCATCATTAATAGCAGCGTTAACAGAGCCATCATCCTCGTTGGCGGCCGTTTCTGTACTCAGGGGTATTTCTGTAACCATTGCACTTGAAACAAGGTCAGCAACCTCGTCTTGACCAAACTCTGCAGCAAGAGAAATATCAAAGGTTCTGTTAAGATTTTTGCTCATATCAAAATCTCTGACTGAAAGATTAAATCCTGAAGCAGCATCTGCTTCAGTAACAAAGACTTCCGGTGCCTGTTCTGCCTTGTAGGCATTTTCTTCATCGGCTAATATATGCTCGTAAATCTCTTTATCCACCTCAGGCATAAAGTAAACAACACCTGCATTGGTAAGAGCAGTAACTTTTGGAGTGGGGATTTTTGAAATCACTCGTTGGCGTACTGTTTCACAAGAAGGAAGTGTACACGCCAACAACCTTTCAGGATACACCTCGCCTGTCATATACATAAGCAAGGATGTACCTTCGTCAAACTCTTTGGGAACTACTGAACAGATAAGATGATCATTAGAAACAGGGCTGTAGTAATTGGTTTTAAACCATCTGTGTTTGGAATCAAAAAAAGTCTTTTTAAGGTCTTTGCCAGATTCATCATAGTGATTCAGGCAGTATTTACCTGATGCAAGACCTATAATTTCTTCTATTACCCTTTTATTTTTAACTACGCGCCACTGAAGAGGACGTTCAAAACTGAAGCTGTAAGTATAAACATAGTTATCTCCGTCCGAAGATCTGTAGAGCTTATTTGCAGCAGGCTTTCTGGTAATTAAAAAACGTCTGCGGATATTGGTTATTATATCCAAGGTAATATCCTGAGCATCATAATGTGCAAAAGATACACCATAGAAAAATAAATTCTTAAGTTTTTTACTATCAACGCCTGTCATAATACGAAACCTCACTCTTTATACAGAAACAGGCACAATTTAATGTGCCTGTAAAAATCAGATGGAAACATCCATTGCAATATTATAAAGTTCTTCGTCAAATACGCGATCCATATTGAGAGCCTCTGTAATATCAAGGTCTACAATATTGCCGTTCTGTAATGCAACAACTCTGTCACCAATGCCGGAAGAAAGAAGCTCAACCGCGTGATGACCCATTGCACTTGCTACTACACGGTCTCTGAGTGTAGGAGAACCACCACGCTGTACGTGACCGAGGATAGTAGCACGGGACTCGATACCTGTTTTTTCTTCAATATACTTTGCGATATCCTCAGTATGACCTACGCCCTCAGCAACAACAACAATAAAATGACGCTTACCTGTAGCTTTTGTGTTGATAATCTTTTCAACAACCATTTTGTCAATATCTACGGGCTTTTCAGGAACGAGAATTGCAGTAGCACCGCAAGCAATACCTGTCTGCAAAGCAATATCACCGCAACGTCTGCCCATTACCTCTACAACAGAACATCTGTCGTGAGACTGAGCTGTATCACGAATTTTATCAACCATTTCAAGGGCTGTATTCATAGCGGTATCAAAGCCGATGGTATACTCACTGCAAGCGATATCGTTATCAATTGTTCCGGGGATACCTACACAGGGAATACCTGCACCTGAAAGGTCTCTTGCACCACGGAAAGAACCGTCACCGCCGATAACAACAACACCGTTAACACCAAGTGAACGGCAATAGTCGGCAGCTTTCTTAACTCCCTCAGGAGTATTGTACTCGGGGCTTCTGGCTGTACAAAGCATTGTACCGCCGCGATGAATAATATCTGAAACTGAGCGGAGGTTCATCTGAACAACCTCGCCTGTTAAGAGGCCGTTATAACCTCTGCGAACACCGTAAACCTGAATGTTCTTATTTATTGCAGAGCGGACTACAGCTCTGACAGCAGCATTCATACCGGGAGCGTCACCGCCGCTGGTTAATACTGCGATAGAATTAAGTTTCTGTGACATAATAATACCTCCAATAGGCGTAATACACTAGATATTATAATACATTTTAATGGTAAATTCAAGTGGTTTTTACTATTCTTTAAACTTTAGTTTTACTGAGTCGTCACCAAGCAACTTTTTAAGCTCTCTTATAAGCACATCGTTGACATCTACCCAAAGGCTTCGCGGTGCCATAAGCTGCTTTTTTGAGTCACTTAAATAAAGCACAACCGGTGTTGTTCCGTCAAAAATTTCAAGAAGATTTCTGGCTTTACTAAACTCTTTACACTCCATATCAGGAAGTCTAAGATATAACGCACTAACTTTTCCAGCTTGCTGAGATATCTCAGCAGAAGGCACATCCACGGCTCTTTTATAATTCACCTCAGACTTAACCTGAATATCGGCAACTTCATCTTTAGAGGGGATTTTGCTTACCCTGTTAATAAGCACCTTAGCATCTTCATCTTCTTTAATATTAACTGTACCATCAACACAAATGACACTGCCCTCATAAAGCAAAGAGCCAAACTCGGAAAGAGTTTTAGGAAAAACAACAAGCTCCATTAAACCCGAACGATCCTCAGCAGTTATGAAAGCCATCATCTGATTAGACTTAGTAATCTGAGTACGGTACTTTGAAACAATACATACAAGACGGACCCTGTCACCGTCGATTATATCGGCAGTTGAATCCATACTTATTATGTCCCCTATTCTTGTGGCATTAATACGTTTTGCATACCATTCATACTCTGAAACAGGATGACCTGAAAGGAAAAATCCAGTCATATCCCGCTCCATTTTAAGGAGTTCTATAAGCGGAAACTCTTTAAGTTCTGGCACATTAATCTGAGAAGTAGTTTTGACGTTGTCATCACCGCCAAAAAGCGAAAGCTGACCTGCCATATTACGGCGTTTTTCGAAATCCAGATCATCTAAAACAGGCTTTATTACACTGAGCATCTGTCGACGGTTAAGACCCAGACCGTCTAAAGCTCCGCTTTTAATAAGGCTTTCAACGGCTCTTGAATTAAGTGCACGGGAATATAGACGGGAACAGAAATCATAGAGAGCTGTAAAAGTTTTTTTGTCACGTTCCCGGATAATTTCGTCAATAAACGCTTTGCCTAGATTTTTAATTGCCATAAGTCCATAGCGGATATTACCGCCGATTACGGTAAATCCGTGGGAACTGTAATTAACGTGAGGCGGTAGAACCTCGATACCAAGACGCAGACATTCAGTAATATATGAGGATAGCTTGTTCTGATTGTCAAGAACAGATGAAAGCAAAGCCGCCATATACTCTTTAGGATAGTAGCACTTTAGCCAAGCGGTCTGATATGAAATGAAAGCATAGGATGCAGCATGAGATTTATTGAAAGCATAAGAAGCAAAGCTTTTCATCTGCTCATAAATTTCTTC
The DNA here is from genome assembly GCA_017521925.1 of Clostridia bacterium. Lineage (GTDB taxonomy): Bacteria > Bacillota > Clostridia > Oscillospirales > Acutalibacteraceae > Ruminococcoides. Next base: position 46,044 of record JAFXBG010000018.1, read on the forward strand.
GGCAATTTCACGGCTTACTCCCCTTTTAAGGCAGCCTTCAACCTCTACAGTGCCGTCTTCATTAACAAGACCTTCGATAAATATTTTACGCTCTTTTTCCATTACGTCGTGCTTTTTCTTACTCATTGCACGGCGAACAATATCCGCCCTGCCCAAAGAGTAACCTGCAAGCTTACGGAAAATCTGCATTACCTGCTCCTGATATACAATACATCCATAGGTAACGTCCAGAATATCTTCAAGCATTGGGTGCAGATATTTTACCTTATGGGGATTGTGGCGGTTTTCAATATATGTGGGAATACTGTCCATAGGACCCGGTCGGTAAAGCGAGATAACCGCAATAAGGTCTTCAAAAGAATCAGGCTTAAGCTGGGTAAGAACATTTTTCATCCCCTGGGATTCAAACTGAAACACACCCTCAGTATTACCTAAAGAAAGCATACTGAAAACCGATTTGTCTGAAAGGCTGATGCCGTCCAAATCAAACCCGTGATTTTTTTCTTTAATAAGCTTTACGGTATCATTAATAACAGTCAGATTGCGAAGTCCCAAAAAGTCCATTTTAAGAAGTCCCAGCTCTTCCAATGTGGTCATAGTAAACTGAGTGACCACCTGAGAATCATTCATCGCCAAAGGAACATAATCAGAAACAGCTCGGTCAGAAATAATTACACCTGCGGCATGGGTAGTGGCATGGCGAGGCATACCCTCTATAGCCATTGATGTGTCAAGAAGTTCTTTAATCTGAGGGTCTGTATTATAGCGGGTTCTAAGCTCTTTGCTGATTTCAAGAGCTTTTTTGATAGTCATATTAAGTTCAAACGGAATAAGCTTTGCCACAGTATCGCAGGTATTATACGGAATAGCCAATGCCCTGCCTACATCTCTTACGGCACCACGTGCAGCCATTGTACCGAAAGCGATAATCTGTGCAACATGGTCATAACCGTATTTACGCACAACGTAGTCGATAACCTCGCCTCTTCTGTCTTTGCAGAAGTCAATATCAAAGTCGGGCATACTGACACGCTCGGGGTTAAGAAAACGTTCAAAAAGAAGATTATATTTTATTGGGTCGATTCCTGTAATGCCGATACAATAGGCACAAAGCGAACCTGCACCTGAACCTCTGCCGGGACCGACAGGAATACCTTGGGATTTCGCATAATCAATAAAATCGTGAACTATAAGATAATAATCAACAAAACCCATACGGCTTATGGTAGAAAGTTCGTATTCAAGCCGTTCAATAATTTCAGCAGATGGATTTAATCCGTATTTTTTATAGAGTCCGTCATAACAACGACGTTTAAAATACTCATAGTGGTCTTCTCCGTTTGGAACATCAAAGAAAGGAAGCTTGCGTTTGCCGAACTCGAAATCCAGGTTACACTCACGGGCAATTATAGCGGTATTATCAAAAGCTTCGGGATAATCACTTAAAAGAGAACGCATTTCATCTTCGCTTTTAAGGTAAAACTCTTCTGTTTCAAACTCCATTTTATCTTCGTCGTTTATAGTATGGTTAGTCTGAATACAAAGAAGAATTGCGTGGGTTCTTGCATCCGATTTTTTAACATAATGGCAGTCATTAGTAAATACAAGAGGAATATCCGCCTCTTTGGCAAGTTTGACCAATAGAGGCAGTATATCAAGCTGAGCTTTTATACCGTGATTCTGAAGCTCAATGTAAAAGTTGCCTTCGCCAAAAAGAGTTTTATAATAAAGTGCTTTATTCAGAGCACCTTTATAGTCTGAGGTTGAAAGCTTACGAGGAATTTCGCCTGCAAGACAAGCAGAAAGGCAGATAAGCCCTTCGTGATATTTTTCTAAAAGCTCATCATCAATTCTGGGTTTAACATAAAAACCGTCTGTAAAACCTAAGGACACAAGCTTTATAAGGTTTTCATAGCCTGCCTGGTTTTTACATAGAAGCACCATATGATAATACTCTCTGTCAAGTTCAGCTGTTTTGTCAAAACGTGACCTGGGTGCAACATAAACCTCACAACCTATTATGGGCTTTATTCCCTGTTTTTTACACTCACGCCAGAAATCAATAACTCCATACATTACGCCGTGGTCAGTAATTGCAAGGGCAGTTTGTCCCTGTTCTTTTGCAGAAGAAACAAGCTCGCTTATTCGGCAGGCACCGTCAAGCAAGCTGAACTCTGTATGAACATGTAAATGAACAAAGGACATATATATTACCTCTCGGTTTTAATTAACTTCTGCGTTAACTTCGCCGTCTTTAAAACGAAGCTTAACTTTATCTCCACAAGACAATTCCTGCGAAGAATTAACTGTAACGCCATCCTTAGAAACTACAGAATAGCCCCTTCGGAGTATGCTTACGGGGTCAAGAGCAAAAAGACTGCCTTTTAATTCAGAAAGTTCTTTTTCCTTATGCCCGATAACAGAATCGCCTTTTGCAATGAGTCTTGCCGAAAGCCGGTCAAGAACACTCAATTTATCAAGAAATTCCCGTTTGGGATCCAGAATATCAATTTTGTGTGTAAAAATATCAATTTGGGATTTATGCTTAGAAATAAAACGGTCAACAAGTGAGAAAAGGTACTGACGCTGTTGTAAAAGCATTTCACACTGCTCGGCTCTGTCAGGCACTGCAAGCTCTGCGGCAGCTGACGGAGTAGGCGCACGCATATCAGAAACAAAATCACAGATTGTAAAATCGGTTTCGTGGCCTACGGCACTGATAACAGGTATGGGGCAAGCATAAATTGCACGTGCGAGAGTTTCGCTGTTAAAAGCCCATAAATCTTCCATTGACCCGCCGCCGCGTCCAATAATAATTACATCGGAATCATTAGCTTCAGAAGCGGTTAAAACTGCTTCGGTAAGAGCTGACGCCGCACCGTCACCCTGGACAAGAACAGGTATAAGCTCTGTTTCTGCATAAGGCCAGCGACGAGAAAGAATATTGCGGATATCCTGCAAAGCCGCACCTGTGGGAGAAGTTATAATGGTGACTTTTTTAGGAAACTGAGGTAAAGCTTTCTTGTGCGAAGAATCAAAAAGGCCTTCTTTAAGGAGCTTTTCTTTAAGCTGCTCAAACTGAAGAGAAAGGGCGCCTATACCATCGGGCTGCATATCCTCGATATAAAGCTGGTACTGACCGCTGGGCTCATAAATTGAAACCTTACCACGGGCAATAACCTTCATACCGTTCTGAGGTTTGAAGCGAAGGCGTGATGCATTGAAAGAAAACATTACTGCCTTGATTACAGCCTTGCTGTCTTTTAAAGACAGATATATGTGACCGCTGGAGTAGTGGTCCGTAAGATTTGAAATCTCACCGCTTACGAAAACATATTGAAGATTAGGGTCAGAGTCAAGAACACCTTTGAGATAAGTATTAAGTGCTGACACTGAAATAATCTTAGGGGTGGTAAAATTTGTGTTCATAAATACTTAACCTTGGTTTAAAAACTTTTTTGCACCTAAAAAAGCAATGCCTGCCGCATTATCGGCAGAAAATTCGGGAGGTGCAAAGAAAGCATTATAGTGCTTTAAGATATCGTCACGAATAATTTTGTTGGACATTACGCCACCTGCAAAAATCAAAGGCAGATAACCGTACTCAGATATAAGAGAATTAGTCATAGCAATTAAGGTTTCGCTTATTGCCTTTAATGTATAGGCTGATACGTAAGCCTTATCGTTAGTGTCGTTGTAAAGGTTTGTGAGTTTATTCTGAAAACCGCTTAAGTTACAGTTACTGCCTTTTAAGCTTGGCTTTACTTTAATGCTTCCTTGATAATTATTTGCAAGCTTTTCAAGCTCTATTCCACAAGGAAACTGAAGACCAAGCATTACTCCTATACGGTCTACAAGCTGACCTGCGTTAAGGTCATTACTCTGAGCGACAAGTTCTGCTTTTATAAATGAGCTTTCAGAAGGCTTTACCAACAGAGCTTCGGTAGTACCACCGCTTACGTGAAAAGCAATAAAAGGAGAATTTAAAATTTCTGCCTTACCGCTGCCAAATGCAGCCGCCGCTATATGACCCTGCTGATGCGAGAAGGTATAGAGTGGTATGGTATTTACAGCCGACAGGGATTTTGCCACAGATACACCTGCAAGAAAACAAGGCATATAGGAACCTTCACATTCTCTGGGAGTTGCTGACACAGCCACTGCATCAATTTTTCTGCCATTAAAATCAAGGGAAGTAATAATTTCGGGCAGTTGTTTTGTATGATGAAAAACAGCGTCACTCTGTCGAATTCCGCATTCCCCCGACTTGACGGGTAAAAGCTTTTTGGCTTGCTGAAAATCACCTGTTTCGGTATCAAAAAGTGCGGCCGAGGTGGTGTAGTTGCTGGTATCTATACCTAAGACAAGAGCCATTACTTATTACCTTTTACAAGAGAACCTAAAAGTCCGTTTACAAAAGAAGCATCCTCTGTGATGCTGTACTTCTTGGTAAGCTCTACAGCCTCGTTGATAGAAACAGAAACAGGAACTTCTTCGCAATAAAGAATCTCATATACAGCTACACGGAGAACCGCAAGAGAAATTTTTGAAATACGGTTGATTCTCCAGCCTTTTGTAAGATATGCAGAAATTTTTTCGTCAAGCTCAATTGCCATTTCCTGAATTACACCTGCGGTTTTGATAGCCTCATCAGAGTAAAACTGAGCAGTGCTATCAGTAAAATTATCAGCAATTTCATCAACGCTTGTGTCAGAAAAAAGACTTTCAAATACAATTAAAAAAGTCTGCTCTCTTTTCTTGTATCTTGAGATTTTGTTGTGGGCATTGAGGTCCTCTTTAACTTCTGCCTCGTTTTCTTCGGGGGTAGTATTAACATCTAAAATTTTATCGCTCATAATTTACCTCTCAAAATGTGTATTAAAATCCAAAATAATTATAACACAAGCTAAGAAAATTGCAATAATATGAAGAAAGAAAAAGCAGGAGATGCAGATAAATTTGCATCTCCTGTACATTATTATTGCAATTCAAATAACCATGTTACAATTTCCGGCATATATGCGCGCCACGAAGCTTCGTTATGGTCACACTTTTCATCATACACAAAGGTCATTTTGCTTTCATCATATCCTAAATCTGCAAGCCAGGTTTTCATATCTCTTGCATAGGGCAAAAGTTCTTTTTCTAAACTACCATATCCCCCATTATAGAAATAAATTCTGGGAAGTTTTTCTGATTCTGAAAAATCGAACTTCTTGAAATATTCATGCCAGGTTGCTTTACTGTAAAGCAGGAACGCAGGTGATATTGCGCCGATACGGCTGAACTCATCCATATACTCCATACCGATGTAGAAAGCTTCAATACCGCCTGAGGAACTTCCGACAATTGCAGAATGTGCGGCATCTGTGTAGACATTATAGTTTGCCTCTACATAAGGAACAACAGTCTTTGCAACAAACTCGGCAAACTGCTGTCCTGAGCCGTTCTTGAAACCGCCGCTGTTATAGGCAGGAATTACATCGCCGATATCAGGAGTGAGCTCGTTATCACGATTTTTTGAGTTATCGATACCAACTAAAATTATACCCTCTCCACCGTTTTTCATAAGGGCTGTGATAACCTCATCGCTTCCCCATCCGCCTTCATAGGTATCGGAATCATCAAACTGATTCTGACCGTCAAGAAGATAAATTACGGAGTATTTTTTGGAGATGTCGTCAGGATTGTATCCTGCGGGAGTCCAGATTTCTACAGGTTTCTTGTAACCAGTGGGGTAATCAAAGCTTACTGTAAATTTTTTGCCGTAATCCGTTGAGCCGTAAGAGTAAACACCCAGTTGCATTGCATTCTTGGGAGTTTGTCTTGTAATAAAGAAGCCTGAGCTTGCCACAGTTACCGCAGCATTTAAAGTCTGACTCTGGCCGTTATTGAATACAACACGGTTATACTTGGACACATCAACGTCTATTGAGTAAACTTTTTCACCCATATCATTGGTTGTCAGGTATTTCATAGCGCTCCCCGGCCAGCTTTTCATTTCTATCTGCTTTTCTTCATTATAGAAATAAGCATTAACATTCGCCCATTTTACGTTATTTGAAAAATAGATGGTTATATTGGTGTCAGGTTTTACGGGGGTATAGGCAATCATTGTAGTCACAGGCTCACTTTCTGTTGTTGGCTCTATGGGTTCGGTGATGACTGTTGTCAGAGCTACAGTTGTAGTTTGAGGTTCTGTAGGTTCTGCAGGTTCTGAAGCAACACCTGAAACCGTTGTCGCTTCAGTAGGTTCTGTTGTTACAAAAGCATCAGTAGCAGGAGTAGTCTGAACAGTAGTTGCAGGTACTGTAGTTACTGCGGGTGTAGTACCAATTTGGGGTGTCTGGATTTCAAGACCCAAATCATAGGGGCAATCTACTTTTGCAACAAACTTCTGAATCCAGGTTGCATCCTTGATATTAACGACTATATCGTTGTTGCAATCAGCACAAACCAATCCATCATCAGCAAGCTCTGTAATCTGCGCAATATGCTTCTGGATAGCGGTGGCATCCTTTACGTTAACTTTTGCGTCAAGGTTGGCGTCGCCCAGTATAAGAATATTCTGAGATAACGCAAAAGAACACACGGGGAACATACATAAAATAATTGCTAGTGTAAGGAAAATTGCAGTAAACTTTTTCATTTTCATACCTCCTTATATTCGCCTAAATGTATTGAATATATAAGACACCTGCTGACAGGAAGTTCAAAGCAGGCACTTACTGCCTCTTTGTAAAGAGAAAGCTGTTTTGAGTATCTTTCTGCAAGAATATCAGTTGATGATACTCTGTCGGTTTTGTAATCGACTACGGTAATCTGATTGTCTTTGATTATTAAAAGGTCAACGGCACCCTGTAAAATTACAGAAGTACTGCTGTCATCTGTAAGTCCTGTAAGGTTGGCGGGAATATTCACTGTGAAGCGGTACTCGCGATAAGAGAGATTATCAATAGCTTCTGTAACAATTTCACTGTTGATAAAGTTTCTGAGCTTAATAAGATCAAGAGATTTTGCCTCCACGGGGGTAAGTCTTATATCTGTAAGCCGCTGTACCTCAAGTTCTAAGTCCTGACGTGCCAGGTCAAAGCTGGCAAACTGCAGGAACTTGTGCATTGCCGTGCCTTTTTCTGCCGCAGTCAGTTCTGCATCTGACATGAATTTTGGCTTAGGCAGTATCCTCTCGAAGGTTTTACCGCTATCCATATGACTAAGTTCTGAGGCGGTAACCTTTAAAGGTAAAGAACAAAGTTCCTGATGGGGATAAAGGAAGTTAAAACGTTTATCAATAAGCTCGTCTATTCCCTCGGCATCGGCATCATAGCTGATTTCACGTGTAACTTCACCCTTTGTATCTGCAAAATCAATATCATCTATAACTTTTACAGAGAGCATTGAACTATTTAAAGAATACTCTAAATCATCAGCTTTTGCAATACCTCTTAATAGAGTTCCGTTTTTGTGTATAAGTGCAGTCATCATAAGCCAGTCGCAGATTGACTTAGCACCTGATACAATATAGGGAGAAATTGTATCTCCGCTTACAAGCTTACCTGCAAGATTCGAAAGATATTTAGAAGTATTCTTCTTAACTGCCGTCATAATGAGTTTTTCTTTTGCACGTGTTAATGCAACGTAAAGCACACGGAGTTCTTCTGACATTTCGCTTTGCTTTTTTTCCATAGCAAGTGCTTTGCGGACAAAAGTATTAAAGCTCACACCCAGCTTTTTGTCACGACGTTTTGCGGCAAAGCCCAGGTGAGAATGAAGAAGAACGTTATCATTAGTATCAGTAGAAAACTTTCTGTGTGTACCTGCTAAGATACATACGGGAAATTCAAGACCTTTGCTTGAATGAACCGTCATAAGGCGGACTGCGTTTAAAACGTCATCTCCCCCGCTTTCAGCGGCAGTAAGGTCGGAACCGTTTTCAATAAGTTTATCCAGATAAGAAACAAAGGCGTTAAGTCCTTTGGACATACCCTTCTCGTAACCTGCGGCGTATTCGGTAAGCATTCTTAGGTTGTTAACGGCTTTTTCACCGCCCATACAGGCACAAACAGAGATAATACCAAGTCGTTCGTACAAAGTGTTTATAAATTCCTCTGCGGTCATAGTTACCGCTAAAGTTCTGAGGGTATTGATAGTTTCTATAAAACTTTCTGCCTTGGAATTTTTCTCCTCGCTTGCTTTAATAACTGCACCGTAAAAAGAACCTTTTCTGTAATCTGCTCTGATTTTAGCAAGATCATCGGCAGTAAAACCGAACATCGGCGAAATCATAGCAGATAAAAGCGGGATATCCTGTGCAGGGTTATCTATTATCCTGAGTATACTGAGAGTAAGCTTGATTTCAGGCAAGTCAAAAAAGCTTGATGTATTTTCAAAGGTTGCAGGAATACCGAATTTTTCAAGTTCACGTACATAAAGTGCAGAATTTTTCTTACCGCTTCTTAAAAGAATTGCAATATCACCAAAAGTGCACTTGCGAACTGAATCGCCATCTTTAACATTTGTGTTTACAAGCTCGCTATATATAACAGATGCTATATGTTGAGCCTCTAAAGCTATATTATCCTCGTCATCAAAGGAATCTGCATCAATCAGGTGGAGTTCAGCACAAGGAACATCGGTAGGAGTATAAGAAGCACCGCTTACAAGCCCTTCGCCGTCTGCATAATCAATATCACCTGTTTCTTTAGTCATAAGACGGTCAAATACAAAATTTATATATTCGGTAAGCTCTACCCTGCTTCGGAAATTTTTTTCCAGCATAATTTTCGCAGGATATAAATCTTCTTCAGGTGTATATAAAGGATAAGTATCCTTTCTGTTTATGAAAATTTCCGGCATAGCCTGACGGAAGGCATAAATACTCTGTTTTGCATCGCCTACTATAAACAGGTTACTCTCTTTACTGACAGCCTTGAAAATCAAGTCCTGTACCTCATTGGCATCCTGATACTCGTCTACAAGTACACTGTCAAAACGTGAGGCAATAAGCTTTGCAGTTTCGGTAAATTCAGGAGTGCTACCTTTAAGTCTTACAAGAAGCTCTAAAGCCCAATGCTCTACATCCGAAAAATCTGCAAGGTTTTTTGCAGATTTCAGACCACTGTATTTTTCATCATACACTCTGACACATCTGAACATCTGAGAAACTACAGGATATAAAGCTTTAATATCCTCTACACATCTTTGCTCATCTGCCTCGAAAAGCCCTTTAAGCTCTGATACGCAGGCTTTAAGTATGTCGCGGTTAGCGGCTACCTTAAGCTTAATGGGGTGGTCTTTATAACCTCTTGCACTTAAAACTCCTGTTTCAAAGCTATATACAGCATCACGGATTTCATTCCAGCTGTTATCATTTACCGCTTTATTTAAAGCCTCAAAATAGTTTTTATCTTTATAAATGAGAGTGGAAACTTTTGACATAAATTCAGGCTCTTCTTCAGCGGTTTCAATGGTTCTTTCGCACAAAGTTAATCCATACTCAATAATCCGCTTTGCATTTTTTAGAATCACCTGTCCCCAGATGCTGTCTGCGGCAGAGGTAAAGCCCGTGTAATAAGAAAGCTTTTCATCAAGCCAGAGGTCAAAGAAAGGATGAGAACGCAAAAACTCATAAAGTTTCAATATATTCTCCCCTAATCCGCGGTCGCTTTTGGAATTAGAAAAGCACTTCACAAGCTCGTAAAAATCGGGATTACGTTCTTCATAAAGCTGATTCAGAGTTTCTTCCAGAGCTTGAGAAGAAAGCACACTTAGCTGGCCTTGCTCGGCAATTTTATAGTCCCGTTTTATATCAAGTTCGTGAAAAAATTCACGGCAGATATCTGAACAAAAGCTGTCCACCGTTGAAATATGTGCACGGCTGAGCATTACAAGCTGGCGTCGGTAAAAGCGGTTATCGGGATAAGCTAAAATAAGCTCTGAAAGCTTTGCGCTTATTCTGTCCTTAAGCTGTGCTGCAGCGGCCCTGGTGTAAGTTACAATTAAAAGTCTGTCAATAGGAATCGGATTTTGGGGATCAGTAAGCATTCTGAGCACACGCTCAACAAGTACGGCAGTTTTGCCTGAGCCTGCTGCAGCAGACACAAGTACATCTCCTCCACGGGCATTGATTGCTAACTGTTGATTTTCTGTCCATCTGGTGCTCATTGTGCTTCCTCCTCTCTTTTAAGTCCTAGTTCTCTTAATATTTCTTCTCTATCCAGCTTATATACTGCCTTTGTATCGGTTTCGTCCCTTCCTATGCATACAGAAGAGTACGGACAATACTGACATGCATCATAAGAATATACTGCAGGAGAAGCATCTATATCACCATTTATAACCTCTGTTGCCATTTTGCCTATGAGCTTATCTATATGGGCAAAAACCGCGCCAAACTCTTCTAAGGTAGCAAGGTTGTCTGCACCCTTTATGCCTTTTGTGCCCATAGATACAGGTATATACATGCCCTTAAGTTCTTTGTCCATTGAAGAAAGCACTGCTTCGTCGTTAAGAAGAATTCCGTTCATTCTGAGCTTTTTGTTTCGCTCTGCTAAAACCTCTTCACCGGTTGCGTCTGCTGCCATTTCAAGGGTAGGAACAAAAGCCGGCATATAAAGTACACCTGCAGGTATAACCTCTGTTCCATAACGTTTTTGACCTTTATTCTTAATAACGGAAAGGTACAAAAGCATCTGCAGGTTAAGTCCGTAAATAACATCAGATAGACTGAAAATCTTTGTACCTGTTTTATAATCTACGATACGGATATATGCTTTACCATCACGGTTTAAAATATCGGCACGGTCAACTTTACCGGTTACGGTTACTGACAAACTGTTCTCAAGTTCCAGACGGTAAGCAGATATATCTTTGCCGATATCAAGTTCAAAATCCACAGGAGTAAACTCACTTTGTGAAAGCTCAGCAATGAGATGTTTTACCAATGTTAATGAGCCTTCTTTTACTCCGTCAAACAGATAATTGAACCGTGCAGATTTTGAGGATAAGCCGCCAAAATGAAGATTTGCGTATTCATCACAAACTGCTGAAACCACTGAAACTATTTTATCGTCATCAAGTGTAAGAAGTTCTGCTTTTGTAAATGAGCTAAAGAATTTCTCCATTATATAATGAACAAAGGAACCATACTCCATAGCATCGATAGATGCTTTACGCCGCTCGCCCGCTTTTAATCCATACTGACAGAAATAAGAAAAACGGCAAAGATGATATTTTTCTATTTTTGATGCTGAAAGATGCAAGTCTTTTCCAAAAAGTCTTTCAGAAATTTTGCTGTCTGATATATTGAATTTTTTATTACTGTTTATGACGTTTTCGAGGCTTAAAAGCTTATGGCTATACTCTTCATCATAAAAATAATACTCCCTGAGGGCTAAAGTTACAGGGTCTTTGCTCCTTGCTCTTGAGGCGTATAAATCATACGAAGGCCTTTTTGCCCATATTAAATCCGAGGTGTTCTCCTCAACCTTTAGTCGATAATTACAATCAGGAAACAGCAAGTCAAGTTCGTTGATAATTACAGAGGGAGACTTAACCTCGCCGTTGAGCTCACTTGCAGGAAAACTGACAAATAATTTATGAGACGCACTTGTTAAAGCATAGTAACAAAGATAAAGTTCGCGGTCGGCATTCTGCTCGTCATCTGCCTCATCTAGGATATTAAGTTTTGAAAGCTCATTACGTTCTGAAGCTGTAAATAGACCGCCGCTTGTATTTGTTTTAGGGAATTCGCCATCTGTTGCACCCACAACAAACACGCATTTGCGACCGCCAAGACGCAGACGCTCAATATCACCTACAGTAACCTGATCAACTGCTTTGGGAATAAAGGATATATCGGTAAGGGAAAGCTCAAGCATAAACAAATCGTAAAAACGTTTAAGGGTAAGCTCTCTTTCACCTATTACGTCTGCAGTTCTGTCCAAAGTGCTTACAAAAATTTCCCACAGGCGAAGTTGTTCGGCTGAATATGAAACTTCTTCCCACTGAGAAAGCTTGTCAGCAAGTTCAAGAAGCTTTTTATCTGTACCTATTGAAATGAGAAGTTCATAAAGTCCCTTACAGATTTCAGCGGCAGGTTTACCTGAATAATTCTCTTTAAAGCTCCTCAGATTTGATATAACAAGCTTACGGACTTTTTCTGCACAGTTTAGATTTTCGATATCTTCGAAAGTGAATTCATCGGTAAATCCGCGTGGATTAGCGGTAAAGTCAGTGAACAAAGAACTATAGTTAATCTGCCATGTGAAAATGTAGTTTTCAAATACAGAAATATCTCTATCAGTGGCAGATGTAAGACCTGTTTTTAGAAGATTCAACACATCATCTTTATCAAATCCGCCTGTTATGCAGTTAAAGCAGGATGAAATAAGTTTAACCAAAGATTTTGAGGTAATGTCGTGGGGTTTATCTGCAAAGTAAGATATTTCATAATTATCAAAAACAGTTGAAATAATACTTGAATAAGGCTTTAAATCTCTGCCAACAACGGCAATTTCATTATATCTGTAACCATAATCTATAATTAGCCTGCGGATTTCACGTGCAATAAAATCCACTTCGTCATATCTGTCTTTTGCACGGTAAACTGTTATATTTTCTGCTTTTTCATCAAAAGGACATTTATCATTCATAAAGATATTCTGCTCAAGATGTAATAAATCCTCGCAGGCAAAAAATCCGCTATAATTACAAAGAACAGGCTCAGCTACTTTTAGGCCTTCACTTTGAGCCATACGGCAAAGCTTTGCGGATGTATCGTGTGAAGTTCTGAAAATTCCTTCTGAAGAAATACCATCGTAAGAAAGGGTTACATACATCTCTGAACACTGATTCATCAATGAAGAAACAGCCTCAACCTCAGGCGCGGTGAAACTTAAGTAAGAATCTATAAAAATATAATAGCCGTCAAAAATGCGGCGGGTCCTGAGGATATCTGCAACAATGCTCAGTTCAGCATCAGGATCATCAAAAGCTTCTGTAAGAAGTGCATCCATAGCTTCACTAGCAAGGTAAATATCTTTAAGCTTTGCACTTGTAAGAGCATCGGCATCACTTGTTGCCGCAAGGACACTTTCTTGATTATTGCCTGAAAGAGAAAGTTCTTTACGGGCGCTGAGCATCAGCAGACTAAGCTCAGGATTAAGTGCTTTTTCAGAATATAAATTGAGACTGTCCTTTATTTCTTCAAGGGCTACACTCATAAGCAACGCTTTGGTCTGGTCATCTGCAGGTGTTTTTCGTATATAACCGGTGGTTTCAAAAACATAGTCACACATTCTGGAAAATCCAAGAACCAGAACATTTTGAGAAAGCTTTGGTCCCAAAAGGTTAAGATACGCCTTTTCTGTTTCAAATGTTACCTGGTCGGGAACTATGACAAGAATTCTGTTCTCTCCTGCTTTCGCAAGTTCAGCTACCTTGTTATCAATATAGGTGGTTTTACCACTTTTGCTTCTGCCAAATATTAAGTTTAACATTGCCAGCACCCCTTTCTATAGGTTAAGTATATCAAAGACTGTGTACCAAAATCAGTACTCAGCTAAGTAAATTACAAAAATAATCAAAGTATTCTAAAATTTTGAATTTAAAACGGTATTTTGGTGCATCGGTAATTACCTCGTATTGTTCTGTGCTGAGTTCGTCCTCAAGAGATTTTGCATCAGAAGAACTATAGAGGCAAAGTGAAGGATACATTACGCACCACCAGTTTTTGCCGTTACCGCTTCCAATTGTAATTCTCAGTGCCGTATAATTTCCACTGGGCATTGTGATATTGTCATAGTGCCGGGTGTTGAAGTTCATATCCAATACTTCAGCACTTACCTTTTTATTGCATCCGTTAGCTTTGAGGGTATTTTCTGCGGTGGATATTATCTCGTTTATATGTTCATTGGTTATATTTACAGCTTGCTCTTTTGAGGAAACGTGTGAGTAAAGTCCGTCGGTATACTTAAGAATTTCATCACGAACTTTTAGTTTTAAGCTTTGGTCATACTGTGAGTCTGAATCTGCCAGAATATGAATTCTCAGCACTTCATCGCTTATGTTTCTGCATTCTTCATAAAATGGCAAAAAACTTAATACAGACACAAGAACAACAGCAGTGACCATAGATTTGATTAATTTTTTCATTTACAAAACCTGCCTAAATCAGTATTTACCCTGATTATAGGCAGGTTTACATAAAAGTATTCAGACAACTTGTGCACCGTTAGAAACAGGCACAGTTAACCAGACCTTAGAATAGGTCTCCTTAAGTTTATCTACACATTTCTGTGCTTTACGTTCGTTTCTGAATATAGCGAAGACAGCAGAACCTGAGCCGCTCATAGCAGCACCAAGAGCTTTACAGTCATACATTGTTTTCTTGACTTTGTTTATATCCTGAAGATTAAGCACCTCTTCAAAATCGTTATGAAGTGCTGAACTTATTCCTGCAAGGTCGCCTCCGTAAAGAAGCTGTTTACAAAAATCGGTATAGTTGAATTTGATGCCTGTTCTGCTATCTGCCAAAGCATAGGCTTCCCTGGTAGAAACAGAAATCTCAGGCTTTACAATAACAATATGACATTTGGGCATAGAACGCACCTTATTAAGTGTAGTGCCTGTGCCTGTAGCAAGCTTTGTACCGCCTACAATACAAAAAGGAATATCAGAGCCAACCTTTGAACCTAATTCACAAAGTTCTTTATCAGATAAATGAGCGTCAAAAGCAATATTAAGAAGCCTGAGTGCAGCCGCACCGTCAGCACTGCCGCCTGCAAGACCTGCTTCACAAGGGATAATCTTTTCAATATAAAAAGATACACCGGTATTTTTAATGCCTGTTGATTTAAAGAAAGCATCAGCACATTTATAAACAATATTACGGCTGTCACAAGGTATTGAAGGGTCTGAGCAAGACAAAGTTATATCCTCATTATCAGTTAAGGTAAGCTCAACAGTATCAGCAAGAGATACCGATTGCATAAGCATAGCTACGTCGTGATATCCGTCAGCTCTTTTTCCTAAAATATCAAGTGTTAAGTTGATTTTTGCGGGGGCTGTGGCTTTAAAGGTCATATTAAAGCTCCTTTAAAAATTCTTCGATTCTTTTTAAAGCTTCTTTAAGGTGGTTAAGCGAATAGGAATATGAAACACGTACGTGACCTTCGCCACACTCACCGAAAGCATCACCGGGAACAACTGCAACCCCTTTTGCATTTAAAAGACGGGTACAGAATTCCTCTGAAGAAAGTCCTGTGGATTTAATTGAAGGGAAGCAATAAAAAGCACCCTTGGGTTCAAAGCAGGTAAGTCCCATTTCGTTGAATCTGCCTACCACAAGACGACGACGCATTTCATAATCAGAACGCATTTCATCAATATCACTATCGCCGTTTCTGAGAGCCTCAATGGCCGCCCACTGGGCAGTTGTAGGTGCAGACATAATGCAGTACTGGTGAAGCTTTGTCATCTGCTCTAAAACAGGTGCAGGTCCTGCGGCATAGCCAAGACGCCAGCCTGTCATTGCATAAGCTTTAGAAAATCCGTTTATTACCAATGTACGCTCTGACATACCTTCTAGAGAAGCAATAGAAACGTGATTCTGGCCATAGGTAAGTTCAGAGTAAATTTCGTCAGAAATTACAAAAAGGTCGTGCTTTTTTACTACCTCGGCAATAGCCTCTAAATCCTCTTTCTCCATTATTGCACCTGTGGGGTTGTTGGGATAAGAAAGGATTAATACCTTTGACTTTGGTGTGATTGCAGCTTCAAGCTCATAAGGCTTTAGACGGAAGCTGTTTTCCGCCTTTGTATTAATAACCACAGGCTTTGCGCCAGTCATAGCAGTAAGAGGCTCGTAGCAAACAAAGGAAGGCTGATGAATTAAAACTTCATCATCTGGATTTGCAAGACAACGTATAGCAACATCCAAAGCCTCACTGCCGCCTACTGTTACCAGAATCTGGGTATCAGGGTTATATGTAAGAGTATATTTTCTTTTAAGGAAATCTGCAATTTCGGTACGTAAGGTTTTGTAACCTCTGTTAGGAGTATACCAGGTCTTGCCTGATTTCAAGGACTCTATACCTGCTTGTCTGACGTGCCATGGAGTTCTGAAATCCGGCTCACCTACAGACAAGGATATAACATCATCCATTTCGTTAACAATATCAAAAAACTTCCGAATTCCTGAAGGTTTGACAGAAGAAATTGTATTGTTTAAAAATCTTGTGTAATCCATCAATAATTCATACACCTTTCGTCGCTTATGTCCTCATCCTCTAAAACAACGCCGTCATCCTTATAACGTTTTAAGATAAAGTGAGTAGCAGTAGATAAAATTCCGTCTAATGCTGAAAGTTTACGGGAAACAAAAGCGGAAACCTCCTGGATTGTTTCACCCTTAACGATAATAGAAAGGTCGTAAGCACCTGCCATAAGATACACACTTTCGACTTCATCAAAAGCCATAATACGCTTAGCAATTTCATCAAAACCGCTCTTTTTCTGAGGAGTAACCTTCAGCTCAATATAAGCGGTAACACCTGCATCCTGAACTTTTTCATAGTTAACAAGGGCACGGTAACCTTTGATAATGCCGTCATCCTCGTACTTCTTAATACGTGCACGCACATAATCCTCGGGCTCGCCAAGCATTAATGCAAGCTCGGAAACTGAATACTCACTGTTGCGGGATAAAAGCTTTAAAAGTTTATCCATAATATTTCCTCCAATATATTAGTTATGCTCTGCAAGCTGCCGCAGAGTCCGAAAAGCTTATAAGGTCAGCACAGATTGAAATTGCAAGAAGGCTGAGAATCTGTGCATCATCGTAAATCTCAAGGGTATAGCGTCCGCTTTTGCCTGCCTCAGGCTTATGAAAAGCTAAAACCTTTGAGGACACATCGGTTATTTCAAAGGTACGGGTGAAAAGATTGCCTCTGAAAAACAGTTTGACACCATGAACTTTAAGATATAATTCTGATGATTTATGTTTGACGGTTACCGCAAAGGCAGTGTCAACGGTTATAACATTATAGCCAATTGTACCGCCAATTTCAGGAGTTGCAGAAATTTTAAAAGCACATCTGCCCTCTTCGGTAAATGCTTTAATCTTTCTGACTCCGCGGTTAGAGTTCCCCTCAATGGTAAAAAGCTTTTTTTCACGTTCATCATAAACTATAAAACGCGAACTCAAGCTGCTTGTGTCCCTTGTTAAAAGAAGCTTCATTCAATCACCGTTATACTCAGAATAATCTCTTGGGAACCTTAAGACCTGAAACCTCTACAGTTCCTCTGATAGTATATCCCAAATCTGTGGCATAACACGACATATAACCCAGAATTGCCCAGAAACTTGTAACAATAAAAGAAAGGTCAAATAAAATTGTACGTTCTATAAAGGCATAAACAAGATATGCCGCAAACAAACCAATCATACAAGGATAAATAGAATAGGTCATAATACGACGCTGAACAAACCAAACCGGAAGTGTCATATTTAAGAAACGATACATAAACATTGCAAAAAGACCGAATCCGATTATTCCTGAAATAACCAAAACACCGATATAGCCGTTATGCATATCTGCAATAAAAACATTAGTAAGGTAATCGTCAGTAAAATAACTGCGTTTGCCGATTTCATCTACTATATGATTATAAAGGTCTCCCTTACCTACACCAAAAAGAGGATTTAGAAGCAATGATTTAAAACCTGCTCCCCATAAATCCAGACGGCTGTTAAGCCCGGAATCAGTAACAACATTAAAGAACGATCCCTTTGTAAGAGCATTAATATCAGCTTTGGAAAGCTCGCCATCGGGGCTTGAAAAAATAGCAACAACAATTTTAAATGCTGCTCTTAATGCCATAAGCAGGCAAATAAGAAGAAAGCCTACCAATAAAAGTGCGAAAACACGCACAAGAATGCTTTTGAATGTCAGTTTTTCAGCAAGAGCAAGAAGTCTGAAAAGCACCATAAAAGCTAAATATATGCCAAGAAAAAGCAAACTTCCGTTTGAATTTGAAAGCACAAGTGCAACAACATTAAGAAGCACACAAGCTGTAAGCCATATTCGGCTGATTCGCTTTTGTCTTGCCTGGGCAAGAAAGTCAGGCTTTGTCATAAAATGACAGAAAATAATTGCCAAAGCAGAAACATAGCCCTGATAGTTAGGGTTAAAAAACACACCTGTATATGTATTACCGTAAAAAACAAGATCAACACCGAAAAGAAGTAATGCCAGTCCTATAAAAGCAGTAACTGTAGCTGCATAAATAAAGAAACGGCTGAGAAGATACATTTCCCAACGATACATTGTACCGCTATGAATATGCATACCATAAAATATTATAAAACATATAGAAGTATGAACTATAAGGATAAAATTATAGCTTACGGCAATAAAATCAAAACTAAGATTTGAAAGCAAAGTCAGGGTTAAGGATATCAGAAAAGCACCTAACCAGAAACCGTAGAAGATTTTTAGATATGCCTTATTGACAATCAAGCTTCTGACAGCAATAACAATTCCCCAGGCAGAAGTCAGACCTATAAGAACTATAGAAGCTGTGCTGAGGTAGCTGATCATATATAAGAAAAAAGAAGCTAAATAACACAACCTGAACAAAGACTCATCAAAAAGAACAAGAGTAAGTTTGCTTGCCTTCATATTAATCGCCTCTTGAGGTAAAAACCTCAGCAACTGTTTTAAAAATAAGTTTTATGTCACCGATAAATGAAAATTTCTCAATATATTCAAGATTATATTTCATTTTTTCGGGAAGAATCTGCTCTATATAAGCTTTATCAACATCGTCTGAATTTGCAAGAAGTTTTGCCTCATCTTTGAATTTTATGCTTGCAAGAGAAGTTACACCTGCGGGCAAAAGCAAGGTAGCAAGCATCTCGTTTGTATATTTATCGGTAAACTTAGGGACCTCAGGACGGGTGCCTACAATAGTCATTTTGCCGGAAAGCACGTGAAAAATCTGAGGAAGCTCGTCTAGTCTGAATTTTCTTATAAATTTACCAACTTTAGTAATGCGGTCATCCTCACCTACTGTAAGAAGCTCGCCTTTTGCATCAGCATCGGTACGCATACTTCTGAACTTGAAGATTTTAAACTTTTTGCCGAAGGTTGTAACACGAACCTGCTTGTAAATTACAGGGCCCTTTGAAGTACACTTGATAAGAATTGCAATAACTGCCATAGGAACAGACAGGAAGATTATAAAGAAGATTGCAACTAAAACATCAAAAATCCTTTTTAAAACTAAGGCTTTGGTTTTTGCTTTAAGCAGATCGTAGTAACGTTTCACCTCGTCACACTGAAGCTCTTTGGGAAGCTTTTCGTATTCAGGCATTTTCATAAACTTACCTCCACAGAAAAACGCACATATATATTCTATGATATTATACTACTAAAACTTAAGTTTTTCAACTATTTACCTGAATAATAAATTATTAAAGTAAAGTTGACAAGTTTTTCCTTTCTTTTGCTTGACTAAAGACAGATATACGGGTAAAATTATATAAGAAAATTTTAGGAGCTGAAAATATGAGCAACGAATATTCACCAGACCTTATCACACTGGTTGATGATGAGGGTACCGAACATAACTTTGAAATTCTTGATACTTTAGAGTATGAAGATACTCTTTACTACGCTCTTATTCCTGTTTTTGATGACCCAACAGATACACTTGCTGACAGCGGCGAGTACTATATTATGGAAGTTATCGAGGAAGACGGAGAGCAGGAGCTTGCTGAAGTTGAGGACGATGAACTTATTGACAAGCTTGCAGATATTTTTGAAGACAGATTCAATGATATTTTCGCAGAAGACGAAGATTAATTAACTTATATTTCCTGCCTGATACGCCTATGGTGCAAAAATAACCCTACAACCTTTAAATCGGGAGCTTAACTCCGGTGGCGGTGTGCAGACCTCCCTGCTATGCAGGAAGAAGGGAGCCTGAAGCCAACGGGTGGGCACCCACCTGCTAACTTCGTAGGCAGGTTATAATGCGCACCTTACGGTCAGGCGGGTTTTTTACATTTTAGCAAATAAGAATTGGAGATTTACATATGAAGGTATCTGTACTTGGATGCGGCCGTTGGGGCAGTTGCATTGCATGGTATTTAGATAAAATCGGCCATGAAGTATTGTCAGGAGGTCTGCCTGACGCACCTGAATTTAAACAGCTTAAAACACAGATGCACAACGATTACCTTGAGTATCCTGACTCAATTGAGGTAAGCAGTGACCTTGAATACTCTGTTAAGCGTGCTGAGGTTATAGTTATTTCTATCTCCGCACAGCATTTAAGAGAATATATGGCAGATATTGCAAAGTATGACCTTAAGGGTAAAACCATTGTGCTTTGTATGAAGGGTGTTGAGGTTACTACAGGTAAGAGACTTACCGAAGTTGTAGGAGAATTTATTAATAAAGACGAAACCAATGTTGCTGTCTGGGTTGGCCCCGGCCATCCTCAGGATTATGTTAAGGGTGTACCTAACTGTATGGTTATTGACAGTAACAATGATGCTACCAAAGAAATGCTTGTTAACGAGTTTTCCAGTTCTCTTATCAGAATGTACATAGGTACTGACCTGATTGGCAGTGAAATAGGTGCTGCTGCAAAAAATGTTATAGGAATTGTTGCAGGCATGCTTGACGGTCTTGGATATCAGTCACTTAAGGGTGCGTTGATGGCAAGAGGTGCTCATGAAATTTCAAGGCTTATCGGAAAGCTGGGCGGTAATCCCTTATCAGCATATGGTCTTTGTCATTTAGGTGATTATGAAGCTACTCTGTTCTCTAAATGGAGTCACAACAGAATGTATGGCGAAGCTTATGTTAATGGAAACAAGTTTGAAAAACTTGCTGAGGGTGTTATGACCACCAAGGCACTTGTTAAGCTTTCAGAAGAAAAGAATGTTGATATGCCTATTGTTAAAGCTTGTTACAACGTATTATTTGAAGATAAAAAGGTTGAAGATGCTATTGATGAGCTTTTTGACCGCAAGGTAAAGAGAGAATTTAAAATTAAAAAGTAACAGAAAAAGAGGTTGATTCATACTGATGAATCAACCTCTTTATTATTAACTGACTGTGCAAACCCAAGGTATTTCAATCTGGTCTTTGATGTCCTCAAAATTCCATAGTTTTTTTGAATTAATAACGCTGTTAGGGTCATTAATTTTAATCTGACCGTTGACATAATCGGTAAGTACTATGAAGTGTCCGCCGTAGGTAAAATCGCCCGGACCTACAAGACATATTATGGGGTTACCTGCTTCGAGATTATTTACAATAACATCTTCATCACAATCAACTTCATACACATCTAAGCCTAAGAGTTCTCCGCCTTCGTAGATAAGCGACCATTTGCTTCCGAATCCCGGCTCACAATATCCGTAATCTTCGCTGAAGCGAGCAATAGCTTTGGGATTAAGCGAGGGGTCTTTAAGAAGATGTGTGGCAACCATTGAAAGGCATGTAGGACCGCAACCTGCATTTGCAATCATATCATCGCCATAAGGTGTATAACCCCAACGCTTGTCCCACTGCAAAAACAGCGGTACAGAGTTGACATAATCCGTATAAGAGTTATCAATTTTGAACGTCTGGTCTTTAAAATAAGGGTAATTAAGAACAAACTCAACTGTTTCCGGGTATTGGTTAAGCATATCAATAAGTTCTTGAGGCCAGTTTTCAAGAGGCAGGTCGTTTTTATAAGCAAATCTGCATATAGCCGCAGGTATGTCCTCTGCATTTTCAAAATACTTTTTATATTCCTCATCATCAATATCCGATTTTTCAGATGCGTCGGCAACATCTTCATCAGATATATCGTCCACTGCGGTTTCTGAAATTTCATCAGATTCATTGTCAGCAGTACTGAGAGCACTTTGTTTTTCAGCTGCTTTGATACCAAACGACACAGCCGCAACAGTTATACCGCTTATGATAATTGCCATAACCACAACTATAGCTATTACCATACATATCCTTCTTCCCTTTCTCATAATCACCCTCCGCATATTGTATACATTAATTATAGTAATAATATAACATCCGACTATATTAAAATCAATATCTTGGGGATAAAAGCTTTATGTTTGGGATAGAAAAAGCTGTCACACAATATACAGTGTAACAGCTTGAATTAACTTAAATATCTGCAAGAGTAGCGGCAATTACAGCCTTGATAGTATGCATACGATTTTCAGCCTCTTTGAAAACTATTGACTTTTCGCTTTCAAACACGGAGTCAGTAACCTCAAGAGCATCAAGTCCGAACTTCTCGCCTACTTCCTTACCTACTGTTGTTTCAAGATTATGGAATGCAGGCAGGCAATGCATAAATACAGTTGTATCCTTTGCATTTGACATAAGCTCGTCATTTACCTGATAAGGAAGAAGCTCGTCAATACGCTCTTTCCAAACATCTGTAGGTTCACCCATAGAAACCCATACATCGGTATAGATAACATCGGCGTTTTCTACAGCCTTTTTGGGGTCTGTTTCAAACTTAAGAGTTGCACCTGTTTCTTTAGCGATAGCTTCGCACTCAGCGATTAAAGCTTTGTCAGGAAAATATTTTTCGGGAGCGCAGGCTGTAAAGTTAAGTCCCATTTTAGCACAGCCTACCATAAGAGAATTACCCATATTAAAGCGAGCGTCACCCATATAAACAAAGTTGATACCTTTAAGATAGCCAAACTGCTCTTTAATGGTTAAGAAATCTGCAAGAATCTGCGTAGGATGGAACTCATCGGTAAGGCCGTTGTATACAGGGACACCTGCGTACTTACCCAGAGCCTCAACAGTTTCCTGGCCAAAACCACGGTACTCGATAGCATCGTAAATGCCGCCAAGTACACGTGCTGTATCGGCAATAGATTCTTTCTTGCCCATCTGTGAACCTGTAGGGTCAAGATATGTAACATTCATACCTAAATCGTAAGCGGCAACCTCGAAGCTACAGCGTGTACGGGTACTTGTTTTTTCGAAGATAAGAGCAATATTTTTGCCCTCGCAAAGTCTGTGCTTTGTGCCACTCTTTTTCTCAGCTTTAAGCTTTGCGGCTAAATCTATAAGATAATTAATTTCTTCGGGAGTAAAATCAAGAAGCTTTAAGAAGCTTTTACCTTTAAGGTTCATTATTTACACACCTTTCGCTATATTTGTTTTAATAATTTCAACTGCCTTTTTGAGGTCTTCCATAGGAATATTAAGAGCAGGCAGAAGTCTGACTTTGTTCTTTGCTTTAATTACAAGAACACCGTCATTCATACAGTCAGCAATAATATCGGAAGCATCACGCTCAGTTTCAATACCGAGCATAAGACCCATACCGCTGATGCTTTTAACACCTTTTGCACCTTTGAGCTCATTAATAATATAATCTGATTTTATACGAACTTCTGAGAGAAGTTTGTCGTCAATTCGCTCAAGGATATTTAAAGCACCTGCCGAGGCTACCGGGTTTCCGCCAAAGGTAGAGCCGTGATCGCCTGATTTCATTGCTTCAGCTACCTTTTCAGAAAATACAGTGGCACCTATAGGAAGACCGCCGCCAAGACCTTTGGCAGTTGTGAAAATATCAGGAGTGAAGCCGTAGTTCATAAATGAGTAAAGCTCGCCCGTTCTGCCGTTGCCTGTCTGGACTTCGTCACAGATTATAAGGAAGCCGTACTCCTTTGAAAGCTCAACGATTTTGTCAATAAACTCTTTATCAAGAGGAAGCACTCCGCCTTCACCCTGGACACACTCAAACATTACAGCAAAGGGTTTAAGCTCTTTTACGTTATTTTCAAGTGCTTTGATATCGTTAGCGGGTGTATGTTCGAAGCCTTCTACAAGAGGTTTGAAATCCTTATGAAAAACATCCTGCCCTGTAGCAGAAATTGTAGCAATAGTTCTGCCGTGGAAAGAATTTACCAAAGTAAGCATAACTGAGTTAAGCTGAGGTAAATTTTCTGCCGCATATTTTCTGGCGGCTTTTATTGCACACTCGTTAGCTTCTGCACCTGAGTTTGAGAAGAAAACCTTGCTCATACTTGTTCTTTCGCAAAGAGCTTTTGCAAGCTTTGCACAAGGCTCAGAGTAATAAAGGTTTGATGTGTGCTGTAAAGTATTAAGCTGAGCTGTTACAGCATTCGCCCACTCTTCGTCGGCAATACCAAAAATATTAACTGCTATACCTGAGCCCAAGTCGATATATTCCTTACCCTCATCGTCGTAAACCTTGGAGCCTTTGCCCTTTGTGAGAGTAAGAGGAAACCGTGAGTATGTTCCCATAATATACTCACGGTCTAAAGCTTTAACATTCATAGTCATAATTAAAATCCTCCGCTACCATTGTACCTGCACCTTCGTCAGTGAGAGTTTCGATAAGAAGAGAATGTTCTACCCTACCGTCCATAATAATAACCCTGTTGACGCCCATGTCGATTGCTTCTAAACAGCACTGAACCTTAGGAATCATACCGTCGGAGATTGTACCGTCTTCAATAAGCTTGCGGATACCTACTGTGTCGATGTGTGAGATAAGAGATGAGGGGTCATTCTTATCCATTAAGATACCAGCAATATCGGTCATGGTAATAAGACGCTCGGCATTAAGCTTACCTGCAATAAATGCGGCAGCAGTGTCGGCATTGATATTATAAACATTGCCCTGATTGTCACAGCCAACTGTGGAAACAACAGGGATATAGCCTTTTTCCAATAAGTCTTCAATTGGTTCTACATTTACATCGGTGATTCTGCCTACAAAACCAAGTCTTTCGTCCTTTACCTCGGCTTTAATCATCTGGCCGTCTATACCTGAGATACCCATTGCCTTGCCGCCTTTTGTCTGGAGAAGGTTTACAAGGCTTTTGTTAATTTTACCGGCAAGCACCATTTGCACGATTTCGGCAGTTTCTTTATCTGTTACTCTTAGGCCGTCTACCCACTGGGTTTCCTTGCCTACAGCCTTTAAGGTATCGGTAATTTCAGGGCCGCCGCCGTGAACGAGGACAACCTTGATACCGATAAGCCAAAGAAGAACTAAATCCTGCATAACCTGCTGTTTAAGTTCTTCGCTTACCATTGCATTGCCGCCGTATTTTATAACGATAATCTTACCGTTATACATTCTTATGTAGGGTAAAGACTGAATTAAAACTTCAGCTCTTAGAGCATTTGAAATTTCCATAGACATTTTAATCACCTGAAATTTATATGTAAATTAAGTTCTGTAGTCGCCGTTGATTTTTACGTAATCGTAGGTTAAGTCACAACCCCACGCAGTGGATGAAAACTCACCGTTATTTAGATTAATAAGGATGTCGATTTCATCCTCCAGAAGAACTTCCTTAGCTTTTTCCTCGCTGAAAGGAATACCTGCTCCGTTTTTGCAAACGTCAACCTGACCCTTTGCTGATTTAAAGCTTACGTCAACCTTGTTAACGTCAACATCAGTTGTACCGTAGCCGATAGCACAAAGAACTCTTCCCCAGTTAGCATCGGCACCGAACATTGCGGCTTTAAGAAGTGAAGAGCAGATAACTGCCTTTGCTGCAGACTTTGCAGTAGAAAGTGACTGAGCACCCTCTACTTTACATTCAAGAAGCTTTGTGGCACCTTCACCGTCTGCGGCAATTGAGCGACAGAAATGAACAGTTACTGTATTAAGTGCTTTCATAAAGTTGCTGAAAGCTTCGCCCTCAGCAGTAATTTCTGCGTTACCTGCCATACCGTTGGCAAGGACAGTAACCATATCATTGGTTGATGTGTCACCGTCAACACTAATCATATTGAAAGTCTCTGTGATATCACTTGAAAGTGCCTTCTGAAGCATTTCGGCAGAAATTGCACAGTCAGTTGTGATGAACACAAGCATTGTTGCCATATTGGGGTGAATCATACCGCTACCTTTAGCGATACCGCCGATTTTGCACTCTACTCCGTCAATTTCAAAGCTTACTGCAATGGACTTTACCTTTGTGTCGGTTGTCATAATTGCCTCGGCGGCGGCAAGATTGCCGTCAACAGAAACACTTTCTGCAAGAGAAGCCATACCGTTTTTGATAGGCTCAATAGAAAGAGGCTCACCGATTACACCGGTGGATGCTACCACAACGTCCTTTGCATCTATGTTAATAGCACTTGCTACTAAATTACACATATCGGTAGCAATTTCAATACCATTTGCGTTGCAGGTGTTGGCATTACCTGAGTTGCAGATAACAGCCTGAGCAAAGCCGTCAGAAATAT
Source organism: Clostridia bacterium (assembly GCA_017521925.1). Lineage (GTDB taxonomy): Bacteria > Bacillota > Clostridia > Oscillospirales > Acutalibacteraceae > Ruminococcoides. Next base: position 72,332 of record JAFXBG010000018.1, read on the forward strand.
TTGACTTTGTAACAGTTAAGGGAGCACCCTTAACAAGGTTTGTGGTATATACAGCGGCGGCTGTAGCCTTTTTGTCAGACAAAATGAGAGCAAGGTCACGCTTGGAGCGGTTTTTGCGGATACCGCAGTGGATACCGCCTGATTTAAAACCCTGAGCAGCACATACGCCACCTTCGATTATTTTCATAATTACACTTCCTTAATGTCAAGACCCTCGGTTGGGTCAAGACCAAGAGATATATTCATACATTCAATAGCGGCACCTGATGCACCTTTACCTAAGTTATCGTAAAGAGCAACAAGGATGATTCTGTCATCGTTGCCGTATACTGTAACAGCCATATTGTCATATCCTGACAAAAGATTAGAAGCAATAAATCCGCCATTATCAAGAGAATCAACATACTTTACCATAGAGGTAGTATAAAGCTCTTTATAGATATTTTTGATATCCTCTACAGTTGTGCCTTCTTTAAGTTCTTTGATATTAAAAGGAACAGTTACCTGCATACCTGAATAAAAGTCAGCAACAACGGGAGAAAACACAGGGGTAATATTAAGACCAGTGTACTTAACCATTTCAGGTAAGTGCTTGTGGCACTGAGCTATACCATACTGACGGGGAGAACTTAAAGCCTCTGCCCTATCTTCACCTTCATAATCAGCAATCATCTGCTTGCCGCCGCCTGAATAACCTGTTACTGAAAATGCAGACACAAATGAATCCGCACTTAAAACTCCAGCCTTTACAAGAGGATACACAAGAGCAATAAAACCAGAAGCGTGACAACCGGGAACGGCGATACGCTTGGAAGTTTTGAGTTTTTCTGAAAACTCCTCAGAAAGCTCTGCAAAACCGTAAGCAAAATCTTCATTTGTACGGTGAGCTGTGGAGGTGTCGATTATAACTGTATTATCATTTTCTACCAAAGATACAGACTCCTTAGCAGCCGCATCGGGAAGGCACAGGAAAGCAATGTCTGCACTATTGATGGCATTTTTACGAGCAATCGGGTCCTTTCTTACATCATCAGAAAGGGTAATAAGCTCAATATCCTTACGGGTACTGAGCCTGTCGAAAATACGAAGGCCGGTGGTACCGGCACTTCCGTCTATAAATACTTTAGTCATTAGCTAAAAACTCCGTAACATACTTAATTTGTGCCTCAACGGACTCTACAGATGTACCGCCCTTGGAAATTCGCTTATTAACGCAGGTTTCAAGAGAGATTTCTTCATAAACATCCTCTTCGAAAAGGTCTGAAAGTTCTTTGTAGCTTTCAAAAGGAAGCTTTTCAAGAACTGTGTTCTTTTCGATACAGTAAGCTACTGTCTGTCCAACAAGTTTGTAGGCACTTCTGAAAGGCATACCCTTCTTAACCAGGTAGTCTGCCAAATCAGTAGCATTTATAAAGCCTTTTGAGGCGGCGTTTATCATATTGTCGCGAAGAACTGTCATAGTGGCAATCATAGGAGCAGCAACGCTTAAGCACATTTTAACTGTTTCCAAAGCGTCAAAAATGCATTCCTTGTCCTCCTGCATATCTTTGTTATATGCAAGAGGTAAGCCTTTCATAACGGTAAGTAAGGTTATAAGGTCACCATAAACCCTGCCTGTCTTACCGCGGATAAGCTCTGCCATATCGGGGTTCTTCTTCTGAGGCATAATGGATGAGCCTGTTGAGTAGGCATCAGAAAGTTCAACAAACTTAAACTCCCAGCTTGACCAAAGAACAACCTCTTCGCTTAAGCGGGAGAGGTGCATCATCAATGTCGCATAAGCTGAAAGAAGCTCAAGGGCGAAATCTCTGTCGGAAACACCGTCAAGGGAATTAAGTGTTACTGAGTCAAACCCTAAAAGACTTGCCTCTAAGTCTCTGTCGGTATCATATGTAGTACCAGCTAAAGCACAAGAGCCTATGGGAGACTGGTTCATACGTTTTACGGCATCATTGATTCTGCCTAAATCGCGGATAAACATCATAGCATATGCCATAAGATGATGTCCGAAAGTAATGGGCTGAGCACGCTGGAGGTGAGTATAACCGGGCATAATGGCGTCTTTATTATCCTCTGCCTGAGTCTTTAAGGCTTCGATAAGATTCTTAACAAGAGCTATTACCTCTTTGTTTTCGTCTCTTAAATAAAGACGTAAATCAAGTGCTACCTGGTCGTTACGGCTTCTTGCTGTATGAAGTCGTTTGCCGCACTCTCCTATTCTGTTTGTGAGCTCAGACTCTATAAACATATGGATATCTTCGGCGTTCATATCAAACTGAAGTGCACCTGATTCGATATCGGAAAGGATACAACCGAGACCCTCAATAATGGTCTCGGCATCCTCTTTAGAGATAATACCCTTAGATGCAAGCATAGTAGCATGAGCTACTGAGCCTTTTATATCCTGCTTGTACATTTTACTGTCAAAGCTGATGGAAGAGTTGAAGTCGTCTGCAGTTTTATCCAAAGCAGTTAAAAATCTGCCTGCCCAAAGTTTATCCATAGTAGAAAATCCTCTGATTTCTGGTATTTTAATTATTTAATGCCGTTCTTAGCCTTCATCTGAGCATAAACCTTTGTGGGAAGACCATAAAGGTTGATGAAACCTGTTGCATCGCTCTGATCGTAAACTTCATCCTCATCGAAGGTTGCGATTTCGGGATCATAAAGGCTGTAGGGAGATGTGATAGATGCGTTAATCATATTGCCCTTATAGAGCTTAAGCTTAACATCACCTGTAACTGTACGCTGAGTTGTCTTAACAAAAGAAAGAATAGCCTCAGTAAGAGGTGTAAACCACTGAGCATTGTAGCAAAGCTCGGCAAGCTTCTGAGCAACCAAAGACTTATAGTGAGCTGTTTCTTTGTCAAGGCAAAGCATTTCAAGAGCGGAATGAGCCTTGTAAAGAATTGCACCGCCGGGTGTTTCGTAAACGCCACGGCACTTCATACCAACAAGACGGTTTTCAACAATATCAAGAAGGCCGATACCATTTGCACCACCAATTTTATTCAGAGTAGAAACAAGCTCAGTTGCGTTCATTTCTACACCGTCAACAGCGGTAGGAACACCCTGCTCAAAATGAATTGTAACGTATGTGGGAACATCGGGAGCCTGCTCAGGAGAAACGCCCATCTCAAGGAAGCCGGGCTTGTTGTACTGAGGCTCGTTTGCGGGATCCTCAAGATCTAAGCCCTCGTGAGAAAGATGCCAGATGTTCTTATCTTTGGAATAGTTTGTTTCACGGTTGATTTTAAGGGGAACATTGTGTGCCTCAGCATACTCGATTTCCTCTTCACGGGATTTGATATCCCACTCACGCCAGGGAGCGATAATAGGCATATCAGGAGCGAAAGCTTTGATAGCAAGCTCAAAACGAACCTGGTCGTTACCCTTACCTGTGCAACCATGGCAAATAGCGTCTGCACCTTCAGCAATTGCGATTTCAGCAATTCTCTTAGCAATAGGAGGACGAGCAAAAGCTGTGCCTAACATATAATCTTCATAAAGTGCACCAGCCTGTACACAGGGGAATACGTAATCTGTAAGAAATTCTTCTGTAAGGTCTTCTACATAAAGCTTTGAAGCACCTGTTTTAAGTGCCTTCTCCTCTAAGCCCTCAAGTTCGTCAGCCTGACCAACGTTACCTGAAACAGCAATGATTTCAGGGTTGTTGTAGTTCTCCTTAAGCCAGGGAATGATGATAGAAGTATCAAGACCGCCGGAATATGCGAGTACGACCTTTTTGAATTCTTTTTTGTTATTCATAATAATGCCTCCGTAATTTTCTTTGGTATGCATAAATATTAGCACAATATGTATATTTATGCAAGCTTTTTATGTAAATATTTTTAAAATCGTACGTTTGACCTATATTGACGATTTTAGTACTTATGTTTTGTGTATTATTACAATAAACTACAGTATTTATCCCCTCGCACACCTTATCAGGTTAATTGAAAGGTAAGCCAAGGGGATTTGTTTATAATTTTGATTTAATAATTTATGCATTTTTATGCATACAATATGCATCACTTACGAGTGTACTCGGCTGTACCGTCTACAATAAGTGTATCACCATTTATTTCATAAGTACTTACAGTTTCTTTTGAACCGGTACCATCATCATAGGTAAAATATATTGAGCCGTCTTTTTCATTATAATTATACTCGATACCCGAAACATAAGAAAGCTCAGCTAAATCCATTTTGTATTCAGCAGTTCCATCTGAATTAAATGTATATGTGTCGTTATACTCATCATTGTACCAGGTACCAACGAGCGGATTCTTGGAATTGAAGTCTGCATAAGAATCAAGGACCGGTGCTTTATAATCGGCTTTTTCAAGAACCATTACATTACCCTCACCATCATCAAATGTAGCTTTTTCGTCAGCAATTGTATATGTGAGTTCACCATTCATATAGTAAAAGTCAGAAGTATATTTGCGGCTTCCGTCGGAATTTGCTTCAAAAACTGCATCGCCTTCAAAATATACAGAACCACGTACTATACGAACCTTACCATCATCCTTGAAAATATAGTATTCCATCTGATTTTCATCCGCTACTTGCCATGTTCCTACTAAATCTTTATCGGCATTATTATTGTTTACGTCAACATTATTATTACAACCGAAAAGAAGCATTGAAACAAAGATAGCTACAATAAACAAAGATAATTTTTTCATAATATTCACCACCATAAAAATTCAGAATAATTATACCTTTTTTAGCAATAAAAGTCAACAAAACAAAAGACGGATATTTATATAACATCCGTCTTTAAAACAAGTTATTTAATTAATACATACCGCCCATATCAGGTGCAGCAGCCTGAGCTACAGGGGGTTCTTTGATATCAGCTACAAGAGACTCTGTGGTAAGCACCATAGAAGCTACCGAAGCGGCATTCTGAAGTGCTGAACGTGTAACCTTTGTGGGGTCAACTATACCTGAGGGAATCATATCTGCATATTCCTCGGTAAGAGCATTGAAACCATAACCAACCTTGCCGGACTTCTTAACATTCTCTACGATTACAGAACCTTCGAGACCTGCATTTGCAGCAATCTGGCGGAGAGGCTCATCAAGTACACGAAGTACAATCTGCATACCTGTTTTCTCGTCGCCGTCTGCATTTGCAATAACAGCTTCAACAGCAGGAATTGCATTGATAAGAGCTGTGCCGCCGCCTGCTACGATACCTTCTTCAACAGCAGCCTTTGTAGCGGCAAGGGCATCCTCAACTCTAAGCTTCATTTCTTTCATTTCAATTTCGGTTGCGGCACCAACCTTGATAACTGCAACGCCGCCTGCAAGCTTAGCAAGACGCTCCTGAAGTTTTTCGCGGTCGAACTCTGATGTAGTTGTTTCAATCTGCTGGCGAATCTGTGATACACGTGCAGAAATCATATCTTTATTACCAGCGCCATCAACGATGATTGTGTTTTCCTTTTCAACCTTAACCTGACGAGCTGTACCCAGCTGGTCTAAAGTCGCATCCTTAAGCTCAAGACCTAAGTCGGATGTAATTACGGTACCGCCTGTAAGGATTGCAATATCCTGAAGCATCTCTTTTCTTCTGTCACCAAAGCCCGGAGCTTTAACAGCAACACATGTAAATGTACCGCGGAGCTTGTTGAGTACGATTGTAGTGAGTGCCTCACCCTCAACATCTTCAGCGATAATCAGAAGTTTTCTACCTGCCTGAACTATCTGCTCAAGTAAAGGTAAAATCTCCTGAGTTGTAGAAATCTTCTTGTCTGTAATAAGAATGAAAGGATTGTCGAGCTCGGCAATCATCTTTTCTGTATCTGTTACCATATAAGGTGCGATGTAACCGCGGTCAAACATCATACCCTCTACAACCTCGCTGTATGTCTCAGCTGTTTTGGATTCTTCAATAGTAATAACGCCGTCCTGAGAAACTTTTTCCATAGCCTCAGCAATAAGCTTGCCGATAAACTCATCGCCTGAAGAAATTGTGGCAACACGGGCAATATCTGTAGAATCCTTAACCTGAACGCTGTTAGCCACAATTGCCTCAACAGCAGCATCTACAGCTTTTGAAATACCTTTGCGTAAAATCATAGGATTTGCACCGGCAGTAACATTCTTCATACCTTCACGGATAAGAGCCTGTGCAAGAAGTGTTGCAGTGGTTGTGCCGTCACCTGCGGCATCGTTGGTCTTAACGGAAACTTCTTTAACAAGCTGAGCACCCATATTCTCGAAGGGGTCGTCAAGCTCGATTTCCTTAGCGATGGTTACACCGTCATTTGTAATGAGGGGTGCACCATACTTTTTGTCAAGTACTACATTTCTGCCCTTAGGGCCAAGAGTGATTTTTACGGTATCTGCAAGCTGGTCGATACCGCTTTTAAGAGCTTTACGGGCATCTGCACCGTATGCAATCTGCTTTGCCATAATCAATATACCTCCCTGTTATTCTACAACAGCCAGAATATCAGACTGTCTTACGATTGTGTACTCTTCACCGTCAAGCTTAACTTCGGTGCCTGAATACTTGGATGTGATGACCTTATCACCAACTTTTACGTACATTGTTACTTCTTTGCCGTCAACTACACCACCGGGACCAACAGCAATAACATTTGCAAACTGAGGTTTCTCCTGAGCAGCAGAAGAAAGCACGATACCGCTTGCGGTAGTCTGCTCGGCATTGTCCACTTTGAGGACAACTCTGTCAAGTAAAGGTTTAATAGTCATATATATCCTCCATTTCTTATAAAACAAAATAATTAGCACTCTACACTTAAGAGTGCTAATTATATTTTAAACCATAATTTGTAAAAAATCAAGTATATTTTGAAAGCTTAGTAAAAACTTTTAATTAACAAACTGTGAATCAGGATGTTTTTACAAACAACGCTGTGTCTTCAATATCATCAGGAAGAGTTAATTTTAAGCTCTTCTGAGTTTTTGAATTAACAACAACCGTACAGTCTGTAGCATATTCCACAGGTATATCGGATACAGGTTTTATAGAGCGAAGAAGAATAGCCCCAAGCTCGCCTGCACTATAGCCTATATGCTCATAATCTGTTATACAGGTTGCAAGACAGCCTGACTCAACAAGCTCTGTACTCTCGGCAAAAACAGGAACCTTCTTTTTCTTTGCTGATTTTAAAGTTTCCTCCAACCCTGACTTTACCAGCGCATCATCAGTAATATAAAGAACATCACATTTTTCAAGTGCTTTATCAAGCTCATCCGAATAATCACTTTCAGTAAGAGCAGAATAGAGCGTAAACTTTATCCCTCTGTTCACAGCTTCAGCATTTGCAAGATTAGCTGAGAATATTGAGTCTTCATCAGCACCGTTATAAAGACAACCGATTCGCTTAGCATCAGGATAAAGAGTATCTATCAGCTCAATCTGTTCAAAAACAGGAGAATAATCGCTGACACCTGTAACATTCGCTTCAGGCTTTTCACAAGACTTGACAAGCTTTGAACCAACGGGGTCATTTACGCAGGAAAACACAACAGGAACTGTTGAGGTTGCTTTTTTTGCGGCTTTGGCGGCATCCGTGCCTATTGCGTAAATAAGTGCAGGCTCTTCTTCAACAATGGCATCAGCAGCTTTGTCAAGTTCTTTTTTTGCTTTGCACTCTTTATGCACAAGAGTATAGTTGTCATTTTCGGTATAACCATTGGAAGAAAGCGCTGTCAAGAACCCATCGTAGGCACTCTGTGTATTTTCATCAAGTTCAAGACTTAAAACAGCCACAGTTGGCAATGGTGCAACTGTTGTTGTTTCTGTAGGCTCTGTATTTTCATCTGAACTACAGGCAAAAAGAGACAGGGACATTAATAATACAAGAAATATCAGTAAAGCTTTCTTAATCATATAATCACTCACTCTGTTTTAAAATACATATAAAGCTGACATTTAAGCATTCCGTTATAAAGCTTACGGCGTTTGTCGGCTTCTCTGCCAAAGCATTTTTCAAAGTCATCATCAGGGGTAATGACAGCATAACTCCAACCTTGCTTTTTCTTGAAACGTTTACCCATTGTGAAGTACAGCTGTTCGGCTTCATTAATAGATAACATTCGCTCGCCGTAAGGCGGGTTGGTTATAAGGGTACCTCTCTCCTCAGAGGGGATAAAATCCTTTACGTCCTGCTGAATGAAAGTAATTCTATCGGCTACACCCGCTTTAGTGGCATTTGACTTTGCAATTCTTAAGGACTCTGCATCAATATCAAAGCCAGTTGCTTTAAAGTTGCAATCAGTAATACGCATTGCTCTGGCATCAGCTCGCTCTTTCTGCCAAAGCTCTTTTGGGATACAAGCCCAATTTTCTGCAGCGAAATTACGTTCAGCACCTGGAAAAATCTTCATTGCAGCCAAAGCTGCTTCGATAAGAATTGTTCCGCTTCCGCACATAGGGTCAACCACAAAATGGTCTTTTCTTACCTTTGAGAGGTCTACCATAGCGGCAGCAAGAGTTTCCTTAATAGGTGCATCATTGGACTCGGCACGATAGCCGCGTTTGTAAAGACCTGTACCCGTAGTATCAAGCATAATGCTGGCTCTGTCTTTGCGGATAAGGAATTTTATCTGATGCACTCCCCCGCTTTCATCAAGCCAATCAGTTTTACGAATTCTTGAAAGTCTTTTTGCCACAGCTTTTTTGATAATCTTCTGGCAATCCGGTATGCTGTAGAGCTTACTGTCAAGAGTCTGCCCTGATACAGGGAAAGCTTCGTTTTCCAGAATAAAGTTTTCAAACGGAAGCTTTTCAACACCGTTAAAGAGCTCCTCAAAACTACGGGCGGTAAACTCACCTAAAAGTATCACAATTCGCTCAGCAAAACGCGAACGTATATTGGCACGGATTAAAATATCGTAACCACCGTTGAATAGTACCCTGCCGTTTTGAGCCTGTACATCTTCGGCACCCATAAACTTAAGTTCATTTGCTACAAGCTTTTCTAATCCGAAAAGGCAAGGAGCACACATTAAGAATTTCTGCATAAACAACTCCGATTATAAAAAGTAGAAAGATAAGCCGCCCTTTCAGGCAATCCCCGCCTGCCCAAAGCTTCATAACATAACCCCGCAGTGATAAACGGCGGGGTTAAAAGCTTCATTTATGTGGCAGGAATCTCCCACCTTAATTAAATTAAAAATCAATCGTCAGAAGGCTCAATCAAACCATAGGAGCCATCTTTTCTGATATATACTACGTTGATAAGGTTTGTATCCGCATTTAAGAACATATAGAACTGATGTCCTACCATTTCCATCTGAAGAACAGCCTCTTCAACAGAGACAGGCTTAAGCGAAACCTGCTTACGGCGAACTATATCAAGCTCGTCAGCATCTTCCATATCAACTTCTTCCTCAGCGGGGGCTACAAAAAGATCGTCAATAGAGCCTGTCTTAATACGCTTTGAAAGCCTTGTTTTATGCTTTCTGAGCTGGCCGGAAATGAGGTCGGTTACTTTATCAAGAGCATCGTTCATTTCACTCATAGTTGACTCGGCACGGAAAACCATAGAATTATCCTTGATGGTAATTTCAACAGTCTGACGGTTTTTCTCCAGGGTTACCACAACAGCAGCCTCGGCATTATCAGAGAAAACTTTTGCGAATTTTTTAAGCTTCTGCTCAACTCTTTCCTTAAAGTTGTCTCTCAGCGTTACCTTTCGTGCTACATAAGTAATCTTCATAGATTTAGCCTCCTTTTAGGAATATTTTATTTTCTGCCGCCGTGGCCTCTTCGGCTGTAACCGCGGCTTTCACCGCCTCGTTTGAGGTCGGAAAATTTGTCTTGGCTGGATTTTTTGAACTTGTTCATCATATCCTCAAAGCCCTGGTTTGTAGAGATAGTCTCTTCCCAATATTCCTCAGGAGGAACGTTGGGGTTGAACTGAGGCTTCTGCTCAGACTTCTTGGGTGTGAACTTACGTTCAGTATTCTGAGGTCTGGGTCTTGGATTCTGTTGCTGAGGCTTCTCTTCCCTGGGCTGAGCCTGCTTGATAGAAAGAGCAACCTTGCCATTCTCAGCGATTGAAACGACCTTTACCTTAACGGTTTGTCCTACTGTAAACAGCTCGTTAATGTCTTTTACAAATCCGTTTGAAACTTCTGAAATATGCACGAGGCCGTCAGGGCCGTCAGGCAGACTTACAAAAGCTCCGAAATTTGTAATACTTGTAATTTTTCCTTCGTAAATGCTTCCCTTTTCCGGTTTCATACTTTTCCTTTCGATTTTTTCAGCTGACAAGAAATATCAGTCACCTGAAGAATTTATAAAAACACGCTCGCCGCTTTTAACATAGTCGTTATCCCTGGCAACTTTTGTAGCATATTTTAAGTACTCTACATCAGAATAAACAACCGCTTCAAGCTCAGCGTTTTTCATTTCCTGAATTTCAATCTCGTGCTGAAGAGCAGCAAGCTCTGTACGTTTTTCAGCTCGTTCGGAATATATACCTGAAACAGTATAAACAAACACACCGAGAAAAACCACCACTACAAGACTGAACACAATATAAAGAAGAGGATTACGCTTTTTATGTGATTTTAAAACTTTAAGTTCCATTTAAACGTACTCCTTTCTGTTAATTTGCAGACTTTGCCTTTTTACTAACTTTATTATACAACATCTTGTGCCAAGCTTTCAATAGTTTTTTGAGAAATACTGAGATATTTTTTTGAATAAACCGATTAATTCTGCTGATAAGCTTAAATATAAGCTCATAAAGCTTATAAACAACAACCCCCAGTGTAAGTTTGAACACAAAAAGTCCTGCTATCTCCCCTGCCACTACATAATAACGAACGAATCCGTCGGTAAATCCGATACTGAAAAGACAAGTAATAACAGTAAAAAACAGCATAAATAAAACATCACAAACAACTGTTGGTATCTTACGGTTACCCCAGGAAGTTCTAAGGCACTTAAATAATATATACACCGCACCTAACAAAACACCGCTTAACAATGAGCAAAGAAAGGTACGGGTCTGGTCCGTCAGCTTTACATCAATCATTACTTGAAAATCCTTGCCATCAGACCTTTTTTCTCACTTCCTGCCAGATAATGCATAGACGAGATTTCCCCGTCTATTACTACTTCAGATGTTTCAAGAGAAAGCTTGCTGATATGAAGAGATGTACCTTTAATTATAAGTACACCAAGTGTTGTAACAACATTAACTGTTTCTTCGTCAAAGCCTTGAACATCCAAAACTCCGCTAAGACTGAGAATACGACGATTATCAAGAGTAAGGGCATGTGGACGATTTGCTGTGCTTTCATTCATATACAAAAAACCTCCGTATAAATATAATAATTTATACGAAGGCTAAGGTGTATTTATTACTAAGTTAAAAGCTACTTGAGTGCACTGTACATTGCAGCAGCATCATCTTTCTTTGCGTATTCGTTAATAGATTCTACCTTAACAGCTATCTTTCGCTCACCAAATGTAATTTCAATAATATCGCCTACCGAAACATTATAGGAAGCCTTTGCAACCTTGCCGTTTACAGTAATTTTTCCACCGTCGCAGGCATCGTTTGCTACAGTACGGCGTTTGATAAGACGGGAAACCTTAAGATATTTATCAAGTCTCATATATCCTCCTGAAAAGCTAAACAGTGAGCAGACTCAGCCTGCTCACTGTAAGGTACAAATTACTTATTAACAGCGTCCTTGAAAGCTTTACCAGCCTTGAAAGCAGGAACCTTGCAAGCTGCGATTTCGATCTTCTCGTTTGTCTTGGGGTTGCAACCTGTACGAGCGCCTCTTTCTCTCTGCTCAAAAGTACCGAAACCTACGAGCTGAACCTTCTCGCCAGCTGTGATGGACTCGATGATTACGTCGATAGCAGCGTTAACTGCCTTCTCAGCGTCCGCCTTTTTGATGTCAGCCTTTGCTGCAACTGCAGCAACTAATTCTGTTTTGTTCATAGTGTGAAACCTCCGATTATTTTTTGAATATATAATTACGGCAAACGCCGCTCTTAAACAAATTAATTTGAAGCCTTAACTTCTTCCCAAAGTTTATCAAGTTCAGTCAATGATAAAGAGTTGATATCAATATCTCTCTCATTACAAAGTTTTTCAATGCCCTCAAAGCGAGAAATAAAACGTTCTGAAGTATCAGAAAGTGCTTTTTCAGAGTCTATTTTCAAAAGCCTTCCAACGTTGACGGCTGAAAAAAGAACATCGCCGAGTTCAGATTCTATTTCATACTTATTGCCGTTTTGCATTGCAGACTTAAGCTCTGCAATTTCTTCGGAAAGTTTATCCAAGGCGGCATTTGCATCAGGAAAATCAAAACCAATTTTCTTAGCTTTGCCCTGAATCTTATCAGCTCTGATTAAAGCAGGAAGTGCAGGTGAAACACTGTGCATAACCTCGGAATGAGTTTTCTGAGATTTTGTCTGCATTTTGATGGCGTCCCAATTTTTGAGAACTGTTTCGCTGTCTTCAGCACTAACATCACCAAAAACGTGAGGATGACGGATAATAAGCTTCTGACAAATATCATTGCAAACATCGTCTGCAGTAAAACCATTTACTTCAGCTTCAATCTGCGCGTGAAAAACCACCTGCAGGAGAACATCGCCAAGTTCCTCACGGAGAAGCTCACGATCATCTGTATCGATAGCTTCGATAGCCTCATAACACTCTTCAAGAAAATCACGGCGGATTGACTTGTGGGTCTGTTCCCTGTCCCAAGGACAACCATCAGGTGAACGGAGAATTGACATAATATTTACAAGGTCGTAAAAATTATATACGGATTTGAATTCAAAATCAACCATAGCATCCTCCATAAGAACCGCACAGTTCCCTTTCTAAACATATATTCTAAACTATAAGATGCAGTTTTTCAAGTATTATTACAATTTTTTTACAATTTAAAACCATTTTTATTTCATCTTTTGAAAAAGTATGCAACATAAACAAAATTACGAAATATATTATGGCAGAAATCACCACAGAAATCAACACATTCAAATCAAACTGATAATAACAAAGATAAGCAAATCCGCCACAAACTGCTGAAGCTATGAAAGGTTTTATGATAACAGAAATAAAATCAAGCCATACCTTGGTAAATTTTATCAGCAAAACCGATGCAACAATACACATTAAAAAATTTGAAACAAGCGATCCGATAGCGGTACCTGATATATTCACGTTTATATTACGTGCAAACAAATATGACACAATAACCTTAATAATTGTGCCAAAAACATAAATAAACATAGTTACTTTTGCTTTGCCTACACCCTGCAGCATAGCACATACGGGAGTACATATTCCTATAAAAACAGACGCTATACCCATGATCTGCAACACCGGAGCACCATAAGCAGGTATATTGGGATTTGAAAAATACACTAAAGAAAGAATCGGTTCTGCCAGTACTGCCAGACCTATTCCGCAAGGCAATGAAAAAACAGCCGAAAGCCGGATAACCGTTTCTATTGATTTTTTCAGTTCTTGCTTGTCACCCTTAGTGTAGGCATTGGTAACATTGGGCATTGCACTTGTACCGAAAACCTGAGTAATTGCTGATACAATTGAAAGAATTGTAAGACAAGAACTATAATAACCCCATATACAGGTATGGGCAGTATTTGAAACATAAATCTCTTTTTGAAGTTCAGGATATCTTAACACAAGCTCATCAGGAGAATCGGTAGCCATACCTTTTAGTACACGGTTGAGAATTGTAGCATCAAGCGAATTTGCAAAACTCATTACAAGTGCTCCTACTCCAACAGGCATAGCTACCTTCAGCATATTTCTGAAAATCTCTGATTTTGAAACAGCTTCAGGGGAATTCAGAAGCAAAATTTCCGGAATATCGCCCTTTCCTTTTGAAAACCTGATTTTCATATACAGGAATGAAATAAAACTGCCCATGGTAATTCCAAAAATCGAAGCAGCAACCGAAAAAGACAGCAAAGTGCAGTAAGCCTCATCTTCGCTTTGAAAGGATAAACCAAAAACAGTACCGTTTAAACTATATTCTGTAACACCTTTGTTGATAACCAGATACGACGCAGCTACACCGATTGCGATTTTTGACAAAGCCTCTATAATTTCAGACAGAGCGGTGGGACGCATATTTCTGAGACCTTCAAAATATCCGCGGTATACAGAAACAAGGCAACCAAAAAATATGGTAGGTGCAAGCATAAGAATACCGTACAAAGAATAAGGCGAATCTATATATCTGACATATATAAATCCGCCTGCAACCATTAACAAAAAGCAAACCGCACCCATAATAACAAACATCGGCATTGCAACTTTGTAAACACGCACAACATCCTTATACCGCCCTTTAGCATTAGCCTCTGAAACCATACGCGATATTGCAACAGGAAAACCGATTGTAGCAAGAGTAAAAAGCGGTACATAAAGTTCATACGCATTGGCAAAAAGACCTGAACCGAACTCGCCATAGCTTTCACCCATTATGCTGTAAAGGTTGGTAAGCAAAACTTTTTGCAAAAGTCCGCAGGCTTTTACAAGAAGCATACTTACAGTAAGCACCAAAGCACCTTTAAGAAAGGACTGGGATGTAGTTTTATTAAATTTTGATGTCTTTAAAGACATTTATCTCACCGAAACTATAAAGGATACTTTTATCATTCCTGTGATTCATCAGTTTTATCAGATGAGGAGCTGAACTCTGATTTTTTCAGCTCGTTTATCTGTGTACGGATCGTTTTGAGTCTGTCGTACATATCGCGGATGAGTTCAACATCAGTTCCTACTTCAAGAGCCGAATCATTAATACTATAAGCTTTGTACACCTTTGCTCCAAGAAGCTTAAGACTTTTAGAAATCTCACGACTCAGGCGGCTTTCTGTAAGCTTAAGACGTGAAATCTCAACTGCAGCATCTGCCTTACGTGAAACTTTGCCTGCGTAAGTTCTGGCATTAACAGAAAAATCATCAAACAAACTCATAAATTCCTCCACAACTGAAATACACTAAAAATATTTATTATAGAAATCATAGACAGCCTGTTTTCTTAAGCTAAGCTCGGAATATCTGTCTGTATATTCATATGGATATTTGAAATTAAATATACGTTCCAAGTGTTCTGAACCGTATGCTTTAAGCTTTGTAACAGCACCGGCACCACAAGCAAGTATTGTGTGGGTTTCATCCATTATATAGACGTTATAAAGGCAATCGTAGCCTTCTTTTGCCCAGCCAGTGTTCTCTAAATTACCCAGCATCTTACTCTGTCGATACAGATAATAAGGACGCAGATTATAAGAACTAAGTTTTTCATAAGCATAAGAAAGCATATCAGAAACAGATGTGTTCTCATTTTCTGTGATAAGCTTATTGCCTGCAGTTATGAACGAACTGCGTTTCATAGAAAGAGTGTGTATGGTAACACTTTCAGGAGAAAGTGCAATAATTCCATCAATAGTCTTTTTAAACGACTCTACGGTGTCTGTATCAAGTCCTGCAATAAGGTCAGTATTTATATGTTTGAAACCAAGTTTGCGGGCAAGATTGAACGCCGATACAAATTCTTCTGTTGTGTGTCTTCTTCCGATAGCGGTTAAAACAGAATCGTTAAGAGTCTGAGGATTTATACTGAGTCGGTCACAACCCGAATCAAGAATAGCCCTTAGCTTTTCCTCGGTTATAGTATCAGGTCTGCCTGCTTCTACAGTAAACTCACGGACAGAGGACATATCAAAGCTTTGTCTTATCGTGTTAAGAACACGGCTTAAATCTTCGGCAGAAAGGGTTGTAGGAGTGCCGCCGCCAATATAAACAGTTTCAAGCCTTAAGTTTAAATCCTTAGCAATTTTTGCAGTCTCTTCAATTTCTTTAAGAAGAATATCCACATAAGGTTTAATAAGGTGCTTTGCTTTTTCTACAGACTGAGAAACAAAGGAGCAATAATTACAACGGCTGGGACAAAAAGGGATTGAAACATAAAGGCTGAAAGAGTCCCTTTCCGACAAGTCCAGAATTTTACGCTCATTCGCCTCTGTTATCTTTGCAAGATTTAGTTTTTCGTCACTTACAAGCAAGGTATTCTTAAAGTACTTCTCGGCGCTCTCCCTGCCCTCTTTGTCAGCAAGCTTTCTGAAAAGCTTAATAGGGCGAACACCTGTAAGTAACCCCCAGGGCAGTGTACGGCTAGTAATTTTAACAAAGCTATTATAAAGAAGCGTAGCAAGGATAAGCTCTTTGTCGTCAGTTTCTTTTGCCTTAGTATGCTCTGATTCGGTTTTGCTGTCAACAGATACTTTTACCGTTAAGTTATCATCCGATACTTCAGTATACACATATGGCTCTTCCAAGTCTGTGATTTCTGTAATTACGCGGATTTTTTCGTTAGGAAAGAAAGCACGTGTTAAATTTTCAAGCTCATAAGCAAAAGTATGGTTAATTATATATAGGTTCATTTTTCACTCACATATGGATTATTTTTACGTTCAAACTCAAGGGTAGTTACTTCGTTATGACCGGGATAAACCAGAAAATCTCCCTTAAGGCTTGCAAGTTTTTTAAGAGAACTGTCAAGTTCCAGTGCATCACCTGTAACAAAATCGGTTCTGCCCATTGAAAGCCTGAACAAAGTATCTCCCGAAAAAATAACATTGTCCTTAAAAGAAATAAAGCAACTGCTTCCAACTGTATGTCCCGGAGTACTGAGCAAAGTAAACTCAGTTTCGCCAAGCATAATTTTGTCATTATTATCCAGCACAATATCAGCAGAAAGCAAAGGAAAATTTCTGATGTTGAAAGTAGAAGTAAGATTAAGACTGCTATCAGAAAGAAACGGTGCATCGCCTTTTGAAATTACCACCTTTGCACCTGTTAATGCACGGATTTCTTCTGTATACCAGATATGGTCAAAATGACCGTGGGTAAGCAGAATATAATCAAAAGTATCGACACCTAATTCCTGAATTCTTTTTACAAGTTGGGGACTTTTGTAACCGGGGTCAATTACCGCACGACGTTTTGTACTTTCATCTGTTACTATATAGCAATTGGTACCTAAAAAACCAACCTGAAATGTTTCTACATTAATCATTTTGCAAGCTCCAATGAATCGATAATTATGGTGACAGGACCGTCATTTAAGAGTTCGACCTTCATATCAGCACCAAAGATGCCTTTTGCAACCTTTTTCACACCTGCATCTTCAAGCTTTTTACAGAAATATTCGTAAAGGCGGTTAGCAGTCTCTCCTCTTGCGGCACCCTCAAAATTAGGACGCCTGCCCTTTCGGCAATCAGCACAAAGTGTAAAATTGGACACAACCAGAACCTCACCCTCTACATCGCTGAGAGAAAGGTTCATTTTATCATTTTCGTCTGTAAAAATACGAAGTCCTGAAATTTTTCTGGCAAGAGCTTCTGCTTCCTTTTCATTATCAGAGGACTCTACACCCAGAAGAATAAGAAACCCCTGATTTATGGAAGATATCAGCTCAGCTGACACTGTGACACTTGCCTTTGATACACGCTGTAATACAGCTTTCATTTTATCATTCCCTTGTAATTGAAATTATGCCGTTAATTGTACCCAGACGTGCCATTACTGACCTGAGGTGGTCAAGACCTGAAACATCAAGCGTTACATTGATAATCGCCTTGTTGTCAGGAAGCTCACGGCAATTAAGGGCACGGATCATAATGTGCATCGCACTGAGCTGTGAGCTGACATCAGCAAGCAAACCTGCTCGGTCGTTGCCGAGGATCTGAAGGTTACTCTGGAAATTATCCTTAACACTTGAAAGCCAGTAAGCATTGACCCATCGTTCAGGATTCTCAGCTTTAGAGATATCCACAGGAACATTGGTACAATCGCGTTTATGAATAGAAACACCATATCCTCGGGTTACAAAGCCAATAATATCGTCTCCCGGCAAAGGATTACAACAACGTGAAAGTTTTGTAAGAACGTCATCGATACCCTCAACACAAACACCGGAACCGACCTTGATTTTGGGTTTTGGTTCGTTGATAACAATGGGTGGTTCTTCAACTGCTTTGAGGTAATACTTCTGATAAACATCGCGGATTCTCTGGTTAAGCTTCCAGAGTTGGATACCGCCGTAACCAATGGCAGCATAAAAATCGTCCACGTCTTTTATTTCAATTTTCAGATTGATTTTTGAAAGGAACTCGAAAACATCCTTTTCCTTAAGCTGAATTCCCATTTTCTTAAGCTCACGCTCAAACTCAGCCTTACCTTCGATAATGTTTTCTTCTCGTTTCTCTTTTTTGAACCAGGAACGGATTTTTGCTCTGGCTTCAGAAGTTTTAACGATTTTGAGCCAGTCTCTTTTAGGGCCCTGTGTTTCTTTCTGAGTAAGAATTTCTACAATTTCGCCTGTTTTTACCTGATAATCTATGGGAACAATTCGCCTGTCAACCTTAGCACCTACCATTCGGTTGCCAACAGCCGAGTGAATTGCGTAAGCCATATCGATTACAGTTGAACCCTGAGGCAGGGTTATAACGTCGCCTTTAGGAGTAAACACAAAAACTTCGTTTGGATTAAGGTCGGTTTTTATGCTTGATACAAGGTCAGTTGAATCAAGAGCTTCACTCTGGGTTTCAAGCATTTTACGAATCCAGGTAAGACGCTCTTCGAGAGACTGATCCTTACCGCCTTTATCAGTAACGCCCGCCTTATACTTCCAGTGTGCGGCGATACCATACTCAGCAGTATGATGCATATCCCAGGTGCGAATCTGAACCTCAAAAGGAATACCGCGATGGCTGATAACGGTTGTATGCAAGGACTGATACATATTAGCCTTAGGGGTGGAAATATAGTCCTTGAAACGATTGGGAATAGGCTTGTAGATATCGTGAATAATACCCAGAACATTGTAACAATCAGTAACGGTATGAACAATAATTCGTACTGCAAAGATATCGTAAATCTGGTCAATAGTTTTGCCCTGGGTGTAGGTCTTATGATAGATGCTGTTGATACTTTTTACGCGGCCGCTTATATAAAGCTCATCGATAGCTGATTTGCTACGCTCCAGAATTTCGGTTTTTAGGTCATAAATAAAAGCTTCACGGTCATTTGCAGTAAGCAAAAGCTCATTTTCGATTTCTTCATATCCCACAGGGTCAAGGTATCTGAGTGATAAATCTTCAAGCTCTTCTTTTACAGCTTTCATACCCAGTCTGTGAGCAATAGGAGCATATACTTCCATATTCTCTCTTGCTTTATCACGGCGTTTCTGCTCGTGCATACAATCAATTGTACGCATATTATGCACTCGGTCAGCCAGCTTGATAATAATAACCCTGATGTCATTAGACATAGCAATAAGCATTTTACGGATGCTTTCCGCCTGCTGTTCCTCACGGTTTGCAAAAGCAATTTTTGAGATTTTGGTAAGTCCGTCAATAAGCAGAGCAATTTCGCTGCCGAATTCCCCGGTAATTTCCTCAAGGGTTTTATCTGTATCTTCTACAACATCATGAAGAAGTGCAGCAATTATGGAGTCAGTATCCATACCAAGACCTACAAGAATACATGCAACAGATGTAGGATGCAGAATATACGGTATACCCGATACTCTGCGCTGGTCGCCGTGTGCTTCCTTGGCATAGTTATAGGCTTTATCAATTTTTTCCAAGTCATAGCTTTGTCCGCTGCTTTTCAAAAGCTCGACAAGCTCGTGATAATCCCTGTAGTGGGCAGTATTTACTTTTGACATTTTTCTGCCTCCCTGAGTTTCATAAGTATAGGAGCACTTTCGATGTCTACTTTCCGAGTTACATCAAGCACAGTAATTTTTAAGGTTTTGGGACCTTCAAAAAACGAAATAAGTGAAAGCTCTGCCATTGCATCAAGACACGTTCTCAGCTTTCCGCAAGGCATTGAGCCTAAACGATAAGATAAAGTTTCTAAACTGATTTCAACATTACCGACTGACTTAAGATATCTGTAAACAACAGCAAAATCCTCACGCTCCGGAATAAGCATCGGGAAATACTTTGCATATTTCTGAGGAAGATCTCTGTCTAAAACAAACCTGTCATAAAGACGCATTGATTTGAGATGTCTTTCTGTATCATAGCCGGAATAGCGGATATCCCTTGCAATAATGGAAAGATAGATGTTATTTTTATAAAAGTTTTTATCAAGTGAAACTGCCAGATCAACAGTATCACCCTTAGTATACGGGAAAATATCGCTGGGCATACCAAAGCACATAACTGTATGTACAGCACCGCCACGGGTAACTGTAAGACGCTGATGCTTACCGTTTGAAAGTGCTTTGACATCAGTAATTTGCATATTGTAAAGGCCGAATAAAGGCGATGGATTACCTGCACCGAAAGGTTCAAGCACAGACAAAGAGTCAACAAGCTCAAGATTCAGAAGCGCTGGGTTAAGCTTACAGTCAATTTTCACTGTAGGTAAAAACAGAGTATCCTGAGAGTCATAATAAGCGAAAAGAGCCTGTTTAAACGCATGGATGTTTTCGGTTTTAAGTGAAAAGCCTACAGCCATAGCATGACCGCCAAAATGCTCAAGGTATTCACTACAAGCAAATATAGCATCATTCAGTGCGAAGCCTTCAATACTTCTGCCTGAAGCACGGGCTATTTCGCCTTCCTTTGAAATAATAATACAGGCTTTACCAAAAAGGCTCTTGATTTTAGCGGCTATTATACCAATAACACCCTGATGCCAGTTTTCACCGTCAATAATAATGATGGGATTACGTATAAGATCAGGGTTTTCACGGATTTTAAAGTCAATTTCCTTTAATATATCCTGTTCGATTTTCTGACGTTCGGCATTATCTTCAGACAGATTTGAAGCTATGCTTAAGGCATAATCTTCGTTATCCGTAAGCAGAAGTTCTACTGATTTTGACGAAAGTCCCAATCTTCCTCCTGCATTGATACGTGGAACAACAGAAAAAGAAATATCGGTAGAGGTAAGCTCTTTTTCATAGCAACCGCTTGCCTTAAGTAAAGCGATTACACCTGCTCTGTCAGAGTCATTAATTTTACGGATACCGTGTTTGGCTATAGTCCGGTTTTCGTCAGTAAGGCTTACAATATCACCTATTGTACCTATAGCGGCAATGTCAGCATACTCTTCCACAAGCATATCAACGTCAGCATAGTCACCTTCCATAGCTATAACAAGCTTGAACACAACTCCAACGCCGGAAAGTTCCTTAAACTTGCTCTTACAATCAGGGCGGTGAGGGTTAACAACGGCAACTGCATTGGGAATAACCTCGGGGACTGTATGATGGTCTGTTATTACAACGTCTACACCAAGTGAATTGCAAAGTTCAACTTCATTATATGCAGATATGCCGTTATCAACTGTTATCAAAAGTTCAACGCCGTTATCTGCAAGGGTATTTACTGCTTCAATATTAAGACCGTAACCTTCGTCTGCACGGGAAGGAATATAGAAGCTTACATCTGCACCAATGGTTTCAAGGTACTGCATAAGAAGTGCTGTAGCACTTACTCCGTCAGCATCGTAATCACCGTATATACAGATTTTCTCACCATTTTCTACTGCTGATAAAATACGATTGACAGCCTTATCCATATCCTTGATTTCAAAAGGGTTATCAAAGCTTACATCGCTGCTTAAAAATTTTTCAACGGCTTCATAAGTATTGATACCACGCACATCTAACAATGCGGCACAAATCATAGGAATTCCAAATTGTTCTGAGAGTTTGAGTGCTCTATCTTTATTTAACTGTGCAACAGACCAGACCTTCATTGTTGCCTCCGGAATTTATTTGAATTTATTAATCAGCTCTCGGGCATAGTCCCTGGCTGAATCGGTGACAGTTACGCCACCCATTATACGTGCAAGCTCCTCTACCCTGCCATCATCGCTAAGGATATCAACAGAGGTAAAAGTCCTGTAGTCTTGAGTTCTTTTTGTAATTTTATAATGATTTTCTGCCTGAGCGGCAATCTGGGGTAAGTGAGTTACACACAGGACCTGTGTGGATTTGCTTACCTCTTTCAATTTCATACCGATTCTTTCAGCAGCTGAACCTGAAACACCTGAATCCACTTCGTCAAAAATAAGGGTATCGGTGGGATCCGCCTCTGAAAGTACAGTTTTTATAGCAAGCATCATTCGGGAAAGCTCACCGCCTGATGCGATTTTGGCAACAGGTTTGGGCGGTTCACCCACGTTTGCAGAAATGAGAAATTCAATGGTATCTGCACCTAACTCGTAAAGTTCGGTAGTGTTCTGCTCTACAGCAAGAACTGCGTTAGGCATATCAAGAAAATGCATCTCTTCAGAAACACTCTTACAAAACAGCGCCGAGGTTTCGCGACGTCTTGCAGAAAGCTTTTCTGCAAGTTCTGTAGCTTTTTCAAATGCTTTGTCACAATTTATCTGAAGTTTTTCAAAATGTTCTTCAAAGTTAAGAAGTGTATTAAGCTCTTCTTGGGCATCTGATAAAAACGCAAGCATCTCCTCTTCTGTAGAGCCGTATTTTTTTGACAGAGTACCAAGTAAATCAAGGCGTGACTCAATTGTATCAAGGAGCTCAGGATCACTGTCCAGGTCGTTTAATATACTGTCACATTCAGCATAAATGTCTTTTAGTTCGTATGTAAGGTTAGAAAGACGCTCTGAAAGATTTTCAATATCCTGATTAAATCTCGAAACAGAAGACAAGTCGGATGAAGCATCGTCAAGAAGGCTCAAAGCAGGAGATGTATCCGTCATATCACCGCCAAGCTTATAAACTGCGGCATAAAGACCTTCACGGATTCGCTCGACATTGGAAAGAGCGGTACGTTGAGCTATAAGCTCGTCACGTTCGCCTACTGTTATGTCAGCACTTTGCAATTCATCAATCTGAAAACGGAGAATATCGATTCTTCGGGTTCTTTCCTGCTCATCAGAACGGCGCTTTTTAAGTTGTGAAAGAAGCTCTTTGTACTCATCATAGGCTTCTTTATACTCTTGCAGAAGAGCATCTGAATTTCCCAAAGCATCAATGTATCTGATATGCAAATCCGGTGACATAAGCTCGTAGCTTTCATGCTGACCATGGATATTGATAAGAAGTTTTCCTAAGTCTTTTAGCATTGCAACGGTACACACTTTTCCGTTAATACGGCAGTTATTCTTGCCAGAAAGTGTAAGCTCGCGGGAAACCAGAATTTCACCGTCACATTCAATGCCTATATCGGCAAGGGTCTGCTTTGCTTTTTCACTTACGTCTGTAAAAAGTGCGGTAACAAGGGCTTTTTCTGCACCTGTGCGGATAAGCTCACGAGAAGTACGAAAACCAAGCACTGCACCTATAGAGTCGATAACAATACTTTTACCTGCACCGGTTTCACCTGTAAGGGCGTTTAATCCTTCTGAGAAACTGATATTTGATTTTTCGATAACAGCTATATTTTCTATATAAAGTTCTGACAGCATAAAAATCTACCTGAATTATAAAAGTTTGTTGAGTTGAAGTACAAAATCTTTTGCAGAATCATTGTCTTTACAGGCTATAAAGATTGTATCGTCACCGGCAAGAGAACCTACTACACCTGCAAAATCAATTGAATCTATAGCAGCACAAGCGGCGCCTGCCATACCGCTGTAGGTTTTGACAACAACAAGGTTAACGGCTGCTTCAGCAGATACTACAGAACTTGTAAGTATGCCTGAAAAGCCGGATTTTTTTTCACTTTGTTTCCCTTCAGGGGCAATATAACGGTAATTGCCATCGCCTAAAAGAGCTTTCTGAAGTCTTAAAGATTTTATATCTCTGGAAACTGTAGACTGAGTGACAGTGTACCCCTCTGCCCTGAGTTTCAATAGAAGCTCTTCCTGAGTATTTATGGGATAAAGCTTTATAAGCTCCAAAATTTTCTGATGTCTGTTAAGCTTCATTTACATTCACCTCACGTAATTTTTCGCCGGCTAATTTAAAGAAGTTTCGTTTTTTTAGTAATATCATATTTAAAGTCTGTTCTGAGCTTTTAACCTCTACAATGTCATTCTCAGACAGTTCAACGGAAATCTGACCGTCGATGGTAAGGTAGCTTTTGCCGTCCGGAGAATTTGCTTTAATCTCTACCGTAGAATCGGCTGAAAGCATAACACATCTTGCAGAAAGTGCGTGAGAACATATAGGTACAAGCTCAAAACATTTAAGGTTGGGAGCAATAATGGGACCGCCTGCCGAAAGTGCATAAGCGGTAGAGCCTGTGGGAGTTGCAATTAAAACGCCGTCGGCACGATATGACGAAGCAGGTGAACCGTCAATTTTTACATCAAGGTCAATAATTCTTGAAAGCACACCTCGAGATATAACTGCATCATTTATCGCTGTGTAGCACTCGGAACACCCGTCCTCCCTGTTGACGATTACAGAAAGAATAAGTCTGTTTTCAAGGCTATATTCGCCATTTAGCAAAGATTTAAGCATATCTATTTCGTCAGCTTCAAGCTCAGCTACATAGCCTAGTCTGCCTGTATTAATTCCCAATATAGGTTTAGAGTAAGCGGCGGCATGCTTGGCACAATGGATGATAGTACCGTCACCGCCAACGGTAAGGAGCACGTCACAGGCTGATACAAGCTCTGAATGAGTGTCAAACTCTTGGGTACTATGTAATATATGAGAAAAACCACTTTTAAGGGTATAGACTTCAGCTCCCTCTTCAATAAGAAGGCGGGTTATTTCTGAAGCGGTTAAAACCGCACCCTTTTTATCAAAGTTGACAATAACAGCAATTTTCATTTAAAATCATTCCTTATTTATCAAGCTCTGAGTGAGAGAGTTCAGAAAGCTCATCGGCACTGATTTGTGCAAAATTCTGTGGATTATCGCTGATTTTAACGTACATAAGGTATTCTATATTGCCTTCGGGGCCCTTTACAGGAGAAAAATCAAGACCTAAGACATCAAACCCGTTATCCAAAGCAAAATTCACAATAGTTTCGATTACCTCTGCGTGAACCTTTTTGTCTCTTACTACACCCTTTTTACCTACCTTATCTCTGCCTGCTTCAAACTGAGGTTTAATAAGACATACACCTTTGCCCTTTTTGCTTAAAAGATTACGGGCAACCGGAAGGATTATTTTAAGAGAAATAAAGGATACGTCAACAGAGAAAAAGTCGATATCTTCCGGAATTTCCTCCTTGGTAACATTGCGAAAATTGGTGCGTTCCATATTAACAACACGTTCATCGGTTCTTAATTTCCAGGCGAGCTGGCCGTAGCCTACATCGACAGAATATACTTTTTTAGCACCATTCTGAAGCATACAGTCGGTAAAACCGCCTGTTGATGCACCGATATCAAGAGATGTAGCTCCCTCAAGGTTAAGGTTAAAACTCTGCATAGCTTTCTCAAGCTTAAGTCCGCCTCGGCTTACATACTTAAGACCCGTTGAGCGAACCTCCAGATGAGCTTCCTCGTCGTACTGAGTACCGGGTTTGTCTGCCTTCTGGTTGTTAACATATACATTTCCGGACATTATTATGGCTTTTGCACGTTCGCGGGAATCAGCAAAGCCTTTTTCGAAAACCAAAACATCTAATCGTTTCTTCATAATTACCTTCTCATTATGTCATAGATACCTAAGGCGTTAAGTCTTAAGTTCTGCATTGATTCTTTAACGGATGCATGAGGTACAAATTTGTCCTCAACTGCTGTAATTCCGTAGTTTCCCTTAAAGCCGAGCTTGTCCATACCATAGCCGAAAGTTTCGCCTATGCCGCCGGTATGCATTCCTTCTTCGAAGAAATGAACCTTGGAAAATTTTGAGGCAAACTTAACAGCTTCTTCGTCAATGGGCTTTATGCGGCAAAGCTTTAAGATACATGCCTCGATACCGATTTTAGAAAGCTCACGTTTTGCAATACATGCATCGGCAAAAAGTCTGCCGTAAGTAACAATAAGTCGGCTTGCGTCAGGATTGCCATATACTGCATAATTAATGTTACACTCTGTAAAATCTTCGGGACGGTAGGGTTCGCTTCCACGGGGATAACGAACGGCAACAAGGTTTTTGTCACGGATAATGCCTTGTTCCAAAGAACTTGCAAGTTCGTCAAAATAACAAGGCGAATAACAGGTAGTATTAGGAATGGAATTAAGCATAGACACATCAAACACACCCTGGTGGGTTTCGCCGTCCTCGCCTACAATGCCAGCTCTGTCCACGCCTAAAACGAGATGAAGCTTCTGCAGAGATACGTCGTGTATAAGCTGGTCGTAGGCTCTTTGCAGGAATGTGGAATAAACTGCGAATATAGGTATCATATCCTGGCTTGCAAGACCTGCACCAAAGGTAACTGCGTGCTCTTCAGCTATACCAACATCAAAAAATCTTTCTTTGAATTTATGAGAAAATTCGGTTAAACCTGTACCCATTGTCATTGCGGCAGTTATTGCACAGATATTTTTATTGCGTGCACCAAGATGACAAAGGCATTTGCCAAAAATATCACTATATGATGTAGAGTGAGATAAAGGCTCACCGGAATCAACGTCAAACTTACCTATGCCGTGGTAGTTTTTAGGGTCTTTTTCAGCATAGCCGTATCCCTTGCCCTTGACTGTTACTGCGTGAATAAACACAGGTCTGGTTACTTTTTTGGCTGCCTGGAAAGTTTTGATTAGCTCTTCAAGGTCATGGCCGTCTACAGGACCATAGTAGAAAAAGCCGAAATTTTCAAAAAGGTTGTTTCCTTTGATAGCTTTTTTCTTAAAGCTGTTCTTCAAACTTGTAAGCAGATTTACTAAAGGTTTGCCCACAAGGGGAATTTTATTGAGGACACGTTCAAGCCCCCACTTAGCTTTTAAATACCAGGGATTAACACGGATACCTGTAAGGTACCTTGCAACTGCACCAACATTTTGAGAAATCGACATTTTATTGTCGTTAAGGACAACAATAAAATTCTTTTTAAATCTGCCTGCGTTGTTCATACCCTCAAAGGCAAGTCCGCCTGTGAAGGAGCCGTCGCCTATAACTGCAACAGTGTGGCTGTTGTCACCCTTTATAGCTTTTGCCTTTGCAATGCCGTATGCCGCAGAAATAGACGTACTGCTATGACCTGCACCAAAAGCATCGCAGTCGCTTTCGTCCCTTCTTGGAAAACCTGAAAGACCGTCTTTTTTACGTATTGTGGAAAGTCTTTCTTTTCTTCCTGAAAGGATTTTATGCGTATAGCACTGATGCCCTACATCAAAAACAAAGCTGTCAGCAGGCAAATCAAAGACATAATGCATAGCAACAGTAAGCTCTACCACCCCTAAATTAGAAGCAAGGTGGCCACCGTTTTCAGAAACCGTACTTATGATAAAAGCACGGATTTCCTCACATAAAAGGCTGAGTTCTTCAATGCTTAGCTTTTTAATATCTGCAGGATGTTCAATTTTATCAAGAAGCTTTGAATTTAGCTTGTTTTCCATAAAAATCACTCATTTGTTTCTGTTAAGAAGTTCTAAGGCAAAATCACCAAGAGGTTTTGTATCTCCTTCAAAGACACTTAAAGCATTGATTGCTTTGTCAGTAAGTTCTTTTGCCAGGATTCTGCATTTTTCGATACCAAGAAGAGAAACCATATTTGATTTGTTATTATCTATATCCGAGTTAACAGGTTTGCCTAGTACATCGGTTGTTGAAACAACATCAAGAATATCATCAACAATCTGAAACTGCAGACCTATACACTCAGCATATTCTGCGGCAGCTTTAATCTGCATATCTGAGGCACCGGCGGCCACGCAGCCCATTGTACAGGCAGCTTTAATAAGAGCGGCAGTTTTGAGAGAATGCATCAATGTAACAGTTTCAACGTTGCCTTCTGTCTTTTCTAAGGCAAGGTCAACTACCTGACCGCCTACCATACCGTCTTTGCCGCAAAGTTTTGCAAGTGTAAGGGCACATTTTGCGGCAGCTTCGTAACCTATCAATTCAACACTTTCGTTGCAAAGTATTGCCTCAAAAGCAAGGCTTTGCAGTGCGTCACCAGCAAGCAAAGCTGTATCTTCACCAAAAGCTATGTGGTTTGAAGGCTTACCGCGACGCATATCGTCATTATCCATACAAGGCAAATCATCGTGAATAAGAGAATAGGTATGGATAAATTCAACTCCGCAGGCAGGATAAAGTGCTTTTTCGGGACATTCACCGCACAGCAAGCAGAAAGCCATAGAAAGCATAGGTCTTACACGTTTACCGCCGGCAGAAACGGAATAAAGCATAGAATCGGCTAATTCTTTATACTCTTCTCTGCCACCTGTTATAAGATTTCTGAGAGTATCATCTACAAGTTTTATGTATTTATCTGAACCTTCAAACATAGCTTAATCCTCCAAAAAAGGTGAAACCTGAGACATTTTTGCGTTCATTTCTTTAATCTTCTCACCTGCTGTTTTAAGATAGTCACTACAGAAGGTGTAATACTCAAAAGCTTCCTTATAGGCTGTCAGAGTATCGTCAAAGCTTAAAGTTCCGCTTTCAAGGTCTGATATAAGAGAAGAAAGCTTATTAAGGGCTGTTTCGTAGTCCATATTTTTAAATTTATCGTTGCTCATTTAATTCTCCTGATTCTCGTCTGATTTCGTCAGCAAGCTCAATAAGTTTATTGAGTCTGTGGTTTACTCCGCTTCGGCTTATTGGTGGGTCTAAAAGATTGCCTAAAGACGAAAGGGAGAGTTCGGGGTTATCTCGTTTAAGCTCTGCAACAATTCGAAGATTGTCAGGCAGTGAGCTTATTCCGCGGTCAGTATCAATTACATCAATTGCACTTAGAATCTTTGCACCGGCTTCAGCAGTACGGGATATATTGGCAAGCTCGGAATTTATACGGCGATTGGTGATATTACGCATCTGCTTGTATGCTTTGGCGCTCATTATATCCATAGCACAGTTTGGAGCTCCCATATATGTAAGCAGGTCTGTTATCTGCTCGCTGTCTTTTAAATATACAATGTGTGTACCATTACGCACTGTGGTTCTGGGAGTAAGATTACATTCCTCCACCTCCCCCATAATGGTGCAAAGGTCGTTACAAAGATTTTTATAAGGTACACAAAATTCAAGGTGGTAGTTCTTCTGTGGGTCATTTACCGAACCGCAGGCTAAAAACGCTCCTCTTAAAAAAGCGGAAACGCACTGTTCATCCTCAATATTAGCCCTATTGATTCTTAAGGTCAACGCATCGGGAATATGTCCGAAGGAGGTAAATATCCTCTGGCAATCACTTTGAAGAAGAACCTTGATACTATGAAGATTTATATCTTCTTTAGTAGCACGAAGGGTTGACTTTTTTTCAACAATTGCACCGAAAAGGGTGCTTATATGTTCAGAAAACCGCTCAGCTACACACATTGACTCGGTTTTGAGCTTTATCTCCTCTTTAGAAAAACGACGGGAGTAAAGCAGAAGTCCGTAGCATTCCGAAAGTCTTCTGGCATTAATACTTATATCGGCTTTAGAAAGCTCTTTTTTTACTTCGCCTGCAAAGGACATTTTGTGCCTCCCTGAACTTATGCTTTCCAGATATCTCTGTGGTGAATTGTGGACTTTTGTCCATTTTCAATAAAATGGCTGTTTAGAAGTCTTGCTAAGGTTACAGAGCGGTGCTTACCGCCTGTGCAGCCTACGGCAATTACAAGCTCGCTTTTGCCTTCTGCTCTGTAAAGCGGAACGGAATAATCAAGAAGGCTTAAAAGCCGCTCGATATACTGTTGGGTTTCGTCAAACTTAAGCACATATTCCCTGACCGCTTCGTCAAGTCCTGTAAGGGGCTTAAGCTCTTTTACGTAGTAAGGATTTGGCAGACATCTTACGTCAAAAAGCAAATCTGCCTCAAGAGGAATACCATATTTGAAACCGAAAGACATACAGGTCACAATAAGACTGTCCCCTGCATTTTCAGCAAAAAGAGTAGTTACACGTTCTTTAAGCTGTTTTATAGCCATATAGGTAGTATCTATTACAAAATCAGCGTGTGCCTTGACAGGCTTTAAAAGCTCACGTTCCAGCTTAACCGCATCGTCCGTAGAAACACTTATACCATCGGCAAGGGGATGCTTACGGCGGGTTTCTTTATATCGGATAAGAAGGGTATCGCTTTTAGCATCAAGAAAAAGAATTTTATAGCGTTTACCTGATTCATCAAAAGTTTTAAGCTGGTCAAAAAGGTTATCGAAAACTTCTCCTCCGCGGATATCTACAACAACGGCAACCTTTTGCATACGGCTGTCATTGGAAGTTTCACAAAGAGTATACAAAGTAGCAAGCAGCATTGGCGGAATATTATCCACACAATAGTAACCGATATCTTCCAGGGCATGAAGTGCGTTTGATTTACCTGCACCAGAAAGGCCTGTAATAATAATAAATTCCATTTTGCTGCCTCCTTTCAGATAAAGATTATTTCACGCTTTAATTCGTAACCTGTTTTTTCTTTTACTTCATCCTGAACAATTTTGACAAGGTCAAGGACATCCTGACAGGTAGCTCCGCCTTTATTTACAATAAAGCCTGAGTGCTTTTCGCTTACCTGAGCTCCTCCCACACTTCTGCCTTTTAATCCGCATTCTTCGATTAAAGCAGCAGCAAAAGCACCTTCAGGGCGTTTGAATACAGAACCTGCACTTGGATACTCAAGAGGTTGCTTATCCATACGTTTAGCCATAAGCTCATCCATACGTGATTTGATAAGAGAACCGTCGCCTTTTGCAAGCTTAAGATTTACGGAAAGAATGATATACTCATCTTTCATATATGCACTGTGGCGGTATGAGAGGTCTAAATCCTCAAGGCTAAATGTACCTACATTAAGCTCTTTATCAAGGTGAGTACAGGAAACTATAACATCCTTCATCTCACCGCCGTAGGCACCTGCATTCATATAAACCGCACCACCTACAGAGCCGGGAATTCCGTAACCGAATTCAAGACCTGTAAGGGAGGCTTTGTAAGCATCCAGACAAAGTTTTGTAAGGGATGCACCGGCTCCTGCGGTAATTTCATCGTCGTTTATGATGATATTCTTGAAATCTCCATCAAGACGGATAACCGCACCTTTGATACCCCGGTCATTTATTAGAAGATTAGAACCGTTACCAATAAGCATATAAGGCACATTATTTTCCCTGCAAAGAGAGATTACCGCTTTAAGCTCACAGAGATTCTTGACCATAACCAAAAACTCGGCGTTACCTCCGATTTTAAAGGAGGTATGTTCCTTCATAGGTACATTTTCAGAATATTCAATATTAAGTTTATCTAATTCTTGTGAAAACAGATTATACATATAATCTCCTTAGTTAATGGGGATATTGTTCTCTTTAAGATATGCATTAAAGTTATCAATACTGGAATTTACAACAAGTGACTCGGGGAAATCAATGTCTGAAAGCATTTTTAGGGCTTCTTCTGCCCTGCCAAGCTGAGTAATAAAGTGAGCATCTGTATCAACAGAAACACGGCACTTGTGCTTTTTGCAAAGCTTTGCAATCTCAACACAGTTGGGAACAAAATCAGCTTTATGCTTTATGGATGAATTGTTTATTTCAATAAGCTTGCCGCATTTTGCAAACTCTTTGATAACCTTTTCATAGTCGTATTTATAGTAGGGCGAACCTGAATGGGCAATCATATTGATATAAGGATTTTCTGCCATTTTAAGGTATGCCTCTGTACATTTTTCAACGTCGGGCTCACCGTGTAAGGTTGGCATATGCATAGATGCTATGCAGAAATCCAGATTTCGGAGAGCTTCTTCAGGAACATCAAGATTGCCCGAAAAATCGGAAATATTTGCCTCAACACCTTTTAAAACTCTTACATCGTTAAAAACTCGGGGGATTGCGTGAAGGTTCATAAAATAATAAAAATGCGGAAAGTTTTGCATACTTTCACCATGGTCTGTAATTGCCATAGCATAAAGTCCGATACGCTGAGCTTCATTAATCATTTCAAGGGCGGTGCAATAGGCGTGAACAGACATAATGGTGTGGGTGTGTAAATCAGCGACTATTTTCATTCTTCACCCCAGCCTGTATCAACCTTATGGCTCTGGATATCTTCTGCTCCGATTTCCATGCCAAGGCTCTGTAAAAGCTCCTGAGCGGCATTGTAGCCCATTTTCTTCTGTCTGTTATTCATAGCGGCAACCTCGATAATAATAGCAAGGTTTCTGCCGGGTTTAACAGGGATTGTCATAATAGGAACCTGAATACCCATAATCTCGGTATACTGATTATCCATACCGATTCTGTCGTATACCTTTTCGGTATTCCACTGCTCCATATTGATAACCATATCGATTTTTTCGGTAAGCTTAACAGCACCCATACCAAAAATGCGACGTGCATTTATAATGCCGATACCACGAAGCTCAATAAAATGGCGGATATTTTCAGGTGATGTACCAACGAGAGTACGGTTTGAAACACGGCGGATTTCAACGGCATCGTCAGCAATAAGGCGGTGACCTCGTTTAATAAGCTCAATAGCTGTTTCGGATTTACCTACACCGCTGTCACCGATTAAAAGGATACCTTCGCCGTATACTTCTACCAATACACCATGGCGGGTAATGCGGGGTGCCAGTTCGGCATTAAGGAAGGTAATGAGAGATGCTGACATAGAGGATGTAGCGTCGGGTGAGATAAGAATAGGAACTTCGAATTCTTTGGTAGCTTTTATAATAGCTTCTGTAGGCTGATGATTTCTTGCAATGATAATTGCAGGAGGCTTCTGACAAAACATACGGGATAAAATCTCATACTGCTTATCATTGGCAAACTGCTCAAGATAAGAATACTCAGTATTACCGAAAATAATAATACGGTCTTTATCAAAGTAATCCATATAGCCTGTAAGTTCAAGACCGGGGCGGTTGATTTCCATAGAAGAAACCATAAGCTCCTCAGGGTCTGCAGGCATATAAAATTCCTTAAGACCTGTTTCTTTGATAATTTTAGCCAGTGTAACTGAAAAATCTGTATTCATAACGCACCTCACATTTAGGAATAGTTTATATAAAAATTCTCTTGAAAAAATATGTACTCTTATACATATATATGCTCCATTGTATTATAACCTAAAACCTAAAAAAAAGAAAGGGGTTTTAAGAAAATAATATGCATAATTTATGCAAGATTTGCAAGTTTTTATCCCAATAACCGTACTGATGCATATTTTGCTTTTTAAGTCAAAAACTTACATCAGGTGATTTTATGTTTATACTCATTATCAGAACTGTTCTACTGTACTTCTTTGTTATTATGGCCGTCAGAATCATGGGAAAAAGACAATTAAGCGAAATGCAGACCACAGAACTTGTAATTACTTTGATTATTGCTGATATTGCATCTATTCCTATGCAAAACACATCTCAGCCTTTGCTTACGGGAATTATACCCATTCTCATACTCATTTGTGCAGAAATCATTATAAGCATAATTATGATGAAATCTTCTAAAATACGTAACCTTATCTGCGGTAAACCTGAGGTGCTGATTAACGACGGCGATCTTTGTCAGAAAACTCTTAGGGATTTAAGGATGACTACAGAGGATTTGTGCGTTCAGTTAAGGCAGTTAGGTATATACAATATAGGTGATATTCAGTATTGTATTATTGAGCCTAACGGTAAGCTGAGTGTTCAGCTTAAGCCACAGAAGCGTTCTCCTAACTGTGATCAGTTGCAGATAGCTGTACAGGATTCAGGTATTGAAGCAGTTGTTATAAGTGACGGTGAGTTCCTTAAGAACTCTATGAAGCTTTGCGGTGTTGATAAAAAGTGGATTATGGATATTCTTAAAGAAGAGGGACTTAATAAGGACCAGGTTATGATAATGACTGCAAACAGACTTAAAGAATACAATATAATAAGAAAGGTGATTTGATGAATCGAATAGGAATTGGAATTGTTATGTTTATTATCGCAGGAATAATATGCGGTTGTGAGATTATTACCGTCAGCAACAGTTATAGGAATTTCTCAAATGAGCTTGAAAACATCAGCAGATTGATGAGCGAAGAAAACTTTGAGCGTGCAGGCAAATTATCATATGAGGTTTTTGAAAACTGGAAAAAAACAGCTAAGCATCTTGATAAATACTTGTATCATGATTATATAGACAATATTTCTGCTGATATGGCTACTCTGCCCGTATATGCTGATAACAAAGATAAAATAGCAGTAACAGCCCAGATTGAAGACATAAAAATACAGCTCACTTCCCTTAAAGAAAGTGAGCTGCCTTATCTGCACAATATATTATAATTACTTTTTCTTTGAAAATTTCGCTATAAAAGATAAACAAGTGAAAAGCAAAAAAATCGCAAGGTTATATATTACTATTGTAGCACCAACGGGAACATCATCAAAATAAAAGGATGTAAAAAGACCTGCAATTACGCAAAAGACTGACACTATAACTGAAGAAATAACTACTGTTA
Source organism: Clostridia bacterium (assembly GCA_017521925.1). GTDB lineage: Bacteria > Bacillota > Clostridia > Oscillospirales > Acutalibacteraceae > Ruminococcoides. The sequence goes on from JAFXBG010000018.1 coordinate 106,815, forward strand.
TGAAACGTTTACAAAGACGCATAGATGTCAGTGCAGGAAAAATTATCAGAGCTGAAATCAGTAAGGTTCCCAGCATACGCATACCAACAACAATAGTAACAGCTGTAAGCACAGATACCGCAATATTATAAACTGAGGTATGTATTCCTGTAGCTCTGGCAAAGCCTTCGTCAAAAGTTACGGCAAAAATCTTGTTGTAGAAAAGAATATATACCGCAAGCACAAGCACAGTCAGAACCACACTTATAATTATATCGTTCTGCCCTACTGCAAGAATACTGCCGAACATATACTGCTGCAAATCGATATTTGTTCCGTTTATGCTGGCAACAAAAACACCTATAGCAAGTGCTGAGCTTGATATAAGAGCTATTGCTGCATCAGCGTTTACCCTTCCCTTTTCGGTTATACGCAGCAGAAAATATGCCGCCAGCATAACTACGGGAAGAGCAATATAAAGAGGTGTGGAGAAATTCAACACTGCCGCTACAGATAATGCCCCGAAACCAACGTGAGACAATCCATCGCCAATCATAGAATACCGCTTAAGAACCAATACAACACCTAAAAGTGCACAACAAACTGCAATAAGCACACCTACGATAAAAGCATTGACCATAAAGGAGTAGCTGAAAATATCAAGCATTTTGCTTTACCTCCTTTTCTTTATGGGCACAACTGTCACAAGGGCATCCCTGAAGCATTATATCCTTGCCTACATTTGAATGCAGATACTGGTGGGTTGATCCGAAGAAACTCTCAGTTTTGCCGAGATAAAAGATGTGGGAGCTCATTTTGATGGCACCTGTTACGTCATGTGATACCATAATTACGGTAACGCCTTCTTTGTTGAGTTCACTAAGCAAAGAGTAAAATTCAGATGTAGCTATCGGGTCAAGTCCTGTTGTTGGCTCGTCCAGAAGAATCAGCTTGGTGGTTGCACATAGAGCACGACACAACAATACCCTTTGCTGCTGACCGCCTGAAAGTTCTGAAAAAGTTCTGTTTCTGAGCTTTGTAATTCCCACACGTTCCATTAATGCTGTAGCTTCTTGCTTCTGCTTCTTTGTGTAAAAAAGTCCGAAGCGTTTTGAATTAAGAAAGCCCGACATCACAATTTCATATACCGAAGCAGGAAAATCTTTGCTGACAAGGTTTTTCTGTCCCAGATAGCCAATATGGCTCTGGCTTACACCTTCTGAAAGTCTTATTTCTCCTGAATGTTTTGAAACAAGACCCAGAAGTCCTTTTACCAATGTGGTTTTTCCTGTGCCGTTTTCACCAATTATGCTGAGAAAATCTCCTTCATTGACGGTAAACGAAATATCACTGACAATAACTTTTCCCTCATAACCTAAAGAAAGGTTTTGTACTTTTAAAAGCGACAAAATCCGTCACACCTCTAATCAACAAATCGGGCGGTAAATCCGCCCGACTTGAATTATTTTAGTTTTTGAAAAGCTTTCCGCAAGCACTGAATGTAAAGATTGAAGAAAATACAACTGTTACACATGCGGGAAAAGCATAAAATGTTAAAAGTGTTGCATCCATAAGAAGAGCAGCAATAAAAGCAACAAACAAAATAACAAGAATTACAAACAAGAAAAGAAGAAGTCTTCTGAAACCTCTTGCTGAAGGGCTTGTATCTTCCTCTTTGTTGCCCTTTTTGCGGGATGCACCATTTAAGAAATCAAAGTGAACCACAGAACACATAAATGAAATGCAGATTGCAAGTAAAATTACAGAAAATACATAACCGCAAAGAGGTGCTCTGAAAATAACGCAGATAAAAAATGAAGTAAGCGCGGACACACAAGCAGAAAGCGAGGCAATAAGACCTGCTTTGAATCCATGCTTCTTACGGAATCTCAAGCCGAAATAAAGTGTGACAAGCACGCAAGAAAGAATAACTGTGATTAATGCCTTCAGATAGAAAACAAAACCAAGATTGCCGTCACGATATGCAATAAATGTATCGCCGCCTAAAATAACAAGTAACAAGGCTCCGATAACTGTAATAGCCAAAGCTGCCAAAGCTACAAGCTTGAAAAGCTTTGCGAAATCAAAAGATTTAGTCATTGTTTTTACCTCCGTACCAAGAAGGTTTGCTGAAAATCTTAAAACTGATAAGACTTCTGAGCATAAGTTCGGGGAAAAGATAACCCATAAAGAAGTTGACAACAGCGCCAAAGAATAATACATAGCAGAAGTTGTAGATACTGCTCATTGCAAGTCCGCCGAAAATTGCAGTGGTAAGACCTGCTGAACCGAACATAAGCATACCCATAAGAGCAATAAAAATGAGAACCATATTGATATCAAAGATATTCTTACGGCTAGATTTGATAGCTTCTTCTGCAGCTGTACGCAAGTGCATATCTGCATCAAGATTTTCTTTAAGTGTATGAGCCATCAGTGAAACAGAAATTACCGAAAGCACTACGCAAAGTGCCATTGCACAGGCACCTGAAATATCCATAAGGAAGGTTCTGCCCGGAATACAGAAACCGGAAATAATTGCAACAAGAACGGCAACCTGACCAACCACAGATATAAGTGCGATACCGCCAAATACACGGTAACGTAAAATCATAAGTAAGGTAATAAGTAAAGTTGCTGCAATACCAACAACAAGGAAGATATCAGATACACTGTAACCAGCAACAGGATCTACAAACTCTACACTTGCGATGCTCATATCGTAAGGCATCTGTCCTGCGGCGATAATCGAAGAATAAAGCTTAGCCTTACTCTCAGTCATTTCAACACCTGAAACAGAAAGCTGACCATCAATCATTTCTTCAGAAACTGTTGGGTTAGCAATCATAAGTTCATCAAGCCATACAGAAATAACCTGATTATAAAGCTGACCGCTCATAGAATTTGTAAGTGTATAAAGCGCATCGGCACCCTGCTGGTTGAATGCAATATTTACATAATGATATTTTTCATTACCCTCGGGAGCATAGCTGAAATAAGACGCAGTGGAAATTGTAGCACTATCAAGAAGAACCGTCTTTGCTGTCTCCCCTGCCGGAGTTATAAATGCTCCTGAGTTTGATTCGTCAAGAATCATTTCAGTATACTCATCTGAAGGTCGGACAGACACGTAGCCTTTGCTTGCAATAAGCTGTGCAAAGCCTCTTGAGGAATAATCACAATCAATGGTCTGAGGCACCACAACTACGATTTCATCAGTATCATCTACAAAATAAACCTCATAGTCATTAAGACCGTAATTTGCCAGACGATTTCTGATAACCTTTGTGTTTGCCTTAAGGTTATCTGCTGTCATTTCATCATCAGTAGCACTTTTAAGTACAAGCTTAGTAGCACCTGTAGTGTCAATGCCCCAGTCAATATCACCGAAACCCTTGATTACTGTTGTTTTGTTATCACCCACATAATAACTTATGCCAAAAAGTGAGAAAAAAGAAAACGCCAGTATAAGAATCGCAATGATAAAGGACACAGGTTTTGCAATCCTTTTCATTTTACTGTACCTCCGTACAAAAAATAACTCTGCTATATACAGAGACATAACAGAGTAATTATAAGTTTATTTTAATAAAAAGTCAATTAAAAGATAGAATAATAAAGGATTTTCAGCTAATTTTCAGATATTTCATATTACTGAGCCTTGGCTAAAAGCGCCTCAACAGCTGCAAGACGTGCACACACACAGAATACATCCATAGCAACTTCAAGCTCTGATACAGGCGGGAACGAAGGAGCAATACGAATGTTGGAATCTTTGGGGTCATTACCGTTAGGATATGTTGCACCTGCAGAAGTGAGTACGAGACCTGCATTTTTACACATTCTTACAACATTGGAAGCAGTACCTTCCATAACATCAACGCTTACAAAGTAACCGCCCTTGGGGTTGCACCACTTAGCAATACCTTTGTCTGCAATCTTAGCATCAAGCTTTTTAAGAACTATATCAAAACGAGGCTTAAGAATCTCTTTATGCTTCTGCATATGTGCCTTAACGCCGTCAAGGTCCTTGAAGAAAAGCATATGACGAAGCATATTGATTTTATCATAACCTATGGTCTGTCTCTGAAAACGACGGTGAATAACAGCCATTGTCTTCTCACCTGCTGCCATTGCAGCCACACCGGAGCCGGGGAATGTGATTTTAGAAGTTGAACAGAAAATGATTGGAAGTTCTGTGTTACCGGTTTTACGACACTCATCCATAAGGCTTATTAGTGTGTCACCTTCGTCTGCAATATCGTGGATACAATATGCATCATCCCAGAATATACGGAAATCCTCAGCCTTAGGCTTTAATGCTGCAAATCGCTTAACTGTTTCTTCAGAATAAGTATAACCCTGGGGATTGGAATACTTGGGAACACACCAGATACCCTTGATTGTATCGTCAGCTTCTACCAAAGACTCAATCATATCCATATCGGGACCTGACTCTGACATAGGAACAGGAATCATCTCAAACCCAAAATACTCGGTAATACCAAAATGTCTGTCATAACCGGGTACAGGACATAAGAATTTTCTCTTCTCTTCAAAAAGCCAGGGCTTACTACCCTCACAAACAGGTGTATTCATAAATGTAGCAATTGTATCAAACATCAAATTAAGGCTGGAGTTACCGCCAATCATAACCTCTTCAGGTTTTACCTGCATTAATTTAGAGAAAAGCTCACGACAAGAAGGAAGACCCTCTAAAAGGCCGTAATTACGGCAATCAAGTCCTGTTTTGGATTTACAGTCATGCTCTGAATTTACAATATCAAGCATATGAACAGAAATGTCAAGCTGTTCGGAAGATGGTTTACCTCGGGACATATCAAGACGGAGTCCCATATCAAGGTACTTCTTATAAGTTGCTTTAAGGCTTTCCTGCTCTGCCAAAAGCTGTTCTTTAGAATATTCTGAATAATACATTATTGCTCACGCTCCACAGTCAATAATTCATTTCAATAACATTTTATCACATATACTACACGATTTTGCAAGATTTGTCAACTAATCCTGCAATTTTTCTTAAAAAACAACCCACCAAAAATGGCGGGTTGTGGAAAATCAATAATATTTGTAGTAGCCGTAGTAGCCTTTGTAGTGCTTTTTCTCATGAACAGAGCAACCAACCTTAAGAAAGCCTAAAATTTTGCTGTCGGCAAGACGGATACTCTGAATAGTTTTCTCGATGTCACCGTGAGTGGTAACCTTTTCTCTTACAACAACCACATAACCGCCGATATAATCCTTTAAAAGAAGAGTATCGGTAACAACACCTACAGGAGGTGAGTCAATAATAATATATTCATAATCATTACGGATGGTGTTAATTAATGCATCAAAGCTGGTGGAAGCAAGAAGTTCAGAGGGGTTGGGAGGAATTGAGCCTGATGTCAGAACATCCAGACAAGGAAGAACATCCGAATGGACTGCTTCCTTAAAAGTCTTAAACTTACCTACAACCTCTGAAAGTCCAACAGTGTTGTCGAGTTTTAAAAGGTTATGAACATTGGGTCGACGAAGGTCACAGTCAATAAGAAGAACTTTTTTGCCCATTTTTGAAAAAGAAATGGCAAGGTTTGAGGTAGCAGTTGACTTACCTTCACCTTTTGACCAGCTGGTTACAACAGCAATGTTATTCTCAGCAGCAGAAAGGGAAAAAACAAGGTTTGTTCTAGCAATTTTATAACCCTCAACAATAGCAAACTTGCTGTTGTTATTGATTACATTTTTGGATTTGTCGTTAAACCTAATCCTTTTGGATTTGATACCTAATTTTTTCATTTCTTCTTGGCACCGCCTTCCGGATCGAAGTCAACGATTTCTGCAAAAACTGGAATCTCATACATTTTGTAGAGATCGTCAGAAGCTTTGATTGTAGTGTCGATAACTTCAAGAATAATGGAAATAAGCACAGAAACAACCAAGCCGATAATCAAACCAAGCATCGCATAGCGGGTTGAGTTTGGTGAAGAATGAGTAGAGGGAGCAACGGCAGGGTCACCGAAAGGAATAGCCTCGCCGCCCTTATAGTACTTTTCTACAACCTCAGGAGCGGTATTACGGACTGCGTTGGCAGTATCGGCACAAACCTGACTGTTAGCGCCTGATACTGTTATCTGCATAAAGTTAGACTCCTGAACCTGCTTAACGGTAACAGAGTAGCCTGCGGGCTTGATAGCTCTGATTTCACTGGCTCCGGCAAACATAATAGAAATATTTTCAGCAAGGTTCTGGGATTTACTGATATCGTTAGAGGACATTCTGCCATCCTCATCAATTTCAGAATCCACAACAGTAGTACTGTTTGTCATAATACAAATCATTGTGCTTGCAGAATATGTTTTCTGAATAAAGTTGTCTGAATAAATATACGCACCAAGTGCAAGAACAACAGACAGAATAATAATGAGTTTGATGTGAGCAAGCAACATTTTTATTATGTCGTTAATAGTTATGTCTCTCACTTTACCAACTCCTTTAGCTTAAAGTTTTAGTTATGAATGGTTTTCAAATACTTAACCGAGGATACTGAGAAGCACACCTGCGGCAACTGCAGAGCCGATAACACCTGCAACATTGGGGCCCATAGCGTGCATAAGAAGGAAGTTTGCGGGATTTTCCTGCTGACCAACCTTATTGGAAACACGGGCTGCCATAGGAACAGCAGATACACCTGCAGAACCGATAAGGGGGTTAACCTTACCGCCTGTAACAACATACATAAGCTTACCGAAGAGAATACCGCAAGCAGTACCCATACAGAAAGCAATAAGACCAAGAGCAATAATGCCTAAAGTCTGAGGTTTTAAGAAGTTCTGACCGGTAGCAGTTGCACCAACAGTAACGCCAAGGAAGATTGTTACGATATTCATAAGCTCGTTCTGAGCAGTCTTGAAGATTCTGTCTACAACACCGCTTTCCTTGAAGAGGTTACCAAGCATAAGCATGCCCACAAGAGGAGCCGCATCAGGTAAGATAAGAGCGATAACGATTGTTACGATAATGGGGAACAAAATCTTTTCAAGCTTAGAAACCGGACGTGTAACCTCCATTACAACAGAACGCTCTTTCTTAGTTGTAAGAGCCTTCATAATTGGAGGCTGGATAATGGGAACAAGGGCCATATAGGAATAAGCCGCAACAGCAATAGGGCCTAAAAGCTCGGGAGCAAGCTTTGTTGCAACATAAATTGCTGTGGGACCGTCAGCACCACCGATAATACCGATAGCACCTGCCTGTGCGGGAGTAAACATACCGGGGAAAAATACATTAAGGGCAATCGCACCGATAAAGGTGATAAAGATACCAACCTGTGCTGCAGCACCAAGGATAAAGCTCTTGGGGTTTGCAATAAGGGGGCCAAAGTCGGTCATGGCACCGATACCAAGGAAGATAAGAGGAGGATAAATGCCTAACTTAACACCCTGATAGAGGTAGTAGAAAAGACCGCCGTTATGAGGGTAATTAACGTACTGTATTCCCTCAAGTGTCGTAACAGGGTAACCTATAGTAGCCTCAGTTACATCAGGATGTGAGGCTAAATATTCGGTTAAAGGAATCATTTCCGTAGAGGGTGCACCCATAATTGCAGGGAAAAGGTTTACTATGAGCATACCGAAAGCGATAGGCAGAAGGAGCAAAGGCTCGTACTGCTTCTTAATCGCCAAGAAAAGAAGAACACAAGCAATACCAACCATAACGTAGTTCTGCCAGGTAAGAGTTGCCAGACCTGAGGTATTGAAAAGATAAACAATGGAATCTAAAAAACCTTGTAAAATACTCATTTCCAATCCCCCATTCTGAAAGGCTGAATGTTCTCTCTGAGAGCGGCATCAGACCATTCGCTTCTAGAAGTTCTTTTGCGGATACCTGTAACACGGATGTTAGAGTTACCCATACAAGCCACTGCAGCTGCCGTAATAACAGCAATAAGCTCGTCAGTTAAACCCTGAGGCTGAACTACTGCTAAAGCACCGTTGTTATCCATAACAGTTGCCTGTGCTACGTTGCCATCGCCATTTCCGCCCTTAGGTGCTTTGGGAGCACGGTTCTGAGCTTTATAAACGATTGTGGAATACAGCTTAATAAGTATAATAAGCAGTAAAAGTACCGCAAAAACAACTACGATACCTGTAATAAGAACATTAAGGGATAATTCCCAAACATTTCCATTACTTTCGGCTGTTTTTGCCAATGTGGAAAGAAACATAGCGACCTCCGTTAAACACAATTTTACCTATACATTATATATTTTTTTAAAAAATATTTCAATAGTAATTACAAAAATGTTTATAAAATATGAATTTTGTTTTTATTTGTCGCATAAACACGTCAAAAACCTCCCTTTGCAACGCAAAAGGAGGTTTATTTTTTCTGTTATAGAATTATACAAATAAGACCATTACATCCGTCGTTGATAATTTTCTCGACAGTTTCTGAAAGCTTCCGACGGGCATCCTGAGGCATTCGGTAAAGCTTATTGTTTAGGCCCTCGCTTACAAGCTGATGAACAGATTTTCCGAAAATATCGGATTGCCAGATTCTTACGGGGTCTTCCTCAAATTCTGAGAGCAGGAATTTGACAAGTTCCTCAGACTGTTGCTCACTACCTACAATGGGAGTAACCTCGGCAGCGGTTTCTATCCGCATAAGATGCACAGAAGGTGCCGTTGCCTTGAGCTTTACGCCGTATTTACCGCTTTGTTTTATTATTTTGGGTTCTTCTAAAGTGAGCTCTTCCATTGTTGGCATAACAATACCGTAGCCTGATTCAAGAACTTCGTCATAAGCCTTTGCAATCCGCTCAAATTTCTGCTGTTTGCGGCTCATTTCTGAAAAACGAGCTAAAAGTGCCCGTTCATCAGGCAAATCAAGGCCTGTTTGCTCTGAAAGAACCTTAAAGAATAGTTCTGAACTGATGCCGATTTTCAGCTTTGCCTCTCCCCTGCCCAAATCAAGACCTGCAAGCTCAGCTGATGAAATATACTCGTTATTAATCAGAACATCGCAGATTTCATGGACCTGTCTGATTTTTTCGATTTTTCCCGCAGTTTCTTTGATTGAAGAAAACACACTTTGCTTTATGGGATGATTGTGTTCAAGAGATACTACCCATGTAGGAATATCCACCTTGATTTCACGGATAGGAAACTCAAACAGTATCTGTGCCAGAATACGTTTGATTTCGGTTTCGTCAAGGTCTTCGCAGGATGTAGGAATTACGGGCACCTGATATTCTGAAGACATTTCTGAGGAAAGATTCTGTACGGATTCATCTGAAGGGTCTATAGTATTAAGAAGAATTATAAAAGGCTTGCCTAAAGCCTTAAGTTCTTCTATCACACGTTTTTCGGCATCTATATATTCCGTACGGCTTATATCGGTAACCGAGCCATCTGTAGTAATTACAAGACCTATGGTACTATGGTCTTCGATAACCTTACGGGTGCCGAATTCGGCGGCTTTGTCAAAAGGCACCTCTGTATCAAACCAAGGGGTTTTTACCATACGAGGAGCCTCGTCCTCCATATACCCCAGTGCCTCGTTAACAATGTAGCCAACACAATCTATAAGGCGAACCTTTAAACTAACATTATCTGCAAGGGAAATTTCAGCCGCCTGTTCAGGGATGAATTTCGGCTCTGTTGTCATTATAGTTCTGCCGCCTGCTGACTGCGGAAGCTCATCCTGAGCCCGTTCGCGTTTATATTCATCGGCTATATTGGGGATAACCAGATTATCCATAAACCGCTTTGTAAAAGTAGATTTACCTGTTCTGACAGGACCTACCACACCAATGTAGATATCGCCACCTGTACGCTCAGCAATATCTTTATATATATTTCTTTGTTGCACTTTAGTACCTCCGAATTATACTGTTAGATTACACCTTTGGAATAAGCAAAAGCATTTTGTCTTTAAGTTCTTTATCTGAAAGCCCGTTTTCAACGCATAAAGCACCTATATCTGTGCGGTAACGCTTGGCAATATCCCACACGTTTTCGCCATTTTCGGCAAAATAAAGTGTAAGAGCACAATTGGCGTCAGTTGTAAGCTCACCGCAATCTGTTATGTTGGTTACTGCCTGAATACTTTCTGTTTTCGTAAGCTTTGTAAGCACAAGTATTTCAGTTCTGAGTTCCATAGTGTTACTATCAGATAATCTGTAACTAAGAGATTTTATCATTGCGGTAATGTCCTTACAGCTTGTAAACGTGTCACTTAAGGGTTCGGTATTTTCTATCTCAACACTCCGCTCGATATAGGTAAGCTCAGCACTTTCGTCTAAGGCAAGAATACAGAAGTTTGCCTTACCGCTAAGCTTAAGTTTATCTGAAACATAAGGTTTAACCTGGACATTATCGCAGAAAATATCAATTACCCGTGTAATTTTAGAATCACCTAAGTTTATGGCGGATTTGCTCATAATGGTTGATATCTTAGGCAGTACTGAAGACTCCAGTGTAACAGGAGAATATTCAAGCTCAGTATCACAAGCTGTTGAGTAAGCATCGCTTATGTATGTAACCTCGGTTTCTTTTCGGCAGGAAACACTGACACAAAGTTTTGCTTCTAAAATTACAAGGGGATTTTCAGATGTCACATCTGATTTTAGCTTTATATCGTGAGAAAGAAGGTTTAAATCAATTTCTCTTACATCGGTATCGCTTACTCCCTGACATTCCATATTATGAACAAAAGGAAATACATAAGTAAACTGTTCCGGCAGTTCGCTTGTATGGTCAGTGCAGTAAAGCATACACAGAGTAAGCTCGCCTTTTAAAAGGAGTCGGTTTCCTACTGCCGATGCATCGGTAATCATTGCTCTTACCTCGCTTCTCAGAACTGTGCTGACAGGAGATTTAGATCCGACTGAAATACTTTCTGCTACAGAAAAGACCTCGCTCTGCAGAGATATCAGTTCTGAAACTTTGGTTTTTCTCAAATCTGTCTGAAGTTCTTTACATTCAAGCGGTAAGTATAGGTCGGAGGGCTTCTTTTCGTATGCTCTGATGTTAAGTGAAACTGCACCGTGAATCATCAGCCGACGAGGTGATACAGCCTTGCAGTTTACATATTCGGTTTTAGCTTTTACAGTAGTTACAAAGTCGGATAAATCCGGACTTAAGTTAAAAGATGCTGAGAAAGGCAATGTCTGCTCGGCACATTTAAGACTTTTTTTATCTGAGGAACAATATAACACACGCAGAAGGGATGCACCCTCTACAGTAAGCTGTCCTCCGCTTGCATTTGTGGTGTAAATTTCAGGTGTAACTGTGCATTTAAAGATTTTTTCTACATCAGCACAATAGTCCGGCAATGTAAAATCCAAATCTACAGGTTGCTCGGATGACAATGACAATGCATCCACCGCAAAATATACAGGCTCGGGGGTTAGTATAAAATCCATATTTTTCTCTCCTTTATGCTTATACATCATTATTATTAGGACAAAGGCTCAAATATGAATTTTTACGTAAAAAAGCTCTCCTTAAATTTCAAGGAGAGCTTTGGATAATTTATTGGTTTTTGAAAAGCTTATTCAACAGAGATAAAAGCAATATTATGGTTATAGTAAAGAAAACCAGGAATATTGCACCTATCCACAAGCAAGAAGAAAATGTTGATGTATAAAGATTTATGCGGTAGGTATCACCAAACAAAGCAAGAGTATTCATATACTGAGCATCCTTACAAAGCATTTCAAAATAATAACCGATATCGAAAAGATTATCATAAGGAATGTACTTGGAAACAATAAAGATGCTGAAATCAGACTTAAGGAAAACAAACACCAGTATAGCAGGAATGCCTAAAGCCGTAAGAACAAAAGCTACATACTTAAAAGGGATAGACAAAAAGGACTTTGAAAAATAGTTTTTCTTAAGGTTCTTCCCTATTTCTTTTAAAAGCTTTGAGCAGATTTTATACCAGAGATACATAAGGGCTATGGCAAAAACAACATATATAATAAGATATAAAACATGCTTTATTGTTGTTATTACCTTTGCCTTTTCCGAAAGACTTGTAAAATGGTATTGCGGGGTATTCATCTGCTCGATATACCCTGCGCTGGCGGTGGTGGTGTCATAAACGACAGTATGAACAGGCAAATCTTCAGGCTTTTCAGCTAAAGTATAAGGAATAAAGATACGCTCTTTGCCGTCCTTAGAGAATTTATCTATAAGATTTTTGCTGTCTTCAAAAACACCTGCGATAATATATTTATCACCGCTGAGCTCTAAAATTCTGCCTGTTACATCGGTATTGAAATAGAGCTTCAAAGCAAGGGTATCACTGATAACCACCTTTCTCTTAAGGTCATTCTGGTCATTTTCTGTAAAGCTTGACCCCTTAAGAGGCTCATTTAAAATCGTGAAGTAGTCACAGGTAGTATAGGTTGGAATAACCTCGTTGCCTTTAAGCATCATAGGTTCGGTTTCCGAGGTAAAACTGTAATGCTTGGTACGAACTCTTTTACTGATTTTATCAAAATAGCTTACATTAATCGGCTCGCTACCCTCAAGAGGATTGAAATTTGCCACACCTGCTTGCGGAAGCTTATTTATAGCATTGTCTGCAAAAAACAAACAGCCGGATAATGACGTTGCTGACAATAGCAGAAACACAACTAAAATTATTATATGTTTTTTCAGGGTCATATCAGCCCTCCACCACGTACACACGGTCGCCGCTTGTAAGAGCCTTTGAAGTGCTGTAAATGATTCGGTTACCGCCGTGAAGTCCTGACGAAAGCACTTCGTAATACATACCGTCGTCGTTTACAATCTGCACACTGATTTCGTCGGCATAATATTCACCGTTAATCCAATTGATAACAAAAACCGTACCGCTGTCGCCAAATCCTGACACCGCTTTTATAGGCACCAAAAATCTGTCTTCATGCCCGTATACACCGTGTTCACTGTCAGATTCAACTCTTATAACTTCGGTGGTTTTGACGTTTGGAATAAGCATAGCATCTATTGTGCTTGAAAAATATGTGAGCAGTAAAATAACAAGAAAGAAAACTACGCCAAGAATAAGGCTTACTTTTTTTACTTTATCTTTTTTCATACTAACCTCCTATTTATCCGTGCTGATAAAGGGCGAGTCTATATCTTTCTGACCATAAGCAAAAATAAGCAAAGGCACAACCATAAACATAACTCCGCAGGCAAAAACTATACCAAAATCACTATTGCCGATATCGCCTAAAGTTACTGAAAGGGGGTACATTCCCTCATCCTCAAAATAGATAAGAGGCTGTTCTACAATGTTCCAGTTATCTATGAACGTAAGAAGCACCAAGGTAACTAAACCACCCTTGATCTGAGGCAGAATGATACGTGTAAAAATCCTGAAGTAACCTGCACCGTCAATACGAGCGGCTTCTATAGAAGAATCAGGAATATACTTTATGCTCTGTCTCAAAAGGCAGATACCAAAAGCAGAAAATGTTCCGGGCAATATAACCGCAAGGAAATTATTGAGCAGATTTAGGTTTTCAAGAACCATATAATTTGGCACCAAGGTTACCTGCAATGGCAGAATAAGAAGAATTATATAGACAAAGAAAAGCTTATCGCGAAACGGAAAGTTAAGTTTGGCAAAAGCAAACGCCGCTAAAGCCGAAACAACCGTCTGCCCTATTACAGTCGGAAAAGTCATAACAACCGAATTCCAGAACTTCTCTAAATATTCCGGTCTGCGAAAAAACACCTGATAATACTGCTCGCCTGAAGCTTTTTCAGGGATAAGTTCTATGTTTTTGTACTCTTCATTTGTAAAGTCAAGCATAGTTGTCACCTGACTTTGGGGCATAAATGAGCCCGCCAACATATAGACCATAGGAAACAGAAACACAAGAACTATTAATATTAATAATATATATTTAAAAATCAGTTTAGTCTTTTTCATATTAACCTCACTGTGTAAAGCTATTCTTACGCTCAAAGAGATAGAAAACAAGCAAAAGCAGAACAATAAACAAAGAAAGAACAATTGAAGCCGCTGAAAGACGGGGATAATTTAGGTTATAATAATTGTTATTTATAAAATTCTGCAAAAAGTAAACATTTTCATTGGGATAGTCTCCGAAAATCGCGAACACCTCTCGGAAAATTTTAAACGAATAGATAATCTCCATAAGAAACACAAAAAACGTTGTGGGAGTTATCATTGGCAAAGTCACCTTTGTGACCATTTTAAATGATGACGCCCCGTCAAGCCTTGCACTTTCGTAAAGGTGCTGAGGTACACCTGCCAATCCTGCAGTAAAAAGAACAACACAAAAGCCACAATACTTCCACACATAAATTATTATTATCATCACCATAGAAAAAGGAGAATTAAAAAATCCCACTGTATCAAATCCAAGGTAATTCAGAAGACCATTTACGGCTCCGTAATCATCAAACAGGAGCTGCCATACAGATACAAGGGAGGCTATGGGAACAACTACGGGAATAAGTAACGAACTTCTGAAAAAACCTGAGATGCTTTTGAAAGAATTCAGAAACAGTGCAATAAGGAAAGATACAAGCATCAGAAGAGGTATGGCGATTACAGTAAATATACCAGTGTTTTTTAAAGCAAGGAGAAAGGTTTTGTTTGTAAAAAGTTCTAAGTAGTTATTAAGTCCTACAAAGGTATTGCCGATAAAAAGGCTTTTTACAAAGCATATAATATAAGGTACAACATAAAACACCGCAATACCTATAAGTGAGGGCAATATAAAAATCAAAGCAGCAAAAGCTTCTTTTCGTTTGTATTTCAAATTATTCACTCCTTATTCACTCATATAAATGGTAACAGCGGAAGTTAAACGCTGAACGAACTTATTTGTTGTTATTTTATCATTGAGATAATCGTTGATAATGTCCCCTATTACATTCTGATAAAGATGGGACTTAAGCTGAGAATTATAGCCGTAAAGATTACAGGAGGATATGTTTTCTATCATAGGCAGATACTCCTCTGTTACGGCTTTATTCTTCGCTTCTAAGGTAGCTTCATCAAAGCTGTAACCCCACCAGAAGCGCTCAAAATTAACAGCCTCGTTTACCGCACTGTCAAAAACCGAATTTTTTACAGGCAAAGCCAATCCAAAGGAGTTGGTGTCTTCTCTGCCGCCGCCAAAATAACCCTGAGAAGAATCGCTTAATAAATATTCAATAAGCTTTGCCGCCTTGTCCATTTTTTGGCAGTTGGCATTTATAGCAAAACCTACCTCTATACTTGCAGTGATTTCTCCGTTACGATTATAGTCAGGTATAAGCATTGGGGGGTCCTGACCATACTCCAAGGCAGAAAGGTAATCAAGAGCATAAGTGGTTAAGGAGCCGCCATAGTAGTTGTTTTCATTGGCTGAAAAAATATATGCTGAACTATCTTCAGGTTCACGCCAGTTTTCACTTACTACAGGTTCATAGTTAAGAAGCTCCGCATAACTGTCGCCGTTAAGTATTGCATATTTAAAATCCTCAGCTAAGTTATAAAACTCCTCACTGTCAAAATCCGCAGTACCCTCATAAAAGTCTATATACTGACGAATAAATGAAAAGAAAAATGTTTCTGCAGAATAGGGGTTAATAAGATAAGCGTTAATTTTATTATTTTTATAAGCCTCTAAAACAGATTGAAAGGTGAAGTCATCAGGGTCAATCCCAAAACCAGCAAGCTTATCTTTAGTGGTGTATAGTGCGTTCAGACGATAATACAAAGGTAATATCATACGCTTGCCGTCAACAACTCCGCTATCCATTACATTTTTATTGAAATCGTCAAAATCCACGTCGGCATCATAAGTGCTGACAATTTCGTCGATATCGGCAAGAGAATTGTTTCGTACAAGCTTTTCGAAAGGATAGGTTTGAGTAATAGACATAATATCAGGGCCACCGCCTGCCATAAGCTCGGTAGCAAGAGCTGAGTTCATTTCGTTATAGCTTTCAAAAGATATAAACTCAACACTATCTTCAAAATTATCTTTAACGGCACAGTATTTATTGTATTTTTTTAAAAATTCGTAAAGCTCATCACCACCCTCACCCACACAGTAAAATGTAAGCTTATCGCTGTCGGTAGCTTGCAACGCATCGCAGGCAGACATGAGCGGACAAATAAAAAGTATTGAAACCAGCAATAAAGAAACTATCTTATTTTTCATACAAAGACCTACTTTTCGGGATTTAGAGCTTCACGAAAATTTATTATTACTCATTAAGATACATATTAACCGAATTTGTCAGGCGGTTAATAAAAATATCAAGAGTGATCTCGCCTTTGAAATAACTGTCTATGGGAGATTTAAGCACATTTTTAGATATATGGGTGCTCGTTATTCCTTCAAAATCATATAAAGAGCACGTTGTAATATCCTCTAACAGCGGACGGTAGTACTCACTTAAGGCTTGGTTTTTCTTTTCAATAAGCTCATGGGAAACTGTAACCTTTCCTGATTCATTATAATACTCATCCACCTCATATTCAAGAGCATTTTTGTAGGAAGCTTCGTAAACTTCAAGATTAACAGGAAGCCATGAACCGCCGCTGGTAGATTCAGGGTCACCTTCTCTGCCGCCGCAATAATAACTCTGAGAATCAAAGCCTAACATATACTCAATAAGCTTTATTACCTTATCATACTTCTTACAGTTCGAGCTGAACATAAGACCAAACTCGACAGTTGCCGAAAGCTTATCTTCCCTATTAAAATTCGGATAAAATATTTTTGTGCTATGGGAAGATTTTTCTATACTATCCTCCAATATGTAATTTGAACTTCTGAGATACGACCTTGCAAAAGCTCCGAAAGAACCTGCATTAAAACCGTTTTCAAAACTATCAAACAGATATTCACGATTTGTTTCGCTTGAAAATTCATAGTCATAAAAATCGCTGTAGGAGTCCCCTACCAGAGCCTTACGGAATGCTTCTGCAAGATTTCTGAACTCGTCAGTATCAAATTCAGTGATGCCATTATGTATATCAATATACTGATTTACAAAAGAGTAAAAGAAGTTATCACCAAAACCCGGGTGCACAAGGTAGCAATCAAGTTTACCTTGGTTTATATCTTCGCACAAAGTTTCAAAAGTAACTCCCTCTAAATCTGCACCAAGATAATCAAGGCGTGAGTTGGAGGTGACAAGAAAATCAGGGCTATAGTAGAGAGGCAGAATATAACGTTTGCCGTCAAAAACTCCACTGTCCATAACCACTTTATTTAAATTATCAAAGCTGAAGTCTGGGTTCAGCGAATTTATAACCTCATTCAAATCAAGGAGATTATTATTTTTAATTAGTTTTTCTATGGGAAGATTCTGGCTTAATGCAAGTACATCAGGACCTTTTCCTGCCATAAGCTCTGTACCAAGCTTTGCTTCGTATTCTTCATAGGAATCAAAATAAATAAATTCTACAGAATCTTCTTCTCTGTCGTTTACATTACAGTAAGCGTTGTATTTTTTGAGAAAACGAACCAGTATATCATCCTCGTTAATCGCATAAACCGTAAGGCGGTCAGAGCTGCTATCTGAAACCGAATTCGTACAAGCGGACAGTAGTGGGCAAAGCAAAATGATTAATGCTAAATTTAATGATAAAACTCTCTTTTTCATAAAAACACCTCGTTATTACTAATTTATTTATAGTTTACATTGTGTAGACTTTTATGTCAATGGTTTTGTTTACATTTTGTAGACTTGCATAAATAAAAATAACCGCCTGCAAATGCAAGCGGTTTAATAGATTTATCAGATTTTTCCTTTATCGAAACACTTTTTGTCAAAAGCGGGGTTGAAGGCATAAAAGTTTTTGCTGTCGAGCTTATCGGTAAGGATTCTTAAATTCTCGCCGAATCGCTGATAATGCACAACTTCGCGCTCTCTTAAAAATCGGATGGGGTCAATTACATCAGGGTCGTCACAAAATCTGAGAATATTATCATAGGTGACCCTTGCTTTCTGCTCCCCGTAGACCACTAAAGACTACTTAGCCTGCTAAAAATTCCAGTGAATTACTAATATTCTATCATTTTTTGTGCCGCCGATTTCGATGAAATCGATGAGTTTGTCAACGGTAGTTCTGTCGAGCTTTTTTATGTTTTTTAACTCCCGAATAAGTGCGTCTGCTCTTGTTTCATCATTTAATTTCCTGTCTATCTCACAAATATCTTTTTTGTAAGATGATATAAGGGTTTCAAGCTTTTCTTTATCTTTGTTAAACTCAGAAAAAAAGAGCTTGTAATCCTCAGAAGAAATAACACCATCCAGCTTATCCAAATAAAGCTGTTTAAATTTACTCTGATATGACGCTAACTCCCTCTCGGCTTTTTCAAGGCAACCATACAGATGCTTGCGGGTGTTTTGAAGCCCGTTCGAAACTTTAATGTTCTTCGAGGCTTCCTTCTCGTTAACAAATTTTTCGAATAGCCCATGGATTCTTTCAAGAACTATTCTTTCTAAAACCGAATGAGAAATATATACTCCTTGAGAGCAACGGTTTCTTGCAAATTGATTTTTAGTGCAACGATAATATTTCTGATGCTTATTTATCCAGCTTCTCATAGAACCGCCGCAATTTTTACACCTCAATTTATTTGCAAAGACTCCTATCTCCCCCGTTTTATTGCTTCGGGGTTTAGAGGCTTTCAAAGCCTGAACATCATCCCAGAGCTTTGTATCAATTATAGGCTCGTGGGTGTTTTCTACAATATCCCATTGGCTCTCAGGCTTCTGACGCTTCTTTTTGGATTTATAGTTTATATTCTCAACCTTACCCTGCACTGTATGACCGATGTAAACGGGATTAGCAAGAATACCTGAAACAGTTGAGGGAATCCATGTGTCACTGCACTCGCCATGCACACACTGAAAGGATTGACCATGCTCCTTCTTATAGGTTGCAGGATTGGGAATATTCTCAGCATTGAGCCTTTGTGCGATACTGTTTATACCTACGCCTTGATGATAAAGCTTATAAATATACCTAACGATGTCGGCGGCTTCTTCATCGATTATCAGATGATTCTTGTTGTCTGGGTCTTTTATGTAACCAAAAGGTGCAAAAGCACCAACCCATTGACCCATACGCCTTTTTGATGACAGGGTTTTCTTGATGTTTTCAGATAAATCTTCCAGATACCACTGGTCAACCAATGAATTTATCTGTCTTGATTTCTTATTGCCTATATTGTCTGAATCAACGCTGTCAACGATGCTTATAAAACGAATACCCCATATAGGAAAATAAGTGTTTATGTATCTTTCTACAAGCTCAACATCACGGGCAAATCTGGATTGAGTCTTGCATAGAACAATATCAAACAACCCGTTTTTAGCATCCTTAAGCATTCTGTTAAACTGAGGTCTTTCGCGGTCCGAACCGCTGTAATCCTCGTCATTATATACCTCAAAGATTTCCCATCCCATTTTTTCACAATACTCAGTAAGCATATTTATCTGATTAACTATGCTTTCGGAATCGTCATTCTTTGATATTTTGTTTCTATCCTCTCTGGATAATCTTACATATAACGCCACTCTGCTCATCACACAACCTCCTTCTGATGCAGAGCAAGCAATGTATGTAGTATATTCAATATAATTATACCACTATAGAGTGAGACAAGCATATCCAAACCAGATTTTTGAGGGATAATTTTTGTTCACTTGTCGTTAAAATACTCGTAAACCCATCAGGGTTTACTGCGTTTTTGCCTAAACTGAGCTAAAAATTCTCACCTCAAAAATTCTGCGACCTTAATTTTAAGCAGTTTCAGTTGATTTTGGGCGGTTGAGAACGCAGTAAGGCTGACGCCTTGTAAGTTCGAAACGCTCAAAAGCGGCGAAAATGCTAACATTAAGGCTGGTTAGGATATACTTGACTCACTCTAACCATTAACTTGCAAATATAAATGCTACATTTTCATTTATCAAATCAGCGAAAATTTCTGTTACTGCTTTTTTGATTTCATATTCGTTTTGACTTTGAAATATTTCTTCAACATTTATCATTATTCGTTACCTCCATAGATTATTTATACTTATCTGTAGTGAATAAATAACTAAGTCAATCTATTCACAAACAGACTTATATATAAATATTATGGGTTATCAAAACGAATTCCAATAAAAAAGCTCATAAGCCCTTTGAAAACAAAATGTATATCAAAATGCAAAAAGAGAGTCGGATTTCTCCGACTCTCTTGGTCATTGTTGTTTTTGTATTTACTAAAGCTCCCCTTGCTTATAAATATTACTTATGAATGTATAATCTTGTCATTTCAGGCTCGCCGTCACCCTGAGCCATACAGTAAAACTCCCAGCCGTATCTCTCGTAAAAGCCTGTGTGGTCAGTAACGAGATACACTGGTGAAATTCCTTTTAATTTTAAATCTTCTACTACCATATTAAGAAGCATGCCAGCTATTCCTTGCTTGCGGTAATTTTCTTCTGTATAAACAGCACAAATATTAGGGGTCAGGTCTTTTCGGTCGTGGAAATCGTTTTCGATAACACCCATTCCCCCAACGATTTTATCATCATCTAAGCAGAGATACCACCCAAGCTCGGTATCCCCTTTGAGGTAGCTTTCCATACACTCAAGGTAGGCCTCTTTCGGCACACCCCATTTGCTGTTAAACCAGCTTGCGGCTTTATCCATAAGCTCAGGCTTTTCTCTTAATGTTATATATTTAAGTTCACTCATTTTTGTTTTCCTTTCTTATTTAAGACTTTTGTATTCGGTGTACTCTAAAACACCGCTGATATTATCAAGAACATTTTTCCCAAGCTCTTTTACCATAAGGCACTCAGGTGCGGGCAAATCTACACTTTCGCCTGCAACTATGCCGAAATCAGCAGAAGTCACGAAACCTCGGCTACGGTAATTCTGAGGGTTACCCTCTACAAGCACGGCTTTAAAACCCATCCCCTTAGCTTTTTCAAAGCCTGCCTCGATAAGTTCTTTTGAAATATGCTGGTGCTGTAGCTCTGTCTTTACTGCCACAGGAGTCAGGATAAGAAGTTTATCCTTAAACTTACCGCCAAGGTGGAACCTTGAAAACATTGAATAGCCTATTACCTCGTTGTTTTCATCCACCATAATAAGCTCAAGCTCAGGTACATAATACTTCATTGACCTGATTTCCTGAACCAAATTCACAACAATTTGTGCATCCTCGGCACTCTCACTGTTTGTAAAGGTTCTTCTTATCATATCTAAAGAAGGTATTAAATATTTATCTTCCATCGATTTAATTGTTCTGTTCATTTTAAAATCTTTCCTTTCTCTTTTTCTTATCGCCGATTCTGAGGGATTTTTCCCACTGTTGTTTCTGCTTTTTGTAATCATAACCGTCATCTCTGAACTTTGCCTCGGTTTTAAGCTTTTTGTAGCTTTCAAAGCGAGCGAGGTCAAGCTCACCGTTTTCAATAGCTTTTCGTACCGCACACCCTGGCTCGTTTTCGTGCTTACAGTCACGGAATCTGCACTTGCCGATGAATTGTTCAACATCTTCGAAGGCCTCGGATAAGCCTTCAGTTACATCCCACATACCAAGCTCACGCATACCTGGGGTGTCAATTATCATCACGCCATTTTTGAGCATAATTAGCTCTCTGTGAGTGGTGGTGTGTCTGCCCTTGCTATCGTCCTCACGGATGCCGTTTACATCCATAATATCTTCATTTGCAAGGGTATTGACAAGGCTTGATTTACCCACACCCGATGAACCTAAGAAAACAAGAGTCTTGCCCTTTTGCATATACTTTGAAAGCTCGTATAAACCAAAACCTGTTTTAGCACTTACTATGTGCGTGTTTACATTTGGTGCTACTCGGCTTACCTCAAGAATGTATGGCAGATAGTCGCTTGTTAAATCAGCCTTTGTCAGCAAAATGACAGGCTCTGCACCTGATTGCACGGCGGCGGTTAAGTACCTTTCAAGTCTCTTTGGGTTAAAATCGTTATTAAGTGACTGCATAATAAATACATAGTCAAAGTTCGCGGCAACTGCCTGCTCTCCTCTGCCTTTATCGGGGTCACGACGGGAGAAGTAAGTTTTGCGGTTAAGGGTTTTGATAATTCGGCTGTCGCCGTTCTCAACATAATCTATCTGCACAAAGTCGCCTACTGTAGGGAAAGCCTCACCTTCAAAGTAATATTCCTTTGACTTTAGCTGAGCATAACCCTCACCAAAATCAGACACAATACCAAAACGACCTTTGTGAACTGCGGTTACCCTTGCAGGTGTACCGCTGGTGTTATCACATGCTAAATCGTAATAAAATCCAAAATCTTTTATATTCAACTTTTGTTCCTCCAAAATCAGTTGTGTTATTAATATAGTTAAAATCTTGATGCTAACTGAAAATGGGCGCAAAAATGCCGCAGAAAGTAACCCTGAGGGATTTCTGCGGCTGAAATTAATTTTGGACACAAAAAAACACACCCCTTTTGAGTGTGCCATAACATCAGTCATAGAATTCACGAAAGGTTCTTTAAAACGGCACGACAAATAAAGGGGCTTGGAAGTCCCAAAACTATTAAAACCGTGCCAATATTCAGTTAGCGGTTAATTACCTCGCTGTAAATCATACTGAAATTCTCCTTTCTCGTTTGCTTGTAAATTTTGTGAAGCAAACTATTCTTTTGGTAGTGTACTACTAAAATTTTATTTTGTCAATGTTAATTTAACTTTTTAAGCTTGCATTGCAGAGTTATTAGCTCTGCAATGCTTTCCTGTTAACCGAAATTTTTCTTGTTAATTAAATTTTAAAATAACTCCTTGTTATCCCCTCACGAGTAAAACCGTTTTTCTCGTAATAATGCTGAGCTACTGTATTGTTGATAGCTGTGTCGGTGTCAAAACGAGCAATGCCTTTTTCATAAAGAAAAGCCTTCAAAGCATTCATACATTTTGTGCCTATCCCCTTGCCTACTATATCGCCGTTGACATAAATCCAGCGAAGATATGCTGTGGTGTCGCTCAGATAATGCACCTCGCAACCGCCAACCTGATTGCCGTCAATTTTGAAGTCAATATAATGATGATTGCCTTTTGTCAAACTACCCGCAGTGAGCATTACCTCAGAGTTCTTGATCTCAGTTAAAACAGATGAATAGTACACGTTTTCGTGTTCTACTTCAAAGCCCCGCTCTTTAAGCAAAGCATCAATATGAGCGTTGTTTTCAAAAAGCTTGCCATGACGGGCAAAACAGGTCATACCAAAGTAATGGAAGAATGCGTATACCTGCTTGTCTGCACCAAGGCTCGTCATAGCTTCATTTATCAGCAAGTCACCTGCATCTGTTCTGTCCTCTTTAAAATAAAGATTGCGGATAACAGGGTATGAAATATCACTTGAAATCTCGCCGTTATCATCAAAGCCAAAGGCGGTTTTACCGTACTGGACAAAGCCCAAAAGCACTTTTTCATCATAAACAGCTTTTACAAAAAGCTCTTTGAACAGCTTTCTGCCCTCGCCGTCGATATCGTCCGCAAAAGACTTTTTCCAATCTTCAAAATCTACATCAAAAAAGTATGGTGTTTTGAAACTAAGCTGAAAATCATAAATATCTTTTAAATTATATGTATCAGTTATCTTTAACATTTTATTCTCCTTTCTGTTCTATAAATTGGAATTTGCAAGCGTGACGCTTGACCCGATTCCGCCTATTTATAAATGCATATAACAATAATATTTCTTCAACGGCGGGGTTAACAAGTGCGTTTTACTCCGCCGTTTGTGAGTGTTATCGCTACACCGCACTTATACAAAGGCGGAATTGCCCTGCGGGCGGCTAACCCGCAAATTCAAGTTTATCTAATTGTTCGACATATCAAAATTTGTCTATTTAACTTCAAAATCAGTCCACTCAATTTTATTATACTGCATTACATCATCAGCTTTCTTCATTCCCAGTTTTTCATAAAAAGGAATAGCGTTCTCGTTTGCAATCAGATAAACTGCTATATCTTTTTCGCCGCCTGCAATTTCGTGAGCAGTTTTCATAAGCTGTCTGCCGATACCCTGTCCCTCATAATCCCTGTCAACACCTAAATCTGTCACATAAAGCCAATAGGCAAAATCAGTCAAGCCAAACAGAACACCGACAACCGTTCTGTTTTCATTTCGGGCAACAAGGCTTACAGAAACATTCTTCACCAGTTTTTTGATTCTCTCCTCAAATCTTTCCTTAGGATACTGAGAACCCAAGTCAGTTCTTTTAAGAAAATCTATATATTCTTGTGCTGCTATCCGTTCTTCTTTAATTTGTATTTTATCATTCATAAGAAACCTCCAAAATTCTTATTTATCGGTTTATTTTACTTCTTTTTACAAACAACTGAAACGCACATATTGCTGTTTTCGATTTCTGCGAAGATATCGCCGCCCATGGCACGGGTGAGCTGTCGACAAATGTAGAGTCCCAGTCCGTTGCCTGCTTTTGAGCCGACGTTTGAGCCTCGATAGAAGCTGTCGAAGATGTGGGCAAGCTCGCTTTCGTCTAAAGTACAACCGCTGTTTTTAACGGTAATAATACGGCAATCCTCTTCGTCAGAAAAGCTTATGGCTATATGGTTGCCGTCGCCGTATTTAATGGCGTTTTCCATAATGTTCTGAAGCACCTCAATATAGCGGTCACAGTCGCCGTTTATAATGCAGTCGCTAAAGTGAGAAACTAAAAAATCAGTGTTTTCAAGCTTGTCGCTGTAATAGGATTTTATGTTGTTTATAACTTCAGACAGATAAAACTCGCCGTTTTTGATATCAAAGGCGATAATATCTTCGGTTTCGTTACGCATAATTTCCGATACCAGCTTTTCGATTTCATCCGCCTTTGTGTTTATACTTTCATATACTTCCTGTTGCTTGTTTGGCTCTTTATAAATTCCGCTTGAGAG
>JAFXBG010000019.1 GCA_017521925.1 Clostridia bacterium
GCATCGCCATCGTTTAGTATAAAGCTTCATAAAAAAATCAGTCCTTGACAGATAAATTTCTGTCAAGGACGAATAAACTTATTATCCGCGGTGCCACCTTGATTTACGGCAAGCCGTACACTTTAAGGAATACTTACATACTCCCGACAACTGACGTATGTCACACGTTGCAGAATACTCTGGGTAAATCCCATTTGACTGCACCCTCAGCGGTCCATTTGACAACCTGTTTCTTATTCGGCTTTCAGCTACCCGAACTCTCTGTAAAGGCATAATTGCCGTTATCTCCGCGTCAACGGTTTAAATATTATAATTTATATTACTACAACAACAAATCTTTGTCAACAAAAAGTTTCTTAAAAACCTTTCATAGTAAGAGAAATTCTCTGCTTTTTGGCGTCTACGGCAATTACCTTAACCTTAACAATATCGCCTACCTTAAGGGCTTCAGAGGGGTGCTTGATAAACTTGTCGCTAATCTGGGATATATGAACTAAACCGTCCTGATGCACACCAATATCAACAAATGCACCGAAATCTATTACATTACGTACTGTACCTGTAAGCTCCATACCCTCTTTAAGGTCGTCAATACCCATAACGTCGGTTCGAAGCTGAGGCTGAGGTAAGCTTTCTCGGGGGTCACGGCCGGGCTGAGTAAGCTCGTCGAGTATATCCTCAAGGGTAGGCACACCGATACCCAGGCTCTCGGCAATTTCATTTTTATTCACTGCCTTTTCCTTAATGCCCTTTATACCGCCGTTTTCAATATCCTTGGAGGTAAAACCAAGAAGCTTTAAAAGTTCCTTGGCGGCTTTGTAGCTTTCGGGATGAACTGCAGTATTATCCAGTGCTTCTTTGCTGTCGGCAACACGTAAGAAGCCTGCACACTGCTCAAAGGCTTTGGGGCCAAGTTTGGGCACCTTTTTAAGCTCACTTCTGCTCTTGAATTTGCCGTTTTCCTCGCGGTAAGCAACGATATTTTTGCAAACTGTACCGTTTAAACCTGCAATTCGGGAAAGAAGTGCAGGAGAAGCTGTGTTAAGGTCGGCACCAACACTGTTTACACAGTCCTCAACAACACCGTCAAGGGTTTCGCCAAGGCGTTTCTGGGGCATATCGTGCTGATACTGACCGATACCTATGGACTTGGGGTCGATTTTAACAAGCTCGGCAAGGGGGTCCTGAAGCCTTCTTGCAATTGATACCGCACTTCTTAAAGTAAGGTCAAGCTCAGGAAGCTCGTCAGCCGCAAGCTTTGATGCCGAATAAATAGAAGCTCCTGCTTCGTTTACCATCATATATGCAAGATCTGCCTTATTAAGCTCGCCGATAACCTCGGCGGCAAAAATCTCAGTTTCCTTACTTGCAGTACCATTGCCGATAGAAAGCACTGTTGCGTCGTGCTTTAAGATTAAAGCCTTTAATTTTTCTTTGCTTTCCTTAATTTTTGATTCGCTGTGAGTGGGGTAAATTACGGTAGTATCAAGAACTCTGCCTGTGCCGTCAACAACTGCAACCTTGCAGCCTGTGCGGTAACCGGGGTCAAGACCGACAACCACCCTGTCCTTTACAGGAGGCTGCATCAGAAGCTGATGCAGATTTGTGCCAAACAGCTTCATTGCCGCAACATCGGCATTTTCTGTAAGGGTAGCCCTTACCTCTCGCTCGATTGAAGGCAAAAGTAGCCTTGTGTAAGCATCCTCACACGCTGTCATTACAGCTTCGCTGCTGGGAGAGTCGCCCTTAACCATAAGCTTTTTAATCATATTAAGAGGTCTGTCAGAGTCCATCTCAACGCTTACCTTAAGGAATTTTTCCCTCTCGCCTCTGTTTACGGCAAGCACACGGTGACCGCTTATTTTCTTAACGGCTTCAGAAAATTTATAGTAACCTGTATAAACAGAATCAGCCTCTTCGTCTACAGCCTCGCTTACCACTGTACCGTTTAACCACATAAGATTGAAAAGTCGCTTTCTGATATCTGCATTGTCAGAGCAGATTTCAGCGATGATATCAAGGGCACCCTGCAAGGCATCCTCGGCGGTTTCAACACCCTTTTCTGCATCTACATAAGCCTCTGCCAATTCTATGGGCAAAGACTTTTCGTCTTCCTGATTCAATATGTACTCGGCTAAAGGCTCCAGACCCTTTTCCTTAGCAACTGATGCTCTGGTCTTTCTCTTGGGTCTGAAGGGTCTGTAAATATTTTCCAAATCCGCCATAGTTTCTGCCTTTTCTATGGCGGCAGTAATATCTTCTGTTAATTTCCCCTGAGCATCAATAAGCTCAGAAATTTCTTTTGCTCTTGCCTCGAAATTTCTGAGGTAATCAAGACGCTCTGAAACCTCTCGGATAAGCTGGTCATCCATAGAGCCGTGAAGCTCCTTACGGTAACGGGCAATAAAGGGAATTGTGTTGCCCTCGTCAAGAAGGGTGATAATATTCCCTGCATATTCAGGCTTAATGTTAAATTCCTGTGATAATTTTGCGATAAAATCCATAATAAAAGTTCCTTTTCAACTGATTTGCATAACAGGGTTATTATACCATATCCCATATTTATTTACAACAAAAAACTGCTGTCCGACATCAATCAAACAGCAGTTAATATTAGTTTTTCTCGGCAAATTCAAAAGCAGACTTCAATCCCTCACCTGAGTCGTGAAAGCGGTGATTCTGAGGCATATCGTAACCGGGCAGGTTGTTACCCTCTACCAGCACAGGGCCCTCAGGGGTAATTGCCACATCCCAACCGACATAACGCATACGCTTTTCTACCTTTGCGGCTTTCTTACAAAGTTCAATGGCTTCTTTAAAATAAGGCACCTTAAAGCCAATAAACTTAAAACCGCTGTGAGGATGCTCGGTATAATAAGAAACGGTTTTATCACAGAAAGCAGGGTGGGTAATTTCACCTTCTTTTGAAAGTAGAGTATACATACCGCCGCTTGTAACGTTGTCAACGTCGTTCTTACCGCTGCCTACACGGATAAGGGCATATACAAAGTTTGCATTACCCTTGTCGCTGAGCAAAGTAACAATTCGGATTGTGTTAACACAGCGGTCACAAAGCTTGTTCATATCATCGTGCTGAACAATAGCCTCCTCAGCAAGGAACAGCTTTTTGGATAAAAGTTCACTGTACACATCTTTAAGATTTTTGCCTTCAAGAGAAACCTTCATAACACCCAGACCGCCGAACGACTCAGGCTCCTTGGCAAAGAAGCAAGCCTTGCCCTGACAAAACTTTTCGAAAGCCTCAAAGCCTTCGTTTAGGTCAACAAAATCTCTTTTAAGATAATCCTTAAATGTGCGATTAAATTTCAGCTTGTCCGTAAATGTAGGATTAGCCTCAGGGTTATTTAGCCTTCTGGCTAAGTTAAGGTTATCGTCCATTGTCATAAAAGTTCTGCGTTTGTCCTTTTTGATAAAGGCAAAACCAAAGGTCATATAATCAAGGTAGCCAATACCGTATCTGAACATACAAAAAACCATACTGAAGAAAAGCCACACACGGTTTTTGCCCGAATCCTTGTGGACTATATTAAGATTTCTGAAAAAACGCTTGAAGCTGCCTGAGGCAACACGTCTGAAAAAAGTAGATATTTTTCTCATTATAAATTCCTCTTTTTCTGAATACCTGAATCTTTGATTATTATAGCATTTATACAGGAAAAAGCAAGTATACCCAAACTCAGGGATAAAAAGACCGTTTCAGGGACAAACAGGTGTGGCTACCCCAAAAAATTATTGTATAATAAATATCGCAAGCTTAGTATTGAACACCTGATAGCTTTTATGTTATATTATATATAATACATTTAATAAAGGGTGTTATATATGAAAGTCGCCATTGTTGATGATATCAAAGATTATCGTGAAAGTGCAGGCAAAGCTGTATTTGAGTGGGCAAAAGACCGTAAAGAGGTTGTAACTATAAAAGGCTACAAAAGCGGAGAAAGCTTTTTAGCTGCTTTGACCGCTGAAAGCTTTGATATCGTATTAATGGATATATATATGGACGGTCTTACAGGTATTGAGGCCGCCACAAAGCTCAGAGAAATAAGCCTTGACACCATACTTATTTTTATGACCACCAGTGTGGACCATATGGCAGAGGCTTTCCCCTGCAGGGCTTTTGACTATATTATGAAACCCGTAGATACCTTAAGACTTTACAAAGCTTTGGATGAGGCTGTAAAAGTATTACCCGAAAATCAGCCCTACATCACCATAAGCGTTGAAAAGCAGGATATTAACATACTTGTGTCTGACATTATGTACGTTCTGTCAGACCTTAACTACTGCCTTGTTTACACCAAACAGGGTGAGTACCGCACACGTTCACAGTTCAGCAAATTTATGGAAAACTTAAGTGAGTTTCCTCAGTTTTACGTTATTAACCGAGGTGTAGCCGTAAATCTTGACAACGTACTTGATATAAAAGGCTCAGACTGCGAGCTTGCTGACAAAACTATTCTTC
The DNA here is from genome assembly GCA_017521925.1 of Clostridia bacterium. Classification (GTDB taxonomy): domain Bacteria; phylum Bacillota; class Clostridia; order Oscillospirales; family Acutalibacteraceae; genus Ruminococcoides. Next base: position 4,487 of record JAFXBG010000019.1, read on the forward strand.
CTGTAAGCAAAAAGAAAAAACTCAGTGCCGAACAAGCACTGGTTGACCGACGCTTTCAGGTAAGAAGAAAGACAGGCAATTAAATGAACATTAATGAAATTCTGTTATCTGTTATCGAAATAGTGGCAATAGTCCCTATAGGACTTATATGTCTGCTGATTTTTGACAAGGATTCTATTATCCCCAGACCTCAGTCAATATTTATTTACACAGGGGTTTTTACGCTGTTGGCATGTATAGGAGGATATCTGAGAACCATATTTGAACTTAATATAAATCTGGTTATCCTTTCTGTATTTTTCCCCATGGTAATATATATAATACTTACGGTAAAAGTCAATAAATTCAAAATACTGTATGTATTCGCTTCCTGTGGGGCAATTTCATCATCAATAAGGCTTTACAGTTATTTTTTGGAAACACAAACAAACAGCAACCACACTTTCCGCGATACTCAGCATTGGGGACTTTTGCTTAAATGGATTCTGATTATTATAGCAGTAATTTTCTTTGCTTTATCAGTAAAAAAAATCCGTTGGCTTATGTACGAAAGCAGCCTTGACAACCTGTGGAAGTTTCTGTGGCTTATTCCGGTAGCCCAGGACACTGCCAATATGATGACCATTCCGCACGATTACTCCTTGATGCAAATGGGCAGAGTAGCACAGATTTATGTTACCGTTGTCACAGCTCTTACATTAATGGAAGTTGTTTTTCAGGTAATGATATATGTTATTGCAAAAACAATCACAGAAAAAACCAAACTTGACAAACAGGCTCAGATGCTTTCTATACAGGCATCCCAGTACGAAGGTCTTCAAAGACATATTGAGGCAACATCAAAACTCAGACACGATTTCAAACACACGGTGCGTACTGCAGCCTCCCTTGCTCAGGAAGGTAAAAACGACGAACTTATAAAGCTTCTTTCAGATTACGGTGTAGTAACCGAAAGCACCGACAAACGCAGTGTTTTTACCAAAAACAGCACCTTAAATGCCCTTATCTGCTACTATTATGAGCAGGCTTTAAGCAAAAATATTTTCTGCAACTGGAAGGTAAGCCTTCCCGAAAAATTAGGTGTTGAGGATATAGACCTTTTCGGTATAATTGGCAACCTTCTTGAAAACGCAATTCACGCATCTGAAAACGAACATCCTGAAAACCGCTACATAAACCTCAAGGCAGATGTTGAGGATAACGGCGATATTTACATAGTAACCACTAATGGTTTTTCAGGCAAAATCCAAAAAGACCACGACAAATATCTGTCAACAAAAAAAGACGGGTCGGGAATTGGAATTGAGTCAATAAAGTCCACCGTAAAACGCTACAACGGTATTGCAAGCTTTTACAATGACCCCAAAACATTTTATGCAGATATTATGCTTAAACAAAATCCGCAATAACTCTTATTTCTCCTTGACTTTAACCTTTCTATGAAGTACCATTACTTCATAGGAAGGTTTTTTATTTTTTTAAGGAGTGTGTATATGAATAATAAAAAAGAAAAAGCAAAACTTATTTTAAAACAGTACTCCAAATGGATTATCGGCATAGGAGCTATACTGATACTTCTGTTTCTTGGAGTTGCTAATCTGAGCTCTGTTACAGATGCATTAAAGTGGTTTGCGGGACTTTTTACTCCCCTTACCATTGGCTTCTTTGTTGCTCTTATCCTGAATGTGCCTATGAGATTTTTTGAATCTCACCTGTGGCCAAAAACGAAAAAGAAATTTCCAAATAAGCTCAGGCGTCCAACGGCTTTTATTTTAAGCCTTGTGCTTATCTTAGGCATACTGACAGGTGTAATGCTTCTGGTTGTACCTGAAGTTGCAGGTGCAATCAGACTTGTGGCACAGCATACCATGAACATAGTAAACGAGCTTGCTCAGCTTAAGAAGGCTGAAGACCTTGAAGCTCTGCCGTTTGGCCATATTTTGTCCCGAATCAACTGGGGCGAAATTGCCGACAATGTAGAAAAATGGGTAAAACAGCAGAGCTCGACCATTGTAAACGGTGCTATGGACACAGTTGTTTCGCTGGTAGGCGGAATTATTGACTTTGCCTTTGCAATTATCTTTTCTATTTACATTCTGTTCAGCAAAGAAACTCTTAAGCTTCAGGCCAAGCGTCTTGTGCGTGCATGGCTTCCCGAAAAAAGCGGAAACTACCTTGTTCACGCAACCTCTGTTGCAAATGTTAACTTCCGCAATTTTGTAGCAGGTCAGACCATTGAGGCTTTTATATTGGGTTCTCTGTGTGCTTTGGGTATGTTCATTCTGCGTATCCCCTATGCACCTATGGTTGGCGCACTGGTTGGTGTTTGTGCTCTTATTCCCGTTGTGGGTGCATTTATTGCAGGCGGTGTGGGTGCGTTTATGATATGCACCGAATCCCCTGTAAAAGCAGTTGTGTTTGTTATTTTCCTTATAGTTTTACAACAGCTTGAGGGAAATCTTATTTACCCCAAGGTGGTAGGAAGCCAGGTAAAACTGCCCGCTATATGGGTGCTTGCGGCTGTTACCGTAGGTGGCGCATTGGCGGGACCTCTGGGTATTCTTTTAGGTATTCCCATTGCTTCTACCGCTTATGTGCTTGTACGCGAAGCAACCGAAAAACGCGAACAAAAGCAGGGTATTGCAAAAGCAGCTGAAAATCCCCGGGAAGAAATCAAAAACGAAGAAAAATAAGTAAAAGCAGGTTCACTTTAAAGTGAACCTGCTTTATTATTAATATTAATATAAATCCGCCTCTGAGTTATATACACACAAAGCTTTCATTACGTTTTTAAGGCTTGTGTTACCGCCTGACATTACAAGCTGTGCGTAGCTTAATGCATTATAATCAAGAGTCAGACCGCCTACCTTTACAATAATCTTTTCATCAAGCTCCTGGGCAAGTATGCCTGTAATCTTAATCTCGTAGTATCCATCCTTTTTCTGTGCAGTTACCACCTCATCATTTACTGTAATTACAGGAATATTTTCCTCATCATCAATAAAGAAGCGGTGTTTAAGGGTGGTTTCGCTTTCAAGGCTTAACTTTGAGCCGTAATATGTTACGCCATCCTCCTTGCCCTCAAGCTTATAGCTATATTCAGAAAGGTCGGTTTCTTTAAGCTGCTTTTCGCTTTCGCTGAGGCCTTCGTTGGCAAGAATGCCTGTATTATAGCCGAAGTATTCCTGAGCATATGCTCCGTAGTTAAGCATAGCCTTTACAAGAGGAGCCGCTTTGGAATATTCGCTTTCCTGTATATTTCCACAACTGCCTGAATTACCGATATTGCCGCCACCGCCTACAATACCGCCGGCATTTTGTGCGTTTTCAAGGATATATTCTGCGTACTCCTTAACAGAATACTTATAAACCTTGCTTCTGTCTGTGGATGTAAAGAGCTGAACTTTTACATCAGATGCCATCTCTTTAGCCGCAAGACAGCAAGTAAACATATAAAGCCCCTCTTCTGTAGGTGTTACATCTTTAACGTAAACAGAACTTTTACTGCCGTCGGGATGTGTAAACACAACCTTTGATTTAGAATCAGACACAGCTTTGTCAGAAAGCTTCATATAAAAATTAAGTGCAATATGTCCGCTGAGAACCACTCTGTAACGGTCCATTTCAGCAACAGGCGGAACAATTTCCATAGTTTCTCTTACATTGGCACCCTCTGAAACCTGATTGCTGAAAGTAAAGTAATCAGTACCATCAACGGCAGTCATTTCCTGAACTATAAACTCAAGGGAAGTTTCACCGCCTGCAACAACAGTAAACTCAAGATTAACAAGCACCTTTTCCTCGGTAAAATCATAACCGTAAATATCGGAAGCATTAACCGCTACTGCACCCGGATGCTCTGAGTTATAAACCGCATCAGAAATATTGGGACAACATTCTAATGCCTCTGCCTCTGAATCGGCAACCTCTGCATTATCAGACAAAACCTTCTTGAGACTAAGCTTGTCGCTGTTATAGTTTAATATAGACTGAATATCTTCAAAAAGCTTGTCAGCAGAAAGGTAAACGCTGTAAGCCACTGTATCGCCTACTTTTGCAGAAAAGGAACCTGAACCGAAATTTACTTTGAGTGTATCGCCGTCTGTGTCGGGAGTATCGAAGTTATCCTTAATAACCTTAAGCTTGTGTGTTTCGGTGTCAAAGCTGAAAGTGTAGTTGCCGCCTGTAGCAACAAGAGTACACTTGGCATTAACCAAATCGCTTAACTTAAAACCATTCGTCGAAACATTTGCAGTGGTATCCTTTACTGTTCCAGGGTGGCCAAACTCTGTGTCCCCTGTTTTTATCTTAAAAAGGTAGTTGCCTGCTTCAAGCTTAATAGTTGCTTTGTACACAGTGCCGTCTGCGGTCTCCATTTCTGTTCCTTTCCAACCATTGAAGGAACCTAAAAGTTTAACAGTTCCATCAGTTTGCTCTGCCGCAAAAGCAGAAACACACTGAAAAGAAAAAATCAAGATTAAAGCAAGTGCAAGGGACAAAGTACGTCTGAAATTCATAACGTTACCACTCCTGTAAACTTCCATAATATTCTTATTTTATCATAACATCTTTGAAATAAAAATACAATTGTTTATTTAGATAAATACTGTTTGTCATATATGGTCAGTTTGTATATAAGAATATCTGCAAAATAAAACTGCCCCGTATTAAACGAGGCAGTAATTTTTTGTTCAATGTTTCAAAAATCTTTATTTTGTGCTTAACCCTTAACCGCACCTGCAGCAACACCCTTGATGATATGCTTCTGACAAGTAAGGTAGAACACGATAACGGGAATAATGCTCAGTAAGATAAGTGCCATAGTTGCACCTAAGTCAACTGTGCCGTAGCTTCCCTTGAGGTACTGGATATGAATGGGAATTGTCATATACTTGGTTCTGTCCAGTACAAGGTAAGGCAGGAGGTAGTCGTTCCATACCCACATAATCTCAAGAATAGCAACAGAGATTATTGTAGGCTTAAGCATAGGAAGAACAACCTTGAAGTAGGTTCTGAAGGGACCGCAACCGTCAATAGCAGCGGCTTCTTCAATTTCAAGAGGAATACTCTTAACAAAACCTGTAAACATAAATACCGCAAGTCCTGCACCAAATCCCAGATAGATAACAGGAATAGTCCAGGGAGTATTAAGCTTTAAGGTATCTGCTGTTTTCGAAAGGGTAAACATAACCATCTGGAAAGGAATAACCATTGAGAAAACACAGCCATAGTAAACAATCTTACAAAATACAGAGTTTACTCTGGAAATAAACCAGGCAGCCATGGATGTAAAGAAAATAATCAGGAAGGTTGAAAGCAGGGTAATAACCAAGCTCCAGATTACTGACTGCCAGAAAGGATAACCGCCAAAGGTCATACCCTTGGTAAAGTTATCAATTCCTGCCCAGCTTTCAGCATTGGGAAGTGCAAATGTGTCAGTCTTTACGAATGTGTTCTTCTTAAAGGAGTTGAGCACAACCATAAAAACAGGCATAACGTAGAAAATGGATACTAAGGTGAAAAGTACTGTAAGCCACAGCTTTTTAGGCTTTGCTTTTAAGGGCTTTACTTTCTTCTGTTTAGTAGTCATTACTGCTGCACCTCCTTGTCACGGGTAGATTTAAGCTGAATAAGTCCGATACATGCAACAAGAATAAAGAACATAACAGCCTTAGCCTGTGCAACACCGCGGGAGGTTGATGCCTGGCCGTAGAAGGTGTTGTAAATATTTAGGGCAAGCATCTCTGTTGTATGGACCGAAGAACCGTCGGGGTTGATAATATAAGGTAAACCGCCTGTAAGGGCTAAGTTCTGGTCAAAGAGCTTGAAGCCGTTTGTAAGAGAAAGGAATGTACAAATTGTAATGGAAGGCATTACATTGGGGATAGTAATTCTTGTTAAGGTCTGCCAGGAGGTCGCACCGTCAATCTTTGCAGCCTCTATCATATCCTCAGGCACTGCCTGTAAACCGGCAACGTAGATAATCATCATATAACCTACCTGCTGCCAGCACATAAGGATAATAAGTCCCCAGAAGCCCCATGTCTTGTTAAGAAGAATAGATGTACCGTATGCACCTAAGATACCGTCAAAAATCATACTCCAGATATAACCCAGAACAATACCGCCGATAAGGTTAGGCATAAAGAATACAGTACGGAAAATATTTGTGCCCTTAATGCCCTGTGTAAGTGCGTACGCTACCACAAAGGCAAGGACGTTGATAAGTATAACGGAAACTACCGCAAACAGTGCAGTGAAACCGAAGGAGTAACGGAAGCTTTCGTCAGCAAAAGCCTTCACATAGTTGGAAAAACCAACCCACTGCCAGTTACTTGTTGTTTTAAATTTACAGAATGAAAGGAACATTCCGTGTAAAAAAGGCCACACAAAACCAATGCAGAAAGCCGCAACCATAGGAAGCAGGAAGAACCAACCCTGGCGTCTTATGGGTCTTCTTAAAAGCTTACTGTTTACCGCAGCACCGCTGTATGCCTTTTTCTTTTTCTTGGTTTTTGTCATTTTTACACCTCCGTGGTGTTATCAAAAAACGGGGCGAGTTTAGGGCTCGCCCCGTTTGTTAGCAACAAATTAAGTTACTCTGTGTTAACAGAAATTACTGATTTGCAGCAGCGTACTGAGTTGCCCAACCGCCTACGAAAGCAGCCTCAACCTTCTCCCAGTTTGCATCTGTGGGATCTGCGTTGTAGTCGTTAAGAGCTGCAACGAGAGCTGCACGGTATGCATCAACATTGGGCTGGAAGTTTGTAACCCAAGGCATTGTGTAGTTGCCTGCAGCTGCATAAGCGTTAGCCTGTGCAAGGAAGGGGTTAGTGGACTTAGCAGCATTTGTGTAAGGCATAACACCGAATGTAGCAACAGCTTTCTCAGAAGCCTCAGCATCTGTTACGAGCCAGTACATGAAGTCGAGAGTAGCCTTGATGTCAGCTTCAGAAGCCTCTGCGTTAACTGCCCAGTAGTTCTCTGTACCGCAGTTAAGACCAGCCTTCTCTTCGCCTTCAACGCCACAGTAGTAGGGAATCATTGTGAGGTCTTCAGCCTTCATACCAGCTTCTGCAAGACCGGACCACTCCCAGTTACCGTTTGCATAGAAGAGAGCCTGCTCTGTCTTAAACTGGTTAGCAGCATCGTGACCGCCTGTTGCGAGCTCACCACGGGGTGTAGCGGAGTTTACGCACATAAGGTCATAGAGAGCCTTGTAGTTGTCCATGTATGTACCCTTGATTTCTGCAGGGCAAGATGTCCAAGCAGCGGGATCGTCAACGGACTCATAGTAGTACTCGAGGTTTGCAAGGTGACCTGTGAATCTCCAAGAAGAAGAATCATCCATGTCAGCTGCGGAGAAAGCGTCAAAGCCGAGCTCAGCTGCACGAGCGTGAACGTCCTCAGCAACTTCCTTAAGTGTAGCAAAGTTCTTGATGTAATCTCTTGCATAACCTGCAGCCTCAAGAAGCTTTGTGTTTACGATGATACCATAGCACTCGTAGCAGTAGCCGATGGAGCAGAGCTTGCCGTCAGCATCTTTGAGCTGGTAAGAGGGATCAGAAAGCTCTTTAGCAATAGCTGTATCTGTAAGGTCGTAGCAGTACTCGCCCCACTGATCAACAGCAGCTGCGTTACCAACAACGAAGATTGTGGGAACCTTTGTCTTATCCATCTCAGCTGTGAGAGTCTCATTGTATGTACCGGAAGCAGCTGTAACGATCTGAACGTCTACACCTGTCTCTTCTGTATACATAGCTGCGATCTCTTTAAGAGCCTCGTCAGACTCGGGCTTAAAGTTAAGCCAGTAAACGGAACCTTTTTCCTCTGTGCCGCCGCAAGCTACTAAAGAGATAGCTAACAAAGCAACAAGAAGAAGTGCAAAAAACTTTTTCATTTGTGTTTCTTCCTTTCTTAATATAAAATGAAAATTTTGATATCCCACACATCTGTGGAATATCGTAACCGCAGGAGCTTTCGACAAAATTCATAATATTTAGGAACTTGCAGAAAACTTCCCTATAATTACACTCATATAATACATTGCACTGTGTCAAATGTCAATAATATATTAATAAAATGTAATCGTTTTTTATGAAAAGTCAATAACCAACTCACCTTGTGGCAATTTTTAGCCAAAGCAAAAAATCCTTTCAAAAATTAAAATCAGACCTGCGAAATCACAGGTCTGATTACTTATTAATATTTATTGATATATGCTTTTGGATACTTCATAAATCCTTGAGAGGATTTATTTCATTGCAAAAATCGAAGATTTTGCTTACAGGTCGTAATACTGACCGAACTCAGCGGGATGAGGAATCTGATTAATCTTGGAAGCCTCTGCACGCTTATTCTTAATCCAGAGTTTAAGAAGTCTCTCGGGGAATACACCGCCTGCGGTTAAGTACTCGTAGTCAGCCTCAAGAGCATCTAAAGCCTCATCAAGTGTCTTGGGAAGACCCTGGAGCTTTGCCTTTTCCTCGTCAGAGAGGTTGTAAAGGTTGTAGTCGTAGGGACCCCAGCCGTTCTTTTCAGGGTCAATCTTATTCTTAACGCCGTCAAGACCTGCCATAAGAATAGCAGCATATGCATAGTAGGGGTTGCAGGTTGCATCGGGGTTTCTAAGTTCAAAACGCTTTGTTTCAGGGCTCTTTGCGTATGCAGGGATACGGATAACAGCACTTCTGTTAGAAGTAGCGTAGCCGATAGTAACAGGAGCCTCATAACCGGGAACAAGACGCTTGTAGGAGTTTGTAGAGGGGTTAGTAATTGCACAAAGGGATGCGGCGTGCTTTAAGAGACCGCCCATAAACCAATGAGCAACATCGGAAAGACCGGAGTAACCCTTCTCATCAAAGAACAGGGGCTTGCCGTCTTTGAAAAGGAGCATATGAACATGCATACCGTTACCTGCCTCGCCGAAAATGGGCTTGGGCATAAATGTAGCAGTTTTACCGTTCTTAACAGCTTCATTCTTAACAACGTATTTGATAATCATGGTCTTGTCGGCCATTTCGAGCATATCGCCAAGCTCTACCTCGATTTCAACCTGACCTGAACCGCCAACCTCGTGGTGGTGGTACTTAACCTTAACGCCCCACTCCTCTAAAAGTAAGCACATCTTGCTTCTGAGGTCATATGTAATATCCTGGGGTGCAGCAATGTGATAACCGCCGTGCTGGGGAACCTGATAGCCGAAGTTCTGAACCTCGTTCTCGCCTGTGTTCCACTGTGCCTGGTCTGTGTCTACCTCGTAAGCAACCTTGTTGGACTTGCACTCATAGCTTACGTGGTCAAGAAGGTGGAACTCAAACTCGGGGCCGATAATCATCTGGTCAGCAATACCTGTTTCCTTCATATACTCCTGAGCACGGATAGCAACGTTTCTGGGGTACTGGTCAAAGGGACGATTGGGCTCACCAACGTTACCGATAATGCAAACATCACCTGTCATTGTAAGTGTGTTGTCAACGAAGGGGTCAACCTTTGCAGATGCAAGGTTAGGAATAAACACCATATCGCTCTTCTCAACTGCGGCAAAGCCGTAGTTGGAACCGTCAAAGCCGATACCATAAGTCATAGTATCCTCGGTAAGACGTGCTGTGGGGATTGTGATGTGTCTCCAACGGCCGTTGATATCAATCATCTTGAAATCAATCATCTTGATGGAGTTTTCTTTGCAGAAAGCCTGAACTTCTGCTACTGTTTTAAACATATATATTCCTCCTAAATAGAATGGATTACACTACGAATATATCACAAAAAGCGATACTTCGTCAATAATTTTTTTAAATCTCAGAAACCTGCTCCTGAGTAATGCATTTGATGCCCTCTTTTAAGAGGAGTTCTGCAACACGCTCGTTGTCGTCAACACGAAGAACAACATAGGCATGGTGAGGGGTTGCACCGTTGAAAGCATACATATACTCAACATTTATATCACCCTCAGAAAGCACCCTTACAACTGTAGCCAATGCACCGGGCTCGTTTCTCAGCCTTGCGCCGATAACCGCAGTTTCGGTAACAATACAGTTTTTGCTTCTTAAAACCGCAAGCGCCTTGTCGGTGTCGGAAACAATAAGTCTTAAAATACCGAAATCCTGAGTATCGGCAATTGACATTGCTCTTAAGTCGATATTCTCTTTAGCAAGGGTATCTGTAATTTCTACAAGCGAACCCTTTTTATTTTCAACGAAAACTGAAATCTGGCGGATAGACATTATTTTTTACCCCCTAATAATTTTCTCTTGTCCTCAACACGAACTGCCTTGCCCATACTTCTTTCAATAGAACCCGGAGCAACAAGCTTAACATTTGCGGAAATACCAAGGAGTGAGCGAAGCTCAGCCTCAAGCTTTGCTTCGTTAGCCTTAATAACGGCAATTGTATCAGAGAACATATCCTCGTTCATCTCAACGTGAACATCGAGGGTATCGGTGTTATTAACACGGTCAACGTAAATCTTGTAGTTGGGAGAGTAACCCATCTTAAGAAGAACTGTCTCAATCTGTGAGGGGAACACATTTACACCGCGGATAATCATCATATCGTCGCTTCTGCCCATGGGTTTGGACATTCTTACAAAGGTTCTGCCGCAAGCACAGGGCTCGGTATTTACTACGCCGATATCCCTTGTGCGGTAACGGATAAAGGGACAGCACTCTTTGGTAATACAGGTGAACACCAGCTCGCCAACCTCGCCGTTGGGGATAACCTCACCTGTATCGGGGTTGATTGTTTCGATAATAAAATGGTCCTCGTTTACATGCATACCGCTCTGCTGAGAACATTCGTAAGAAACGCAAGGGCCCATAATCTCGGTTAAGCCGTAAACATCAAAAGCCTTAATATCCAAAAGCTCCTCTATCTGCTGTCGCATTTCCTCTGTCCAGGGCTCTGCACCGAAGATACCTGCTTTAAGCGACAATGTTTTGGGGTCGATGCCCTTTTTCTTAAGGGTTTCGCCGATGTACATTGCGTAAGAAGGAGTACAGCAAAGAACTGTAGAACCAAAATCCTGAAGAATTGTAACCTGTCTGTCGGTATTACCTGAGGAAACAGGGATAGCAGTAGCACCAAGCTTTGTAGCACCGCCGTGAAGTCCGAAGCCGCCTGTGAAAAGTCCGTAGCCGTAAGAAACGTGAACAAAGTCATTTTCGTCTGCACCAACAGCACAAAGCTGACGTGCGGCAATGTCGTCCCATACGTCAAGGTCGTTTCTGGTGTAGCCTACAACAATCTGCTTACCTGTAGTACCACTTGATGCGTGAAGTCTTACAACATCCTTGGTAGGAACAGCAAAAAGACCGTAGGGATAGTAATCCCTCAAATCCTGCTTTACTGTAAAGGGAAGCTTATGTAAGTCCTCTACACCCTTGATATCATCAGGTGTAAGTCCTGCTTCTTCCATTCTTTTGCGGTAAGGCTCAACGTTTTCAAAAACGCGCTTCACGGTTTTCTTAAGTCGCTCATCCTGAATAGCCTTAATCTCTTCCCGTGAGGCAGTTTCAATCTCCTTTTGCCAATACTTTTCTGCCATTTTAAAGCACCTTGCTTTCATTTTATAAAATTATAATAGGATTACTTATTAATAATTATAGCCAAGCTCAAAAGCCTTTTTATTAAGCTCAACAAATTTAGGAGCAACAGTGGTTTCGATAGCATTTATCCATTTATCATAGGAAATATCGAAATACTTTGCAAGTCTGCCCATAAGCACAATGTTAACAGCCTTGGCAGAGCCTGCCTCTGTAGCTAAATAAAGTGCATCAAGTGCATCTACCTTTACCTTGGTCTGAAGCTCATCTAAAATATTTTCGGGATACTCAGCGGCACCTGTAATAACAGGCATAGGGTCAATTTGCTGAGTATTTGTAATAATAACGCCGTCTTTCTTAAGGTATTCTACCCATCTTGCAGCCTCAAGCTTTTCAAAGGAAACAATGCAATCAGCACCGCCCTTGTCAATAACAGGAGAGTAAACCTTTTCACCGCATCTTACATATGTAACAACAGAACCGCCGCGCTGGCTCATTCCGTGAACTTCGCTAACCTTAACATCCAAGCCTTCGTTCATAAGAAGCTTGCCTAAAAGCTTACTGGCTAAAAGCGAACCCTGTCCGCCAACGCCGACAATCATAATACTTTTATTCATCAAAGGGCACCTCCGTCCTTGATAGCATCAAATTTACAAAGCTGCTCACATACACCACAGCCAACACAAAGTGTTACGTCAATTTCAGCCTTACCGCCGTGCATACTGATTGCAGGACAACCAAGCTTCATACACATTTTGCAGGACTTACACTTGTCTCTGTCAACCTTTACAGGGGGAAGAAGTTTAACACTCTTTAAGAGTACACAAGGTCTGCGGGAAATAATTACAGAAGGCTCCTCTGCCTTAAGCTCTTCCTTAACAGCCTCTTCACATTCTTTAAGGTTATAAGGGTCAACCACTCTTACTCTGTTAATACCTACTGCCTTACATAAGGTTTCAAGGTCAATTTTAGCAGCAGGGTCGCCCTTAATGTTGTAGCCTGTTGTGGGATTCTGCTGATGGCCTGTCATACCTGTAATGGAGTTGTCAAGGATAATAACAGTAGAGTTTGAGCCGTTGTAGGCAATATTAATAAGACCTGTAACACCTGAGTGCATAAAGGTGGAATCGCCGATTACGCAAACACTCTTGCCCTCTGTTTCTTTACCGCCTGCCTTGTTAAAGCCGTGAAGACCTGACACGGAAGCACCCATACAAAGGGTGGAGTCAAGTGCACTTAAGGGAGCCTGAGCACCTAAAGTATAACAGCCGATATCACCTAAAACTGTAATCTTGTTCTTGGAAAGTACGTAGTACATTCCTCTGTGGGGACAACCTGCACACATAACAGGAGGACGCATAGGAACAGCCGTCTCGATAGACTCAAATGCAGGAACTTCCTTGCCGAAAGCCTCTGCCACCATGCTTTGGCTAAACTCGCCGATATTTGAGAACATCTCCTTGCCCTCAACCTCTAAGCCAAGATTCTTAACGTGGCTTTCAATTACGCCGTCAAGCTCTTCTACAATGTAAAGCTTCTTTACCTTAGAAGCAAAATTCTTGATTCTATCTACAGGAAGAGGATTAATCATACCGATTTTAAGAACACTTGCTTCGTTACCGAAAACTTCCTTAACATACTGATATGAAGTAGAGCTTGTGATAATACCAATGTCACCTGTGCCCCACTCCTCACGGTTAAGGTCAGTAGTCTCTGCAAGCTCAGTAAGCTTCTTTGTTCTTTCTTCAACAAAGGGGTGACGTTTCTTGGCCATTGCAGGCATCATTATGTATTTCTGCATATTCTTCTCATATGCTTTAAGCTCGGGAACAACACGCTCGGAAAGCTCTACAACACTCTGTGAATGTGCAACTCTGGTGCACATCTTGATAATTACGGGAGTGTCAAACTCCTCAGAAAGCTCAAAGGCTTTCTTTGTAAACTCAAGTGCTTCCTTGGAATCTGCAGGCTCAAGCATAGGAACCTTTGCGGCAATTGCATAGTGACGGGAATCCTGCTCGTTCTGAGAAGAATGCATACCGGGGTCGTCTGCAACACAGATTACAAGACCGCCTGTAACACCTGTGTAAGAAAGTGTAAATAAGGGGTCAGCGGCTACGTTAAGACCTACGTGCTTCATTGCACAGCAGGCACGCTTGCCTCTTAAGGATGCACCAAAGGCAACCTCCATAGCTACCTTTTCGTTAGGTGCCCACTCACAGTAAATATCGTCAAATTTTGCGGCAAGCTCAGTAATTTCTGTACTGGGAGTACCGGGGTAAGAGGATACGATTTCGCATCCTGCCTCGTAAAGGCCGCGGGCAATGGCACCGTTGCCAATAAGTAATTCTTTCATTTTAAAATCTCCTATAGAGTTATTTTTATATGTAAAACCTTAGTCTTCAAGGCTGGTTTTTGCTTTAACCGTAACGGTTTTCTCATAACAGGCAAATTTTGCGTTTACAGCATCCTCGTCAGGCTTCTTGGTAAGTAAGCTTATAACAATTACAAGCACAATACCCATAAGCATTGCAATAACGCCTACATTTGAAGATGCCTGCAAAAGCTTGGGAAGAACAGTAATATTGCCCGAAAGCTTTAAAGCCATAAAGGTTACATTAATAAGCACACTGAAAATAAAACTTGACCAGACTGCAGGCTTTGTGGCACGCTTCCAATAAAGACCAAGCATAAAGGGGCCAAGGAAAGCACCGCTCATTGTACCCCAGGAAATACCCATAAGGTCGGTAATAAATGCAACCTTTGAGTTAGCCTGAATAATTGCAATACCTGCGGAAACCACAATAAAGAAAACAATAAATAAACGCATCCAACGCATCTTGCTTTTTTCAGACATCTTGTCTTTTCTGACAGGATTCAAAAAGTCAAGGGTAAGAGTTGAGCTTGAGGTAAGCACCAGACTTGAAAGTGTAGACATAGAAGCCGCAAGCACAAGCATAATTACAAGTGCGATAACTACGTCTGAAAGCTGTGAAAGCATAGCAGGAATAATCGAGTCAAAGCCGTTTTCAGCTACCTGCTCAGGTGTCATAAAGAGTCTGCCGAAACCGCCCAGGAAATAACAACCGCCTGCAACAATAACAGCAAAAACCGTGGAAACAACAGTGCCTGTTTTAATAGCTTTTTCGTCCTTAATGGCATAGAACTTACCAATCATCTGAGGAAGTCCCCAGGTGCCAAGGGATGTAAGAAGCACAACACCGATAAGTGCCAATGGGTCAGGGCCGAAGAAGGAGGTAAAACCGCCCTCTGAAACCGTGTCGGTAGTAACCTTCGAAAGAAGGTTTACGCTTTCAGCAAAGCCACCGTTTACATTAAGCACCGAAAACACAACCACAACAATACCCACAAGCATAATTACGCCCTGCACCGCACTGTTTAAGGCTGTGCCCATATAACCTGAAAGCACAACGTACATTGCAGTAACCAAAGCCATAACAACAACGCAAACCCAGTAAGGAATGTTAAAGCTCATCTCAAAAAGACGGGAAAGACCATTGTAAAGAGATGCTGTGTAAGGAATCATAAAGATAAACACAATGGCGGAAGCCACTATCTTAAGAGACTTGCTGTCATATCTTTTCTCAAAAAAGTCGGGCATCGTAGCACTCTGAAGATGCTGAGTCATAACCCTTGTACGTCTTCCTAAAATTTTCCAGGCAAGGTAAGAGCCGATTAAAGCATTACCAAGACCAATCCACGTAGAGGCTAAACCGAAGTTCCAACCGAACTGACCTGCATAGCCTACAAAAATAACGGCAGAAAAATAAGATGTACCAAAGGAAAACGCCGTAAGCCAAGGTCCGACTGCTCTTCCGCCCAGTACAAATCCGTTTACATCCGTTGCTTTTTTTCTGGAGTATACACCGATACCGATAGTAATTACCAGAAAAAGCAGGATAAACAGGATTTTGATTACCATAAATATCCACTTCTTTCAAAAAATTGCAAAAAATACCGCATTTTCATAAAAATGATATTTTATTATACCAAAATTAAACTATGAGTACAAGTATTTTTGCAGGATTTATCCTATAATTTTGCAAAAAATGCACTGTAAATCCTTTCCTTTTAAAAAAAGTTGACATAGATTGCAAGTTGGTTTATAATGGGCTTAAGTTTTACAGGAGGACATTTTTATGAAAAGTTTATACGTAAACTACAATATGATGATGTGCACCTGTGCCTTCAAAAACTGATTGAATCTTTTTGGTTTTATCTGATTTTTGAGGGCAGATACCCATTTGGGTTTCTGCCTTTTCTTATTTAATTTTCAAGGAGGAAGATACTTATGAAGAATTTCAGTATCGACACCAAATGCGTTCAGGGCGGTTACACCCCCTCAAACGGTGAACCACGCCAGATTCCCATTGTACAAAGTACTACATTTAAATATGCAACGAGCGAAGCAATGGGAAAGCTTTTTGACTTAGAGGCTGAGGGCTATTTTTACACAAGACTTCAGAACCCCACCAACGACACAGTTGCAAAGAAAATTTGCGAGCTTGAAGGCGGCAGTGCCGCTATGCTTACCTCCTCAGGTCAGGCGGCAAGCTTCTTCAGCGTTTTCAACATTGCCTCTGCAGGAGACCACGTTGTAGCATCTTCTGCAATTTACGGCGGCACATATAATCTTTTTGCAGTTACAATGAAGCGAATGGGTATTGACTTTACCTTCGTTGCTCCCGACTGCTCAGAGGAAGAGCTTAATGCTGCTTTCAAGCCTAACACAAAGGCACTTTTCGGCGAAACTATCGCAAATCCTGCTCTTGTGGTTCTTGATATTGAAAAATTCGCAAATGCTGCACACAGCCACGGTGTTCCCCTTATTATCGACAACACCTTTGCAACACCTGTTAACTGCCGTCCTATTGAATGGGGTGCTGACATTGTTATCCACTCCACAACAAAATATATCGACGGACACGGTGTTTCTGTCGGCGGATGTATTGTTGACTCAGGTAATTTTGACTGGACAAAATATCCCGACAAATTCCCCGGTCTTTGTACTCCTGACGAAAGCTATCACGGCGTAACATATACAGAAAGATTCGGTCTTGCAGGTGCATATATCACAAAGGCTACCGCTCAGTTAATGAGAGATTTTGGATGTATCCAGTCGCCTCAGCACGCTTTCTACATCAATATGGGTCTTGAGAGCCTTCACGTAAGAATGCGTCAGCACTGTGCAAACGGTCTTGCTGTTGCAACATATCTTAAGAACCACCCCAAGGTAGCCTGGGTACGTTTCCCCCATTTAGAAGGCGACGACAGCTTTGAGCTTGCTAAGAAGTATATGCCTCAGGGCGGTTGCGGTGTTGTTTCTTTCGGTGTTAAGGGCGGAAGAGCTGCTGCAGAAACATTTATGAAAAATCTTAAGATTGCCGCTATTGAAACCCACGTTGCAGATGCCCGCACCTGTTGCCTGCACCCTGCAAGTGCTACTCACAGACAAATGAACGACGATGAGCTTGCGGCTGCAGGTATTTCTCCTGATTTAGTTCGCTTCTCATGCGGTATTGAAGGTGCTGACGACCTTATTGCAGACATCGAAAACGCATTATCACAAATCTGATTTCAGGAGGTGTTTTAATGCCAATTAAAATCCCTAACGAGCTTCCTGCTACAAAAACGTTATATGAAGAAAACATCTTTGCCATTACGGAAACAAGAGCCCTGACTCAGGATATCCGTCCTTTGCAGATTGTTGTTCTTAACTTAATGCCCACAAAGATTGAAACCGAAACCCAGCTTGCCAGACTCCTGGGAAACACTCCCTTGCAGGTTGATTTGGAGCTTATCCACACAGCTACTCACAAGTCAAAGAATGTGGACTCTGACCACCTTTTAAGCTTTTACAAAACCTTTGACGAAATCAAACACCGCAAGTTTGACGGTATGATTATCACAGGTGCACCTGTTGAGCATCTTGAGTTTGAGGATGTGGAGTACTGGGATGAGCTTTGTGAGATTATGGAGTGGACAAAAACCAACGTAACCTCTACTTTTCACATTTGCTGGGGTGCTCAGGCAGGTCTTTATTACCACTACGGTATTAAAAAGTACCCCCTGGATAAAAAGCTTTTCGGTATTTTCAAGCATACACTCGATTACAAGCGTTCTATGCTTTTCAGAGGTTCTGACGATGAATTCTGGGTTCCTCAGTCGCGTCACACTACTGTAAAGCGTGAGGATATTGAGAATGTTCCTGAGCTTAAAATTCTTTCTTCTTCCGAAGAAACAGGGGTGTATGCCATTGCTACCGATAAAGGCAGACAGATTTTCATTACAGGCCATTCAGAGTATGACAGAGATACTCTTAAAAAAGAGTATTTAAGGGATAAAAACTTAGGCAAGCCTATCGAGCTTCCTAAAAACTACTTCCCCGACGACGACGACACAAAGGACCCCATTATAAAGTGGCGTAGCCACTCAAGCCTCTTGTACTCCAACTGGCTCAACTACTTTGTGTATCAGACAACTCCATACAACATCAATGAAATTAAATCTATAAAATAAGCAAACCGCCTTACCTTTATGCTCGGGTAAGGCGGTATTTTTTATTTAAGCAGGAAACGTCCCAACTCTTCTCGGTTAGAAACATCCAGTTTTTCGTAAATTACCGACAGGTGGTGCTTGACCATTCGGGGTGAAATATCCATATGCTGAGAAATTTCTTTAACCGACCAGTTTCGGTTAAACAGCATAGCAATGGCAAACTCAGTGGTAGTAAGACTAATTGTAACAGAACTTTTTGTAAGCTCGTTGTGAACCGTGCTCCAGCCTGTGCTGAAATTCTTAACCATAGCCACTATCTCGCGATATGCTTCGGGGTGGGTTTTCTTTATCTGAGATTCAATTATTCCCTGCAACAGCCCGTGATGCTCTGCAAAGGGCTGAAAAATCTCTTCCTCCAGAGCAATGCGGTTAATATCATTGAAAGCTGACTTTGCTCTCTGAGAATCCTTAAGATTCATAAGACATACACACCGCATAAGTTTTAAGTAAAGGGAGGGCACAGGATAAGGCGCACCCTTAAACGTAAGTACTCCCTCTGCAATACCCACAGCACGGCTATAATCCTTTTCAAGGTAAACCTTGTGAGCCATAATATAGGACGCAAACACCCTAAGCCCTGCGGGTAAGTCGTTCATTACCGTCTGCAAAGGCGGAAGCTCATCTGTATCCTGATGCAAAAGCACCAACGTTGCCGTGCCGATAAATACGGCACTTGCCCTGAAATCAGGGTCATCCTTACTCAAAGCTTTCATAACAAAACGCTTTATATTTTCAAATCCCAACTCTGTCAGATTAAGCTTGCCTGAGCTTAAATTTGCAAAGGCGTAAATAAAGCTTGCCGAAAGAGCTGTATTATAGTCCGCGTGATTAAGGTAAAGCTCGGCAATCTCTATTGCCTGCTGAGTTTTGCCTTTGTAGTAATACAATTCTGCGGTTGCAATCGCCTTATCCGTCTCATCTGCAAGACCTGCAATCATATCATTGCAATAACCCGGCACAAAGTCATTTGATAAAACAGGCAAAAGCTGATGAACAGTGGTTTTTTCATCACAAGAATTGTTATCAGGGGTTGCATTTTGCGGGATAAGCCATTCTCTGCCCAGCTTTTTTGCACCATTGAATTTGTTTTCTTTTGCCCATTTCTGCACAGTTCGGATGTTAACACCAAGACGAACTGCCGTTTCCTTGGCAGACTCAAATTCCACAGTACTCCCTCCCCACTACTTTATAAATCAATTATATTCCCGCAAAAATTAAAATGCAAGATTTTATTTATAGCAAAAAACGCTTCCTCAAAAGGAAGCGTTTAAGGCTTTATTTAGAGCTTTTCAGAACCACAGAGCTTCTGGGGGGAAGCACAAGCTTGCTGTTTGTAATATATGCAAACTCAGGAAGCTCTTCCTCTGTTGCAGGCTGAGTTTCGCCTCTTACAGCAGGGGTTTTGCTTACTTCATCAGCACCTGCGTAAAGGTCGCCGACAATTTCAGCATCCTTAAGCATATCGTCAGTAATCTCGATTTCAGAGGCCTTTGCGCCGTTTACATTATGAACAATAATAACTGCACTGTCATCATATTCAATCTTAAAAGCACAAATGCCGATATCACCCTCAACTTCATATGTTTCTGTAATTCTGCCACGGGCAATTTCAGGGTTCTGGCCTTTGATTTTAAGGGCTCTCTTGTAGAAATTCAGGAGAGAGTTCTCGTCCTCAGTCTGCTGTTTTACACCGCCGAAATCAAGCTCGCAAAAAGCATCGGCAGTACACCAGATGTCAGGCTCTACATCTGAATCCCAAATCATGGGAGAACGGAAGAACGCATCATTCTGATGGTAGTTACCGGGAGTCTTCATACCGATTTCTTCGCCATAGTAGGTAAAGGAGTTACCCGGTGTAAGGATATAAAGAGCCGCAGCGTTCTTCATAACGTTAACACCCTTGCTGAAATATGAACCGCTTCGAACCTGGTCGTGGTTAGAAAGGAACATAGCATTGATTACATCGGGATTAGCTTCTCTGGAACCTCTATCAAACTTTTCAAGCTGAGTAACAAGGCTATCGCCGTCGCCTGAGTTTGCAGTAATGGCAAAGTTACCTGTAGAACCTGCAAAAGAGAATGCAAACTGGCTATCGATGCCTGACTCGTAGATATCATAAAGATAGGAATTACTCTGCCAGTTTTCGCCTACCATATAAACATCAGGGTTATATTTCTGAGCAGTGTCATAGAACCAACCCAGGAACTCTGCACCGTCGGTAGTTTCATCTGTCATATACTTAACCGCGTCAAGTCTGAATCCTGCAACACCGCGTTCAAGCCAGAACTTTGCGATTTCTTCAAAATAATCTCTTGTACCGTCATAGGCTAAGTTCCACTCGGGCATTTCTGTAGAAAACTGACCCTCGTACCAAACACCGGATGCACCGATTACCTGACGCCATCCTTCGCCGGGGCTTGCAAAGCCTGAAGCCTGAAAACGGTAATATTTTGCAAAACCGTCAAGGTTACCGTCTGCAACTTCCTTAAGGGCTTTCTGATAAAACTCATGGCCTGTACCGCAATGGTTAAGCACCAGGTCAAGAATAACATCAATACCGCGTTTGTCGCACTCTTCAATAAGCTTGTCGAAGGTAGCAAGGTCGCCAAATTCGGGGTCGATGTCCATATAATCGTCAACATCATATTTATGATAAGAATCCGAAGGCATAATGGGAGACAGCCATATGCCTGTCATACCAAGGTCCGTATCGGTTTCAGGATTTCCGTCGTTAATGTAGTCAAGGTTGTCAATAATACCCTGTAAGTCGCCTGTTTCATCATTGTTGCTGTCAGCAAAAGCACAAACCCAGATGTGATAATAGTTGCGGTATTTGTCATCAATATCTGCAACTTTTCTTTCTGCTACGGGGTCCTTGTATTCTGTGGGGATTTCTTCGGTTTTTTCACAACCTGCAAAAACCACACAGGAAAGGGAAAGTGCAATTATAAGAAATAAAGCTATAATTTTTTTCATTTTTAAAACACCTTCTGCTTTTTTCTTTTAAAAAGGGCGGCTGTCATACGGCAGCCGCCCATATAGTAGGAGTTATTAGCCCTTAACGCCGCCGGCTGTTACGCCTTCAACGTAGTACTTCTGCATGTAGAGGAAGAGAGCTGTAATGGGGATAGAAACAACAACTGAACCTGAGAGGAAGTATCTGTAGAATTCAGTCTTGTACTCCTGCTCTGTCCATCTCCAAAGACCTCTGGCAACTGTGTAACCATCAGAGTTATCCATCATAACAAGACGAACAAGAATGAAGTCGCACCAGGGACCGATGAAAGATGTAAGAATCTGGTAGATAACCATGGGCTTTGCCATGGGAAGGATAATCTTCCAGAATACCTGGAACTGGTTAGCACCGTCGATGGTAGCAGCCTCATCAAGAGCATGAGGAATTGTATCCAGGTAACCCTTCATTACAAGATAACCAAGACCTGAACCAGCACTGTAGCAAAGGATAAGACCAAGCATTGTCTGGTCTAAGCTCATCATCTTTAAGATGTAATAAAGAGCGATCATTGTCATAAAGCCGGGGAACATACCCATAATCATACCAACGTTTATGAGGGGCTTTCTGGCTTTAAATCTCAGACGGCTGAATGCATAAGCAACAACCAGAACTGAAAGAGTTGAAATAATACAACAAATTACTGCAATGATAAATGTATTCTTGAACCAAAGCATAAAGTCAGTTTTTGTAAAAAGACCAATGTAGTTGTCAAAACCAAGCTCGTTCAGATAGGGGAACAAGTGGTCAACATTTACTGCAGGTGTACCGCCGTTGGGGTCGATACGGAATGAGTGAAGTATAAGCCATACCAGAGGGAAAATCCAGATAAGACCTAACACTGCAAGCAAGATGTAGATGAAGGTATTGGCAAGGCCTCTTCTCAATTTATAACTTTTTATCATGAGAACGCCTCCTCATCCTTAGCTGATTTTGTCATGTTGAATGTAACAAGTGACAATGTAGCACAAACTATAAATACAAGAATACCGATAGCCGCACCTAAACCGTACTTCTGCTGGTCAACTGAAAGTTTGTAGAGAAGTGTAATAAGAAGGTCGGTCTTACCTGCACCGTATTTATATTCATTAACTTTGGGACCGCCGCCTGTAAGGAGGTAAATAACGTTAAAGTTATTTACGTTACCGATAAAGGTTGTAATCAGGTGGGGAGTTGTAACGAAGAGCATATAAGGTAATGTAATCTTAGTAAAGCTCTTAACAGGACCTGCACCGTCGATACGTGCACTTTCGTAAAGGTCCTCGGGAATGTTCATAAGGATACCTGTTGTCATAAGGATTGTGTAAGGAATACCAATCCAGATATTGATAATGATAACAGTAGCTCTTGCAATCCAACCGTCATAGTTCTGAGTAAGAACGTCAAACTGAGAAGGCTCGCCTGTGAACATTGATATAAACAGATTGAGAGGGCTATCCTGAGATGAGCCGATCATCTGTGCGATAAGAAGAAGTGTAACGAACTGGGGAACAGCAATTGTCATAACGAAAAGTGTTCTCCATAACTTCTTAAGCTTGATTCCTTTTTTATTAATCATCAGGGCAACAACCATACCTAAGATATAGTTACTGAATGTAGCTGCAACTGCCCAGATGAGTGTCCAAAGCACGATGTTACCAAAGGTGTAACCCATGGATGCACCGCCAACGGAACTGCCGCTGAAGATTTCAGCGAAGTTTGCCATTCCAACCCACTGGAATGAGAAGTAGTTCTTGTCACTGTAGTTTGTAAATGCCATAAGAATCATAAAGATAAGAGGCAGAAGTACAAATACACAAATAAGAATTACGGGAACTGAAAGTAATGTAATGTGGAACTTAGAATCAAGGAGTTCCTTGATTTCATTAACGAATGTTTCAGGCTTTTTGCCTGCTTTCTTAAGCTGCTCGCACTTTCTTGCGGACTTTGTGCTTGCAAGATAAATTGCTACAAATGCAAGTGTAGCCATAATGGCCAGAATACCGTAAATAAGAATCTGGTTACTGTAGGTGTCGTATACTAATGTCTGGCTTGTACCACCACGACCGCCGGATACTGTCTCGTAATGAGTCTGAGCTTCAAGGGTAAAGAACTGGCCTAAATATGTGCCGCCGAAGAACACCATAAATGCTATGTAAGCAACTTCAAGCGAGAAGAATATTATGCCTTTGATAACCTGTCCTCTTGTAACATTACCAAGACCCATAATAAGGTAAGAAAGCTTGGTAATGATGTCACCCTGAGCAAATCCAACAGCGAAATCCTTTATGCCTAAAGCAAGCTTTAACACAAAGTTCTTGATGGCCTTACCGATGGCACAGAAGAAAGCCTTGAGTGTGTTAGGTAAGTTCTTGATAGCTTCCTTGAACTTATACCAGAAACGCTCAAAGGGGTTCAGCTGTATATAATCGATATATTTCACTCTTGTTCACTCCCCTTTATCCTGATATTGCAGAATAATTAGCGTAATTTAGCGTAATAAAAGCATCACAGCCCGAAGCCCTGCTCCGGGCTGTGAAAAAATCAGATTAAGTTAATTTCAAAAAAACTGATATATCCTTATCCTTTAAAAATTAAAGGTCGAGGATGTTGTTGATGCACTTCTCAACCTCAGCCTTAACAGCCTCTGTTGTGAAGTCGTTGTTTGTCTCTGCTACATAGCCGCCGAGAGCTGCACAGGGATCCCAGAATGTACCAACGATGATTGTCTGGGGTACGGAGAACTCGGACTGAGCAAGGATAGCGGACATGGACTCATTGTTCTTAACGAAGTCGCTGTTAGCAACGTTAACGTTAGAGGGACCCCACTCGAGCTGCTCAGCTCTTTCCTTCTGGCACTCCTCGTTGGAGAGGTAGTATGCAAGAGCCTGAGATGTGTAGGGGAACTTGGACTGGCTGTTAACACCGATAAACTTGTAACCGAACATGTTGATGATCTGTGTGTCTGTGCCGTCAATGTTAATTGTGGGAAGAATTGCGAAACCTGCGTTGTCGCCGAGAGCTGCCTTAGCGGAAGCTACGTCCCAGGAGCCGATAACACCAGCTGCTGTTGTGCCGTTCTTGAAGCCGTCAACTACTGCAGATGTTGTGTTGTTCTCAAAGTTCTTGGAGTACTTTTTGAAGAGGTCAGCAAAAGCCTTAACGGAAGCTGTTACCTTGTCGATATCATACTCGTTGAAGTGCTGTGTCTCGCCGTCTTCCTCAAGACCTTCTGTTGCAAGACCGCCTGTGAAGAGGTACATGCAAGAGAAGTAACCGTTGCCAGCATCCATGATGAATCTCTTGTCTGCTGCTTCGCAAGCTGCGAAGATAGCCTCAAGGCTCTTAGCCTGATCAGCTGTTACGAGAGACTTATCATAGCAGAGGAAGTAAGAGTTGTCGCCAACTTCGGGGTAAGCAACGAGCTTGCCGTCGTAAGTTGCAGCAGAGATAGAAGCCTCTGTGTTCATGGAAGTAACTTCGTTGGGGAACATAACCTCAGCAACTGCACCGGGCTTTGCGAGCTTCATGATCTGGTCAGAAGCGAAGCCGAATACGTCAGCAGCTGTGTTGGGGTCGGAAAGTACGTTAGCACCAGCGTCGCCCTCGCCCTGGATTGCAACTTCGATTTCGATCTCAGCATAATCCTTGAAGATCTCGATGAAGTCAGCTACCTGAGCCTTGAATACGTCCTGAGCTGCCTCAGGCTGCCATACTTTAAGTGTGATCTTGTTGCCTGCAGCTTCTTTCTGGATGTTTGCGCCGAGGTCAGCGATATCTTCTGCGGACCAGGGAACAAATGTTGTCTGACCGCCAGTTGCGGGCTGTGTGCCTACGGGGTCTGTGCCTGCGGGTGTGTTGCCGTTATCGCAAGCTGCAAGACAGCCTACTACCATAAGAACAGCAAACACAAGAGCAAGAATTCTCTTTGCGTTCATTTTGGATAACTCCTTTTTAAAATATTTTTTATTGTGTCAGTGCGTAAAAGGGGCACTGTTTCACTGTGATAATAATACCATAATTCAGGTCGTGATTTCAACTCCCTTTGTACTTTTTATCTAAAATAATAAATAAGAGCTTGTATTTTGGTCATTTTGACAAGTGGTTTTTATTTTTATTATCATTTTGTACAAATGCACTATATCTGATTTGGTGTTAATGACAGTGTTTGCTTTGTGCATCTTGCCAGGCTACGCCCTGCAAATAAATGCAATTTGACATATACTAAACCCGCTCACCCCCATTTTTACCCATTTGTAACCAATTTTTCGTCAAAATTACTTTCTCTTGTGGAATTTTTAAAAAAACACCTGTATTTACCACAAAATAAGGGGTCGACACGGTTTTCATTGACTTTTCTGCAAAAAAGTTGTAACTTAAGAATATACTATTATGTACGGAGGCGATTTTGCTTATGAAGCTTGAAAAGCTACTTTCTTCACTTTCTTATGAAATTATCAAGGGTACTGCCGACATTGAAATAGAGGATATTATTTACGACTCCCGAAAGGCTATCAAAGGCACTGCGTTTGTATGCCTTAAGGGATTTAACACCGACGGCCACAAATATGCTCAGGACGCCATAGAAAAAGGTGTTTCTGCTTTAATTGTCAGCGACGAAGTAAAGACAGATGCCGACATTACCATTATAAAGGTAGAAAATACAAGAAGTGCACTGGCACAGATGAGCACAGAACTTTTCGGAAATCCTGCAAAGGAGCTTACCACAATAGCCATAACAGGCACCAAAGGAAAAACCACAACTGTAGCTATGATTCGCTCAATTTTGGAATGTGCAGGCATAAAAACAGGCACCATAGGCACCCTTGGCATTGTTATCGGCGACAAAATCTACAAAACCGCCAATACCACACCCGAGTCTTACGAAATCCAACAGGCTATGCGTAAAATGGTTAAAAAGGGATGCACCGCAATGGTTATTGAGGCATCTTCCTTAGGACTTAAGAACCACCGTACAGACTGCATCAACTTTGACTACGGTATTTTTACAAACTTTTCCCACGACCATATCGGCGAAAGCGAGCATCCCGATATGCAGGATTATTTAGAAAGCAAAGCTATCCTCTTTAAAAACTGCAAAAAGGGCATTATCAATATTGACGATGAAGCAACTGCTGAACTTTTAAAGGACAGTGTCTGCGACGTAGTGACCTACGGCTTTAACGAAAATGCAGATTTTTGTGCATCAAACGACAAGCTTCTGGCACGTCAGGGCTTTATCGGCGTACATTTTGACGTTAAAGGTAAAAAAGAGCTTTCTGCAGATGTTGCAATCCCCGGCAGATTCAGCGTTTACAATGCCTTGGCGGCAACGGCTCTCTGCTCTTCTATGGGCATACGTGATGAATATATATTAAAAGGTCTTGAAACCGTAAAGGTTAAGGGCAGAGTTGAGGTTTACCCCGTCAAGAGTAACTACACCCTGCTTATTGACTATGCACACAATGCAGTTTCTATGGAAAACGTGCTGACCACACTCCGTGAATACAAGCCTCACCGCCTTATTACAATGTTCGGAGCAGGCGGTAACCGTCCCAAGGCACGCCGTTATGAAATGGGCGAAGTTTCGGGCAGACTTTCTGATTTATCGGTAATTACAGAGGATAACTCACGTTTCGAAGATGTAAACGACATTATTGCCGATATCAAAGTGGGCATTGATAAGACCGACGGCAAGTACGTTATTGTGCCTAACCGTGTGGATGCTATCCGTTATTGTATTGAAAACGCCCAGCCCGGCGACATAATCGTTCTGGCAGGCAAAGGCCATGAGGATTATCAGGAAATCAAGGGTGTTAAGTACCACCTTGACGAAAGAGAAGTTATCGCCGATATCTTAAAACCTCAGAAGGACGAAGATATTATTGTAACAGAAGATTAACTCCCCCTATAAATATCATAAAACCGAATTGTGCAGATTCCGTGAATTTTCAAAAGCCTGACAGCAAAATGTCAGGCTTTTTTCAGCAATAATACATAAAAAACTGTTGAAATATATGGCGGTTGAATGTATAATTACGGTGTATATTTATATCTGCAAGGAGCTAATAGAATGAAAGCTTTGATTTTAAATTCGGGTCTGGGTCACAGAATGGGCGATATCACCAAAAACCACCCCAAGTGTATGACCGAAATATCCCCCGCCGACACCATACTCAGCCGTCAGCTTAAGCTGTGTGCAAATATGGGAATAGCCGACGTTGTAATGACCACAGGATACTTTGACAAGGTACTTACAGATTACTGCGAAAGTCTTAATCTGCCCTTAAACATAACCTTTGTCAACAACCCGGTTTACGACACCACCAATTACATATATTCAATCTACTGTGCCAAGGATTATCTTGATGACGAAATTGTTCTTATGCACGGCGATCTGGTTTTTGAAGGCAGTGTTTTCGATAAAATTGTAAAAAGCGACAAAAGCGTTATGACCGTAAGCTCTACCCTGCCTGTTCCCGAAAAGGATTTTAAGGCTGTTATCGCAGACGGCAAAATAGAAAAGGTAGGCGTTGAGTTTTTTGAAAATGTTATGGCTGCTCAGCCTCTTTACAAGCTTACCAAAAAAGACTGGAAACTATGGCTTGACAAAATAGTTGAATTCTGCGAAAGTGACAACCGCAAATGTTACGCAGAAAATGCTTTTAACGAAATAAGTGATGACTGCTTAATTTATCCCCTTGATTTTAAGGATGCTCTTTGCGCAGAAATTGATACACCGGAGGATTTGAAAATGGTAAGTGATATGCTTAAAAACGCAGAAGACCGTACAGTTTACATGTGCTTCTCTACCGATATTATTCATTCGGGCCATATTGCAATCATCAACAAAGCCCAGTCTTTGGGAAAACTCATTGTAGGCGTGCTTTCAGACGAGGCTGTGGCAAGCTACAAACGCTTTCCCCTGCTTCCTTTTGAGGAAAGAAAAACTATTGTAGAAAACATCAGCGGTGTTTACAAGGTTGTAGAGCAGAAAGAATTAAGCTATGCTGAAAACCTTAAGGCATTAAAGCCTGACTTTGTTGTGCACGGTGACGATTGGAAAGAAGGTTTCCAGAAATCAATCCGCTCAGAGGTTATTGACATACTCTCCGCTCAGGGCGGCGAGCTTGTGGAATACCCCTACAACAAAGACCAGAAATATGCCGAGCTTGAAGCAAGTGCAAGAGCAGAGCTTGCTATGCCTGACAAAAGACGTGCAAGACTTAAAAAGCTTATTAATATGAAAGGTCTTGTAACCGCTATTGAGGCTCACTCAGGCATTACAGGTCTTATTGCAGAAAAAACCACTGTTCTGCAGGACGGCAAAACCTATCAGTTTGATGCTATGTG
This sequence comes from Clostridia bacterium, assembly GCA_017521925.1. Lineage (GTDB taxonomy): Bacteria > Bacillota > Clostridia > Oscillospirales > Acutalibacteraceae > Ruminococcoides. The sequence goes on from JAFXBG010000019.1 coordinate 32,954, forward strand.
GGTTTCAAGCCTTTGCGACAGTACCGCCAAGGGCAAGCCCGACATTGAGCTTGTTGATATGACATCCCGCTTCAGAACCATTGACGATATTATGGAGGTTACAACAAAACCCATTATCTTTGACGGTGACACAGGCGGACTTACAGAACACTTTGTTTACACCGTAAAGAGCCTTGAGCGTATGGGTGTTTCTATGGTAATTATCGAGGACAAAACAGGTCTTAAGAAAAACTCCCTGTTCGGCACCGAGGTAGCCCAGACCCAGGACTCCATTGAGAATTTCTGCGAAAAAATCAAGGCAGGCAAAAAAGCTCAGAAAACCAAGGACTTTATGATTTGTGCAAGAATCGAAAGCCTTATTCTTGAGCAGGGTATGGAGGACGCACTCACTCGTGCATTTGCTTTCTCAAAGGCAGGTGCAGATGCAATTATGATTCACTCCCGAAAGAAAGACCCCGCAGAGATTTTTGAGTTTGTTGAAAAATTCCGCAAGGAAAATGCAACAACCCCCGTTGTAGTTGTGCCTACTTCCTTTAACTCTGTTACAGAGCAAGAGTTCAAAGACAGAGGCGTTAACGTTGTAATTTACGCAAACCAGCTTACCCGAAGCGGTTTCCCTGCAATGCAGAACGTGGCAAAAACCATTCTTACCAACCACAGAGCAAAAGAAGCTGACGATATGTGTATGTCCATTAAAGAAATCATCACTCTTATTCCGGAGGAATAATTTTGAGCCAGATTATAATCGGCGGCAAAAACGCCATAAAAAACCTTAACGATGTCCTTAATAATCTTAATGCCAAAAAGCTTCTTCTGGTATGCGACAGCTCCTTTGATTTTCTTAATATCAAAGAGGATATTTTAAGCCTTAATGTTCCTATGATTACGTTTTCTGACTTTACTCCCAATCCTCTTTATGAAGATGTCAAAAAGGGCGTAGAGCTTTTTCGCAGCGAAAACTGCGACGTTATTTTAGCGGTTGGCGGAGGTTCAAGCATAGACGTTGCCAAATGCATTAAGCTTTTTTCAAAAATGAATGACTCTGACATTTATCTTAATCAGGAATTTAAAGACACAAAAGTGCCTCTTATAGCAATTCCCACAACTGCAGGCACAGGAAGCGAGTCCACCCGATACGCCGTAATTTATTACAAAGGACAAAAACAGTCCGTAACCCACCAAAGCATTATTCCCGATGTGGCTCTGCTTCATTTTGAGGTATTAAAAACCCTGCCCCTGTATCAGAAAAAATGCACCCTTTTGGATGCACTGTGCCAGGGTGTTGAGTCCTGGTGGTCGGTAAACTCTACTGACGAGAGTAAAAAAATATCAGAAAAAGCCGTTAAAGCTATAATTAAATATACAAAACCATATTTAGAGGGTGACAAGGATGCTGCCGAGCAGATTATGCTGGCATCTAACCTGGCAGGTCAGGCTATAAACATTACCCAGACCACCGCCGCCCACGCAATGAGCTATAAGCTTACATCTCTTTACAAAATCCCCCACGGCCACGCGGCGGCTGTTTGTCTGCCTGAAGTATGGCAATATATGATAGAAAACAGCGGACTCTGCATAGACCCCAGAGGAAAAGCTTACCTTGAAAGCATTTTTGCAGAAATAGCCTGCGCTTTGGGTTTTGAATCTCCGGCAGACGCAGTAAAAGGCATAAAAGCTTTTCTTAAAGAGCTTGAAATCTTTTTGCCTGCTGCCAACAATCGTACAGAGGAGCTTGAACTTCTTGCTAAGTCCGTCAACCCCGTACGCCTTGGCAACAACCCCGTAAAGCTTACTGAAGATGTGCTTTACAGCTTATATGAAAGGATTGTAAACTAATGAAACTTGACTTTCTTAATGAATTTGAATTTTTTACAGGTGTCCCTGATTCTCAGCTTAAACCCCTTTGCAACTATCTTATGGACACCTACGGAATTTCCGATAAACATATAATTGCCGCTAATGAGGGAAACGCAGTAGCACTTGCCGCAGGCTATCACCTTGCAACAGGCAAAACACCTGTGGTTTATATGCAGAACAGCGGTATAGGCAATATAATAAACCCTGTGGCATCTCTTATGAACGACAAGGTTTACGGTATTCCCTGCGTGTTTATTGTAGGCTGGAGAGGTGAGCCCGGTGTTAAAGACGAGCCTCAGCACATTTATCAGGGCGAAGTTACAGTTAAGCTTTTGGAGGATATGGACATCCGCACCTTTATTATAGGCAAAGATACCACCGAAGAAGAGCTTAATACCAAAATGGCAGAGTTCAGGGAGCTTCTGAGCATTGGCAAGCAAGTTGCCTTTATCGTTCGCAAAGGCGCTTTAGAGTGCGACGCAAATGTTAAATACGAAAATTCAAACACAATGGTGCGTGAGGATATTATCCGCCATATTACAGATGTTACCGGCGAGGATATTATAGTTTCCACCACAGGCAAGGCGTCACGCGAGCTTTTTGAAATAAGAGAAGCAAAAGCTCAGCCTCACGGCAGCGACTTTCTTACAGTTGGCTCAATGGGCCATTCTTCCTCCATTGCCCTTGGAATTGCACTTCAGAAACCTGAGAAAAAAATCTGGATTATTGACGGCGACGGTGCAGCACTTATGCACTTGGGATCTATGGCGGTGCTTGGTGCAAATGCTCCCACAAACGTTGTACATATCATAATCAACAACAGCGCCCACGAAACCGTAGGCGGTATGCCAACAGTTGCCGAAAAGCTTGATTTGGTAAAAATCGCAGAGGGTTCAGGCTATCCAAAAGCTATTAGTGTTGACTCTTTCGAGGCTCTGGACAATGCTCTCAAGGAAGCAAAAAACACCGACTGCCTCAGCCTTATAGAAGTTAAATGCTCTATAGGCGCAAGAGATGACTTAGGCAGACCCACCACCACCGCAATGGATAATAAAATAAACTTTATGAACTGGCTCAAAAAATAAACAGACATAAAATAACGGCTCCCTTTTATTTAGCTAAAGGGAGCCGATTTTTATTATTTCTTTTTCTGTTTTTCAACAATGCGGTTGTAGATGTACTTAGCACCCTCAAGACCGCTGTGACCGATGTTAAAGATATTGCGGTTAAGTGCCTCTGTGATTTTTTCGCTGTATTTCTCAGGATTTCCCAGAAGCTCAGCCACGGTTTCTCCTGTTTTGCCAACTTCATCCATCTCAAGAGAAACACCAACCTGGTCTTTCCAAGATATTTCTACAGGAACGCAGGAAAGTATTTTATAATTGGGATTAAGCACCTTCATGGTGGTGTTTATAAACAAAGTAGGCTTTTTGGTAGCATATGAAAATTCGTAAGCAATACCCGACCAGTCGGTAATAAGCAGGTCGGATTCCCAGATTGTGCGGTTTGATGAAAAATCAAGCTCAATCTCAAAATCCTCGCCCACTTCGTTTTTATACTTCTCTACAATGGCATCCATCTTACCCTTGAAACGCTTAACGTATTCAGGGTGGGGACGGATAATAACCTTGTTGCCCTTGTGTAAAAGCTGAGGGAGAATTTCGTCTAAGCAGGAATCAAAGATATTATCCTCCTGCCAGGACGGAGCAATAAGAATCTGCTTTTGAGGTTTCTCGGTTTTCTCCATTTTGCCGTACATATCAATAAGGTTATCAATAACACCAAATCCCACGGGTACAAGGTTCTTTTCCTTAAGATTTCTTACCTTTTCGGCTTCTCTTATCTCATCTACCTGATGAGGACCAACACAGAAAATTGTATCAAAGTTATCGTGAGCATCCTCTTTAACGCACATATGTGTGCTTGTAGGAGCATGGAAGGTATAAATATACTCAATATCCTTCTTGACGTAAGAACGCTTGATATGCAGAGAGTCAAGCTCAGGAGTAGTCATAACCACAATATCGGCATCCATCTTCATCATAAATGTAATGATTTTCTTGGGACCGATGTAATAAGCTTTAATCTTAGGCTCTTTTTCTGCCTTCTCAAAAATTTTATCGTTGGGGTCGTTGGTTACATAGTGTATTGTAACATTTGTATTTTTAAGGAGAGCCTCGATAATATTCTCAAAATACTTGTAAAAACCGCTTTTCTCAGAAAAGAAAACAAGGTGTTTGTTTGTAATTGAGAAGAAACGCTTGTAGTCAGCCTTTTCGCGTTTGGCGTTGGGGTCTTTTGCAAAAAGTCCCTTTTTCTCACCGCCAAGGGCATTAAGAGCCGCAAGTTCTTTACGGCTTGCCTCAAGTTCTTCATAGTCAACGTAATTTTTAGGGGGGATAACCGCGTTAAGCAACAGAATCTGCAACACACCGAAAAGGTTGCTTGCCATCCAGTAAAGAGCAACACCGGCAGGAACAAAGAAACCAAGGTAAAGCGAAAGCACAACAGAAAAAATCATTGTGCCGTATTTGTTTGCCTTGCTCTGCTCTGACTGAAGAACATTGATTTTGTTCTGCATATGGCACAAGAACCAGGAGGAAAGACCTGCAAGCAACGGAGCTAAAATTGCTACAAAATCGGTTTTCATAGCCTCTGCAGGGGTCCAGGAAAGGTCAAACCCGAAAAAGTCAAGGTCAAAGTCCCTGGCGTTATTAACTGCAAGATTAGCCTCATCGCTCTTACCTGCAAAATCTGCATATTGCTGAGGATTTTCCTGCACTGCATTAACAAGATAAATTTCTGCGTAGTTGCTTTCGGTATCTACATCTGCAACCTCGTACATTTCGTTTACAACCTCATCAGGTGTATGGAAAACATACTGGAAGGGGTGATAAATTACAGCTACCACACCTAAAAGCAGAACAATCTGAATTGCAAGGGGTACCAGACTTGCCATAGGGCGGTACTTCTGCTCTTTAAAAAGCTTTGACTGCTCCTCTGCAATTCTTTCGCTGTCGCCAAAGAATTTTGCCTTAAGCCTGTTGATGGCAGGCTGAATTTTCACCATTTTGATAGAGTTCTTATGAACCCAGATACCTACAGGCAAAATAACAATTTTAGTAAGCAGTGTAAACAGCAGAATTGCCAGTCCGTAATCTGAGAAAAGAAAATGGCACAACTGCATTATGTACCCAAGAGGCACACCTAAAATATCAGTTAAAAATTCCATTATGTAACCTTCTTAACTTTATTTGTAAATATATCCGATGGGGTGTCTTTCCTTAATCTGCCAGTTTGCAAAATCAGAGGCAGGACCTGTAATTTCGTATTCAACAATTTCGTCCTGATTTTCTTCGTTAACCTTAATAGATTTTTCGAAGAGATATTTACGGGTAAGCACCTCGTTCTCACCGATTTCGGAGTATGCTCTGCCGTAATCTGTGTCAGTAGCAATGCCTGCAGACTTAATGATAGTGGGCATAAGGTTTGCCTGGCATACAGGAGCCTTTGACTCAACCATAGGAGTACCTGACTTGCCCTTTTCCTTAACCATAAGGCTTGTAATTCTGGGTGAGGGTACGTCCTTTGTATCATAAAGGGCAGACGCGTGGTCGCCTGTGATGATAATTGTAGCATCCTCATAAAGTCCCTTTGCCTTAAGCTCGGCAATGTACTCTTTGATAATCTTGAAGATAGCTCTTGTCTGCTGCAGGGATGTTGCGTTACCGTCGCCTACATTCTCTACATTCTCATTAAGATTAAAGGGAGAGTGACAACCTCTTAAATGGATAAATGAGAAATTCTTGTCACCCTTTGCAGTAAGTCCGCCTGCCTCTTTGAAAGCATTATAGAAAGCTGCATCATCGTGGCTGTAAAGCTCTGCCGCACCTTCCTGTGCTGCCAGACCGACAAAAGAATTTGTAGATATACCTACTGCATATTTTGTAATATCGGGACCAAAGTTATATGCTGAATAACTTATCATAGCACTTACAAGACCCATGGGATTTGTAAGCTTTGCAGAATCACTGGCAGAAGCCTTGTTGTCAACAAAGTCACCGATATCATTTGCGTCATCGTAAACATAGAAATTGGTTGTATAAAGGTTTACATCATACCCTGCGTCTGCAACATCCTTAAGGAAGGTACCCTCTGTATATGCTTTTTTAAGGTACTCTGTACGTGTGGCTGAAAAATCGTTTTCAACTCCTGTAAGAATAGATGTAACTGCGGGATATGTACGTGCATAAAGAGAAATGTTGTCTGTGTAAGATGTAAAGCCGTCAAAATCCGCAAAGAAGTTGGAGTCAAAGGCTTTGTACTCGTTGTAGTAGCTTATGTCAAAGCGGTCTACAATAAATACAATTATGTTGTCCTTCTTTGAAACACTGAACATATTTTTTGTAGAAAGATATGCTTTGCCTGATGTTTCTTCGGGGGCGTTGAGGATAGTTTCCAGAAGGCCTGCACCCTGCATTGCAAACACCAATACCAAAAGGTAAACAACAACCATTTTGGCAATACCGCCTACTTTTTTAAGCTTACCCTTTGTAAGCAAAGGAGCGCCGATAATAACAACACCCAGTAAGAGCCATACAATCAGATTGGGAATACCTGCACCGGGCATGGTGCCTGTTTCGTTACCATCGCCGATAAGACCGTTTGTCCAGCCGTTGAAGAAAAGCACCTGCAAATATCCGCAAACCAGAAGCCAGGTAATGACACTTACCATAACAGTGTGGATTTTGCCTGTAGCCAGCAGAAGAATTGCACCAATGATTACAAAGAATATTGCTGCGGCAATAATCATTGCAGGTACTACCATCTGAGCATAAAGGCTGTTGTTCTCAAAAAAGCCTCTGTTGGACTCTGAAAAATAAAATCCCAAAGGTCCTACAATAAAAAAGCTGAATGAAAAAGCAAAGCTTGCCAGAAGCGAAATAATAATATGCGACTTTGACATTGTGTTTTTCTTTACCTGTGCCTCATTCTTTTTGGAGGCAGGCTTTTTGTTAGCCTTTTTAGACATTTCACATCTCTCCCTGTTAAAATCATATTTTCGGCATACTATGCCAATTTTACCTTATATATTAACATATATCACGGAAAAAAACAAGTAAAAATAAAGCTCCGCTCAGAGATACGAAACTCAGAGCAGAGCAAAATTTAAAATTAAAGTATTATTTGGCTTTATGACAGGCATCCTTCATCGCACAGCCTGAACATCCGCAGGAGCAAGAATGCTTGCCTTTTTTCTTATTTATAATTCCTGTAATTACAACGGCAAGAAAAATCACCGCTATTACACCCAGAACCACCCAGGTCTGCCAATTCATAGGAGAACCTCCCTATTATTTAAGTTTTTTCTGAGCATATTTATTGGGTCTTAAAACCATATATGCCAGAAAAGCAAGTGAAAGCACTGCAAAGATAAGTCCCACTACATTTACATTTCCTGTAAACAGAAGTCCGAACTGATAAATAATCAGCGAAACAACATAAGCAAACACGCACATATAGCCGATTGCAAATGCTGTCCATTTGAAATTGTTCATTTCCCTCTTGATTGCACCCATTGCGGCAAAACAAGGAGCACAAAGAAGGTTGAACACAAGGAAGCTAAAGCCTGCAAGACCTGAACCGCCGAAAATAGCACTTGCAACAGTTGCACCCTCTCCGCTCATAGCAGCAAGCTCTTCAAGAACGCTTACTACCTCTTCCTTAGCTACAAGACCCATAATTGTAGCAACGGCTGACTGCCAGTTGCCAAACCCAAGGGGGATAAAAATCCAGGAAATCGCCGAACCAACCATTTCAAGTATGGACGCTCCGCCTACACCCTCGTCGATATAATGGAAACCGCCCTCAAAGCTTAAGGAGTTAAGCACCCAAATAACAACAGATGCGGCAAAAATAACTGTACCTGCACGTTTAATGAAAGACCAACCTCTTTCCCAGGTAGCCCTGAGGAAGTTTTTGGGAACAGGTGCGTGGTAAGCAGGAAGCTCCATAACAAAGGGAGCAGGGTCACCTGCAAAGGCTTTAAGCTTTTTAAGAAGCACACCTGAAATTACCACTGCAGAAATACCTAAGAAGTACGCCGCCGTTGCAACCCAGGCAGAACCGCCGAAAAGTGCACTTGCAATAAGTCCGACAACGGGCATTTTTGCACCGCAGGGAATAAAACTTGTGGTCATAATGGTAATTTTTCGGTCACGGTCGCTTTCAATGGTACGGCTTGCCATAATACCCGGCACACTGCAGCCTGTACCAACAAGCATAGGAATAAAGGACTTACCCGAAAGTCCGAACTTTCTGAAGAGCCTGTCCATAATAAAGGCAACACGTGCCATATATCCGCAGTCCTCAAGAAGTGAGAGTAAAAGGAAAAGTATGAGCATCTGAGGCACAAAACCTAAAATTGCACCTACACCTGCCACAATACCATCCATAATAAGGCTGTAGAGCCAATGGGCAATTACAGGGTTGCCTGCACTGTCAAGAAGGAAAGTATCAAGAAATTCAGGCACACTTACCCAGGACCCCATAAACGCAGGCAAGTCACCTGCTGCAACACACTCAGAGAACGAGCCGAAAAGTCCGTCGTTCATAAATGTAACTGTCCAGTTGCCTACTGTACCAATGGAAATCATATATACAAAAAGCATTGCTACAATAAAAATCGGAATAGCAAGCACACGGTTGGTTACTATTCTGTCGATTTTATCTGTAACTGTAAGTCTGCCGATGCTTTTCTTAACGTAGCAGCCCTTAAGAATTTTGTCTATGTAAAGGTAACGCTCGTTGGTAATAACTGCCTCGGCATCATCGTCAAGCTCTTCTTCTACAGCTTTTATGTCGTTTTCCATATGCTCTACGATTTTGCCCTCAAGCTTAAGCTTGCAAAGCACGTGGCGATCCCTTTCAAAAAGCTTGATAGCAAAAAATCTCTGCTGTTCTTCGGGCATATTGTGAATAGCCGCTTCTTCAATATGAGCTATAGCATGCTCTACGGTACCTGAGAAAATATGCTGAGGCACAGCTCTGCCCTTTTTTGCTGCCTCAATAGCAAGCTGAGCGGCTTCTTCAATACCGTCATTTTTAAGAGCTGAAATCTCAACCACAGGGCATTTAAGTCTTTTGCCTAAAAGCTCTGTATCAATTTTGTCACCCTGTTTTCTTACAACGTCCATCATATTAATGGCTACAACTACGGGAATACCGATTTCCATAAGCTGAGTCGTAAGGTAAAGGTTACGCTCTAAATTTGTACCGTCTACAATATTAAGAATAGCATCAGGTCTTTCCTCAATAAGGTAGCTTCTGGCTACAACTTCCTCCAGAGTATAGGGAGAAAGGCTGTAAATACCGGGAAGGTCTGTAAGTACAACATCCTCGTGCTTTTTTAATCTACCCTCTTTTTTCTCAACGGTTACTCCGGGCCAGTTTCCAACATATTGGTTTGAGCCTGTAAGAGTATTAAAAAGGGTTGTTTTGCCCGAATTAGGGTTACCCGCCAGGGCAATTCTTATCTGCATATATGGCCTCTCTTTCAGATTAGCATTTGCTAACCGCATATTTAAGCAAAAGGGACTTTACGCCCCTTAAAATCACTCTATTTCAATCATCGCGGCATCTGCCTTACGAAGGGACAAAGCATATCCTCTTACGTTAAGCTCCATAGGGTCGCCTAAAGGAGCCATCTTGCGGATGTAAATCTCAACGCCCTTTGTAATGCCCATATCCATAATTCTTCGCTTAACAGGACCTTCGCCGTGAAGCTTCTTAACCTTTACGGTGTGTCCGATTTTTGCATCTCTTAAAGTGTTCATATTTATACTTCTCCTGGCGGTTAGCCTAAGGTAACCGCACCTTCTAAAAATAAGTTAGCCTTTGCTAA
>JAFXBG010000020.1 GCA_017521925.1 Clostridia bacterium
ACGACTCCAAGAAGACCTCCGGTATCACCATCTCCCACCTGCGCTTCGGTGATGCGCCGATCAAGTCTCCTTACTACATCAACAAGGCTGACTTCGTTGCTTGCCATAACCCCTCTTACGTTGAGAAGGGCTTCAAGATGGTTCAGGACGTTAAGCCCGGCGGTGTATACCTCATCAACTGCCAGTGGTCTGCAGATGAGCTTGCTCAGAAGTTAGACGCTGCTTCCAAGAAGTATATCGCTGAGAACAACATTCAGCTTTACACAGTTAACGCTATTGACATTGCCGCAGAAATCGGCCTTGGCAAGCGTACAAATACAGTTCTTCAGTCTGCTTTCTTTAGCCTTGCTAAGGTTCTTCCTCCCGAGGAAGCTATCGGCTACATGAAGGAAAAGGCTCAGAAGTTCATGAAGAAGGGTAAAGAAATCGTTGAGATGAACGAGAAGGCAATCGACATGGGTGCTTCCGCTTATGTTAAGATTGACGTACCCGCTGACTGGGCAAATGCTGCTGACGATACAGCTAAGGCTGCATCCAAGGGTGCTGAAAAGCTCGTTAAGATGGTAGACAACATCATGATTCCCGTTGGCAAGATGGATGGTGACTCTCTCCCCGTTTCCGCATTTATGGATCACGCTGACGGTACATTTGAGCAGGGTGCTTCCGCTTATGAGAAGCGCGGTGTTGCTGTTATGGTTCCCGAGTGGAATGCTGAGACTTGTGCAAAGTGTAACAAGTGTTCTTTCGTATGTCCCCACGCAACAATCCGTCCCTTCGCTCTTACAGATGAAGAAGTTGCAGCTGCACCTGCAAATATGAAGGTTAGTCCCAAGCCCGTTGTTAAGACAAACTACAAGTACACACTTGCAGTTTCTCCCATGGATTGTATGGGTTGCGGTGTTTGCGTAGGCGTTTGTCCCACAAACTCTCTTACAATGGTTGCTCGTGAGAGCCAGGACGACCAGCAGGCAGTATTTGATTACTGTGTTGCAAATGTTACAGAGAAGCCCGAGACAGTTGCTAACCTCAACCTCATCGGTTCTCAGTACAAGCAGCCTTTACTTGAGTTCTCCGGTTCTTGTGCAGGTTGTGCAGAGACAGCTTATGCTCGTCTTATCACACAGCTCTTCGGCGACAGAATGTACATCAGTAACGCAACAGGTTGTTCCTCTATCTGGGGCGGTCCTGCTGCTACATCTCCCTACACAGTTAACAAGAAGGGTCAGGGTCCTGCATGGGCTAACTCCCTCTTCGAAGATAACGCAGAGCACGGCTTAGGTATGCACCTTGGCCAGAAGGCTATCCGTGACAGACTTGTTGAGCAGGTTAAGACAGTAGCTGAGGCAGAGTGTGCAACAGCTGAGATTAAGGCTGCTGCTGCTGAGTACCTTGCAACTCTTGAGGATGGCGAGAAGAACGCAGCTGCTACAGATGCACTTGTTGCTGCTCTTGGCACTTGCGATTGCGACCTCTGCAAGGAAATTCTTGAGAACAAAGAGTTCCTCTCCAAGAAGTCCGTATGGATCTTCGGTGGCGACGGTTGGGCATACGACATCGGCTTCGGCGGTGTTGACCACGTTCTTGCTTCAGGTGAGGATGTAAACATCATGGTATTCGATACTGAGGTTTACTCCAACACAGGCGGTCAGGCTTCCAAGGCTTCCAACATCGGCCAGGTTGCTCAGTTTGCTGCTGCAGGTAAGGATATCCGCAAGAAGAGCCTTGCTGATATCGCTATCTCCTACGGCTACATCTACGTAGCTCAGATTGCTATGGGTGCTGATATGAACCAGACACTTAAGGCAATCAAGGAAGCTGAGTCTTACAACGGTCCTTCTCTCATCATCGGCTATGCTCCCTGTGAGATGCACTCCATCAAGGGCGGTATGGTTAACTGCCAGAAGGAAATGGCTAAGGCTGTTGAGTGCGGCTACTGGAACAACTTCCGTTATGACCCCAGACTCAAGGCAGAGGGCAAGAACCCCTTCATCCTTGATAGCAAGGAGCCTAACGCTTCTTACCGTGACTTTATCCTCAACGAGGCTCGTTACTCCTCACTTACACGTTCCTTCCCCGACAGAGCAGAAGTTCTCTTCGAGAAGGCAGCTAAGGTTGCTGAGGAAAGATACGCAGAGCTCAAGAAGAGAGCAGAAGGCTGATTTATTTAGCCCCTATGTTCCCCATCTGAGGAAAGTATCATAAATAAAATTAGCCCCGATGTCATTTGACATCGGGGCTTTTTCTTATAATGACGAGTTTTTAGTTGTTGCAGAGCAAAATGTTTTATGATACTATAAAAGAAAAGACAAAAAGAATATTGGAGGGAAAGTAAATGAAAAAATGTTTAGGTGTTTTGCTATGCGTTGTGTTAATGCTTGGTATTTGTGCTTGTGGCGGTAAAGTTTCAGATGTGATTACCAAAAATGTGGAGTCTGATAAATATTCCCAAAAAGAAATTAATGAAGCTATAGATGCGATAAAGGCTGAATTTTTACTAAACTGGAAAGGATGTACCCTCAAAGCAATTTATTACGCAGGAGACGAGTTGACAGAAGAACATCAGGATTGGGCGGACAGACACGATGCCGACGAGGTAATAGTTCTGGTGTCATCATTTGATGTGGATTCATCAGGCGGTGATGGCTCATTGGATCCTAATACTAACTATGCTAACTGGAAATGGATATTGGTAAGAACTAACGGAGGAACATGGAAACACGTTGACCATGGGTATTAAAATAATATATTGAAAGATGTAGTTTTTTATAACAAATACTTCATAAAAAAAGTCCCGAGAAATTCTCGGGACTTTTTGTTTAGCGTCTGTATAATTTTTTTGTCTGGTATTTAGGCTCGCAGGTAAGGTTGATGCCAAGCTTTTTAAACATTTTTTCGTCGGTGCTGGCAAGTATAACCGTTGAGTGAGCCTCGCAACCCTTAAGACCCTCAAGCTGGTCTAAGGCAAGCTGAGCTTTTTCGTCAGTTGCGGCACAGATAGAAAGTGCAATCAGCACCTCGTCAATATGAAGTCGGGGATTGCGGTTGCCTAAATGACCTACCTTTAATTTCTGAATAGGCTCAATAATGGTGGGGGAAATAAGGTGGATATCATCATCAATTCCGCCCAAATATTTAAGAGCATTTAAAAGTGCCGCAGAAGATGCACCTAAAAGGGAAGAGGTCTTGCCTGTTATAATGGTGCCGTCGGGCATCTGGATAGCCGCCGCCGGCTCGCCGCCGGTTTCTTCAGACTTATTAAGTGCTTTTTCAATAACAGGGCGGTCTTCAGCAGTTACACCTGCCTGCTTCATTAAAAGTTCAAGCTTAAATACCTCACCGTCTGCACCGATACCCTGCTTGCGGTTACAAAGGGCGGTGTAGTAACGGCGGATAATTTCCTGATTAGCGGCATCACGTACTGCATCATCATCTTCAATACAGTTGCCTGCCATATTTACGCCCATATCTGTAGGAGATTTGTAGGGGCTTTCGCCTAAAATTTGCTCAAACATTGCTGAAAGCACAGGAAAAATCTCAACATCTCTGTTATAGTTAACGGTGGTTTCACCGTAAGCCTCAAAGTGATAGGGATCAATCATATTGACATCGTTAAGGTCGGCGGTAGCCGCCTCGTACGCCATATTTACGGGATGTTTTAAGGGTAAATTCCAGATAGGGAAGGTTTCAAATTTTGCGTAACCTGCCTCGATACCGCGTTTGTGGTCGTGATAAAGCTGAGAAAGGCACACAGCCATTTTACCTGAACCGGGGCCGGGGGCAGTAACCACAACAAGCTGTTTTTCGGTTTCGATATATTCGTTTTTGCCGTAGCCGTCATCGCTTACAATAAGGTCAATATTAGAGGGATAGCCTGCAATGGGGTAGTGACGGTAAACTTTGATACCTAAATTTTCAAGCCTTTTCTGAAAAGCCGCAGCAGCAGGCTGATTATGGTAGCAGGTAAGCACAACACTGCCTACAAAAAGACCAACCCCGCGGAAAATATCGATAAGCCTTAAGGTGTCCAGGTCATATGTAATGCCCAAATCGCCTCTTACCTTATTTTTTTCAATATCGCCTGCGTTGATTACAATAACGATTTCTGCCTTATCCTTAAGCTCAATAAGCATCTGAAGCTTTGAGTCAGGCTGAAAACCCGGCAGTACCCTTGCGGCGTGGTTATCGTCATAAAGTTTGCCGCCAAACTCAAGGTAAAGCTTGCCGCCGAATTGCTCGATTCGCTCCTTGATACAAACAGATTGTGTTTTAATGTATTTGTCGTTGTTAAAACCCCGTTTAGTCATAACGTACCTCCGAGAAACATATTCTCACAAATAACAATTATACAACAAAGTTTTCGGGTTTTCAAGGTTTACTTATTTATCTTTTGGCTTGCAGATTAAAGCGGCAGTTACGCCAAGAACTATTACTAACGCAATTCCTGCGGCACCTGCAGTCAGTCCGCCTGTCAGAATTCCCATAGCACCGTCTTTGCCTATAGCTTCCTTTACGCCCTGTGCCATTAAATCACCAAAGCCTAAAAGGGGAACGGTAACACCTGAGCCTGCAAATTTTTTAAGAGGCTCTATTACGCCTATACCGCTTGCAAATACACCGATAACCACCAATCCCACCAGGATTCTTGCAGGGGTAAGTTTGGTTTTTGATATTAAAAGCTGAGAAATAAGGCAGATTAGTCCGCCAACCCAGAAAGCATTTAGTATTGTCAAAACAAATTTTCCCCCTTGGATTTTTGTATTATTCTTTGTTAAAAGGAATATATTTATGCTATTTCCAATAGTTTTTTAATATAATTATTGTTCAGCTTATTGAAAATCAAAAATTTATGCTGTATAATTACTATGGATTATAATGAAATTTTAGTGAATTTGTCTAAAATTTAACAATTCGACAAATTTACTGACCTATATTCGGGAGGCGATATTTTTGAACAGAGAAGAGCTTAATTTTCCCAAAAAGCCTTTTTTCACCAGAGGCGGTGCAAAAGTACCCCACAGAAAAAATACGGCAAACTGTGAAAGCGTTGTGCTTACTGACATTCCTGAGGTTATGATTCCTATGTCACAGCATATAGGTGCACACTGTAAGCCTGTAGTAGCTAAAGGCGACAAGGTGTATGTAGGTACTGTTGTAGGAGATTCTGATGCTTTTGTCTCAGCACCTGTCCATTCTTCGGTATCAGGCGAAGTAAAGGATATTATTTACATAACTCTGCCAAACGGTGTGGTAAGCGAAACTGTTGTTATTACATCTGACGGACTGTTTGAGAAAGACCCCGCTATCAAACCCCCTGTGGTAGAGAATAAGGCGGATTTCTTAAAGGCAGTACGTGCGTCAGGTCTTGTGGGACTTGGCGGTGCAGGTTTTCCCGCTCATGTAAAGCTTAATGTTCCTGCAGATAAAGAGATTGACACTCTGCTTATTAACTGTGCCGAGTGTGAGCCTTATATCACTACTGACCACAGAGAAGTTTTAGAAAACAGCTGGAATGTTTTTTCAGGCATTTATGCCGTTAAGGATATTTTAGGGGTTAAAAGAGTAATTATCGGTATTGAGAAAAACAAACCCGATGCTATTAAGCTTTTAAAGGAAATGGCAGATAACCAAAAATACGACCCCGACGACGTGATAAGGGTTTTACCTCTTAAGTCAAGCTACCCCCAGGGTGCCGAAAAGGTGCTTATCAAGGCTTGCACAGGCAGGGTTGTGCCTACAGGCAAACTGCCCTCTGACGTTGGTTGCGTGGTAATGAATGTTGCCTCGGTTTCCTTTGTTGCCGAATATCTTAAAACAGGTATGCCTTTGGTGAGAAAGAGGCTTACCGTTGACGGCAGTGCAATCAAAAATCCTCAGAACGTTATTGTTCCCATAGGAACTCCTGTAAACAGGCTTATTGAGCTTTGCGGAGGATATAAAGAAGAATGCGGTAAGCTTTTAATGGGCGGCCCTATGATGGGTATTGCACTTTTTGAGGATACCGCCCCTGTTTTAAAGCAGAACAATGCAATTCTTGCGTTTAATAAAAAGGAAGCTTCTACCGCTAAGGGCGGAAGCTGTATCCGTTGCGGTAAATGCATTGATGCCTGTCCTATGGGACTGGTGCCTACCAAAATTGCCTTAGCCGCTAAGAAAAATCAGGTTGATGTGCTTAAAGAGTACAATACCATGACCTGTATGGAGTGCGGTTGCTGTACGGTTACTTGTCCTGCTCAGCGTTATATTGTGCAGTCAATCCGCCTTGGTAAGGCTATTTTAAGAGAAGAAGCCAGGAAAGAGAAAGGAGCTGAGGTTAAAAAATGAAATTATTTGTTTCCTCATCGCCCCATTTAAGAAGTAAAAAAACCACAACAGGTATTATGCTGGATGTAATAATTGCGTTGATGCCTGCCCTTGTTATGGCTGTGGTTTACTTTGGATTCAAAGCGTTGCTTCTTGCATTTATTTGTGTAAGCTCCTGTGTGCTTACAGAGTATATATGCCGAAAGGTTATGAAGCGTCAGAATACTATCAGTGATTTGTCTGCGGCGGTTACAGGTCTTTTGTTGGCACTTAATCTGCCTGCTGACATAAGCCCCTTTATTGCGGTTTTCGGATGTATTGTAGCTATTGTGGTGGTTAAGCAAATGTTTGGCGGTATTGGCTATAACTTTGTTAACCCTGCTTTGGCGGCACGTGTTGTGCTTATGGTGTCTTTCCCTACAGCGATGACCACCTGGACAAACACAAGATTTATGGGAGTAGATGCCGTTACCTCGGCAACTCCTTTGGCTGCAGGCGAAGGTGCATATTCTTACCTGGACCTTTTCCTTGGCAATATTGGCGGTTCAATGGGTGAGGTCTGTACTTTAGCCATTCTTTTAGGCGGAATTTACCTTGTTGTTCGACGCATTATTTCTCCCATTATTCCTGTGGTTTACTTAGGCACAGCGGCTATAATGAGCCTTATCTTAGGTCTGGACCCCTTATATCAGCTTATGTCAGGCGGTATTATGCTTGGTGCTGTGTTTATGGCTACAGATTATGTTACATCTCCCATTACAAAGTGGGGCAAGGTGATTTTCGGTGTAGGTTTAGGTGTGCTTACAATGCTTATCCGTACATATTCAAACCTGCCGGAAGGTGTTTCCTTTGCAATTTTACTTATGAACATTCTTGTTCCTCATATTGAAAACCTCACAAAGCCTAAGTCTTTTGGTGAGAGCAGAAAGAAGGGGGAGAAGGTATGAAAATTAAGGTTAAGGATATTTTAATCCCCACGGTTACGCTTTTGGTTATCTGCCTTATTGTGTCGGCACTTCTGGCAGGTACAAACGCGTTGACAAAAGAGCCTATTGCAGAAAATGAGATTAAAAAATCTCAGGAGGCTATGCAGAGTGTCTGCCCTGATGCAGTAAGCTTTGAAGGTGAAAAGGGTCTTGAAATTGAGGCGTACAAAGCTTTAAATGAGTCGGGCGAAGTAATCGGCTATGCAATTCCTGTTTCAGCCAAAGGCTACGGCGGTGACGTTTCCGTTATGGTTGGCATTGCTTTTGAGGGAGAAACAGCCTTAGGCAAGGTTACAGGCGTTGAAATTTTAAGCCACTCTGAAACTCCCGGTCTTGGTGCAAATGCTACTAATGAGAACTTTCTTAAAGAATATAAACAGGATATTACTGCTTCAGGTTTTTCTGTAGTTAAAGACGGTTCAGGAGACGGCGACGGCAAAATCGATGCCATTACAGGCGCTACCATTACATCAAATGCCGTTACAAATGCAGTTAACGAAGCTTTGGATATTTATAGGTCACTTGTAGAGGGAGGTGAGCTTTAATGGCTTGTAAAGGATATTTAAAAGAGGTTACCAAAGGTATTATAAAGGAAAACCCTGTTCTTACTTTGGTACTTGGTACTTGTCCCACACTGGCGGTTACTACTACGGCATCAAATGCTATAGGTATGGGTCTGGCGGCTACAATTGTGCTTATAGGCTCCAATGCTGTTGTATCTGCACTTCGTAATGTTATTCCCGATAAGGTGCGAATTCCTGCTTACATTACCATTATCGCTACCTTTGTTACCATTGTTCAGATGATAGTCAAGGCGTTTGCCCCTGCTATTGACGAAAGCTTGGGTATTTTCTTACCTCTTATAGTTGTTAACTGTATTATCTTAGGCAGAGCAGAAATGTTTGCAAGCAAAAATCCCGTTGTGCCATCAATGCTTGACGGTCTGGGAATGGGTATAGGCTTTACGGCGGCACTTCTGCTTATGGGCTCGATACGTGAGCTGTTGGGTGCAGGTACTTGGTTTGGTATGGAAATTATCCCTGCACTTAACATTGTAATTTTCCTGCTTCCTCCCGGCGGATTCTTTGTTTTTGGTATGCTTATAGCACTTGCCAATAAGCTTAACGGAGGAAAAACCGCCAAGAACGCAGGCGGCTGTGCTGCTTGTCCTATGAAAGGAAACTGTACTGTTTTAGGTAAGGGGGATAAGCTCGATGATTAAAGGACTTGTTGCGGTATTTCTTGCCGCTATTCTTACCGAAAACTACGTTTTAGCAAAATTTTTGGGAATTTGCCCCTTCCTTGGTGTTTCAAAAAAGCTTAACACCGCCGTGGGTATGAGTGCGGCAGTTACCTTTGTTATGGTGCTTTCAACTGCGGTTACCTATCCCATATATATGTATCTTTTAGTGCCTGCGGGCCTTGATTATCTGCAGACCATTGTGTTTATTCTTGTAATTGCAGGACTGGTTCAGCTTGTTGAAATTGTGCTGAAAAAATACATACCTGCCCTTTACAATTCATTGGGTATTTACCTGCCTCTTATTACAACCAACTGTGCGGTTTTAGGCGTTACAATGCTTGTAATTGAGAAAAGCGGTGAGGGCTATGGTTTTGGTCATGCACTTATCAATGCTTTTGGTGCGGGTATCGGATTTCTGCTGGCGATGGTAATGTTTGCAGGTGTCAGAGGAAGACTTGAAACTGCAGATATTCCCAAATCCTTAAAGGGTCTTCCAATTACTTTGGTTGCGGCATCTCTTGTATCCTTAAGCTTTTTAGGTTTTGCAGGACTTGTTGACAATATGTTAGGCTTAGGTTAAGGGGGAGAGTAGTTATGCCAAATGAAATTCTTCTTGCTATATTAATTGTATCAGGTATCGGTCTTATAATCGGTGTGGTACTTGCCATAGCATCTGTTGTGTTGGCGGTACCAACCAACGAAAAGATTGATGCAATAACGTCAGAACTTCCGGGTGCCAACTGCGGAGGATGCGGATTTTCCGGTTGCGAAGCTTACGCAAAGGCAATTGTTGCAGGCGAGGCAGAGGTTAACCTTTGCCCCGTTGGCGGTAAAGAGGTAGCCGTAAAACTTGGCGGAATTATGGGCGTTGAGGCAGGCGAAGTAGAGCAGAAGGTTGCCGTTGTACGTTGTATGGGCAGCAAAGATAATACAGAAAGACGCTTTTACTATCAGGGTTCACATAACTGCACAAGTGCTACAAACCTGGTAGGTAACTTAAGCTCCTGTGTTTACGGATGTATGGGTCTTGGCGATTGTATGAAGGTTTGCCCCTATGGTGCAATTGAGGTTTGCAACGGTGTTGCAAGAATTATAAGCGAAAACTGCCGCGGTTGCGGAATGTGTGCCAACGCTTGTCCCAAGGGACTCATTGCCCTTGTGCCTGTTAAAGAGCAGGCATTGGTAAGATGTCAGAATTTCCACAAGGGTGCAATGACCCGTAAGGATTGTAATGTTGGTTGTATAGGATGTATGAAGTGTGTCAAGGTCTGCGAGGAGGGTGCCGTAGAGGTTCAGAACTTCCACGCACTGGTTGACCCTAAAAAATGTACAGCTTGCGGCAAATGTGTTGTTGCTTGTCCCAGAGGCTGTATTACACCTTTTATAATTTGATTTTAAGTCCTTGTATTAATTTGCCGTTCGTGATAAAATGTTTTATATTTGTGTTGGAGCGGTGATTATGGGCAAGGTTTCAGTTAAGGAAAACAAGAATATTTATCAACAAACTCGCGAGTCTTTAGGTTTAAGCCGTGCAGCTGCTGCTGAGCTTATGGCAAGCGTAGGTATGACGGAGTACAGGCTGGTAAAAATCGAGGACGAGTCAGTTACCATTCAGCCTGAGGACATTTACGCCCTTTCAAAGGGTTATAATGCACCTCACCTTTGCAACCATTATTGCTCTAAGGAATGTCGTATAGGTCAGGAGTATGTGCCTGAGGTGAAACTTAAGGATAACATCCACGAGATTATTGTCAATATGGTGGTTTCCCTAGACACTATGAATAACAAAAAAGCAAGGCTTATGGAAATTTTGGCAGACGGCAAAATTGGCAGTGACGAGCTTGACGACTTTATTTACATACAAAAGGAGCTTGACAGGATTTCTCTTACTGTTGAAGCCTTGCAGCTTTGGTGCGAAAAAATGATGGGCGAGGGTAAAATTGACAAAGAAGAGTTTGAAAGAAGAAAAGCTTTGACAGAATAAGTTTTATGCAGGCACAGAGTAATCTGTGCCTTTTGCTTTTGTGGTAAATTAAAAGGTTTTAATTTGCTAAGAACGTTATATATTTCTCATTGCTGGTTTGGTAATATATACTCACGGCAAAATTAGCACCCTACTCAGGGATTGCCTGATATGAAAGGTGAATATTTATTATAATCTGTTTTTGTTTTAACATAAAGTAAATGCAAAAATATGCCATAATATTAAAATATTGCCATTCGTTTTTATAATCAAAGATAATTTAAGGCAATGAATTTTCTTTCATATCGCCAAACATAACGCATAAATATTGATTTTAGGTAACCAAAGTGATAATGTTTATGCTGATAAAATTTAGGAGGATGTATATTATGAAAATTACGAAGAAACTTTTAGCTTTGTTGCTTTCAGTTCTCGTACTTGTAGGTACTATGCCCGCTATTGCGGTTTCTGCTGAAGAGCTTACAACTGAAGACGGTTTTAAGTACACAGTAACCGACGGCAAGGCTAAAATCACAGGTTACGAAGGTGAAGCTGCAGAGCTTACAATTCCCGAAACCTTAGACGGTGCTACAGTTACCGCTATTGATGATTGGGCATTTGAAGACAACACCGCTATCACAAGCGTAACAATTCCTGACACAGTAGAGTCTATCGAATCAAGGGCATTTTTCGGATGTACTGCACTTAAGAGTGTAAATCTTCCTGCAAATCTTGTTTCTTTGGGCAACGGTGCTTTTGGTAAAACAGCCATTGAGTCTGTTAATATTCCCAAGTCACTTGAAAAGGCAGATTACTCCTACTCTTCTCACAAATACACTGTAAACGGTGTAGAGTTATCTGTATCTGAAGGTCCTTTTGTACTTTGCGACAATTTAAAGACTGTTACTTTTGAGAGCGGTGCAATTTGCGTTCCCAGTAATATTTTCCGCGGTTGTACAGGCATTGATGAAATTACACTCCCTGACACAGTAACAACCATTAAGAGTGCAGCATTTAAAGATTGCGTAAATCTTAAAAGCATTGATGTTCCCGATGCTGTTACAAAAATAGAAGCAGATGCTTTTTCCGGCTGTGCATCTTTAAAGGATGTAAAGCTTTCCAAGTCTCTTACTGTCCTTGGTAATGCAGCTTTTTTCGGAACACCTATTGAGACAATTGAGATTCCCAGAGCTCTTGATGAAGGCGACTATTCCTATTCTTATCACAAATATACTGTTAACGGCGTAGAGTACTCTGTTACAGAAGGTCCTTTTGCACTTTGTGACAACTTAAAGACTATTACATTTGAAAAGGGCACAACTCAGATTGCTGAGAATCTTTTCCGCGGTTGCACAGGTCTTGAGACAATTACACTCCCCGACACAGTTACCGTTATTGAGAGTTCTGCCTTTAAAGAGTGCCTGAACCTTAAAAGCATTGTTGTTCCCGACCATGTTACAAAAATCGAAACAGATGCTTTTTCCGGCTGTGCATCTTTAAAGGATGTAAAGCTTTCAAAGGGTCTTACTGTTCTTGGTTTCGGTGCTTTTGGCGGAACTCCCATTGAGTCTATTGAAATTCCTAAGGCTCTTGATGAAGGCGATTATTCATATAGTACTTGGAGTTTCACACTCAACGGTGTAGATTACTCTGTTACATCAGGTCCCTTTGTAGGATGCGACAATTTAAAAACAGTTACATTTGAAGAAGGCACAACTCAGGTTGCAGAAAACCTTTTCCGCGGTTGTACAGGTCTTGAGAAAATCGTGATTCCCGAGGGCGTTACAATTATCGAGTCAGGTGCATTCGACGGTGCACTTCAGCTTAAGGATATTATAATTCCTTCAACGGTTGTAGAGATTGGAGCAAATGCTTTTGAGCTGGCAGCTTCCTTAGAGAGCATAGAGCTTGCTGAAAACATTGAGAAAATCGGATACAGAGCTTTCAAGAATTGCGATTCTTTGAAGAGCTTTGAGGTAGAAAATCCTGATGCAGTTCTTGGCGATGGTGCACTTGCAGAAAACAAGGCTTTAACAGATGTTAAGCTTCCTGCAAACCTTGTTGAGATAGAGGCAGAGCTTTTCCAGAATGATACAGCACTTAAAACTGTAGTGATTCCCGAAACTGTAACTGCTATCAGAAGAGCTGCTTTTGAAAACTGTACTTCTTTAGAGAACATTACAATTCCTGAGAATGTAGAAGAGCTGGGCGACAATCTGTTTAAGGGCTGTGAAAATCTTTCAACTGTAACTTTTGCAGATTACAGCGTAAAAGAGATTCCCGAAAATGCATTTGCAGAGTGTTACGGCCTTAAAGCTATCACCCTTCCTAAGGGTATTGAGGTAATTGAGGGTAACGCATTTGTAAATTGCATTGAGCTTGCAGATGTAGTTATCCCTGAGTCTGCAACAGAAATTTCTGACACTGCTTTCTCTTATCCCTCTAAGACAACAATCTACAGCCAGTCAGGTTCTTATGTAGAGGACTATGCTACAGACGGCGGTTTCAAGTTTGTTGACAACGTAACAGATGTTGAGACAATCAAGCTCAAGGACGGTGCTACAAAGCTTATCCTTGAGGAAGACAAGACATACAAGCTTGAGCTTGACATTACTCCTGCAGACGCTAACGAGTACATTAAGCTTACTTCAAGCGATGATTTTGTAGTTGCTGTAGATGGTATGGAGCTTAAGACAAGCTTCTGGAACGAAACTGTTGAGATTATGGCAGAAACCTTAAGCGGTGCTACACTTACATTTGAGGTTTATGTAAGAGGTATTGATTACATCCGCTTTGCTGAGGATTCCGCACATCAGACCAAGTATGCTACAGGTGACGAGTTCAACACTGACGGCTTCAAGCTTGAGGCAGTTTACTCTGACGATTCTGTTGCTGAGATTGACGGCTATACTTTCAGTGGCTTTGATAGCTCTGAGCCCGGCGAATGCAAGGTTTTCGTTAACTGGGTTGACAACAACGGTGATGAGTACGAGTACTATTTCTATGTAGAAATTCTTGGCGAAGAGCCTCCCAAGTTCCAGTCTCAGAAGGACGAATCAACTGAGATTGTTGTTGAAGCTATTACAAATGCTTCTCTCTCTGTAGTTGAGGTTACAGAAAAGATTAAGTTTGATGAGGTTAACCTTAAGCTTTCAGGTCAGACTGTTTCCAAGTTCTATGACATTACTCTTGTAGAGGACGGCGAGGCTGTTCAGCCCGACGGCACAGTTACAGTTAAAATCCCCTGTGACGACGAAACAGCTAAGGTTTACCGCTTTGAAGACGACGGCACACTTACAGATATGAAGGCTGAGTTTGTTGACGGCTTTATGGTATTTACAACTGAGCATTTCAGCTACTATGTTGTAACTGTGGCTGCATCTGAGTTTGAGACAGGCGACGTAAACGGCGACGGCAAGCTTAACATCAAGGATGCTACTGCTATTCAGAAGTTTGTAGCTAAGTTGGTAGTGTTTGACGACAGCCAGCTTGCTCTTGCAGACTTTAACGGTGACTCAAAGGTTAACGTTAAGGACGCAACTCAGATTCAGAAGAAGATTGCAGGTCTTATCTGATAAAACAGATTAATATATAAAAACAGAGCAGGAAAAGCGAAATTTGTTTTTCCTGCTTTTTCTGTCTCTGTTTTGCGATAAATTTGTGCTTTACCTTTGTGTATTATTTATGAACTTTTGTGATGAGATGATGATTTTTGCCAAAAGGACTGTAATTTATCTTTTTTTTATTATATAATTACTGTGTATTTGGATTTTTTAAAAAAGGGAGAGTGACGCATATGGTAGAAGTAAAAAATCTGGTGAAAAGCTACGGCAATATTGATGCTGTAAAAAACATCAGTTTTACTGCCAACGTTGGCGAAGTTTTAGGTTTCTTAGGTCCCAACGGTGCAGGTAAATCCACCACAATGAATATTATTGCAGGCTATCTTTCAGCCACATCGGGTACAGTTACAATCGACGGCTACGATATTGTTGACGATGCAATTGAAGCAAAGAAAAGGATAGGATATCTTCCCGAGCTTCCTCCTGTGTATCAGGATATGACAGTTAAGAAGTACCTTAATTTTATGTATGAGCTTAAAAAGGTGACTTTACCTCGTGAAGAGCACCTTGCTGAAATTATGAAGCTTTGCGGTATTGACGCTATAGCTGACAGAGTTATCCGCAACCTTTCCAAGGGATACCGTCAGCGTGTAGGTGTTGCCCAGGCACTGGTAGGCAATCCTCCCGTAATTATTCTGGACGAGCCTACAGTTGGACTTGACCCCAAGCAGATTATTGAAATGCGTGCCCTTATCAAGAACTTAGGCAAAAAGCATGCCGTTATCTTTTCTTCTCATGTGCTTTCTGAGGTAAGTGCAGTCTGCGACAGAATTGTGGTTATTTCTCAGGGTCAGATTGCCGCCGACGAGGCAACTGACAAAATCGCTTATATGAAGTCAAATGAAATGAGACTTCTTTTAACTGTAGAGGGCAACTCTGCCTCTGTAATTTCTGCCATCAGCGCTGTTGACGGTGTTACCAAGGTAAGACGCGGCGACAGACAGAGCGATGAAATCTGCGATTACTCTGTTGAATATAAAAAGGATACAGACATCCGCCGCGGTGTTTTCCGTGCTTTGGCAAAGGCGGGATGTCCCATTTTACAGATGAGGGATGCAGGTATGAGCTTAGAGGAAATGTTCCTTACTCTTACAACTCCCACATATCAGGACAAAGGAGGTAAGAACTGATGCTTGCGATTTTCAAAAAAGAGCTTAGCTCTTACTTTAATTCAACCTTAGGTTACATAATTTTAGCGCTTTATCTTTTATTTTCAGGTTTCTTTTTCTGGATGATTTGCTTTAACGGCGGTACAAACGCTGTTGTTAATGTAATCAACTATATGCTTTACGTTGTATTCTTCCTGGTTCCTCTTATTACTATGAAGAGCTTTGCTGAAGAAAAACGTCAGCATACCGACCAGGCCCTGTTTACTGCTCCCGTAGGTTTGTGGGAGATTGTGTTGGGTAAATATTTAAGTGCACTTACACTTTATGTTATGTGCAATATGGTATTTATCTTTTACGCACTTGTGCTTATGGCTGTTACGGGTGCTTCTGTTGCCTGGGGTCAGCTTCTGGGTGCACTTTTCGGTATTATCTTACTTGGTGCGGCGCTGCTTTCTATGAACCTTTTGTTCTCATCTTTAACCGAACATCAGATTATTGCTGCAGTTGTAGGTATTGCCGCAGGTCTTGTAATTATGCTTTACGATTCCATTGTTGCTGCAGTTGAGAACTTTATCAACACACTTTTCGGCGGTCAGTACGAAGCCGTTGTAATTGACAAGCTGTCTGTGACTGCTCATTACGAAAACTTCATAAGCGGCGTTTTAAGCCCTGTTGACTTTGTTTTCTTTCTGAGCTTTATTGCTTTCTTCCTGTTCCTTACAAACCGTGTTCTGGACAGAAAGCGCTGGGCTTGATTTAAGGAGGTTTTTAAAATGAATAACAAAAAAAGACTTTCCTTAAAGCAGAGAAAGCTTGTAAATGCCGCAGTAATTGTTGTGGTGCTTCTTATTGTTGCAGGTGTAAACATCCTTGCAAATGTTCTTGTGGGTCGTTTCCCGAATTTAGAGGCAGATGTAACATCCAAGGGTGCTTACAGCCTTAACGCTACAACCGCAGAGTATCTTGAGTATATGGAGAATACTGTAAAAGTCACTGTTCTTACAACTGAAGAGGCTTTTGCAGGCCGTGCGGACGATTCAGGCTCCAACTCCTACTATTATCAGGCAAACAGACTCCTGAAAGAAATGTCTGTTTATGAAGGGTTTGAACTTGAGTATAAAGACCTTTCCGCATCTTCTGCATCCAAGCTTTCGGCAGAGTATCCTGACATTGACTGGACATCTACAGAAAATCTTATTCTGGTAGAATCAGGCGACAGATACGAAATGCTCACAGTTTCTGATGTTTTTTCTTTCAGCGAGGAGTACGCTTACTACTACGGTATGAATGTTATTGACGCCCAGAGCATTGAGCAGGTTATGCTGACAACTATCCAGAGGATTACTGCTACAGATATTCTTAAGATTGCGGTTTCTACAGGCAACGGCGAATTTATGAACGAGCAACATGAGAAGTATTCTTCTTTTGCAGCTATTGTGGAGCTTTTAAAGGACAACGCATACGATGTACAGAACATCAACCTTCTTACCGAGGAGCTTTCTGAAGATATTGATGCACTTTTAATGGTTGCTCCTTCTGTTGATATTACCAACGAGCAGTCAGAGAAAATCAACAACTGGCTTGAAAACGGCGGTGACTACGGCAAAACCTTCGTGTATATTCCCTTTGACTTTACGGAGTCAACAGTTAATATGGACCTTCTCTTAGAGCAGTGGAGTATGAAGGTAAGAAATGCCTATATTTACGAAAACGACCTTACTATGGCACTTTCGGGCGGTTCTATGCCTCAGCTCACAAGTATTGTAAACTATGCAGACGAAGCCTTTACCGAAGACCTTAAAACATCTGCACTTCCCGTAGTTATGCCTTACTCTATGGCTGTGGAGATTACCGACGAAAAGGCAGCTTCTCCCTTGCTTACATCTTCTGATACAGCAGACCTTATGATTTTAAATAAAAGTTCAGATGAGCCTGTATTTGAAAAAAGCACAGGCAGTGCATTTAATTATGCAGCAATTTCCAAAAAGGGTAATGACGATTTATCCAAGGTTTCAAACTTTGTTGTCTGGGGCTCTTATGACGGTGTAAGCGTGGATGCTATTCTGTCATCCAACTTCAACAACGCTTCTTACTTTGTAAACATCTTCAACGAAACTCTTGGCAACGAATCAGAAGCTATTGTTGTTGAAAGTGTATCCTTAGGCTACGAAACCCTTACTGTTACATCTGCTCAGCAGGTAGCAGTGTTTGTGTTATTTGTTGCGGTTATTCCTCTGGCTGTATTTGCCGTTGGTATTGTAGTATGGGTAAGGAGGAAGAACAGATAATGAATAAAAAAACAAAAATCGGTTTTATTATCGGCATTGTTGCTCTGGTTCTGATTGTTGCTCTGATTCTGCTTGTGTTCTTACTGCCCTCAGGTTCAGGCGACGGTGACGATTTTGTAGCCAAAGAGTTCAACAGCCTTGAGGCTACCGTAGACCAGGCTGGACTTCGTACAGTAAGTGTACCCGTTGATGAAAAAGGACAGGCAAAAGAAAATATCATAGGCGAGCTTGTAGATATGCTTCCCAAAGACCTGGAGGAAATAAAGGTTGAAAACAGCAAAGGCAACTACGTTTTCAAATGCTCAACAAATGCAGACGGCGCCACAACCTATACACTGGTAGGCTTTGAGGATTACGACCTTAACGATACAAACGCATCTATGATGGGTACTGCTATTTCCTGTCTTAGTATGGCAGGTGTGGCAGATGCCACAGGTGAAAACAAAGCAGACTTCGGCCTTGATAATCCTAAGGTTACTGCTTCTGCAAAGTTTACCGACGGAAGTTACGTTAAGCTTTATATAGGCGACGATGCTCCGGGTGGAGCTTATACTCACGTAATGCTTGAGGGTTGCGACTCTGTGTTTACTGTCAATAAGACAGATATAGAGGCTCTTACCCTTGACCTTAACGATATGTTCAATGCTCTTATCCGCAGTGAATACAGCACTGTTTCTGATGAAGATTTTACCTATATTACCCTTGACGGTACACACCTTGCTGAAGAGGTAACCATTGAGCACGCACCTGACGGCTCCTTAAACGGTTATTATGTTATGACATCCCATAACGATAAAATCGTAAACTCCACCATAGGCTCTGAGATTGTGGGTTCTATCAAGTCCATTTCAGGCGAGGGTGTGGCTTTTGCAAATCCTGATGCTGACACACTTAAGGAATTAGGACTTGACAAGCCCTATGCAACTGTAAAGGCTCAGTATGAGTATACAGATGCTGAGGGCAACGACTGCGAACTTTATGTTTCTATGCTTTGCTCTGAGCCTGATTATGAAGGTAAGGTTTACCTTATGGATGAAGACGGCAAGCTTGTTTATATTTTTGCTTCTGAAAAACTCCGTTGGTCTGACGTAACTATGGAGTCACTAAGAAGCGAGTACGCATTTGCACCTTCATACTCTGCAATCAAGGGTATGACAGTTTCCAACGGTGACGAAAGCTACAGCTTTACCGTTGAAACCGTTGTTACTGAAAGCGTTGATGAAAACGGCAACGATACATCAGTTTCTGAGGTTTCTGTAAAATACGGTGATAAGGAAATTGAGGAAGGATATTTCCGCACATTGTTTGAGGACCTGGCAATGATTCCCTCAAGAGGTGCGGCTGATGAGTCTGATAAAAACGGAAATGAGATTGTGACTGTTACCTACGAGTACAACACAGGCAGAGAGCCTGACACAGTTACATACTTTGCAACAGACTCTCAGAAGGTGCTTCCTCAGTATGATGGTGAGATTGACTGCTACATTTATAAGGCTGATATAGACGGTGTTATGGATAATGCGAAAGCCCTTTCAGAAGGTAAAGAAATCACCTCTGTACGCGGTTAATTCAATACAGAATACGCCCCTGCTAAAGGTTGCGGGGGCGTTATTTTTTGCCTGCAAGCGTAGTGTTTAAGCGAAAAGATAATTTTTGATATTGTGCAAAAAATGGCAACAGACCCCCTGTTGATTGTCATTTTTTGTTACGTTTTTGTAACCTTTGATTTTTAATAAAAATACACAGTTTTTGTATGAAAATAAAATCGTAAAACCCAACATATTGGGGCGGTGCGACATATGACGCCAAATTGTCGCAAAAACATTTGTGCAAACTACACAAAACACATACTCTCATTTTGTTTGACTCTTATGAAAATGTCGGGTATAATTTCGATGATATAAATTTGTAAGTATATTCTGATGAAATTATAAGAGAAAGGAGTCGGGTAAAATGAAAGAAAAACGCAACAGTTCAAAGACCTTTTTTGCAGTAGCTTTGATACTTTGTGTGCTGGTTTCCTGCATTGTGCTTACAGGTGTAACCTTGTCAGCAGCTACAGACGGCAAAAGTTCAGATACCTCGGCACTTTTCACTGATGATATATTGGCTCAGGCAGGCATAACCCTTTCTGAAGAAGATGAGGTTATCCGCGTTGACACTGACGGAGTTGTGTCTCTTACTATTGTAAGAGCATTTGACGCAGAGGTTATATTCCGCGGTAAGAGCTTCCCCGTAAAGGTTGCAGGCGGTACAGTAGCAGATGCTATTGAGGCTGCAGGTATTACTCTTTCAGGTGCAGAAACAGTAACCCCTGCACTTGACAGTAAAGTGTCTGAGGGTACGGTTATCGAGATTGTTGCCGACAGCTATGTAATTTTAACTGCAGACGGCGAAACAAGAGAAATTGCAACAAAAGCAAAAACCGTTGGCGAGTTCCTTACTGAAGCCGGCGTTACCCTTTCAAAGCATGATATACTGAACTGTGATAAGAACGAAGAAATTTACGATAATATCGATATTACAATTCAGAGAGTTGAGTATAAAGAGGAAGTCAGAACCGAGTATATCGACTATGACTTTGTTACTGAAGAAACTGACGATATGTACCTTGGCGTAACTTCTATTGAGCGCTACGGTGAAGAAGGCGAAAAAGAGGTAACATATAAATGCAAGTTTGTAGACGGTGAGCTTGTAAGCGAAGAGCTTATTAAGGAAAAAACCGTTAAAGAGCCTGTTGATCAGCTGGAGTACGTAGGAACTTACGTAGAGCCTGAGTACGACGAACCTGATTATGATTATGATTATGACTACGACTATGATTATGATGAGGACAACAGCTACGAACCGCCTTCAAACGGTTCAGGTACATTTACAGACCATAACGGCGACAAAGTTTCTTATACAAATGTATTGACAGGTTCAGCAACTGCTTATTATGCTGCAGAGGGTTCTCACACAGCTACAGGCGTTCCTGTTCACGTAGGCGGTGTTGCAGTTAACCCTGATATTATTCCCTACGGTACAAAGCTTTATATTGTTTCTTCCGACGGCTCTATGGTTTACGGCTATGCAACAGCCGTTGATACAGGCGGAGCATTAATGAGCGGCGAAGCATTGGTGGATGTTTTCTATCCCACCTATGATGAATGTGTAAACTGGGGCAGACGTAATGTTACGGTTTATATTTTAGGTTGATTTCCCACACATCTCTAACATCTATATAAAGAAAAGCGGAGGTTTTGATGCCTCCGCTTTTCGTTTAAGTGTTTTCACAACCCCAACCGCTGACGTTGCCTCTCTCCATAGCACCCAGAATTTTTGCTTTCAGGTCAGGATAATCTTTACTGAGGTTTTTAATAAGCTCCTTGCTCTTTTCTCTTTCGGTGTTCTTGTCCATAGGGCAGGTGCTTTTTACCACAGGCAGGTTATTGTTTTCTACAAGTGCAGTGATTTTGCTTTCGTCAGCCAGAATCATAGGCCGTATCATCCACAAATCTTTATTGGAAAGATAAGTAACAGGGCGGAAGCATCCGATTGAGCCTCCGCAGAAAAGGTTCATAATAAAGGTTTCTGCAGCATCATCGGAGTGATGTCCCAGTGCAAGCTTGTTGCATCCTGCGGCTTTCGCCATATCATGGAGAATTCCCCTACGCATTTTGGCACAGAGTGAGCAGGGGCTCTGGCTTTTCATTTTTTCAAATACAACGCTTGCAAGCTCTGTTCGGCGGATTATGTATTCAACATTAATCTCACGGCAAAGGTTTTCTATGGAAGAAAAGTCGGTCTCTGTATTATTAAAGCAAGGGTCAACGCTTATTGCCACAAGCTCAAATTTTTTGGGGTAATATCTCTTAAGGTGAGCAAGCCCGGTAAGAAGTGCCAGGCTGTCTTTTCCTCCTGAAACACCAACGGCTATTTTATCGCCTTCTTCTATCATATTATATCTGTCTACGGCTGCTCTTATAATGCTGCTGAGTTTTTGCATAAAAATCACCTCGTATATTAAAGATTATACACTATTGATTTAATTTTTTAAATATGTTATTATATGAAAATGAAATTAAATAAGTAACTATGTTTATACGGAGGATACTATGAAAAAGATTTTAGCTTTTGTTCTGGCCATAGCTGCAGTGCTTTCTCTCAGTGCTTGTATGGGTACAGCTGCAAAGCCCATTACTGCTACCGACCCCACAGACCCTTCAAAGGTTGTATATACAGATTATGATTACAGTATAGAGGGTTTATGCAAATATCTTAACGATTTAGGTTATATGGTTTTCGACTATGACGCATCCAAAGATGAAGCCGGCAAGGCTACCATTAAAATGCAGGCAGAAATGATTGGTGCCGAAAGCGGTTACAAGTCAAGCTATAATTACGGCCGTGACAAATGGGTGGTAGAGGCTTACTACTATGCAGACACAACTTCTGATATGTATAAAGAAGCTCAGAGCGGTACATTTACAATTTCAGACGAAATTGAAAACGGGTCCTTTGAAATTACTGTAAACAACAACTTCGCTATTGTTGTTCATGATGTAAAGAACGGTGAGGAGCGTAAAGCGGATATTATTGAAGCTTTTAATAACTTCTATCCACAGGGCAAATAATAATCTAATATTATATAGTATAAAGCTCTCCTTGAAGGAGGGCTTTTATATTTCTTAAGTTCAACAGTGAAAGGTATCAATCATTGATATTTTCTACCACGTACGACCCAATATCTTGTGAAGAAAAATGTGACAAAACCCAACTATTTGTGACACTAAAAAAACTTAAAAAATTTTTTAAAAAAATTGAAAAAAGGGGTTGACATTTGTGGGGGTACGTGGTATTATAATACACGTTCCGCACGGGACACCACAAAAAACGAAGCAAGTTCACTAAAGAATTAACTTCTAAATTGTGCAACCTGTACGAAACAAGGACCTTGAAAATTAAACAACAAAGAAAAGAGAACCCGTAATGAATTTGAGTAAATTAGTACTCAACTAATTACAGTGAGAAAAACACTACAAATCCGGATGTCTTGATAAGACATTTGAAAGAAGAACACGCAAGT
>JAFXBG010000021.1 GCA_017521925.1 Clostridia bacterium
ACCCTTTTGCAATTTTGCTAAGAATTTGATAAAAATGCAAATTCCATCAGCATAATTGCAGAAATGCTCTTATATTGACTTAGTTTGGCGACTATCGGAGTTTGCGTTTTTTGTGCGGTTACTTCGGTAGCCGCACTTTTTTATTATTAGGGGGTTACATATGGATATTTTTAATATAGTGGCAGGGGCTTGTTCTATCATTGGATTGATAGTTGCAGTAATTGCTCTTCGTGCGGTATCTCAAATTAGGGCAGAAAAAGGCTCAACTATTATTTCCGGCAAAGGAAACACAGTATATCAAAACAATCCTACGACGATAATTGATCCTATGGCATTTCTGCTTGCTTTGGAAAAAGAAAAGCAAGTGTCGAGAGAATCTCTTGAGAATAAAGAAAACGAGAGTATGACATTTACTGTAGTAGCAGACGATGGGAAGATAACCAAATGTGAAGTCCTGTTTACATTTGAGTCGGAGGAAAACGGCAACAACTATATTGTTTATACAGATAATACAACGGATGAAGATGGTAATACTCGAGTTTATGCTTCAATTTATACTCCCGATGTAGATGAGACCAAACTACTACCTATTAAAACTGAACGAGAATGGTCGATGATTGAAATCATTCTCGATGAATTGCAACGGGATCTTGATGAGTCAACTATTCAAAAAAGAATAGATGAGCGTTTGGAAAATCTAAAATAAAGGGGAGATAAAACTATGCCAACAGAAAAGAAACTGACGGGTTATCCGTCTATTGATAAACCTTGGTTGAAATACTATCCCGACGAGGTAATAAACGCTGAATTACCGTGCGGTACGATATATGAATACCTTATGGAAAACAACAAGGATTTTCCGAAAGATACTGCACTGATTTACTTTGGAAAAAACATTACATACGGCGAACTGTTCGAGAAGATTGATCGTACTGCAAAAGCACTTACTTCTGTAGGCGTCAAAGCGAATGATATTGTTACAGTTGCTCTGCCGACAATTCCCGAAGCATTATATCTTGTATATGCAATTAACAAACTTGGTGCAGTTGCTAACATGATCCACCCGCTTGCCGGTGAAAACGAAATTGTCAATTATCTTAACGAAGTAAAAGCAACACATTTCTTTATGTTCTATGGTACATACGAAATTGTCAAAAACGCTTTGGATAAGACCTATGTTAAAACCGGTGTTGTTATTTCTGCAGCTGAATCATTGCCGTTTGGTATTAAGCAACTATATAAACTCAAAACAAAAGAAAAATCGTCCTTTGAGAATTCCGCGCTTATTTGCTGGAATGAGTTTCTAAAGCAAGGCAAAAGTGCAACTATCCCCACGTACAAGAAGGAACCCAATACACCCGCTATCATTTCTCATACTGGAGGCACAACAGGAGAACCGAAAGGTGTTGTTCTCTCCGATGTAAGCACAAACACTCTAATCTGGGAAATTGGCTGCAATCTTCCTCACGAACGCCAAGAAATTATGATGCCGGTACTCCCTCCATTTGTGAATTACAGTTTGGTGAACTGTATGTTAGAACCGTTGGCATTTGGCTTTAAGGTTGTTATGATTCCGAAATATGAGCCGGATAAGTTTGATGAGTATGTCAACAAATATCATCCGAATCATATCAACTCCATTCCTGCTTATTGGGAAGCATTGCTTACCAATGATCGCATGAAAACAACCGACTGTTCTTGCCTGTGCCACCTTTTCTACGGCGGAGAAGGAATGAATGAAAAGATTGAAGAGAGTGTCAACGAGCTACTTCTCTCCCGAGGAGCAAAGTATAAACTTGCTAAGGGCCTCGGCTCCACTGAAATGGTGAGTGCCGCAACCGCCGCTTATCAGGACTGCAATTTGCTTGGCAGTGTTGGTATTCCCCTGGTAAAGGTAAACTGCAAGATCGTCGATCCCGATACTGGAAAAGAACTCCCCTGTAATCAAGAGGGTGAAATTTGCTTCGCAGGTCCTCAGATGATGATTGGATATTACAAAAACAAATCCGCAACGGATGACATTATTAAAATTCACGATGATGGGGAGCGTTGGCTCCATACCGGTGATCTTGGGTATTTGAATGAGGATGGTGTTCTCTTCGTCAGCGGTAGAATCAAGCGGATTATTATGACCAAGGGCAACGACGGTATCGTAACCAAGATGTTCCCTGACAGAATTGAAAAGGCGGTTATGGAACATCCGGCAGTTGAACTTTGCTGTGCAATCGGTGTTGCAGACGATGTCCGTATCAACTATGCGAAGGTATATGTGGTCTTGGCAGAAGGTTATACGGCAGACAAGAATGTAACAAATGAGATTCTCACTATTTGCCACGAGAAACTGCCTGAGTATATGGTTCCGGAGGAGATTGTATATCGTAATGATCTACCCAGAACTGACAGGGGCAAAGTTGATTACCGTGCACTCGAAAAAGAAGCAGAGAAGTTATAAAAAGGTATTGGTGATAACGCCGTAACATTTCATACGACTATTATCTCTACCCCAAATTCACTTTATTTGCTAATTGCTTGCTAATGGGACAATGTAAAGCGGCATAAAATCAGCGGTAACGCCGTAACACAAGATAATACTTTAACCTAAAAATCCCCTGATAGCAGGGGATTTTTAGGTATTACAAGGGATGCGAAAGAGATTTTCCTCGATATCTCCTAAGATTTAGATGTGAGTTCGATTCTCGCAGGGGGTGCCAATATAAACACATTTTATTGTGTGCTAAAGATAACCGAGTTTTTTATAAACTCGGTTTATTTATTTTCTAAATGTATGTTGCAATATTTGTCTAGCCGTGCTATAATAAAATGGAAAATGGAATAATTGTTTGTTGATAACGAACAATTAAGGGTTTTTTGAAAATAGTTTAAAGGGGGCGACTGCATTTAAATGGAAATTAAAGATAAAATATTGCTAAATGCACCCCGAATTGATGCAGGTAATGCTGTAGAAGAACATAGAACTACAGTCGACCTGAACAATAAACCTGTATATGATTTTTTCAAGAGATTTTTTGATATTCTGTGTTCTTTACTCGGTTTGATTGTTTTAGCTATTCCTCTTTTGATTGTAATGTTAATTGTAGTTATTGATAGTCCTGGTGCTCCTCCAATCTACGTTCAGGAGCGTGTGGGTAAGAATGGACGCAGATTCAAGTTCTATAAATTTCGTTCTATGATTCCTGACGCAGAGCAAATGCTGGATCAGTTACTTGAAAAAAACGAGATGGATGGTCCTGCTTTTAAAATTAAGGACGACCCCAGAATTACGCGGTTTGGCCGCATTATCCGAAAGACCAGTATAGATGAATTACCTCAACTCTGGAATATTCTTAAAGGCGATATGAGTTTGGTAGGACCTCGTCCTCCGTTACCTCGCGAAGTAGAATTATACACTGAACATCAGTATCAAAGATTATCTGTAACACCTGGGCTTACCTGTTATTGGCAGATACAGCCTAAAAGAAATAACCTGACTTTTGATGAATGGTTATTATTCGATTTGAAATACATATCTGAAAGAAGCTTTAGGACAGATTTAAAGATTATTTTTAAAACTGTAGGTGCCGTGTTCGGATTGGAGGGCATATAGTGCCGAAAGTAAAAGAAAAGAAGCTTAGAATTGCTATGCTTGGGCACAAGAGAATTCCCTCACGAGAAGGCGGAGTTGAAATTGTTGTTGAAGAGCTGGCAAAGAGAATGTCAAAGCTTGGATTTGACGTTACCTGCTTTAACAGACGCGGACATCACGTCGGCGGTGTAGCTTTTGATGAAAAAACCGCAAATGAATATTGCGGAGTAAAACTTAAGAATGTCTGGACACTTGATAAAAAAGGTCTTGCGGCAATGACTTCATCATTTTCAGCGGCATTTTGTGTTGCTTTCGGAAGATATGATGTTGTTCATTTCCATGCAGAAGGCCCCTGTGCTATGATGTGGCTTCCAAAGCTTTTTGGAAAGAAATGTATTGCTACTATCCACGGTTTGGATCATCAGAGAGCCAAATGGGGTAAGTTTGCATCTTGGTATATACGTACCGGCGAAAAGTGTGCTGTGCGTTTTGCTGATGATATCATAGTTCTCAGTGATAATGTAAAACAGTATTTTAAAGAAACATACAACCGTGACACAGTGTTTATTCCTAACGGAGTACTTCCTGCTCAGTGTAAAGAAGCAGATGAAATAACTGAACACTACAAAATTCATAAAGATGATTATATCCTTTTTTTAGGAAGGTTGGTTCCGGAAAAGGGAGTTAAATATCTTATACAGGCTTATAAAGAGCTTAACACCGATAAAAAGCTTGTTATAGCCGGCGGCACATCTGACAGCAGTGATTATTTGGAAGAACTGAAAAAACTGGCTGCTGATGACCCTAAAATTATTTTTACTGGTTTTGTGCAAGGTAAAATTCTTGAAGAGCTTTACAGTAATGCATATATTTATGTTTTACCCTCTGACCTTGAGGGGATGCCTTTAAGTTTGCTTGAAGCAATGAGTTACGGCAATTGTTGCCTGACTTCAGATATTCCTGAATGTGCAAGTGTTCTTGGTGAACACGGACTTACATTTCTAAAAGGTAATGCACAGAGTTTGGCGGACACACTTCAGCAACTTTGTGATTCTCCGCAGTTGGTTCAGGAATTTAAAGAACAAGCAGCAGATTATATTTACAGCAAGTATAACTGGGATGACGTTACCAAAGATACATTAAAATTATATGGGATAACAGATTAAGGATAGGATGGGTGAGATGATACGGATTCTTCATTGCGTTAATAATATGCATAGAGCAGGACTAGAAACTATGATAATGAATTATTATCGTAACATTGACAGAACTCGTATACAGTTTGATTTTTTAACCCATCGTCCCGATCACTCTGATTATGATGATGAAATAATTTCTCTGGGCGGTAAAATTTATCACGCCCCTAGATTATATCCTCATCATTATCCCGCGTATTTTCGATATATGAAGGACTTTTTTCAGGAGCATCCTGAATATAAAATTCTCCATTCCCACATAGATTCTATGAGCTATCTGCCGTTACTTACCGCGAAGAAGGCAGGTGTACCTGTAAGAATTGCACATAGCCATAGTACAGGTATCGACCGTGATTTAAAATATCCCTTAAAACAGTATTTCCGACATCAGCTTGGCAGGGTTACAACTCATGCCTTTTCCTGCGGCAAAGAGGCAGGCGAATTTTTATTCCGAGGCAAGGATTTTACTGTTGTGCCCAATGCAGTTGATCCCATAGAGTTTCATTTTTCTGCTGAGATGAGGCAGAAAAAAAGAGAAGAACTGGGACTTTCAGATAAGTTTATTATTGGCCACGTAGGCAGAATGTGTTATCCCAAAAACCACGAATTTCTTTTCAGCTTGTTGTCAGAACTTTTAAACAAGCGTCCTGAAGCTGTTTTGCTTTTGGTTGGTACAGGTGAAAAAGAGCAGGAATTAAAAGAAAAAGCTGATTTCCTCGGGCTTTCTTCCTCTGTTATCTTTTTAGGTAACCGCGGTGATGTGAACGAGTTGTATCAGGCAATGGATATTTTCGTTTTACCTTCTTTTTTTGAGGGTATACCCGTGGTTGGTATAGAGGCTCAGTTTGCAGGTTTGCCTTGTTTGTTTTCAGAGGGTGTGCCTGAGGAAGTGTGCTTCAGTAAAACTTGTCGCTTTCAAAGCCTTGATCAGCCTGTTTCAGTATGGGCAGATGATGTGTTTTCTCTGGCTGATAGTGCAAATCGTAACGAAATACCGGAGTATTCAACATATGATGTCAGAGCAGCGGCTGTAAACTTACAAAACTATTATGAGAATCTTCTTAAAAATGAAAGGGTAATTTGCTGATGCAGGTAATTAAAAAACTTTTAAGAAAGATTATTTATAAAGAAGATGCTTCTTCTGAATCATTGCAACATTTTTTAAGAGAAAAAGGTGCTCAGATTGGTAAAGGTGTAATTATATACGCACCTAATAAAACTTTAATAGATAAAACTACTCCTTGGCTTCTTAAAATAGGGGATAATGTAAGAATAACGGAAGGTGTAAAAATACTTACTCATGATTATTCCTGGTCTGTTTTAAAATGTTATTCTTCTGACAATATTATTCCGGGTGAAATACTTGGTGCACAAAGTGCCGTAGAAATCGGTAATAATGTTTTTATCGGTATGAATGCTGTTATTACCAGAGGTGTTACCATAGGTGATAACGTAATTATCGGAGCAGGTAGTGTGGTTGCTAAGAACTGCGAATCCAACAGTGTTTATGCAGGTGTTCCTGCCAAAAGGATTATGAGTATAGAAGATTATTACAGCAAAAGAAAAAGCGCACAGTTTGAAGAAGCAAAAGATATTGCTGTCCGATATAAGAATACATTCGGTGTTGAACCGGATAAAGAGGTTTTCAATGAATATTTTATGCTGTTTTCTACTAAAGAAGAGGCTGATAGTATAAATCGATATAAAAAGCAAATGGAAACTTCTATGAATTACGATGAGTGTGCCGAGTATATGCTTTCTCATAAGCCGATGTTTTCAAGCTATGAGGAGTTTTTAAAAGCTTGTTATAAAAAGGTTTAATAATAAGAATCTTATGTGTTTGGCTTCTAAGGATTTTACATATTGAGGTAATATAATGAATGAATTAGTGTCTGTTGTTGTTCCTGTATATAACGTAGAAAAATACCTAAATAGATGTATAAGCAGTATTGCTAATCAAACATATAAAAATCTTGAGATTATATTGGTGGACGACGGCTCACCCGATAATTGTCCGCAGATTTGTGATGAATGGGCAGCTAAAGACATCAGAGTAAAAGTTATTCATAAGAAAAACCAAGGTCTTGGCTTGGCTCGCAATACCGGTATTGATAATGCAACAGGTGACTATATTTGTTTTTTTGACAGCGATGATTCCATAGAGCCTGACACTATTGAAACTTGTGTTAATATAGCTCTTGAGCATAACGCAGAGCTTGTGGTTTTTGGTCACGATGATGTAACTCCTGATATGAAGTTGTTGGGTACACATATTCCTTGTCCGAAAAAGAATCTCTTTACAGCAGATGAGGTAAAAGAGGTATTACTTCCTTATTCCCTTTACAGCAACCTTGAGACAGGTGAAGACTGGAATATAGTTATGAGTGCATGGAATAAGCTGTATTCTATGAATATTATTAAAAAGTCAGGTTGGCGGTTTGCTTCTGAAAGAGAAATCATTTCCGAGGATTTCTATTCTTTAACAGAACTTTACGGTTATCTTGGCAGTGTATATATATTAGATAAAGCTTTTTATCATTATACAGTAAACAATGCCTCGCTATCTCGTTCTTATAGGCCTGATCGTTTTGAAAGAATCAAAGTTTTTTATGATGTAATGAATTCTCTCAGTAAGCGAATGGGACTTTGTGATGTTTTGGATCAGTCAATCAAAGGTGTTACCTTTGGTCTGATTATCGGTACTATGAAAATTATCGTAGCATCAGAGCTTAGTTTTAAGCAACGATGCAGTGAACTGAGAAAAATAGTTAAAGATAACTTTTTGCAAAATCTGGTAAGTGAAACAGAGTATTCCGGAGCCGGTTGGCAAAAGAAACTGCTATATAAAGCAACAAAAAATAAATTGGTTTTGCTTTGTTTTTTACTTGTGTATCTAAAAAATAAATGTGATGCCTGAAAACTACAGGAGTAGAGAATCAATGGAGAGAAAGGGAATTTTGAAAATTGAAAAGAGGCCGGCACCCTGTTGGTTGATTTTTTTAATAGTGGCTTTGCCGCTTTTTTGGGGATTTATTTTTCATTTCCTTTCGATGCCTTCGTTTGTCAAGTATACAGCTGATTTGGCTTGGATTGGACTTTTCGGTTTTATGGTTTTCAGAAGAAACTTAGAACTCAGAAAAAAGATTTATCCCTTGATTTTGCTGGTCGTTTCGTTTTTTGTTTATTGTTTGATTTTATATTTTCTTAACTTTCAGTCAATAATTTATTTCCTATGGGGACTAAGAAATAATTTCAGATTTTATATTTTTTTCTTTGCTGTTGCAATTTTCTTTCGTGAAAGCGATGTAGAAAAGAGTTTCAAGTTTATGGATATTCTTTTCTGGGTTAATGTGCCTGTTACGTTGATTCAGTATTTTGTGTTCCATTATCAGCAGGATTATCTGGGCGGAATCTTTGGTATTGAAAGCGGAGCCAATGCTTCATCCATTATCTTTTTCACTATTGTATTGAGTCATTCCATAATTAAGTATATGAACAGGCAGGAAAGCTTCTGGCTTTGCGGTTTAAAGTGTGTGGTTACACTAATATTTTCAGCTTTGGCAGAACTTAAATTCTTTTTCTTCTTTTTCATCATTATTATGATTATGGCGGCATTTCTTACAGCTTTTTCCTGGCGAAAACTTTTGATTTTTCTTGTATGTGCATTTGTAATCTTTTTAACGAGTACACTTCTTGTAACGTTGTTTGAGAATTTTGAAGGTTTCTTTTCTCTTAAGAATATCTGGGAATTGGCTACTCAGAAGCATTACAGCACAGATGAAACTGTTAACCGCCTCAGTGCAATTCCTACTCTTTCAGAAATGCTCGTGCCAAAATTCAGTGACCGTCTTTTCGGTTTTGGCTTGGGCAATTGTGACACTTCTTCCTTTAAAATATGTAATACTCCATTTTATCAAGCCTATGGACATCTCAGATACACTTTCTTTTCTGCAGCGTTTCTGTTTTTAGAGGTAGGCTATATCGGACTTCTGTTTTACATCGCTTTCTTTGTACTTTGCTTTTTTATGATAAGAAAGCGTATGAAAAATGGTTTGTGCAACGACCTGTACGGTTCTGTTGCACTTATTATGGCAGTACTTTCTATTGTTCTGGTTGTGTATAACTCTTCTTTACGTGCAGAGGCAGGATATATGGTGTACTTTGTACTAGCACTTCCTTTTGTTGATGCTGAACCTTTAACGGTATTTGAAAACGACACCCAAAATAGTAATTAACAGGGATATGAAATTATATTTATAGGTTTATCCGGTAAGCAGAAAATCGGTACATTATCCCACTTTTTAGAAGTGGTTATTGTAAATAAAGATCATAAAATAATTTAGAAGGAGGATTATTATGGTCAAATCAATAAGCAAGAGATTGATTTCATTGCTTTTGGTTTTGTTGTTGGCTTTGTCACTTGTACCTGCTCAGGTGTTCGCACTTGAAAGTGGTGCTGATGATGCAGAACAACATAATCACGAGCATATGGACATCAACTCGTTTGAAGAAACCGTGCTTCTTAAAGAAGTAAAGTCTCAGATGGACGAGATTCTTGACAATTACTTAGGGGCAAGAGTATTGTCCCGAGAAGAAGTCGAGGATATGGTCTGGAATCTTGATGACGACTCTTTAATGAGTGCATGGGATGAGTGTGAAGCACTTCGTGAAAAGGTGGAGGCTATGACTGATGCTGAAACCTACTTTATGAGGCTTTACGAAAGCACAGAAACTTTTGGATATTTCTATGAGGTTTTATCTGAAATATTCAATGGCGAAGTAAACTTCTTTGCAGCTTCCGGTACACACACACCTGTTGAAGGTGTTACTGTTGGTGTCAGCGGTGCTACTGATAACAGTATGTCCGGCGGAAGCGTTACTGTAACCGCAAAGGGTTCAGCCGGTATTTTTGGTTTTGGTGCATCTGCAAAGACAGCAACCATTACAGTTTATAATGAGTCCGGCGTTACTGCTACAGTTTCTTTTAATTGGACAGCTACATCTGTTAACCAGCTGAAGATCGACGGCACTACTTATACAGGTGCATCCGGCAGCTTCAGCAAAACAATGGATGCAGGCGAAAGTTTCACAGCTACAATTACAACTGCTAAAAACAGTACTGTCAATAAGCTTGTGATGAGCGATTTTGCTGTTGTTGCATCTAAAGCTGAGTCAGACGTTACTTTCAAGTATGACAATACTCTTGGTAGTGTAACAGTAGGCGGAAATGCTGTTGATAACGGCGGTGTGGTTAAAATCTCTAAAGATGGTGCGGCTGTAGTTGCTACACCTAAGAGCGGTGTAAACTTCCTTGGTTGGATAAATACAGCAGATAATAAGATTATTTCTAAGGATAAGAGCTTTACACTTCAGCCTGCTGATGATATGACTGTAAAGGCTATTTTTGTTACAACTGCTCCTTGTTTCCTTGTAAATACTGATTATCTTTACGAGGGTCTGAATGAGGCAATGGCAGCAGTAAGTAATGTTGCTAATAAGACTGTTGTACTTGCAAATAATGCAACACTTCCTGCAGGCGATTATACAATTCCTCAGGGTGTAACATTGCTCATTCCTTATGATGCTGCCAATACACTTTACACAAATGTACCCGGTACAACCTCAGCAACAACTTATGTTGCTCCTACTGTGTATCGTACACTTACCATGGCAAGCGGTGCCAATATTATAATTAATGGTGCTATCAGCTTGTCTGCTATACAGACAGCTGCAGGCGGTTTGTCTTGTCCTTATGGTCCCACCAGCTTTATCAAGATGGAAAGTGACAGTTCTATTACAGTAAATAACGGTGCTAACCTTTATGCATGGGGTTTCATTACCGGTTCCGGTGCAGTAACCGTTAAGAACGGCGGTACTGTATATGAGGACTTCCAGGTTACCAACTGGC
This sequence comes from Clostridia bacterium, assembly GCA_017521925.1. Taxonomy (GTDB): domain Bacteria; phylum Bacillota; class Clostridia; order Oscillospirales; family Acutalibacteraceae; genus Ruminococcoides. Next base: position 10,688 of record JAFXBG010000021.1, read on the forward strand.
GCGGCGGTACCAATACAAGTGATATGGTTGATAACAAACAGGGCGTATTCCCCTTGAACCAGTACTACGTGCAGAATGTTGAAGTACCTATGACATTAGAAGCAGGTGCCGTTGAATACGGTTATATGTCTGTAAACATTACAATGGTTGGTATTCAGGGTTCCGCTGTTCCTTTCATCGGACCCAACGGTATGTTCAAGATTCTTTCAGGTTCAATTACCAAAGATTATGATGAGACAAAAGACCGCCTTATCATTGAAATCAATGGTGAGTTAGGAATGCAGAGCCTGTCTATCTCTATGAAGTTAGGTCTCCTGGGTACTAGTACAATCAACTCCCAGAAGTATGAACTTCCCGTAACAAGCAACCTTTCCGTTATTATCAATGACGGCAGTAAGGTTACTATTACACAGGATATTGCAATGCTTCCAGGTTCAGAAATTATTGTTAATCAGGGAGCAGAATGTATTTTAGCTAAAGGCTACAATATTTATGTTTATGACGCTACCGAGTGGAAGCTTAATTATTTTGCAGGTGTTAATGCTTATGTAAATCCTGTAAAATACGCTCCCGGTAAGCCTGCCAACGTAGCTTGGCATACAGCTGATGATGATGCACATGTACATGTTGCAGGTACAATTGATGCATCTGAGAGTTTTGTATATGTAACAGAATCCGGTGCTAACATTACTGCAGATGAGGGTGCAGTTGTTAAGCTTAATCCCGGCAGTCAGACAGTTACCCACCAGGTAAATCAGGGTGGTTCTGACGGAAAAACTCTTACATATGTAGAGATTCCCATTAAGCCCGTTTCGTTAATTGAAAATGATAACGGTCTTGGAGGAACCTATGAGTATTCTGACGGCTCCTGGGAAAAGACAGCCTGTGCACACGTTTATAAAGAAGAAATAACAACTGCGGCCGATTGTGTTAACGATGGTCTTAAGACATTTACCTGTCCTTGCGGTGATTATTATACCGAAACAATAAAGGCAACAGGTCACACCGAAGTTGTTGATGTTACTAAAGCTCCTACTTGTACAGAAACAGGTTTGACAGAAGGTAAGCATTGCTCAGTTTGCGGCGAAGCAACTGTTAAACAGGAAGTTATTCCTGCATTAGGTCATACTCCCGGTGCAGCTGCTACCTGTACTACTGCACAGATTTGTACCGTATGTGATGCTGTGCTTGTACCTGCACTTGATCATGATTATAAGGGTGTTGTAACTGATCCTACATGTAACGATGTTGGTTATACAACATATACATGTACTCGTTGCAATGACAGCTATGTAGATGATGAAGTACCTGCAAAGGGTCACACAGAAGTTATCGACAAGTACGTTGCTCCTTCTTGTACTGAAACAGGTCTGACAGAAGGCAAGCACTGTTCTGATTGCGGCGAAGTATTGGTTGCTCAAACTGTTATTCCTGCTGCAGGTCATAAGGGCGGCAAAGATGCAGACTGTACTGCAGCACAGACTTGTACTGTATGCGGTACTGAACTTGAGGCTGCTCTCGGTCATGAGTACAGCGGAGTTGTAACTGAACCCGATTGTAAAAATGGCGGTTATACTACATATACCTGTGGCCGTTGCGGCGATACCTATATAGATGATAAAGTACCTGCTAATGGTCATACAGAGGTTATAGATAAGAGCGTGCCGGCAACCTGTACCGAAACAGGTTTGACAGAAGGTAAACACTGTTCTGTTTGCGGCGAAGTTATAGTTAAACAGGAAGTAGTTCCTGTTATTCCTCACGCAGAGGTTATTGACGAAGCAAAGACACCTACATGTACAGAAACAGGTCTGACAGAAGGTAAACACTGCTCTGCTTGCGGTGAAGTATTAGTGGCTCAGACAGTTCTTCCTGTTAAGCCTCATACTCCCGGTGCTGAGGCTACCTGTACAACAGATCAGGTATGTACTGTATGCGGTACAGTAATAGTTGAAGCTAAGGGTCATACATGGACAGATGTTCCTGCAAAGGCTCCCGGTCGTACAGAAAACGGTTACGAAGCTTACAGAGCTTGTGAAATCTGCGGTGAGACTGACGGCGAGATCGTTGTAATTCCTGCACTGGGCGAGGCTGATATCAAGAGCTATGATGAGTTGATTTTCAACTTGACATTGCTTGAAGAAATTGCCGGACAGTATGTAAAGGAAAATCCCGGTAAAAATCCCATTGCTCTTGTTATCAAGTATATCCGTACAGGTGTTGACCGCTATAACTCCGGTTCATGGGGTATTATGGCAGGCTATGAGGATGCTGATTTTGCCAAGTACGTAAAACGTCTTGAGGATGCAGCAAACGCAGAGGTTACTGATGGCAATTATGTTAAGGTAACCGGCCTTAAGAACATCTATAACTTTAGTCTTCCTAATGGAGATAAGGCAGATATCGGACACGTGTTCGGTGCAATGGATATTACATATCACAACAAGGGAAGCCAGAACCACGCTGACGTTTCAGGTTGGGCAGGTGACCTGGTTGACCTTCTTGAGTTGTCAGATATGGTTGGCGTTACCGGCGATCTTGATGCAATGATTAAAACTGTTTCTGACAATATCCTTGGTAAGAAGATAGATATTTTAGGTGCTCCCAGTATGAGCCAGGAAGATATCGACGGTGACCTTGATGCATATTACATTATATATGCATTAAATGAAGTAGAAGAGGATTATACTGCAGGTACTTTGGCTGAGATATTTATGAATTATTTCACTGAAGAACTCACAAATGAGAAACGTGCAGCATTCTTCCTCAGCAATCGTTTGGAAACTACAGGCACTCGTGCTCAGGTTCGTAATGCTGTATATACTGAATATGCAGGTAACAAGCTGATTGCTACTCTTGAAGGAACCAGAGAATTTAATTCTGACAATTTATTCGATCTTAGAAAAGCTGTCTGCTATGCATTTGCAGATTATATCTGTAAGTTAGCAGGCGACTATGTTGAAGAGATTGAGAATCCCTACTATGATGTATTCAACTCCAGTATGTCAGTGCTTGCACCCGGCATTACTCAGGAGTATTACCAGGCAACATCTGCAGATGGTAAGCAGATGGTTTACTATGTTGCAACCGCTGATATTACCAGAGACGATGTTAATGTATATGCTAACTATAGCAATGCTGCTCCCGAAGACGGTTGGGCTATGCAGCGTGTTAAGGACCAGGCTAATGCCGCACAGGAAAAATACGGCAATCCCGACAGTCCTGATTATATCCCCAACTATAACGTAATTATCAGTACAAACGCTGATGGATATAATATGTCTACCGGTGAGCCCGGCGGCTTGCTTATCATGAACGGCAAAGAATGGCACGGAATTGATAAGGGTGGCTTCTTTGGTATTACCAAGGACGGTAATGCTGTTATCGGTACAAAGGATGACTATAACAACATTTACAGAGGTCAGCTTACTGACGCTGTCGGCGGATTCGGTACTATGCTTATTGATGACGGCGTTATTACAGTAGCTCCCAGTGACAGCTATACAAAAGACCGTGCACCCAGAACTGCAGTCGGTATCACAAAGACCGGCAAGGTAGTTATTATGGTGCTTGACGGTCGTCAGGAGCCCTATTCCTGCGGCGGTAGTATGCAGGAAATTGCACAGATTATGTTTGAGGCAGGCTGTGTGGAAGCAGTAAACCTTGACGGCGGCGGATCTTCTACATTTGTTGCAAAGCAGCAGGGTGAAGAAGAACTTACAGTTATGAACAGACCTTCTGACGGTGCTGCACGTTCAGTAAGTACTTCGCTCCTTATGGTTTCCACAGCTCCCAGCTCTACAGCATTTGATCACGCAAATCTTATTTCTGACTACAGCTATGCTACTATCGGTACTCCCGTAGCATTTACTCCTGTTGGTATCAGTGCAACAGGTAACATCACAGATCTTCCTGAGGGTTATACCTGGGCAGTTTCTGATGACAGATGGGCAACAATTTCTGAAGATGGTGTATTCACCGGTCTCAGAAACGGTACCGTAGATGTATACCTTATGCTTGACGGTTCCATTATCGGAACTAAGACTATGAACATCGTAGTTCCCGAAAGTATTTATTTCACCAAGGGTACTGTTGATGCAGTTTATGGTTCTACAATCCAGTTACCTGTAGCCGCTTTGTATGAGGGCAAACAGGTTGCCATAAGTGCAAATGATGTCGATTTCGCAATCGATAAGATTGAGGCAGGTTCAATCAACGGATTTGAATTTACTGCTAATGAAGTTTCAGATGTAAAGGTTGCAAAGGTAACTGCAACGCTTAATGCTGACACTTCTATTACTGCATTGCTCACTATTAACCTGTATAAGCAGGGTGAGAACTCCTTCGATTTCAGTAAGGCAACAGGCGGTGACCGTTTACTTGCATGGGATCGTGTAATTTCCAATTCAACAACAGGTGACGGCATTTCCTACACAGCCATAGATACTGATGAGGAAATGGTGACATCCTATGTGTTTGCAATGGATATGTCGCAGATTCCGATTCCTGCACAGTTAGCAGACCTTGTATATATGCTGCCCGGTGCAGATATGGTTGATGCTTCTGCATGGAACTTCCTCCTTCAGCTTGCTGAGCGTGTAAGTACACTGACAGAAGTAACACCCGAACTTCGTTTTGATCCTAATGTGGATGTAGACTACAGTGAACTGAAGATTCTTAACGAGTATTTCGAGTTGGTTGGTACAGAGTTTGATGAGGAAACCAATACTCTTAGATTGAAACTCAAATGGATCGACCAGACAGCAGCTATTGACCCCGCAACAGCAAATCCCATTTGTATTGTAAGCGGTATCAAGCTTACTCCCAAGGATGACAGCTGGGATTCCAATAAACGCATGACCGTTACTCACGCAGGTGAAATCAGTTATAAGATTTATCTCCGCGCAAATGCTCTTTATTCCTTTGCACAGAAGCCTGAAAATCAGGAAATCTTCGGTTTGATGCCTTTTGTAAATCCCGACATTCCTTCTGAGTCAGGTGCATATTTCAGCAATATTTATAAAGAGTTTGAAGATACCTATACTCTTGTTAATTCGCTTAAGAATGGTTGGTATGCAGAAGACGGCGGATTTGCATACTACATTGAAGGTGTAAGAATGGCCGGCGGCGTTAAGAAAGTAGGTGGCTATTACTACTACTTCGATGATAAGGGTATCAATGAAGGTCAGGTTAAGTACACAGGTGTATTCTACAGTTCTTCTGCAGGTGCTTATTATTACTCTAAGAGCGGTGTTCTTGAAGGCGGCTGGCAGTCTGTTGACGGTGACTGGTACTACTTTGATAAGACCACTCTTGAATCTGTCAGCGGAACACAGAAGCTTGGCGGTGTTACCTACGAGTTTGAAAGCAACGGCAAGCTTAAGTCCGGTAAATGGGTTAACGTAGTTACCGGCTGGAGATACTACTATGGTCCTTCTTATTACCTCAGCAAGTGGCAGAACATCGACGGAGAATGGTACTACTTCCGTAACGGTCATCCTGTAACAGGCTATTCAATTGTTGATGATAAAGAATTCAACTATATCCGTAAGTGGTATAACTTCGGCGAAGACGGTATTGCCAAAGAGATGGAGTATGACGGCTTCTACACAATCGATGGCGAGCTCTACTACATTGTAGACGGAATCCATCTGGTTGGTCTCCATAAGATTGACGGCGATTATTACTTCTTCACGTACAACGGTCCTGCAATCCGTAACGACAGCTACTACGCATGGCAGACAAATTGTGACTTGCCTTGTGATACTTATGCATTTGATGCTGAAGGTAAGATGATAAACGGTCTTGCTCAGATGTCTGACGGACTCTACTACTATGTTGACGGTAAGGTTAACTGGGAGCAGGCAGGTCTCCATAAGATTGGCGATGACTACTACTTTATCAACACAGCAGGTAAATGCGTAACCGGTCCTTACTACGCATGGGCAACATTCTGTGATTTACCTTGCGGTAATTACGAGTTTGGCGCAGATGGTAAGATGCTTCAGGGCATTGTAGAGAAGGAAGACGGCTACTATTACTACAGCAATGGCAAGATTGACTGGCAGCAGGCAGGTCTCCACAAATTTGGCGATGACTACTATTTTGTTGCTACAACAGGTAAGTGTGTAACCGGTTCTTACTATGCATGGGCAACCTTCTGTGATTTACCTTGCGGTAATTACGAGTTTGGTGCAGACGGTAAGATGCTTCAGGGTATTGTAGAGAAAGAAGACGGCTACTATTACTACATCAACGGCAAGATTGACTGGCAGCAGGCAGGTCTCCATAAATTTGGCGATGACTACTATTTTGTTGCTACAACAGGTAAGTGCGTAACCGGTTCTTACTATGCATGGGCAACTTTCTGTGATTTACCTTGCAGCGAGTATGAATTCGGCGCTGACGGCAAGATGCTTCAGGGTATTGTCGAGAAGGCAGACGGCAATTACTTCTATATCAATGGTAAGATTGATTGGGAGAAGGCAGGTCTCCATAAGATTGGCGACGATTACTACTTTGTTAATACTGTCGGTAAGTGTGTAACAGGTCCTTGCTATGCATGGGCTACATTCTGCGATTTACCTTGCGGTGATTATGAATTTGGTGCTGACGGTAAGATGCTTCAGGGTATTGTAGAGAAGGAAGACGGTTATTATTACTATGTCAACGGCCAGATCGACTGGAAACTGGCTGGTCTGCACAAGATTGGTGATGACTACTACTTCATCAATACAGCAGGTAAGTGCGTAACAGGTGCTTACTATGCATGGGAAACCTTCTGCGATTTACCTTGCGATAATTATGAGTTTGGTGCAGATGGTAAGATGCTCCACGGATTTATCGAGAAGGAAGACGGAATCTATTCCTATGTAAACGGTAAACCCGGCAGTGCAAATCCCGGTCTTGCAAAAATTGGTGATTACTATTACTTCATCAATACAGCAGGTAAGTGCGTAACAGGTACTTACTACGCATGGGCTACAAACTGTGATTTACCCGTTGGTACATACGAGTTTGATGAGCAGGGTAGAATGCTTGATGGCTTTATAACAAAGGATGACGGCATCTACTACTACGAAAATGGTAAGATAGCACATTATGGTGTTAACTATATTGATGGCTATTACTACTTCCTTAATACTAAAGGCAAGCTTGTAACCGATCAGATTTTCTGGGTTTGGGAAACAAATGGTCTTATTCTTGAAGCACATTATGTCTTCAATGAACTCGGTCAGATTGTTTGCCTGGCATAAAAAGTATAATTCCAGAGCCCCTTCGGGGGCTCTGGAAAGCTTAATCAAAAGTATAAAGCATATCAAAAAATATCAGTCGTAGTTTTGATATGCTTTATGTTTTTGTAGCACAGATAATAATATTTATGGTGTAGAATATGGATAAAAGAAAAGGCATATTGAATGTTAGTGTGTCTATCGGATTTAAATTTGTTACAATGATAGCCGCTATCTTTTTAAAACGTTTATTAATTGAAAATTGTGGAAATGATATCAACGGTCTTAACGCTCTCTATCTTAGTATAATCGGTTTTTTGTCTGTTGTTGAGCTTGGTGTAGGCAGTGCAATTACCTTTTGTATGTACAAACCCATAGTAGAAGGTGATAACGATACTGTATCTGCACTGTATCACTTGTTCCGACGTATATATATTATTATCGGCTGTGTTATTTTTGCGGGTGGTTTGGCAATTGTACCTTTTCTCAAGTTTTTGGCCAAAGACTACGAGCAAGTGGACGTAGACCTTGGGTTTACATTTGTGTTGATGCTTGTTTCGGTATTTATTACTTATTTCTTTTCCTGCAAAACTTCTCTTATTAATGCATATAAAAACAACTACATAACTACTTCTATTTCATACGGCGGTATTTTGTTGCAATACATTATGCAGATCGTTGTTTTGATAATAACTAAATCCTTTGTATGGTATCTTGTATGTCGCATAGTTGCAACAGCACTTCAATGGATTGTAACAGAAATAATTGCACGTAATAAGTATTCGAATGTTATTAAGAACATCAAGAAATTAGGAGGCACTGAAAAGAAAGAACTGGTCAAGAACATTAAAGCTATGTTTATGCACCGAATTGGTTATATACTGGTAAATACTGTCGATAGTATTGTAATCTCAACCTTTGTGGGTGTTGTTGCTCTTGGTGAATATTCTAATTATACGATGATTCTTACATCTATGGCTGAAGTATTAAAAATTGGTTTTACATCTTTGACATCCGTTATCGGTCATCTCTATGTTGAAGCAAGCAAGAAAACGACCCAAAGATATTGTGAGGCTTTTCACCTTCTTAATTTTGTCCTCGGAGTTGTGTTTTTCCTTGGATATTATGCAATTATTGATAATCTGATTGCTATTATGTTTTCAGCAGACCTTGTTGTGTCAAAATCAGTTTCTATTGTTATAACAATGAACGGCTTTGTTCAGTTTATGCGTCAGAGTGCTATGTTGTTCAGAGAGGCTACCGGTACATTTTATAATGACAGATGGAAGCCTTTGTTTGAAGGCGGTCTCAATATTATTCTTTCTGTGATTTTTGTTCAGTGGTTTGGTGTTGCGGGTGTTATTGTGGCAACCATTATTACTAATTTGTTAATTTGCCACGTTGTAGAACCCTATGTGCTTTATAAAAATGCTTTTGCTGCTTCTCCCAAGAATTATTATCTCAAGAATTATGGTATGATTTTACTGTTTGGTTTTTCAATTGTCGTTCTTGCTTTTTGTATGCAGGATTTTGATAATCAGTGGATTGAACTTTTGGTGAACGGAATAATCTCAGTAGGAATTTCCTTGTGTGCTTGTCTGGTAGTATTTCTGCTTAACAGAAAGCTGGGTGTTGAAATACTCGGAAAACTTAAGGCAAGTATGAAAAAATTCAAGGCTAAATTATCAGTAAAGTAATTATATATGTTTTGTAAATGGGTTCAGAGAACTAAGGAGACTTAAAATGAAGGAAACACAAGTAATAGATTTTGTTGTACCTTGGGTGGATGATACCGACCCTGTGTGGCGAAAGAAAAGAGCCGAGCATCTTGGAATTACAGAGCTTGAAGGAAATTCTGAAGTCAGATACAGGGATTGGGATAACTTAAGATACTGGTTCCGCGGTGTTGACAAGTATGCTCCCTGGGTACGTAATATTTATTTTGTTACAGATAATCAAAAGCCTGAGTGGCTCAATACAGACCATCCCAAGCTTAAGTGGATAAAACATACAGATTTTATCCCCGAGGAGTATTTGCCTACATTTTCCTGTCAGGGTATTGAATGGAATTTGCATCGTATCCCGGGGATTTCAGATAATTTTGTTTTCTTTAATGATGATGTATTTATGATTAATAAAACCAAACCTGAGGATTTTTTTGTAAACAATCAGCCTTGTGACCTTCCCAGACTGGCGGTTTTATATCCTATAGGTTTTTTCAATCACATATTATTCAATAATACAGAACTTATCAACCGTCACTTTTCTCTTAAGGAATGTATCCGTAAAAATCCTAAAAAGTGGATAAAAAGTCAGCCTTTAAGCGGTTTGGTAAAACTAGCTATATACGGTAACAGGGACCATTTGTCATATAATATGACCCCGCATATCCAGCTTTCTTACAGCAAAAAGACTTATGATGCATTATGGAAAGCAGAGTATGACATAATACATGCAACCTGCCTCAGTAAAGTCCGTACCAAGGAGGTTGTTACATCCTATTGTATCCGTGACTGGCAGATTCTTTCAGGTGAATTTTACCCCAAAAAGCCAATCGGTAAGTGTTTTCACACATCAACTATGTCCCACAGCAACGAGGCTATTGAGTACCTCAGAAAGCAAAAGGGAAAGATTATCTGTCTTAATGATACTGAGGATGAAACAGATTTTGAACTTCATAAGCAGATGATAATTAAAGAGTTTGAAAAGCTGTTTCCAAATAAATCCTCGTTTGAATTATAATCTGAGGTTTTGTGAATGAAATTATCCAAAAATTCAGTCATCAGAGTAATTCTGGTTGTGTTATTAATATTGGTTACCTTTTTTATATTTAAAAATTCCTTTGAAAATCTTGCAACGTCCCATCAGTACAGCGAAAACGTTATGGACGTTATTGCTCCCAACAGGGATGCTACCGATTATAGTGGGAACAGTAATATGGAGAGGTTAATCAGAAAATCTGCTCATCTTGTTGAATATGCGGTGTTAGGCGTTGTGGTAATGGCTTTAGCGCTTAACATAAGAAATCTGTTAAAAAATGCAGTGTACGGAATATCGCTTTTTTATGCTTTGTTTATAGCGGTTCTTGACGAGCATATTCAGTCGTTTTCAGAGCGAACAAGTTCCACAGGTGACATTCTGTTGGACTTTGTTGGTTCTATGATTGGGTTCGCCGTGGTGCTTGTTGTGTATTTTATTTATGTAAAATGTAAAAATAAAAGGGCAACGGGCAACGATGAGCCTTTAATATCCTGACAAATCCAATTTTATATATTATTAGTTTATGGGAGGTAATACTATGCAGAAATCCAAACTTCGTGCTTACGCACATTTAATTGCCCGCAAGGGTGTTAATATTCAGAAGCGTCAGTCTGTAATTATTGAGGCAGAGCTTGACCAGCCTGAATTTATTGAAATTTTGGTTGACGAGTGCTACAAAGCTGGTGCTTCCAAAGTTGATGTAAGATGGTCTCACCAAGCCCTTACCAAGCTTAATGTTCGTCATCAGACTCTTAAAAATCTTACAACCGTTGAGGATTGGGAGCTTGAGCGAATGAAACATCAGGAGGAAACACTCCCCGCAAGAATTGTTATCCTTTCTGACGACCCTGACGGACTTAAGGGTGTTAATATGGATAAATACTCCAAGGCTTCTCAGGCAAGACGTAAAGCTTTCAAGCCATACCGCGACAGAATGGAAAATAAATATCAGTGGTGTATTGCCGCAGTACCCGGCGTAAAGTGGGCTAAAAAACTTTTCCCAAATGACAGAAAGAGTGTTGCTGTGGAAAAGCTCTGGCAGGCAATTCTTTCTGCTTCCCGTGCTGATATTGACCCCATAAAGCAGTGGGAAGAGCATAATGCGAATATCGCCAAAAGATGCGAGTATCTTAATTCTTTAGGTGTTTCTGAGCTTCGCTACAAGTCCGCAAACGGCACAGATTTTACCGTAGGACTTATTGAAGGAGCGGTGTTTGTAGGCGGTGCAGGCGGTACTACAAAGGGTGTTATGTTCAACGCAAACATTCCTTCAGAAGAAGTTTTCATTACTCCTATGAAGGGTAAAGCTGAGGGTAAGGTGGTTTCTACAATGCCACTTTCTTACGAATCCCAGCTTATTGAGAATTTCTCAATAACCTTCAAAGACGGCAAGGCTGTAGAGTATTCTGCCGAGAAGAATGAAGAGCTTTTAGGCAAGCTCCTTTCAATGGATGAAAACGCAGGCTACCTTGGCGAGTGTGCCTTGGTGCCCTTTGATTCTCCCATTAATAATTCAGGAATCCTTTACTACAATACTCTCTTTGATGAGAATGCTTCCTGTCATCTGGCTCTCGGTGCAGGTTACAGCGAATGTATTCCCGGTTTTGAAAATATGACCTTTGAAGAGTGCGTTGAAAAGGGTTGCAACGATTCTATAATCCACGTTGACTTTATGATTGGTGCCCCTGACCTTTCTGTTATCGGTGTGGACTCCAATGGCAAGGAAACACCTCTATTCGTAGACGGCAACTGGGCATTTTAAGCGGGTCAGCCACCCGCAGGGCATTTCGCCCGTTAGCCACGGTGGGCAGTTCGCCTTTGGATAGGTTAGTATGGAGGTAATCTTTCATTAACGGCGGGTCGGTTTGGGTTTTAGTTGCAGGGGAGGGGTTATCCCTTTTAAAAGCTTTCCGTACAGGGTATATTTCTCTCAGAGAAATACACAAATTGATAATAAAAAATTTGTATATTTTCACTTTTAATTCCTTGACAAATATACGCCGAAGTGATACAATACTTTCAGCAAATCTTTAAGACGATACAGAGAGATCGGCAAGATTGCAGAATATTTATCTCGTGGTGTAGCAGTACGCCAATTTTGCGGTATATTCAGCCTTGTCGATTTCGGCAAGGCTTTTGTTTTGCCTTGCTATATACTCTGGAAAGGAGAAGTTATGAAAGAGCCGGTTAAAGCTAAAATATATGGTGCTGACAAATACCCTGAGCTTAGTGCCTTTATTTCTGATTTCTTCGCTGAGAATCCTGTTCTCGGTTTTCTTAATAATTCCCGTTTTGCTATATTTCCCGGTTTTTGCGATGTGCATGTGCATTTTCGTGAGCCGGGTTTTTCTTATAAAGAAACCATAAAAACGGGTAGTATAGCTTCAGCTCACGGCGGTTATACCGACGTCTGCACAATGCCGAATTTAAACCCTGTACCGGACTCAGTAGAGCATATCAAGGTCCAGCAGGATATTATCGACAAAGACGCAGTCATAAAGGTTCACCCTTACGCCTCAATCACAATAGGCGAAATTGGCGAAGAGCTTGTTGATATGGACGCACTCAAAGATAAATGCATCGCCTTTTCTGACGACGGCAGGGGAGTGCAGGATGAAGAAATGATGCGAAGTGCTATGCTTAAGGCAAAGTCCCTCGGCAAAATGATTGTTGCACATTGCGAGGTTAACGACCTTTTATTCGGCGGATATATTCACGACGGCGAATATGCCAAAGAGCATAACCACAAGGGCATCTGCAGTGAAAGCGAATGGAAGCAGATTGAGCGAGATATTAAACTAAGCAAAGAAACAGGTTGTAAATATCACGTATGCCACATTTCCACCAAGGAAAGTGTCGATTTAATCCGCAAAGCTAAGGCTGAGGGTGTAGACATCACCTGCGAAACAGGACCTCATTACCTGATTCTTGATGACAGTAATCTTCAGGAGCACGGCAGATTCAAGATGAATCCTCCTCTGAGAAGTAAGTCGGATAAAGAAGCTTTAATCGAGGGTGTCCTTGACGGCACAATTGATGTTATCGCCACCGACCACGCTCCCCACGGAGAAGAGGAAAAGTCAAGAGGCTTAGCTTTAAGCCCCTTTGGCATAACAGGAATTGAAACCGCTTTTCCGCTTTTATACACAAAATTAGTAAAAAAGGGCATACTTACTTTAGAAAAGCTTGTTGAGCTTTTATGTATAAATCCCAGAGAAAGGTTTAATATTCCTTTTACCAACGACTTTGTTATTTGGGACTTACAGGAAGAGGTTTTAGTCAACAAGGATTTCTTCCTTTCAAAGGGTACAGCTACTCCTTTTGAAAACGAAAAACTTTTTGGTAAATGTGTTCTTACCGTTTCTGACGGCAAGATTTCTTATAAAGCATAATACGGAGGTAGATTAAAATGGCTAAAAGAACAGACATTAAAAAGATTATGATTATCGGTTCAGGTCCTATCGTTATCGGTCAGGCTGCTGAGTTCGACTATGCAGGCACACAGGCTTGTCTTGCACTTAAAGAGGAAGGTTATGAGGTTGTACTTGTAAACTCAAACCCTGCTACAATTATGACAGATACATCCATTGCCGATAAGGTATATATGGAGCCTCTTACTTTAGAGTATATTGCACGCATCTTACGTTACGAGCGTCCCGACGCAATTGTTCCCGGTATCGGCGGTCAGACAGGCTTAAACCTTGCAATGCAGCTTGAGAAAAAGGGCGTTTTAAAGGAGTGCGGCGTCGAGCTTTTAGGTACCAGCAGTAAGTCTATCGAACGTGCTGAGGACAGGGAGCTTTTCAAAGAGCTTTGCGAGTCTATCGGCGAGCCTACAATCCCCTCTGAAATTACCTACAACCTTGACGAAGCTAAAGAAGCAGCCGCCAGAATCGGCTACCCTGTAGTTCTTCGTCCTGCATTTACCCTTGGCGGTACAGGCGGCGGCTTTGCAAACAACGAGCAGGAGCTTGTAGACATCGGTATTAATGCTTTCAAACTTTCTCCTGTGCATCAGGTTCTTATTGAAAAGAGTGTTAAGGGCTATAAGGAAATCGAGTTTGAGGTTATGCGTGACTCAGAGGACCACGCAATCACAATCTGCGGTATGGAAAATATCGACCCTGTAGGTGTTCACACAGGTGACTCCTTGGTTGTTGCTCCTATCCTTACTCTTAATGACCACGACCTTAAGATGCTCAACGACAGTGCTATTAAGATTATCAAAGAGCTTAAAATCGAAGGCGGCTGTAACGTTCAGTTTGCACTTAACCCCGAAACAAGCGAGTACTTCCTCATTGAGGTTAACCCCCGTGTTTCACGTTCCTCTGCTCTTGCTTCTAAGGCTAGCGGTTACCCCATTGCACGTGTGACTGCAAAAATCGCAGTAGGTATGGCTCTTGAAGATATCGAAATCGCTAACACAACTGCCGCTTTCGAGCCCAGACTTGACTATGTAGTTGCAAAGGTTCCCAGATTCCCCTTTGATAAGTTTGCAAATGCATCCAACGTACTTGGTACTCAGATGAAGGCAACAGGCGAGGTTATGGGTATCGGTTCAACTTTAGAGGAATGCTTACTTAAGTCTATCCGTTCCCTCGAGACAGGTGCTTATCACTTCTGGCTTCCTAAGTTTGACAATATGACAACCGACGAGCTTTACGCTTACCTCGACCTTTTCAAGGACGACACAATCTTCTGTGTAACCGAGCTCCTTCGTCGCGGCGAAACAGTAGAAAAGCTCCACGATGTTACAAAGATTACCGCTTACTTCCTTGAGTCTTTAGTTAAGATTATCGCAATGGAAAATAAGCTTAAAGAAAACGTAATGGACGAGGCTACCCTTAAGGAAGCTAAGGTTATGGGCTTCGGCGACAAGTTTGTTGCAAAGCTCTGGAATATGGCAGAGATTGACGTTTACAATTTCCGTAAAGAAAAGGCAATGTTCCCTGTTTACAGAATGGTTGACACCTGCCACACAAACGCATATATTCCTTACTTCTATTCCTCTTACACAGGCGAAAATGCTTCTAAGCTTACAGATAAAAAGAAGATTGTAGTTTTAGGTGCAGGTCCTATCCGTATCGGTCAGGGCGTTGAGTTTGACTACTCCACAGTTCACGCAGTAACTACAATCAAGAATTCAGGTTACGAGGCTATTATTATCAACAATAACCCCGAAACCGTTTCCACCGACTATACAACTGCCGACAAGCTTTACTTCGAGCCTCTTACCCCTGAAGATGTTATGAATATCATCGAGTTTGAAAAGCCCGAGGGTGTTATCGCTTCCTTAGGCGGTCAGACAGCTATTAACCTTGCAGAGCCTCTTATGAAGCGCGGTGTCAAGATTATCGGCACAGACTGCGAAGCTATCGACAAGGCTGAAAACCGCGACAGCTTCGAGAAAATACTTACAGATTTAGGTATTCCTCAGCCTCAGGGTAAGGCTGTTACAAATATCGAAGACGGTGTAGCCGCTGCTAAGAAAATCGGCTTCCCTGTGCTTGTACGTCCTTCCTTCGTTCTGGGCGGCCGTGCTATGCAGATTGTTACAACCGAGGAGCAGTTAAGAACCTACCTTAAAACAGCCGTTGAAATCGACGAAGATAAGCCTGTGCTTGTTGACAAATACATTCAGGGTAAGGAAGTTGAGATTGACGCAATCTGCGACGGCAGAGATGTTTTCGTTCCCGGTATTATGGAGCTTGTTGAACGTACAGGCGTTCACTCAGGCGACTCAATAAGTGTTTATCCCACATTCTCAATTTCAAATAAAGTCAAGGGTACAATACTCCAGTATGCTAAGCAGTTAGGTCTTGGCATCGGCATTGTTGGTCTTTACAATATCCAGTTCATTGTTGACGAAAACGACAATGTATTCATCATCGAGGTTAACCCCCGTTCTTCCCGTACAGTTCCTTTCCTTAGTAAAGCTACAGGCTACTCCTTAGCCGACATCGCAACTGAGGTTATTATGGGTAAGAGCCTTAAAGAGCAGGGTATCTTCGATATTTATCCCGAGGAGAAAAAGCGTTGGTACGTAAAGGTTCCCGTATTCTCCTTTAATAAAATCAGAGGTTTGGATGCTTACCTTTCTCCTGAAATGAAGTCCACAGGTGAAGCAATCGGTTACGACGACAAGCTCAACCGTGCTTTATTCAAGGCTTTACAGGCAAGCGGTATGCACCTTCAGAACTACGGCACAGTTTTCGCAACTATTGCTGATTCCGACAAGGACGAGGCTCTGCCTCTTATAGAGCGTTTCTATAACTTGGGCTTCAACATTCAGGCTACAGAGGGTACTGCAAAGTTCCTTATCGAAAACGGCATCCGTACACACGTTCTCCAGAAAATCAGCGAGGGTAGCGAGGAAATCCCCGAGGCTATCCGTCAGGGCCATATTGCTTATATCATCAACACCCGTGAGGTTGGCTCTGTAGGCTCTGCTTCCGACGGTCATATGATTCGCCACTACGCAACCGAGAACAACGTTTCTCTCTTTACAAACCTTGACACAGTTAATGTTCTGCTTGACGTTTTAGAGGAAACAACTTTAGCAATTTCTACTATCGACGCATAAGGAGTTAGTATGAATCAGAGAATTTTAAAGGTAACAGAGAATACTCCTCTTACCTCAAATGTTTATAAAATGGTACTTCAGGGCGATGTAAGCGAAGTTACCCGTCCGGGTCAGTTCATTAATATTAAATTAGACGGCTTCTACCTTCGCAGACCTATTTCGGTCTGCGACAAGGTAGGCGATACATTAACAATCATCTATAAGGTAGTAGGCGAAGGCACCGAGTATATGGCAAATCTTACAGAGGGTGCCGAGCTTGACGTGCTTATCGGTCTTGGCAACGGCTTTGACGTAAACGCCTCAGGCGACACAGTCTTGCTTCTTGGCGGCGGTGTTGGCGTGCCTCCGCTTTATATGCTTTGCAAAAAGCTTATTGAAGAAGGCAAAAAGGTTACAGTTTGCCTTGGCTTTAACACAGCTGATGAAGTTTTCTACGAGGAGGAGTTCAAAGCTTTGGGTGCAGATGTAAGAGTTGCAACTGTTGACGGTACATACGGCACAAAGGGTTTTGTAACAAATCTATTTGATGATGTTGACTATAGCTACTACTACACCTGTGGTCCCGAGCCTATGCTTAAAGCAGTATTTAATACTTGTGCATCAGACGGTGAGCTTAGCTTTGAAGAGCGTATGGGTTGCGGTTTCGGTGCTTGTATGTGCTGCAGCTGCAAAACCGTTACAGGCTACAAGAGAATCTGCAAGGAAGGCCCCGTTATGAAGAAGGAGGAGATTTTATGGAACGCTTAAAGGTTAATCTTTGCGGAATAGACATTGATAACCCCATAATCCCCGCCAGCGGTACCTTTGGTTTTGGCTATGAATTTGCAGATATTTACGACATAAACAAGCTTGGTACATTTTCTTTCAAGGGTACTACAAAAGACCCAAGGTTCGGTAACCCTACTCCCAGAGCTGCCGAATGCACTGCAGGTATCATCAACTCTGTAGGTCTTCAGAATCCCGGTGTTGATAAGGTTATTTCTGAGGAATTACCCAAACTTGCAAAAGTTTTTGATAAAAAAGTTATGGCTAACATCGGCGGTTTTTCAGTTGAAGAATATGCATATGTGGCTGAGAGAATAGCAGAGTGTGAGCAGGTAGGCTGGTTAGAAATCAACATCAGCTGTCCCAATGTTCACGGCGGCGGTATGGCAATGGGTGCTGACCCAAATATGGCGGCGGCTGTTACAAAAGCCGTTCGTAAAGTTACCGACAAGCCTGTTATTATTAAATTAAGTCCCAATGTTACCGACATTGTTTCTATCGCAAAAGCTTGCGAGGCAGAGGGTGCAGACGGCGTAAGCCTTATTAACACTCTTTTGGGTATGAGAATTAACTTAAAAACCAAAAAGCCCATAATTGCTAACAAAATGGGCGGTTTCTCAGGTCCTGCAGTTTTCCCTGTAGCCTTGAGGATGGTGTATCAGGTAGCAGGGGCGGTTAAGATTCCGGTTGTTGGTCTTGGCGGTGTAAGCCGTGCAGAGGACGTAATCGAAATGATGCTTGCAGGTGCAACTGCCGTTCAGGTAGGAGCCGCAAACCTTATCGACCCTGCCGCTTGCTCTGACATTATCGACAAGCTCCCCGAGGTTATGGACAAATACGGTATTAATAAACTTTCAGATATTATAGGAGGCGCATTATAATGGGTAAGGACGTTATTGTAGCTTGTGACTTTTCAAGTGCACAGCAGGTATTTGACTTTCTCGATAAATTCACAGACAGAAAGCCATTTGTTAAAATCGGTATGGAGCTTTTCTATGCAGAAGGTCCCCAGATTGTAAGAGAAATCAAGAAACGCGGTCACAAGATTTTCTTAGACCTTAAGCTTCACGACATTCCCAACACAGTTAAAAAGGCTATGAATGTTCTTTCTAATCTTGATGTTGATATCACCAATCTTCACGCAGGCGGTACAACACGTATGATGGAAGCCGCCCTTGAAGGCTTAATGAGAGAAGACGGCACACGTCCTCTTTTAATCGCAGTTACTCAGCTTACATCTACCGACCAGCAAGCTATGGAGGATGACCTTCTTATCAAAGAGCCTATTGACGAGGTTGTTATCCACTACGCAAAGAATGCCGCAAAGGCAGGCCTTGACGGTGTAGTTTGCTCACCTCTTGAGGCAGGTAAGGTTCACGCAAACTGCGGCGAGAAGTTCCTCACAATTACTCCCGGTGTTCGTTTTGCAGACGGCGACGTGGGGGATCAGAAGCGTGTTATGACTCCTGCACAGGCTAAGGAAATCGGCTCTGACTATATTGTAGTAGGCAGACCTGTAACTGCTGCAGAAGACCCTGTAGCCGCTTATAACCGTTGCGTTGCAGAGTTCTGTGACTGATATTAATATAACTTAAATTACAATAGATAAGGAGATAAATATTATGCAGAAGCTTATAGCAAAGGATTTACTTTCCATCAAGGCAGTATTTTTCAGACCCGAAGAACCCTTCACATGGGCAAGCGGTATCAAAAGCCCTGTTTACTGTGACAACAGACTTACTCTCACAGCTCCTAAGGTTAGAACTGATGTAGAAGAAGGTCTTGCAAAATTAATCAAAGAAAACTATCCTGAGGCAGAGGTACTTATGGGTACATCTACAGCAGGTATCGCTCACGCAGCTATTACTGCTCATCTTCTTGATATGCCTATGGGTTATGTTCGTTCAGGTGCAAAAGACCACGGCAGACAGAACCAGATTGAAGGTAAACTTGAAAAGGGCCAGAAGGTTGTAGTTGTTGAGGACCTTATCTCTACAGGCGGCAGTGTTATCGAGGTTGTTGACGTTCTTCGTGAGGCTGGTGCTGAGGTTTTAGGTATTGTTTCTATCTTCACCTACGGTATGCAGAAGGGTCTTGACAGACTGGCAGCTGCAAACGTTAAGAACATTTCTCTTACAAACTTCGACGTTATTGCTGAGGTTGCTGCTGAGGAAGGTTACATCAAGGACGAGGATATTGCCCGTCTTATCGCATTCAGAAACAACCCCTCTGACGAAAGCTGGATTACAGCTAAGGCATAAGCTATGAAAAGTCTTATTGATATTTTGGATTTCACGGTTGAAGAAATCGACGAGCTTTTGAGCGTTGCCAATGATATTATTGCTAACCCTGTAAAATATAGCGAAATATGTCACGGCAAAAAGCTTGCCACACTTTTCTTTGAGCCTTCAACAAGAACACGTCTTAGTTTTGAGGCAGCTATGTATGAGCTTGGGGGAAACGTTCTTGGCTTTTCTTCAGCAAATTCTTCATCTTCATCTAAGGGCGAAAGTGTTGCTGATACTGCCAAAATGGTAAGTTGCTATGCTGATATTATCGCTATGCGTCACCCAAAAGAAGGTGCACCCTTGGTTGCGGCAATGAACGCATCAATCCCTGTTATTAATGCAGGTGACGGCGGACATAACCATCCCACCCAGACACTCACCGATTTGCTTACAATTAACCGTGAAAAGGGAAGATTTGAAAACCTCAACATCGGTTTCTGCGGAGACCTTAAATTCGGCAGAACAGTACATTCCCTTATTAACGCAATGAGCAGATATAAAGGCAACACTATATATCTTGTTTCTCCTACAGAATTAAAACTTCCCGATTATGTTAAAAAGGACGTTCTGGACAAAAAGAACATCAAGTACGTGGAAACCCAGAGCTTAGACGAGGTTATGCCTGAGCTTGACATCCTCTATATGACCCGTGTTCAGCGTGAGCGTTTCTTTAATGAAGAGGAGTATTTAAGACTTAAGGACAGATATATCTTGGTTCCCGAAAAGCTTGATAGTGCTAAAGAGGACTTAATAATTATGCATCCCCTTCCAAGGGTAAACGAAATAAGCGTTGCAGTGGATGAAGACAGCCGTGCCTGCTACTTCCGTCAGGCTCTTTACGGCAAATACATCCGTATGGCTCTTATCTTAAAGCTCTTAAAGGAGGCAGGCACAATATGAATATAGACTCCATTAAAGACGGCTTTGTCATTGACCATATTACTGCAGGCAGAGCTATGCGTATCTACGAGCTTTTAGAGCTTTCAAAGCTAGATGTGCCTGTTGCTATTATTACCAACGCAGGCAGTAAAAAAATGGGCAAAAAGGATATTATCAAAATTGACGGTGACGTACCACTAAACCTTGAGGTTATCGGCTATGCCGACCCTAAGGTTACCGTTAATATTATCAAAGACGGCAAGCTTACCGAAAAGCTTACTATCCCAATGCCCGAAATCCTTACTAACGTAATTTTTTGCAAAAATCCCAGATGTATTACTTCTGTAGAGCAGGAGATTAACCACATTTTCAAGCTGACAGATAAGGAAGAAAACGTTTATCGTTGCATTTACTGCGAGTCTAAAGCAGACCTTTAACCGTTATCTACAAAAGGCATTTCGCCTACGGATAGGTTTAATATATAGATGACCTTGATTAACGGCGGTCGGTTTATTGCAGGGACAGACTCTGCAACTGTCCGAAACTTTTTGATATATTAATATTTATGTTCAAAAGCCTCGCTTAACAGCGGGGCTTTTTGTTAGCAAATTTTCCGTATTGCTATTTATCTTTTTTTATGATATAATTTCTTTAGTACCTGACAAGAAGATGTATCTGACGGAAAGGTAACAGCAATTTTAAAAAAATCGCCATATCTTTATGGCTTAATAATGCTGTTTTCCGCCACACTCTTCATTGGGTGTGGCTTTTTTTGGAGGTAATTATATATGGAAACCCGTGTTGCAGTAATGAGCATAATTGTAGAAAACCCTGATTCTGTCGAGGATTTAAACGCCCTTTTACATACATTCAGTAAGTATGTTATAGGCAGAATGGGCATCCCCTACAGAGAGAAGAATATAAATATTATAAGTGTCGCCGTTGATGCACCCCAAAATGAAATTTCTGCTCTTTCAGGCAAAATTGGCAAATTAAAGGGTGTAAGCATCAAAACCGCCTACTCAGGAGTGATTTCCAGTGAACAGTCTTAAGCTGTTAGAAAAATTAGCTGATACCCAAAGCCTTAATTCAGAAGAATACAAATTTCTTGTTGATAATTATAGTCAAGAAACCGCAGACTTTGCGTCACAATTAGCAGTAAAGAAACGCAAAGAAATTTACGGTAATTCTGTTTTTATACGCGGTCTTATTGAAATAAGCAACATCTGCAAAAACGATTGCTACTACTGCGGAATCCGTTGTTCTAACCGTAAGGCTGACCGTTATCGTCTTACTAAGGAAGATATTCTTTCCTGTTGTGATTCAGGCTATGGTTTAGGTTTTCGTACCTTTGTTATGCAAGGCGGGGAAGACCCTTACTTTACTGATGAGGTTATGTGCGACATAGTAACATCCATCAAAGATAAATACCCCGACTGTGCTGTAACCTTGTCATTAGGCGAACGAAAGAGAGATAGCTACCAAAAGCTTTTCGAAAGCGGAGCTGACCGTTATCTTCTCCGTCACGAAACCGCAGACAGCTGTCATTACAACAAGCTTCACCCTGAAAATTTAACCTTAGCAAACCGAATGGATTGTCTTAAAAATCTGCGTGAAATCGGCTTTCAGACAGGTTGCGGTTTTATGGTAGGCTCTCCTTACCAGACCTCAGAGCATATAGCAAAAGACCTTAAATTTATCGAAAATTTCAAGCCGGATATGTGCGGTATTGGCCCGTTTATCCCGCATAAAGACACACCTTTTAAGGACTTTAAGGCAGGCAGTGCTTCTCTTACCTGCTATCTTTTATCCATAGTTCGCCTTATTCATCCCCCTGTTTTGCTTCCTGCTACTACAGCGTTGGGAAGCTTGGGACAAAACGGCAGGGAAAAGGGAATTTTATCAGGTGCAAACGTAGTAATGCCCAATCTTTCTCCTGAAAGCACAAGGGCAAAATACGAGCTTTATAATAACAAACTCTCAACGGGTGCCGAGTCCGCCAACGGACTTGAGGCACTTCGTAAAAATTTAAAGGATATCGGTTACGAAATTGTGACTAACCGCGGTGATGTAAGAAAGGAAGATAAGAATGAGTAACTATAATGTAAAATCAATGAAGGCAGAGGAGTTTATAAGCGATGCTGAAATCCGCGAAACTCTTGAATATGCCGAAGCTAACAAAAATAATATTGAACTTATCGACAGCATTTTAGAAAAGGCAAAGCCCGTGAAAACTGACACAGGCTACGTGTGTGCAGGCCTTTCTCACAGGGAAGCTTCTGTTCTTCTTGCTTGCGAAATTCCCGAAAAGGTGCAGAAAATCTATGAAATTGCCGAGGATATCAAGCTTAAATTCTACGGTAACCGAATTGTTATGTTTGCACCGCTTTACCTTTCAAACTATTGTGTAAACGGCTGTGTGTACTGTCCTTATCACCTTAAAAACAAGGATATTGCCCGTCGTAAATTAACTCAGGATGAAGTAAAGGCAGAGGTTATAGCTTTGCAGGATATGGGACACAAGCGACTTGCAATTGAAGCAGGCGAAGACCCCAAGAATAACCCCATTGAGTATATTCTGGAATGTATCAACACCATTTACAGCGTTAACCACAAAAACGGTGCAATTCGACGTGTTAACGTTAATATTGCCGCTACAACCGTTGAGAATTACCGAAAACTCCGTGATGCAGGCATCGGTACATACATACTTTTCCAGGAAACTTATCACAAGGAAAGCTACCTTGAGCTTCACCCAACAGGCCCCAAGCACGACTATGCTTATCATACCGAAGCAATGGACAGAGCTATGGAAGGCGGTATTGACGATGTAGGTTTAGGTGTGCTTTTCGGTCTTGAGCTTTATAAATACGAGTTTGCAGGCTTACTTATGCATGCCGAGCATCTTGAGGCTGTTCACGGTGTAGGTCCTCACACTATAAGCGTACCTCGTCTTAAAAAAGCAAACAACATCGACCCCGATAGCTTTGATAATGGTATTGATGATGATACTTTCGCAAAAATCACCGCTTGTATCCGACTTGCAGTACCCTACACAGGTATCATTATTTCCACCCGGGAATCTCAGGAGGTTCGCTCACGTCTTCTTAACTGTGGTGTTTCTCAGGTAAGCGGAGCTTCCCGTACATCTGTCGGCGGATACACCGAGGAAGAACGCCCCCACGATACCGAGCAGTTTGACGTTTCAGACCAGCGTACCCTTGACGAGGTCGTTCGTTGGCTTATGGAAAACGGTCATATCCCCTCATTCTGTACAGCTTGCTACCGCGAAGGCAGAACAGGCGACAGGTTTATGAGCCTTTGTAAATCAGGTCAGATTGTCAATTGCTGTCACCCCAATGCACTTATGACATTGACCGAGTTCCTTGTTGACTACGCAAGTGATGAAACAAAAGAAATCGGCTATAAGATGATAGAAGACGAACTTAATAAAATTACTAACCCCAAGGTTCTTGAAATTGCAAAAGATAACATCGAGAACATCAAAAATTCCAACCGCCGGGATTTCAGATTCTAAATGGGTCAGCCACCCATAGGGCGGTTCGCCTGTGGATAGGTTAGATATAGTGAAAACCTATGTTTAACGGCGTGTTGGATATAAATATTCGAGAGTCAGAGTGTAGGGGGAGGGGTTGCCCCTCCCGAAATTTGCACTCTAAATTAAGCTTTACGGGAGCTTAAGCGGCTCCTATACAAAAAATGTTTCATTTTTTTCTAAGGAGGCAAAATATGAGCCTTAGTAATACACCGAGTGCCGAAAGAATTCACATTGGTTTTTTCGGACTTCGAAACGCAGGCAAGTCAAGCCTTGTCAATGCCGTAACAGGTCAGGAGCTTTCGGTAGTTTCAGACGTACTCGGTACCACCACCGACCCTGTAAAAAAAGCTATGGAGCTTTTGCCTTTGGGCCCTGTTGTTATCATTGATACTCCCGGTTTTGACGACACAGGCTATTTAGGCGAAAAACGTGTTTTAAAAACCCGCAAGGTTCTTGCGTCTGTTGATATTGCTGTCCTTGTAGTGGATGCTCAAAAGGGCGTTTCACAGGACGACAACACCCTTATTGAGCTTTTCAAAGAACGTAAGATTCCTTATGTAATCGCTTATAATAAATCGGATTTAACCGAGAAGAAAACAGAAAATAAAAACGAAATCGCTGTAAGTGCGGTAAACGGTAAGAATATCAGTGAGCTTAAAGAGCTTATAGGAACCCTTATAAACTCAAAAGAAGAAAAGCTCATACTTGCCGATTTGGTAAAAGCGGGTGACAAGGTGGTCTTGGTTACGCCTATTGATGCCTCAGCACCTAAGGGAAGGCTTATTCTTCCTCAACAGCAAACTCTCAGAGAGCTTCTTGATTTACACTGCACCGCTGTAGTTTGTCAGCCTGAGGAGCTTAAAGCTGTTTTAGCAAGTTTTAATACAACCCCAAAACTTGTAATCACCGATTCTCAGGTTTTCGGCAAAGTTTCAAAGGATGTACCCGAAGACATAGCCCTTACTTCCTTTTCAATTTTATTTGCAAGGTATAAAGGAGATTTAGAAGCCTTGGTAAAGGGTGCTGCAACGTTAAAAAGCTTACAAGACGGTGACAAGGTGCTTATAAGCGAGGGTTGTACTCACCACCGCCAATGTGGTGACATCGGCACAGTAAAGCTTCCAAACTGGATAAAGAGTTATACAGGCAAAAACATTGAGTTTAATTTTACAAGCGGCGGAGATTTTCCTGAGGATTTGTCGCAGTATGCATTGGTTGTTCATTGCGGCGGCTGTATGCTCAATAACCGTGAAATGGCTTATCGCATAAACTTTGCCAAAGCAGAGGGTGTGCCAATTGTAAACTACGGTGTATTAATTGCACATATCCACGGAATTTTAAAACGTAGCCTTTCGCCATTTAAAAATCTTAAGGATATGTTAGGTGAGTGAAAATGCTTGAACTGAAAAAAGGCAGGCCCGAAGATTATGACCAAAGATCAGTAATCGAACAGGCGGTTTACGATTTTCTTGATAATCTTAATATTGAGTATGACCGCCTTGACCACGAGCCTGCTTACACTATGGAAATCTGCAGTGAAATCGACAAAAGCCTGGGTGCGTTAATCTGTAAAAATCTTTTTTTATGTAATCGTCAGAAAACAGATTTTTACCTGCTTATGATGCCAGCAGACAAGGTTTTCAAAACCAAAGAGCTTTCTAAAGCCTTAGGTGTTTCAAGGCTTTCATTTGGTGACGCAGACAAAATGCAGGAGCTTTTAGGTACTACTCCCGGCTCTGCAAGCGTTATGGGACTCTTGAACGACAAAGAAAACAAAGTGAGGCTTATAATTGACAAAGATGTTTTACAGGAAGAGTATTTTGGCTGTCATCCTTGTGTCAATACATCAAGCCTAAGAATCAGCATCAAGGATTTGACAGACAAAATATTACCACCTCTTAACCATAGCTACACAGTTATTAAACTATTTGGCGAAGAATAATATACAAAAGGCGATTTTATCGCCTTTTTTCTTTATTGGAAACTAAAACTGTCATTTTTCATAGGTTAAGCTTCGCTTATTTTATATCTTCTACAAAAATCACATACGCAAATTGACACTGTTTTTAGGGAATGATATAATTGTAGTGTTGTGAAAGTCTTTAATGATTCACAAAAAATTAGCCGAAAGGCGAGGAGGAAAAACAATGAAAAAGGTACTTTCTATTCTCTTGGTTCTCGTACTCTGCTTTGGTACATGTATGGCATTTGCAGGTTGCGGTGAAACAACAACAGGCACAGATAAGGCGGATGTTAAGGTTGGCTTTATCTTCCTTCACGACGAAAACTCCACATACGACAAGAACTTCATGGATGCAGCTAAGGCAGCTTGTGAGGAAATGGGTGTTGAGTATGCTCAGAAGACTCAGATTCCCGAGTCCAACAAGTGCTACGATGCAGCAGTTGAGCTTATCGAGGTTGACGGTTGTAACGTAATTTTTGCAGACAGCTTCGGCCACGAGTCCTTCCTTATGGATGCTGCTAAGGATTATCCTGATGTTGAGTTCTGCCACGCTACAGGTACACAGGCTCACACAGCAGGTCTTTCTAACTTCCACAATGCTTTCGCATCTATCTATGAGGGCAGATTCCTTGCAGGTGTTGCTGCAGGTATGAAGCTCAACGAGATGATCGATGCAGGCAAAATCACAGCTGACCAGGCTAAGATGGGTTACGTAGGCGCATTCACATTTGCAGAGGTTATGTCCGGTTACACATCCTTCTACCTCGGTGCAAAGAGCATTTGCCCCACAGTTACTATGGATGTTAAGTTCACAGGTTCATGGTATGATGAGCAGTTAGAGAAAGAAGCAGCTCAGGCTCTTATTCAGGGCGGTTGCGTTCTTATCAGCCAGCACGCTGACTCTATGGGTGCTCCCACAGCTTGCGAAACAGCAGGTGTTCCCAACGTTTCTTACAACGGTTCCACAATTGCTGCTTGCCCCAACACATTTATCGTTTCTTCCAGAATCAACTGGGCTCCTTACTTCAAGCACATGATTACATGTGTTCAGGAAGGCAAGGATATCGAGCTTGACTGGACAGGTACTATTGAAACTGAGTCCGTTCTTCTTACAGATGTAAACGAGGCAGTTGCTGCAGAAGGCACAGTAGCTAAGATTGAAGAAGTTAAGGCTAAGCTTCTTGATGGTTCCATCAACGTATTTGATACAGCTACATTTACAGTAGGCGGCGAAACTCTCACAAGCTATATGGCAGACGTTGACTTTGACGCAGCTTACGAGAAGGACACAGAGGTTATCGAGGATGGCGTATTCTACGAGTCAAAGTGGCGTTCAGCTCCTTACTTCGATCTCGAAATCGACGGCATCACACTTCTTGACAGAAACTACGGCTGATAAAGCTTTTATGAGGCGGAGCTTTTCGCTCCGCCTTATTACTATTTTAGTTTTCAACAGAGTGCTTAAGAAAATAGAGCATTCTCTTGAAAATTAAATTTTCAGAAAGGGGAGTTTTAATTGGGAAAACCGGTGGCTATTGAGCTTAAGAACATTACCAAAACCTTTGGTCAGAAAGTTATCGCTAACAAAGATGTTAACCTTATTGCATACAAAGGGGAAATCCTTTCAATTCTCGGTGAAAACGGTTCGGGTAAAACCACGCTGATGAATATGATTTCAGGTATTTATTTTCCCGATGAGGGTCAGATTTTTGTAGAAGGTCAAGAAGCAGTAATAGCTTCTCCTAAGGATGCTTTTGGTTACGGAATCGGTATGATACATCAGCATTTCAAGCTGGTCAATGTTTTTACCGCTGCTGAAAATATTGTTTTAGGCGTTAATGACGGCAGATATAACCTAAAGAAAAGCAAGGCAAAAATCAAAGAAATCTGTGACAAATACGGTTTTAACATCGATCTGGATAAAAAGATTTATACAATGTCTGTTTCTGAAAAGCAGACTGTTGAGATTATCAAGGTGCTTTATCGCGGTGCAGACATACTTATCCTTGATGAGCCTACTGCAGTATTAACACCTCAGGAAACAGACAAGCTTTTCGATATCCTTCGTAATATGCGTGAGGACGGCAAGTCTATTATTATCATTACTCATAAGCTTAACGAGGTTATGGAAATTTCCGACCGTGTTGCAGTACTCAGAAAGGGCGAAAATGTTGGCGTTGTTAATACCTGTGAGGTTAACCCCTCTAAGCTTACGGAGCTTATGGTAGGTGATAAGGTAGAGCTTAACATCAACCGCACTGAGCCTAAAAATGTAGCCGACCGCTTGGTTGTTAATGGTATTACCTGCTATAGCCGTGATGGCGTAAAGCTTCTTGATAACGTAAGCTTCACTGCAAAAGCCGGTGAAATTTTAGGTATTGCAGGTATTGCAGGCAGCGGTCAGCGTGAACTTCTTGAGTCTGTAGCAGGCTTACAGAAGCTTCAAAGCGGTGAAATTCTCTATCATAACCCCAAAACAGGTTCTATCGAGAACTTAAGAGACAAAACTCCTATGCAGATTCGTAATTTAGGCGTTCGTCTTTCGTTTGTTCCTGAGGACAGACTTGGTATGGGTCTGGTTGGCAATATGGATATTGTAGATAATATGATGCTCAGAAGTTACCGCAAGGGTAAGGGAATGTTTTTAAGACGTCAGAAACCCAAGAATCTTG
This sequence comes from Clostridia bacterium, assembly GCA_017521925.1. Lineage (GTDB taxonomy): Bacteria > Bacillota > Clostridia > Oscillospirales > Acutalibacteraceae > Ruminococcoides. The sequence goes on from JAFXBG010000021.1 coordinate 39,389, forward strand.
CAAACGATATTGTTGACCGACTTCAGGTTGTAACTCCCAGCGTTTCAACCCCTGTCCGCCGTCTTTCAGGCGGTAATGTTCAGAAGGTTCTTGTAGGCAGAGAAATTGCATCTTCTCCTAAGGTGCTAATGGTAGCTTACCCTGTACGTGGTCTTGATATAAATTCCTCATATACAATCTTTAATCTTCTTAATGAGCAGAAAGAAAAGGGTGCCGCTGTTATTTTTGTAGGTGAAGACCTTGACGCACTTCTGGAGCTTTCTGACCGCATTATGGTTATCGGTTCAGGAAGAATTACCGGTACAGTAGATGCACGTACTGCCACAAAAGAAGAAATCGGACTTCTTATGACAAAATCAGAAAGAGAAAGGGAGGGCGATAACAATGACTGATACTAAAAAAGCAAAGCATCATCGTGAGCCATGGGTTCACATTGTCAAGCGTGACGACCTTCCTTGGTGGAAAGCTTGGCTTATCCGTATTTCTGCTATAGTAATCGCTATACTCCTTGTTGGTGTAATTTCAACACTTCTTACAAAAGTAAGCTTCTTAGAAGTTTATGAAGTTATGATCAAAGGCGTTTTCGGGCGTCTTTTCGAAGGTGGTTCCACAACAATGCTGTGGAAGTTCCTGCAGGAAACCGCAATTTTGCTTTGTTTAGCCCTTGCAGTTACTCCTGCATTTAAAATGCGATTCTGGAACTGTGGTGCTGAAGGTCAGGCTCTTATGGGCGGTTTAGCATCTATGATTTGCATGATAGAGCTTGGTGATAAACTTCCTTACCCTGTGCTTTTAGGTGTAATTTTCCTTACAAGTATGCTGGCAGGTGCTTTGTGGGGTGTAATTCCTGCAATTTTCAAGGCTCAGTATAACACCAACGAAACTCTCTTTACACTTATGATGAACTACGTTGCCACTCAGATTATCAAGTATTATGTTTACATTGAGGGCGGCGGTTCAAATACAATTCAGCCTGTAGCTGCAGGTAATCTTCCAATAATCGGCGATAATCGTTATCTTTTAAATGTTATTATCGTTGCTGTGCTTACAGTGGGTCTCTTTATTTATCAGAAATACAGCAAGCAGGGCTACGAAATTTCTGTAGTAGGTGAGAGCCAGAACACTGCAAAATACGTTGGTATCAACGTTAAAAAGGTTATTATTCGTACTATGATTATCTCAGGTGCAATCTGCGGTATTGCAGGTATGCTTTTAGTTGCAGGTACAGACCACTCCATCAACACCAACACCGTTGGCGGTCAGGGCTTTACTGCAATTATGGTTTCCTGGCTTGGTCAGTTCAATCCTTTTATTATGGTACTTATGTCAGGTCTTGTTGTATTTCTCAGAATGGGTGCAGGCAAGGTTGCCGATACCTGTGCACTTAACGCATCATTTGCCGACATTGCTGTTGGTATTGTAATTCTTTTCGTAGTAGGCTGTGAGTTCTTTATCAGATATTCTGTTAAATTCAAACACAGCAATAAGGAGGTAAAGGCATGATTATAACTTTCATTTGCCGAGCTATCTTACTTGGCGTACCTCTTCTTTTTGGTTCAGTAGGTGAGATTATCACTGAAAAATCAGGCCACCTTAATCTTGGTATTCCCGGCGTTATGTATGTTGGTGCCATAAGCGGTGTTATCGGTTCCTTTATGTACGAAAATGCCTGCGGTAACGACATTGCTGCTATGAATCCCTTCCTTTCTGTTTGCATTCCCTTGCTTTGCTCCATTATCGGCTCAGTTCTTATGGGTCTTATCTACAGCTTCTTTACAGTTACTTTAAGAGCTAATCAGAACGTTACAGGTCTTGCACTTACAACCTTTGGTATCGGTCTTGGTAACTTCTTCGGCGGTTCTCTCATTAAGCTTGTAGATAGCGATATGCCTTCAATTGCTCTTACAAAGACAAGTAATTTCTTTACAACTAAGCTTCCTTTTGCAGACGACTTAGGTGCCGTTGGTGAAATTCTGTTTTCACACGACTTTCTAACTTATGTTGCGATAGCCATTGCAATTATAGCTACTTTTGTGTTAAAACGTACACGTGTAGGTCTTAATCTTCGTGCTGTTGGTGAAAATCCTGCCACAGCCGATGCCGCAGGCATCAACGTTACACGTTATAAGTATGTTGCAACTATGATTGGTTCTGCTGTTGCAGGTCTTGGCGGACTCCAGTACGTTTTTGCATATGCAAACGGCGTTTGGTCAAACAATGCCTTTGGTGACAGAGGCTGGATGGCTATTGCTCTTGTAATTTTTGCACTGTGGAATCCTTCCCTTGCTATTGCAGGTTCCTTCCTTTTCGGTGCTCTCTGCAACGCAAACAACTATATTCAGGGTCTTGGAACAGAAACTCAGGAGCTTTTCAAAATGCTTCCTTACGTTGTTACAATTATTGTTCTTGTATTTACAAGTATGCGTAAAAAGCGCGAGCATCAGCCACCTGAAAGCTTAGGACTTTCATACTTCCGCGAAGAACGCTGAGTGGGTCAGCCACACACGGGGCGGTTCGCCTGCGGAAAGGTTAGTTTTAGAGGCAACCCTAATAAACGGCGTGTTGGTTTATTATGAATGTAAAACACCACTGAGAAAATAAATCTCAGTGGTGTTTTTATATCTTAACTTCCAAATTTACTTTTGTACCGCCGTTAATGAAGGCTAAGTTTTAACCTGACTTTTTTAAAGGCGGAAAAGCCCTGCAGGTGGCTGACCTGCTTATACTGCAAAGTCGTAGTATTTTGTCAGTATATCCTCAACCGCTTCATCGCTGAGCTTTACAGACGTAGCGGTTAAATAGTTTGTAAGGTAAATATCCCTTGTCTGCATAATGTGAAGCTCATAACCGCTTAAGGTGCCTCTGAGGGTCAGACCCTTGTTGCATTTGTAAAGGGGATAAATAACTTCTCTTGACTCCTCTATGATTTTGGCATAGTCTGAACCATCATCTGCACCGTTGAAGTAACTGAAGATTTCTTCGCTGGTTTTTGACGATAACAAAGCTGTGCCGTAATCACCGTAATATGTGCACTGAAAACCGATTCTGTCGGCATCATCATAGGAAATCTGAGAGTATTCCTCGTAATTTTCCTGTTGGGTATAGTAGGTGCTCTGGATTTCCTCAGGCGGATAGGCAAGGGATTTATAGGTATTTGCTCCGTTTTTGTAAATGTCAATGTTTGACACCGCCAGAATTTCCCTCAGCCCGTCGTAATAGCCTGTGTAGCCAAGTTCCTCGCTTAAAAGCACAGGCACGTCAGACTCGGTAACGCTTATTCTGTTTGAATATACGTCGTTGAAAAAGTAGGGAACACCCTCAGGAAGCTTCACAAAAGTTTTACCCTGAAAGCTTACGGTTTCTCTGTCTTCGCTTAAAACTGCGTGCCGTGCTTTCAGTTCGTCAAGCATATCACAGCCTGTAAACATCATGCCCAGAAGTGCTATGAGAGCAATGACACTTAAAAGTCTGATAAGTTTTTTCATAATTATCCTCCCTTGTCAGAAGCTTTACTGAAACAACCTTAGTCTACAAACATCATTGTAGGTCCGTCGGCAGAGCCGATTACGCCTACGTATTCTGTGTCATAGGCAGTATCAGACCAGCTTCCGTAGAAGTGTTCATCCTTAAGCTCTTTTGAAGCTTTGTCGGAAAGCTCAACTGCCTTTTCGGTGGTGTAGTCCACAAGATAAGCCTTGCTCTCGGAGTCTCTTGCAATGGTTATGTTGTTCAGATAAGCGGCAACCAAAGCGTTTTCGTCGCACTTGTAAATGCCTGACTGCAGGGTGTCGCAGTATTCATTTCTGATAAAGAGTTCCTCATAAACGTTTTCACTCATATTTTCGGGGTTGCTCAGGTGCTCAAAGATTTCCTTTGTAAAATCTTCGCTTAAAACCTCAAGGGTATAATACCAGCCGTCGGCTTCTACAACTTCAAACTCAATACCTGCACAGTTAAGCTCGTTACTGCTGAGAGCTTTAACGTATTTATCATAGTCCTTCTCGTTGCAGTAATAGAGCATATTGTCAGAGCTTGATATGTATTCCGTAGTAAAAGAGCCGTTGTCAGCAGCAACCCATATGTTAATCGAGAAAATATCCTTTGCCTTATCATATTCAGAAGAGTACCTCTGAGTTTCAGAGAGCAGCACAGGCACGTCTGCATCGGTTACCGAAATGTTGTCGTACTCGTAGCCGTAGGATGAGCTTACGTAAATTGATTCGTGGGTGGGGAGCTTTCTGTAGGTTTCGCCCCGAAAGCTTATTGTTTCCCTGTCCTCACTTAAAATCGCATGATTTGCACGCATTTGGTCAAGGTAATCGCAACCTGTAAAGAGCAGTGCAAAAGCTGCAACTGTAAGGCAAAGGGCAATTATTTTAATAGATTTTTTCATAGGTGCCTCCTTACTCAAGGTTAAGCTTCTTCTTCATAATTGTATGTGCAATAAGGTAGTAAACTCCGCCTAAAACTGCTTCAATTACCAGAGCACCTAAAAATGCAACGTGAACGAACTCTGTGGGGTTAAGCTCAATCCATCTGATGATATTGTAGAAAAGCTCTGTGTCCTCAAACACTGTCATAAACACCAAGCCAAATGTAACGATTATCTGAGTAAGGTAGTAGTAGCCGAAGTATACACCAAGTGCTAAAAGCACACGGCTTCTCTTTGCAAGCTGACCGATGCACATACAAGCATAGAAAAGCAGAATACCTGTGCAGATGGATACAAGCATAAGAACCGCAAACTCAATAATATAAAGAGCAAGGTCTGCACCTAAAGTTTCGCTTGCTTTGCCGAAAATAAAGCCTGCTGCCTTGAAAATTTCCACTAAAAGCTCACCGCTTGTTGCAATGCAGAAGGCAAAAAATATAACAGCCAGAGATGCAATATAAGCAACGGCAGATGTAAAAAGCTTTGTGCCTAAGTGAGCATTTACAGATACAGGCAATGTAAATGTCAGGTAGCCTTCTTTTGAGAAAAGATTTCTGTAAAATCTGATAATACAGGAAACCATTGTGAAAACAACGCCTACAACAAGTCCTATTGCAAGGACAATAATTGAAGAAACGCTTATGATGTCGTAGATAACCGAATCATTTTCAAAGATTACGATGATTCTTGTAATAAGAGAAAGTCCTAAAAGAATTATGTACATAGGCACAAGCATTCTGGAAAGTGCCATAAATTCGTGTTTAATTAATTTCTTTACCATCTGAATACCTCCCTGAACAGCTCGTCAACACTCATACCGTTTTCTTCTCTGATTTCGTCAACGGTTTTCTGAAGCTTAACCACACCTTTGTCAATGAAGATAACCTCGTCTAAAATCTGCTCAATATCCGAAATAAGGTGAGTAGATAAAAGCACAGATGCTTCAGGGTTGTAGTTGTTGATGATAGTTGAGATTATGTAGTCACGTGTGGCAGGGTCAACACCCGCAATAGGTTCATCAAGCACGTAAAGCTCGGCATTTCGGCTCATAACCAAAATAAGGCAAACCTTTTCCTTGTTACCTTTTGAAAGGGTCTTAAGCTTAACAGTGGGGTCAATGTCAAGATTCTTAAGCATCTTGTACGCAAGCTCAGGTCTGAAATCAGGGTAGAAGTCAATAAACATATTGACAATCTGCTCCACCCTCATCCAGGAGTTTAAGTAGCTTGAGTCAGGCAGATAGGAAACCTTGCTTTTGGTTTCTACTCCGGGGGTGTAGCCGTCAATAGTAAGCTTACCGTCTGTAGGGGTCAGAAGACCGTTCATAATTTTAATAAGTGTGGTTTTACCTGAGCCGTTAGGGCCAAGCAAACCGATAATTTTGCCTCTGGGAATAACCAGATTAACATTGTTCAGAGCTGTAATCTTACCGTAGGACTTAGTAAGATTTTCACATTTTAAAAGCTCATTCATTGCAATTCCACTCCTTCACATACCTTTTAATTTCGCTATTGTCCATCCCAAGAGCATTCATCTGACCGAAGTAGTCACTGGTCTTACTCCTGATAAGCTCATCGACTTCATTTTCTGCGGTCTCTGTCTGTGCTGACACATACCAACCTGAACCACGAACTGAGTAAATAATGCCTTTTTGGTCAAGCTGCTCAAAGGATTTTTGCACAGTGTTTGGGTTAACACCCGCTGTAACTGCAACTTCTCTGACAGACATAAGGCGTTCGTTGGGCTTAAACTCGCCTGCGGCAATTTTAACACAAATCTGTTCGCAAATCTGTGGGCAGATTGGTCTGGTTTTGTCAAGCTTCCAGCTCACAAATATACCTCCTTAAAATGTACTGTACTACTGTACTAATACGATAATACACTGTAACAGTATAAAAGTCAAGCTTTTTTTAAATGAAAAATATGAATATTTAATATTTTCTGATATAAGGTGTTTATATTAAAAGATTAAGTCAAGATTATTCTTTAACAGGGTAAAAGAAAAATACCGCTCCTTGAATTTATAACAAGGTGCGGTATGACTTTTTATATCGATGATGATATCAGTCGATTACCTGTCTGCGTAATCTTTCCATTCTGTAGTCAAGCTCTGCACTTAAATCGGCACATTTCTTAAGCTCTTGAGCCATTTCATCTGAAAAATGTACGTCCTTTTTGTACCTGAGCTGATGTTCAAGGCTTGCCCATACATCCATTGCAATGGTTCTCAGCTGAACTTCAACTTTCATAATCTTCTTTTCATTTGCCAAAAATATAGGAACGTTTACAAGAAGATGCAAAGAGCGGTAGCCATTGTCTTTGGGATGTGCTATGTAATCTTTTTTTCGTATAAGGGTGATATCATCCTGTTTTAAAAGTGCATTTGCAATAATGTAAACATCATCTGTAAAAGAACAGATAACCCTTATGCCGGCGACATCGTAAAGATATTCTTCAATGTTTTCTGCTGTCAATGCAAGGTTGTTACGTTCGAGCTTTTCGGTGATGCTTAAAATGCTTTTTAGTCTTGTTTTTATAGTGTTAATGGGGTTTCTGTCGTGTTGAAGGGAAAACTCCTCGTTAAGTACATTAAGTTTGGTTTCAACTTCCATAATTGCACATTTGTAATATGCCATAAGGTTAGTCATATTTTCAGAATGCTCTTTAACCCATTTAAGCGTTTGAGGATTTACATATTCAAAAATCTGATTGTCCTTATTATCGTAATTCTTCTTGCTTTCCATTTTCAAATCTGCCTTTCCTTTACTACATTAAGCATAAGCCTTTTATTTGTTTTTGTCAATTAATAGGATGTAAACTCTGTATGATTGCTTCGTGAAAATTTGTGTTGACAAACATTAAGTTTTGTTGTAATATATGAAAAGTTCCTTAAGTAAAAAACAACTTATTCACTATTATTTTTTACTTGTTACTTCAAATATGGGGGTATAGCTCAGCTGGGAGAGCGCTTGAATGGCATTCAAGAGGTCAGCGGTTCGATCCCGCTTATCTCCACCAAAGTATACGACAGTTCTTAGAGGAGCTGTCGTTTTTCTTTTTTGTAAAAAACTTACAAAACAAAGCTTTTAACTTTGTCTGATACGTTACACTTAAGATTGTTGAAAACATAGTCCTGATATATTATAATAAAGTTAGGAGAAATCCTTTGAAAATAAGAAAATCAGGAGGTAATTATGAAAAGAATTATTAAAAGTTTATTGGCATTAACCCTTACGGTTTTGATTGTCTTTGGCTCTTTTGCGTTTGTTTCTGCTGAAGATAACGGGAACAGCAGTATAATTTATTTTGAAGCCCCCGATTTTTGGGAGGAATTTGAGAATATTTACTGCCATATTGCGCCTTACGGCAGAGATGCTTTTGCAAATTGGCATTCGGAAGTGACTAAATGCATTTATGTATCTGACAACCTTTACGCCTACGATGTTTCAAAGGTTTGTACTCTTGAGAACGGTAAGTATTACAGCCTTATTTTCAGTTCTGATAGTAATGATAAGATCTTTGATGTAATCCTTTCTACCAAATGCATAGGGGACACCCTTTATTGCGACGGTAATGTTGTTGATGAGCCTACATCATCCCACGCAAACACCGCATATTGGAAAAATTCGTTTCCCATAATGGTAGGCGACACCAATCTTGACGAAAGAGTTACTATCCAGGATGCCACAAAAATACAGAAGGTTATAGCATTTTTTGAGGATATGCCTGCTCATTGGATGTTTATGCTTGACACTAATGGTGACTCAAAAGAAAATATCAAGGATGCCACTGAAATTCAGAAATGGATTGCAAAATTGCCCTCAAATGATAAAATCGGTGTGTTTGACGAAGCGGTACCTGAATCTACAATCGCCACCGAGCCTTCAACAACCGCAAGCGAAGATTCTGTACCAACCGAACCTGTTACAACTACCGAAGCATTAAGCGACCCTGTTGAGAACACTTTACCTTCCACAACAGCTTCTTCAGATGAACCCGTTGAAACTACAGTTGCTACTGACCCTTCAACTGCAACTGATCCCGTTGAGGGTACAGAGCCGGAGGAAACTATCCCTGCAACCACTGCAGAGAATACCGAGCCAACCTGGGCTGAGTACGACCCTTATCAAAAAGAAGTAATTGAAATATTCAAAGAGCAGGGTCACAATGCCTATGAGGCAGGAATGTTTTATAAAGTAATTTACAATTACTATGAAAACGCAACTGCTGATGAGGCAACAGCTGATGAGGCTACTCCCGACTATGCACTTATCTGGACAAGTGTTGGCTCTATAGCTGACGAGGTGTTCGAGGTTATTATTGGCGATTATGTGCTTACTTGTCCGGCACACTGTTATCCTTATACCCCCGGCTATTATATCTACATTCCGTCATCAAATACCCTTATGACAATTGAAGAAGCTTATCACTCACATCTTGAGGGGCTTGAAACCGTTTTTGAGGAAGCGCCTGTCTTCAGACCCATTGAGGTAGATTTTAAGGTTATTGATGAACAAAGGGTCAGTTGGTACGGTAGTGAAAAAACCGAACTGTTCCTTCTGAGTCATAATTCTCATGAGATGAATGTCACTTCAAAATTTGAAAGGGGCAAAGCTCCCGAGTTTAATCTGCCTCATGATGAAAAAGGCTTTTACGGTGATAAAATTTATCTTGTTTCCCTTAATTTCTTAGGCGGAGGTAACTCAACCCAGACTATTGACAGAATTACAGTTGTTAACAAGACTCTTACTATTTACCGCACAATAACAAGTCCTGAGCTTCAGACTCCTGACAATAATTTTCAATATGTATTGATTGAGCTTGACGCAAGTCTGCTTGAAAGCATAAGTGAGCTTGAAGATTTTACGGTAAAAAATATTATTTAATCTGAGAAATAATGAATTTATACAATGAATCCCTGTGTTTATACACAGGGGTTCTTTTTACATCTAAAGTATATCTATGTTTAGATAAAATATTTTAGGTCGGCAAATATATGTAGAAGAAGCAACAATAGCTTTACAACATACTGCAATATATGCTAAAATAATTGATAATATTCTAATTTCAAGGAGAACACATGAGTATTTTAAATGTAGAGCATCTGACCCACGGTTTTGGCGACCGTGCAATTTTTGACGATGTATCATTTCGCCTTTTAAAGGGTGAGCATATAGGACTTATCGGTGCAAACGGCGAGGGTAAGTCAACATTTATGAATATCGTTACAGGCAAGCTTATGCCCGATGAGGGTAAGGTAGAGTGGTCTAAAAATGTCCGTGTAGGTTACCTTGACCAGCATACAGTGCTTTCTCAGGGTATGACCATTGAGGATGTTTTAAAGTCTGCTTTTTCTTATCTTTTTGATATGGAAAAGCGTATGAACGAAATCTGTGATGCATTGGGAGAAGCTGACGAAGACAGTATGACTGAAATGCTTGAGGAGCTTGGCACAATTCAGGATACACTTGATTCTCACGATTTTTATGTGATAGATGCCAAGGTGGAGGAAATTGCACGAGCTTTCGGACTTACTGATATCGGACTTTCAAGAGATGTAACTGATTTAAGCGGAGGTCAGCGTACCAAGGTTTTACTTGCAAAGCTCTTGCTTGAAAAACCCGACATTCTGCTTCTTGACGAGCCTACCAACTACCTTGACGAAGAGCATATTGCCTGGCTTAAGCGCTATCTTATTGACTATGAAAATGCCTTTATCCTTATATCTCACGATATTCCTTTCCTTAACGAGGTTATCAATATAATCTATCATATGGAAAACTGCGAGCTTAACCGTTATGTTGGCGACTATAATCATTTTCAGGAAGTGTACGCCGTCAAAAAAGCTCAGCTTGAAGCCGCCTACAAGCGTCAGCAACAGGAAATCAGCGAGCTTAAGGATTTTGTGGCACGTAATAAAGCTCGTGTTTCCACCCGAAATATGGCTATGTCAAGGCAAAAACTTCTTGATAAAATGGACGTTATTGAGCTGGCACACGAAAAGCCAAAGCCTGAGTTTAACTTTAAGGTTGGCAGAACGCCAAGTAAGCTTATTTTTGAAACCAAGGATTTGGTAATAGGATATACCGAGCCTTTGTCTAAGCCTCTTAATATCACTATGGAAAGGGGACAGAAGATAGCTTTAACAGGTGCCAACGGTATTGGCAAGACTACACTGCTTAAAAGTATCTTAGGTCTTATTCCAGCCCTTTCAGGCTCTGTTGAAAAAGGCGACAACCTGCTTATCGGCTATTTTGAGCAGGAGTATACAGGCGATATGACCAATACCTGTATCGAGGAAATCTGGAAAGAGTTCCCCTCATTAATGCAGAACGAAGTCCGTGCCGCTTTGGCAAAATGCGGACTTACAACAAAGCATATTGAAAGTCAGGTAAGGGTTTTAAGCGGCGGCGAGCAGGCAAAGGTAAGGCTTTGTAAGCTTATTAACAACGAAACCAATATACTTCTTTTAGATGAGCCTACAAACCATCTTGATGTTGATGCTAAGGACGAGCTTAAGCGAGCCTTGCAGGAGTATAAGGGCAGTATTCTGCTTATCTGTCACGAGCCTGAGTTTTACCTTGATGTGGTTGATGAAGTAATCGACTGCACCCAATGGACAACCAAAATATTTTAACCGTCAGCCACGTTTGGCTATTTGCCTTAGCAGAGGTTACATATTAAGATAAAACGCATCAACGGCATGTTGATAAATTTATATAAATTATAAAATAAAAAAGGGAAGGCACAATGCCTTCCTTTTTTGTTATTTATTATTCAAGTGCCTCTCTCAATGCTTTTGACAATTGGTCTGGGCAGGAGGTAGGCTTAAAGCCGCAACGTATACCCTCAAGTCTTTCAATAGCTTCATTGGCTTTCATACCCTTGACCAAAGCCGCAACGCCCTGAGTGTTGCCGCTGCAACCGCCGATAAATCTAACTTCTTTAATAATATCGCCTTCAAGCTCAAGCTCAATGTGGCTTGCACAAACACCTTTTGTCTTATACTTATATGTCATAATGAACACCTCTTGAAAATAAAAAATGCCGACTCAAGGTCGGCAATGGAGCGGATGACGAGGCTCGAACTCGCTACCTCCACCTTGGCAAGGTGGCGCTCTACCAGATGAGCTACATCCGCATCAACAGGCAATATAATAACACATAAATTCGCAATAGTCAAGCAAAATTTTAAAAAAACTTATTTTTTTTTATTTTTCTCAAAAACTATTTCCAGATATACATTATTGTGGTAAAATAACTAAAAATATTATATTTTGAAAGCGAAAATTAATTTATGGCTTATAATCTTAACTTAGGTGCGTGGGGGTCTGTTTTTGCAGTGCCATCTGCCGTGGTAGACGAGCATATCAAAATCGCAAACGGCAACCATCTTAAAGTTTTACTGTATTTACTGAAAAATAATAATACTGATTTAAGCGATGAAATCCTGGCAGAAGCTTTAACTATGCACCCTGATGATGTTAAGGATGCCATAATCTTCTGGACAGAGCGAAAGGTGATTTCTGTCTGTAACGATGAAATTACTCCTGCAAAGCCTGAATCAATAACAGGCGAGAGCCTTTCTGTTACTACGGTCATAGCTCAGGATGAACCTAAAAAGACTAAACGCCCCGTGTCCCGTGCAGTCCGACCCGAACCGGGCTATGTTATCAAACGTTTAGGCTCAGACCCACAGCTTGCAACGCTTATGGACGAGGCACAGCGGATTTTCGGCAGGATGCTTTCCAATGCCGAGGCAGGCACCTTGGTTATGCTTATGGATACTGACGGACTTCCTGCTGACGTTATAATAATGCTTATGCAGTACTGTGCTGACAATAATAAGGGTACAATGCGTTTTGTTGAGAAAATCGGCATAGAATGGGGAAGCGAGGGCATAAATACCGTTTCTCTTGCCGAGGAAAAAATCCGTACTGTTACTGAGACCTATTCCTATTTCAACAGGGTAGCCTCAACCTTTGGCATGAAGAATGTCGGCTCTCCTACCAAAAAACAGCTTGCTTTTGCTCAGCAATGGGTAGGAACTTGGAGTTTTTCTGATGATATGCTCCGCCTTGCCTACGAGCGTTGTGTAGATACAAAGGGCGAGTTTAATATGAATTATATAAACGGTATACTTGATAAATGGTACAAGGCAGGATGGAAAAACCCCGATGATGTAGAGGCTGATGTGCCTGCAACCGCCAAAAAATCAGCAGATAAACCTAAGAAAAAAAGCAAAAATGCCTTAGAGGTTGATGCTTCCTACGATATTGACGAATACGAGAAAAAGAGTATTTTTGATTAACTCATATTAGATAAAAGGTGATTTGTATGTCATACAGCGATGCTGTTTATTCAAAAGCATATGGTGTTTTAGATGCAAGGCGTAACCGTGCAGTAGCTGAGGCGGAAGAAAGAAAGCTTAAAATATATTCTGAAATTCCCAGAGTAGAGGCAATAGAGCGAGAGCTTGCGTCCTGTTCTGTCAAGGCTGCCCGTGCGGTTTTTGCCGGGGGAGATGCAAAAGAACATTTAACACTTCTTAGCGAGCAATCTAAAGGTTTAAGAGCAGAGCTTGAAGCTTTGCTTATAAATGCAGGCTATGATAAAAAAGCTCTGGAGCCTCATTTTACATGTCCTGTTTGCGAAGACAGAGGTACCATAGAGCTTAACAATAAAACTGTTACCTGTAACTGTTTTAAAGAGCTTTTAAAGGAGTGCGCCTGTCAGGAGGTTAACAGCCTTTCGCCTCTTAACCTTTCAACCTTTGATACCTTTGAGCTTTCGTATTACCCCGAAGCAGAAACTGCCGACGGTGTAAGTCCCCGCAGGAGAATGTCTCAGATTTTAAATTACTGTAAGGCTTATGCTAATAATTTTAAGGCTGACAGCAAGAGTCTTCTTATGCGCGGTGCTACAGGTCTTGGTAAAACTCATCTTTCATTAAGTATAGCCAACGAGCTTTTAAACAAAGGCTTTTCTGTAGCTTATGTGTCAGCTCCTGACATTCTTTTTCAGCTTGAGCGTGCTCATTTTTCTTATGAGTACGACAAAGAGCAGGATTTAATATCAACTCTTACAGAGTGTGACTTGCTTATTATTGATGATTTAGGTACAGAATTTGCTACAAACTATACCAACAGTCAGATTTATAATATTTTCAACAACCGTATATTACGCACAAAGCCGGTTATAATAAATACCAACCTGACTATAAAGGAACTTGAAAATGCTTATACACAGCGATTCGTAAGCCGTGTAATGGGTACCTGTGACAAGTTGGATTTTGTGGGCAGAGACATCAGACCCCAAAAAGCATAAGATTTTTAGAAAAATTTTCAAAAAACTCTTGACTTTTTTAGAAAATAGGGTATAATAATCAACGTTGTCCATTGCGGAATTGTGTAAGGGTAGCACAGCAGACTCTGACTCTGTTTGTCTGGGTTCGAATCCTAGTTCCGCAGCCAATACGGCTCCGAGTCAATCGGAGCCGTTTTTATTTTTAAAATTCAAAATTCGGAGTGTAGCGCAGTTTGATAGCACGCGACCTTCGGGACGAAGATGTTTTTCTTCGTCGTTAAGTTCAGTTTGTTTAATAATTTCATAAATTTCGGGGTGTAGCGCAGTTTGGTAGCGCGCTTCGTTCGGGACGAAGAAGTCGTGGGTTCGAATCCCGTCACCCCGACCAAGTTAAAGACTATGTCTGTCTTAATGATAGATGTAGTCTTTTTCTTTTATGAACTAAGGGATTCGAACCCTGAGAGGGTGAGTAGCGTTAAAAAAACAGTCCGGTGGACTGTTTTTAGCTACGAAGTCCGCGGTGGCTATGCCACAAGGACGAAAGATACAAGTATCACTTGTGTCTTTATCCCGTCACCCCGACCAGAAAATGACAAGTTTCAACAGAAACTTGTCGTTTTCAGTTATATTCGCCTTACGGCGAGTGATATGCACCTTCGATGCGTGATATTTGCTTCGCAAGTGATATGCCCACGGGCGTGTGTGGCGAATATAATATCACTGAAATCGTAGGTTTCAATATCACATTTTGCACAAGTAAAATATATAACTCCGTCATAGACGGAATATCACTAAAAACTGACCTATTTACGAGAGTTCGTATTCATACGCAAAAATTGAAAAAATATCTTTTGTAGACGATATACAAAGGACTATGTTATCTTAAGGATATATAGTCCTTTTTTTATATTTAAAAAAACCGCCGAGGCTTGCAAAAACCTCGGCGGTAATTTTAATATATATACTTCTCAGCTTTTCTTAATACTGCAATAATAGGGCAGATTAATAAACCGCATACAAGATTGCTTATTCCGTGAATCAAATCAAAAGGCAGTCCCGATATAATCCACGCAACAGTAGCCTCAAAGCTTAAACCGAAAAACAGAGCCTGAGCAGGGGCATAAAGCAAGCCATATAAGAATCCGTGTAAACCGCAAAGTCCACAGTAGATAAATGGCTTTGCTCTTTTTGGTAAGCTTTTGGGTAAAAGCATTGTTGCTCCCCAAAGAATTGTCCAGATGTAAAGGTAGGGTACCCACCACACATTAAAGCCTGCGAAAAGTCCGTTTAAAAGAACATAGATATAAATGGGATACAGCGCCTTTTGCCGATATACAACTGTAATTGCTATGGTGAAAACTCCCAGCAAATGAATGTTTGGCAAAAATTCCATAAGCATTTTGGAAGCAAACATCATTGCTCCAAGCATACCGAAAACCGCTATTTCTTTAATGTTAAGTTTCATTACTCAACTTTTAAAGCGTATGACTTGCCGCTTTCGATTTTGGTGACATCAACGCCCGTTGAGGCGTATTCGCCGTCAATGTAAAACGCCCAGTACTTGCCGTCTTTGTCAAAATCGGCGGTAATGCCGTTGACGGTCTTTACATAAAGACCGTAAGGGCCTTCGTCACCTTCTAAAAGACCAAGTTCCATAAGTGCTTCGCCAACGGTTTCTTTGTTTGTGTGAATTTCAAATGAACTTTCAACGCCGTCGTAGTCTGTAACCGTAAGGTCAAAGACTTTTTCACCCTCTCCGAGAACAGTAACACCTGTTGATGAAGTGGTAACTAATGGCGTTTCTGTTTCGGTTGGTTTATTGTTGTCACCACAACCTGCTGAAACAAGTGCTATAGCCGCAATAAGCACAGTCAGGAGGCAAAGTGACAAAATTTTCTTAAAATTTGTCATCTTCATATTTTTCTCCTATAAATTATATTTCCTCACTTTGTCGGCACTCGCAACTTTTGCGTGAAGATTTTGCCTTAAAAATATTCCGACTCGGTACATAATACTTTCACCTTCTCAGGGGATGCCCAATGGTTTGTCTTCTGTTTGCGGCACAGAATAGAAAGTATTAAAAACGTACCTTACGGCGACGGGCTCGTACAGGATTTTCACCTGTTTCCTTTTAAGACTTTCATATTGTATCATAATCTACAGAAAGCTTCAATATTATGGCGAATATTTCTCAAAATCCGTTTATTGCAGAAATCCTTTTAAAGTAATAAAATATTACAGGTACTTAAAAGGGGATAGAAAATATATGAAAGCCATAAGTTTTAAAAGTATTTTTTCAAAAGTAATACTCTTTGTCAAAAAAAATCCGGTGCTAACAATTGCCTTTTTTGCGGCTGTAACCACCTGCTTTTTTGTGCCAATCGATAGGGAATATCTTAACTATTTTGATTATAAAACCCTTACATGCCTTTTCTGCGTTTTAGCAGTGGTCTGTGCCCTTAAAAACGTAAACTTTTTCTATGTTTTGGCACGGAAAATCGTAGAACTTTTCAGAAATGCAAGGCTGGCTATACTTGCACTTGTATACATAACTTTCATAGGTTCAATGCTTATCGCCAACGATATGGCACTTTTAACTTTTTTACCCTTGGGATATTTTGTTCTTCATACAACTCAGAAAGAAAAGTATATGGCGTTCACCTTTATAATGCAGAATATAGCGGCCAATTTAGGTGGAATGTTAACACCCTTCGGCAACCCTCAGAATCTTTATTTGTACTCTAAATTCAACATTCCCACAGGTGAGTTTACGCTGATAATGTTACCGCCTTTTCTTTTATCTGTAGCACTTATAACCCTTTGCTGTCTTGTTTTTGTCAAGGCTGAAAAGCTTTTACTGCCCAGCAAAAAAATATATCTGAGTCCCAGACGCACAGGTGTGTATCTTCTTTTGTTTGCTTTATCAATTCTTATAGTCTTCAGAGGAATTCCTTATTGGATAGGTCTTATTATCATTCCCATTGCCATTGGAATTCTCGACTATAAGGCACTTAAGGCTGTCGACTACGGTCTTTTGTTTACCTTTGTATTTTTCTTTATTTTTTCGGGCAATATGTCCCGCATTGAAGCTGTCAGGGAGCTTTTCTCATCACTTCTTGAAAAAAACACCTTGCTTGTAAGTGTTACATCCTGTCAGGTAATAAGTAACGTACCCTCAGCAATTTTACTTTCACAGTTTACTGAAAATTATGCAGATTTGCTTGTTGGTGTTAATATTGGTGGCACAGGTACACTTATTGCATCTTTGGCAAGCCTGATTACTTTCCGCGAGTATAATAGGGTAAAACCTGGCAGAACATTAAGATATGTAGCTGAATTCTCACTTTTTAATTTCAGTTTTCTGATTATTCTCACAACATTTATGATGTTTATAAACTCAATCTGAGGAACTAAAATGAATACAAAAATCACAGACGTAAGAGCCGTAAAGGGCGATAGTGCCTTTCTTATTGACGACGGCAAAACCTCGATATTATATGATTCAGGCTTTGGTTTTACAGGCTTTCAGGTAGCAGATAATATTAAAAGCGAGCTGAAAGGCAGAAGCCTCGACTATATTTTTCTCACTCATTCTCATTACGACCATGCTTTAGGTTCAGCTTATGTATTAAACCGATTTAAAGATGCAAAGATTGTAGCAGGGGAGTATGCTGTAAAGATTTTCAGTAAACCCACCGCAAAAGCTCTGATGCGTGACCTTGACAGAAAGTTTGCCATTAAAAACGGAGTTTCCGATTACGAAGACTTAACCGATAATTTAACAGTTCATATTGCTGTCAAAGATGGTGATATAATCAAAGCAGGGGATATGGAGTTTACCGCCCTCAATCTTACAGGACATACCAGGTGCTCCGTAGGTTATTATCTTAAAAGCGAAAAGCTTTTATTAAGTACAGAGTCATTGGGGGTATATACCGAAGATGGTGAGGTTGTACCTTCCTATCTTGTCGGTTATCAGATGGTTATCGATTCAATAAAACGTGTGCAGAGCCTTGATGTAGAAAAAATCCTTATTCCGCATTATGGTGTAATTGTGGGAGCTGAAGCAAAAGCTTACCTTGATAAAGCTCTCGAAAATGCATCTCAGACTGCTAAGGAAATTGTAAGAATTTTAAAATCAGGCGGCGGTAAAGATGATGCCGTAGATTATTTCGTAGCTAAATACTACAAAGGTAAGGTTAAGGAAATTTATCCTTATGATGCTATGATGCTTAACACAAGCATCACAGTAAACCTTATTGAAAAAGAACTTGTGAATATATAAAAAGTGCCGACCTTGCTTGATGCAAAGTCGGCATTTTAATTTAGCTGTTAATTATTTCAATCGGCTTTACGTTTTGCTCTGCGTACTCGGTTTATGTGCCTTTCAAAGCTTCCGCTTTCAATAAGCTCACAAAGTACATATTGGTCAAGCACAGGCACTGTGCAGGAGTAAAATCCCAGCTTTTCGGTAAAATCCTTCAGTAAATTTTCCGGTAGTACCATATAGCCGATTCGCATAGATGGAGCAATGGTTTCTGAAAAAGTATTAAGATAAATAACCCTGCCGTTTTCTGAAAGTGAAAATACCGTATCCTCGTTTTTCTTTGATACAGTAAGTTCTGCTGCGTAGTTGTCCTCTACAATAAAACCTTTACGATTTTCTGCCCATCTTAGGTATTCTTGCCTTTTGCTTACAGTTGCGGTAATACCTGAAGGAAAGCTGTTAAAAGGCGTAATATGCAGTACAGTAGCCGCCGTACGGTTAAGTTCAGTAGTTTTAATTCCGTTACCGCCTAAGTTAAGCATATCTGTTTTAACATTGTTTGCAGAGTATACTTTACGGATTTTTTCATAAGACGGATTTTCCAAAGCGAAAATCCTGTTCTTGCCCAAAAGCTGTAAAATCAGGCTGTAAAGGTATTCGGCACCTGCACCGACTATAATCTGTTCCTTTGAAACCCTTATACCATTACTGCGGAAAAGGTATTCAGCTATAGCACCTCTCAGTTCTTCAAGTCCCTGATTGGGTGAACGCTTAAGGATTTCGCTATCTTTATCGATTAATACTTTCCTCACGGCTTTTTGCAAAACTGATACAGGAAAGTCACACTCGGCTTTTTTTCGGCTTGTCTTTAAGATTTGGGGCTCTGAGTGTGAATCTATAGTGGATAAAAAGTCGCTTTCTTTGTAGATTACAAAGTATCCGCTTCGCTCCTTGGCTTCAATATAACCCTCGTCGCAGAGTATTGAATAAGCATGCTCAACGGTAATAACGCTAACACCTGTTTCCTCGCACATAAGCCTTTTTGACGGTAATTTACTGCCAAATCTGATTGCTCCGCTTACTATGTCTTTTTTTATCTGTTCATAAATCTGCAAATAGGCAAATTTGCCCTCTGAAACATTTATGCTGTACTTCATCTGATAATACACAACCTTTTGGTTTTTATAAATAACATATTACCAAAATTATATTTATATTTTATAATAATGTCAATGGAATTTGATACATAAAAAATATTCTGTAAAATCCGACATTATTTTACAATTTGTCTATACAAATGGAAATTGATGTGATAGAATAAGCCTACAAAATTATATTGGAGGTTATTTTATGAAAAAAATTTTTGTTCCTGTATTAGCGATTTTTATGTGTGTGTGCCTGCTTACAGCTTGCGGTAACACAAAAACACTTAACGATACACCTCTTTCAGAAGCTATGGATAAAATCAATGCCGAAGTGTTTGGCGGCACAGAGAATATGAGGGTTATCGATTCTCTCGATAAGCTTGAGCTTTACTACGATATTGACCCTGCTGACGTTAAGGAGTTTGCCGCCGAGGTTGCTAAAAATTCCGCAACAGAGATTGACGAGGTTATCTTGATAAAAGCAGTTGACGAAGAAGCTGCAAAACGCGTTGCTGAGAAACTCGAACTTCGACTCCAGGCTCAGAAAGACCTTTGTGCAAGCTACTCTGCCGAACTTTTGGCAGTTGCCGATAAATGTTCCGTGCGGACTCAGGGTGGCGTGCTGGTATCTCTTATTATTACAGAGCAGTACGACACAGCAATCAAAATCTGTGACGATTTACTTTTCGGCTAAATTTACTAAACACCGTCGTTTATGTTAACGGCGGTGTTTTATTATTGCTTGATGCTGTTTTAATTCTTCAATCGTATTGATACAAAAAAATTTTTATGTTACAATGGTTAAAGTTATTTGAAGGGATTTTTTAGTTATGGATACTCAGGAAATAAGAAAGCATTTTTCTAAAATGAACGATATGCAGCAGAAAGCTGTTTTTCATACCGAGGGTCCTCTGCTTATTCTGGCAGGTGCAGGCTCGGGCAAAACCACCGTGCTTGTTAACCGTATTGCCTATATTCTGCAGTGCGGTCTTTGCGAGCCCTGGCAGATTTTGGCTATTACCTTTACCAATAAGGCGGCTACAGAACTTAAAGAGCGAATCTGCAAGTCTGTGCCTGAGGGCGGTGCTGATATCTGGGCAGCTACTTTTCACTCTACCTGTGCCAGAATTTTACGTCGCTTTGGCGACAGAATAGGCTACGGCTCTCACTTTACAATTTACGATACCGACGATCAGCGTCGCCTCATGAAGGATATCTTAAAAGAGCTTAACGTTGACGAAAAAATGCTTCCTCACCGTAAAGTCCTTGCTGCTATTTCTTCTGCAAAGGACGAAATGAAATCTCCTGAGCAGATGAAAACGGAGTCTTCTTTTGATGTTCGCCAGCAGACAATTGCCAAAGCCTACGGCATCTATCAGAAAAAGCTTAAAGATGCCAACGCAATGGATTTTGATGATATGCTTTTAAACACCGTTCTTCTTTTTGAAGAGCATAAGGATGTTTTAGAGCTTTATCAGCATCAGTTCAAATACATCATGGTAGACGAGTATCAGGACACAAACCGCGTTCAGTACCGTTTTGTAAGTTTGCTTGCTGGCGGTTCAGGCAATATCTGCGTAGTGGGTGACGACGACCAGAGTATTTACAAATTCCGAGGTGCAACTATTGAGAATATTCTTTCCTTTGAGGATACTTTCAAAAGCTCATCTGTAATACGTCTGGAGCAGAATTACAGAAGCACTAAGAACATCCTAGCTGCCGCTAACGATGTTATTCAGAATAATAAACAGCGAAAGGGCAAAACCCTATGGACACAGAACGAAGAAGGAGAAAAAATCACCCTTCATACAGCTTACGACGAAAGGGAAGAGGCTCGATTTGTTGCCGACACAATTCTTGACGAAGTTGCAAAGGGTGCAAACTTCTCAGACTTTGCTGTTCTTTATCGTATGAATGCCCAGTCAAACTCAGTTGAGCAGGCTTTAGCCAGAGCAGGTGTACCTCATCGTATTATCGGCGGTCACCGTTTCTATGACCGTGAAGAAATCAAGGATATGACAGCGTATCTGCAGGTTATCAACAATCCTGACGACAGCCTGCGTTTAAGCCGTATAATCAATAAGCCAAAAAGAGGAATAGGTGACACCACCGTTGGCAGAGCTCTTGATATTGGTGCCGGTATAGGCGAAAGTCTTTTTGAAGTAATCGGTCATGCTTCGGATTTTCCTGAGCTTTCCAGAAGTGCCGCAAAGCTAATGGCTTTTCATAGTTTGATTGCAGGTCTTATTGAAGCTTCAAACGACGATGATACAACTCTCGGAGAATTATATAATCTTATCTTAGAGCATACAGATTACAAGAATTACCTCAAAGCAGAAAAAGAAAACGCCGACGAACGAATTGAGAACATCGACGAATTGCTTTCTAATATAAACACCTTTGAGCATGAATACGGCGAAGAGGCTAATCTTTCAGCTTTTTTAGAGGAAATTTCACTGCAGACAGATATTGATAACTATGATGCTGAGGCAGACTGTGCTACAATGATGACCCTTCATTCTTCAAAAGGCCTTGAATTTCCCACAGTCTTTCTTATCGGTATGGAAGAGGGTATCTTTCCCTCAATGGCAGCATTGATGTCAGGCGAAGAGCTTGACGAAGAACATCGCCTTGCTTACGTTGGCATAACCCGTGCCAAGAAAAAGCTTTACCTTACCTGCACCCGCAGTCGTATGCTTTTCGGCTCAACCCAGCACAATAAAGTAAGCCGCTTTGCTGAGGAAATCAGCGAACAGTATCTTGAGCGTACAGGTGTTACCAAAGCTTTCGGCTCAGCTGAGAATTCTTATTCTTCTTCTAAAATCGGAATAGGCACAACAGCTAAATCCGCTTATAACCCTTACGGAGTCAAGAAGCCTGCAAGCAGTACCAATGCCGCCACTGGTAATTCCTACAAAGTGGGTGACAAGGTAAAGCACAAGGTTTTCGGTATTGGTATGGTTATCAAGGCAGAGCCTATGGGTAAAGACACTATGATGGAAATTTCCTTCGAAAGCGTGGGTACAAAAACCCTTATGGCAAATTTCAGCAAAATGGAGAAAATATAATCGCAAGCCATGGTGTGGGTTCGCCTAGAGACAGGTTAACTTTAAGTATACCTTTTATCAACACGGACTGAAAAATATAAATAAACACAAATAAGAAATTAGAGTGGATGTTTTGTCAGCATCTGCTCTTTTTTTATCACAAATAAAGAGAATACCCATAGTATGAAGTAAAAACTATTCGGAGGTAGCTTATGAGTGATAATGCAAACATCTCGATGTGCGATAGCAACGATATCAAAAACGAATGTTCAAACGCCGTTTGTATTGACGCTATGCGTGTATACGACAGTTGCTCAGACAAGGATTGTATCAACGATTTAAGGGTTTTCTTTACTGAGGAGGTTCAGGGTCTTGTTGACGATGCGGTAAATGTTCGCCTGAGGGATGCTGAGGTAGTTACCGTTACTACAAACCTGGAGCCTGTTCCTTTTAACAAGGGCTTTTATTCGGTAGATATTACATTTTTCTTCAGCGTAACCCTTGACCTTTACACTACTGCAGGCGGAGTACCTACACAGGTTCAGGGTACCGCAATGTTTAACAAAAAGGTTATTCTCTTTGGCTCAGACGGTAACGTTAAGGTCTTTTCGACCGAATACGGCTCAGACCCTGCAGAAGCTCAGACTTTAAGCCTGCCCAGAGTAAACGTTCAGGTTGCTAAGCCTGTTTCATTGTCAGCGAAAATTGGTTTATGCTCAAGCCTAAGCCGTTTTCCGTGCTCTGTTCCTCAGTGCGTGTGTAACTGCGTAGGCGGTGAGCCTACAGACGACGGTACAAGATGTGTTACCGTTACCTTGGGACTATTTTCTATTGTGCAGATAGAGCGTAATGTTCAGCTTCTGGTCCATTCTTACGACTTTTGTATTCCAAAGAAAGAATGTACTAATTCTACCGATAATCCCTGCGAAGTATTCTCACGCCTTGATTTTCCAAAAGACCAATTCTTTCCTCCCAATATCTGCGACGCCAAAAATAACGGTTGCAATTGTGGCTGTAACTGAAAAAAGCTCCCGAAAGGGAGCTTTTTCGTTTAAATAATTTATGGTTTGCATATAAATTTACTCGCAGTTAATAGGCGTTTGCCTGAACATTAACCTGTCCAAAGGCGAATTGTCCACCGTGACTAACGGTGTTTACTGACTAACCTCATTTAAGAACTTAACCTCAGCTTCGCCGTATGTATCGTTTAACGCCTGTCTCATAATCTTGGCGATATCTGTGTTGTCAATCATATCTTCGGTGAAAAGCTCGCCGGATTTTGCTCCTGCCGCAAAAAGTGCAACGTTTGTGCTGGTATGCTCACCGTCTGATGTAAAGCAGTCGTTATTTACGCTTTCAGGCTTTCTGTCTTCAGGAACAATAACACCGCCTGTTTCGTGATCAGCTGTTACAATTACAAGGGTACCGGGGTGAGTTTCTGCCCAACTTAAGGTGTAGTCAATGCATTTGTCAAAAGACTGCATTTCTTTAATTGTACCCTCCATATCCATGTCAGCTTCTGTAATGTCGATGTAGCTTTCCTCAACCATAAGGAAAAAGCCGTCCTCACCTTCAAGAAGCTCTAAGGCTGAGGCTGTCATATCGGTTAAAGAAGGAAGATTGCCTGCGTACATGCCACCCCAGTTAAAAGCACCGATTACAGGTGTTTCAAGGCTGTTATTATAAAGCTCGTCAGCGGTCTTGATATAGGTGTAACCTGAGTTTTCAATTCTCTGTTGCATTTTTGCAGTGTCTGTGTACTCGCTGCCCCCGCCGTACATAACGTCAACATTTGCATTTATCATCTGCTTTAAAATTACATTGAAAAGGCCTCTGTAATCTGTATGTGCAATCATACCGGCAGGTGTTGCATGGGGAATAATCTGAGTAGCTACCACACCTGTCTTGAGTCCTCTTGCTTTAGAAAATTCAATAATGGTTTCTACCGCCTCTTTGTTCTCGTCAACGCCAATGTACTGGTTGTGAGTTTTGACACCGCAACTCATAGCTGTAGATGCTGCTGCAGAGTCGGTTGTTCCGTCAAGAGAATCCGTGGTAACATAGCATTTGTAGGGCATACCACGCATTGCAAGCTTATCGCCCTTAATAATTTCAGCATTCTCAATTATATTTTCTCCCATGCCGTCGCCAATCATAAGGATGATGTTTTTAACCTCGGTATCCTCTTCAAGGTTGTACTCTGTGTATGGAACAAATGAAAGGTTATCTTTTAAAGGTTCGGTTACCACTGCTTCAGTAGCAGGTGCGGTAATAATGTCTGGTTCGGTGGCTTTATTTGTGTTTTGCTGTGTACATCCTGCAAAAACTACACAAATTGTCAGCATACAAAGCAATACTGCAATTGATTTTATAAATTTACTTTTCATCTTAATAACCCCTCTTATATAATTTATTTCCACGGCAATAACTTTTCGCCTTTGACAAGATAGGCTATATCTGCAAGTTCTGCCATTGGTGTGTCACTAAAACTGTCTGAGTAAAACTTATTAACCTCAGCATTCTTGAACTTCATCTTAAATCGTACAACCTTTTCTTTGCCCCAGCAATTAAGACTTAAAAACTTACCTGTGTTCTTATCAACCTCGGTGCAGATAAGATGATTAATATTTAGCTCATTGCATATAGGCTCAAGCAAAAATCTGGGAGAAGCGGAGATAATAACATCATCTTCTCTTTTATGCTCAAGGTAAAATTTTTTGATTTTGCTTTTGTTTTTTCGCCAGAAATCGGCAACATCCCTGTCAATGTCGCAGTATTTAATAATACTGAAAGCCTTTTCTTTAAAATCTTCTTTTCTGCCTTTATTGAAGATAAAATACTTGACATACCCTGTTATAATAGAGGGTATACGGCTAAATGCCCTGGGATGCTTAAAAAGACAGTAAATCAAAAAATCCGTTGAACTGTCATTTTTGTATATGGTTTTGTCAAAATCATAAGCGTTCATAATAGTCTCCGTAAAATTAATAATATCATAATACTACTATTTTCGAAGATATTCAAGAAAATTTACACCTTGTTAATTAATAAATTTAAAATAAATATTATTATATTCATAATAGAAAGGAGGAAAGTGTATGTTCGGTTATGTTTATATTCATAAACCTGAGCTTAAAGTTAAGGATTACGAAGCATATCGCGGAGTTTATTGCAGTCTTTGCAAGACTTTGGGAAAACACTATTCCGTTTTTGCCCGGTTTATCCTGAACTATGACTGTACTTTTCTTTCCTTACTCTTACTGTCAAGAAATGATGGATGTCCGGGCTTTAAAAAGGGCAGGTGTCCCTTTAATCCCATGAAAAAGTGTAATTATACATTTAAAGCAGACGATGCCTTGGATAAAGGTGCGGCACTTACGGTTATAACGTCTTACTACAAGCTTTTAGACAGCATTGCAGACGGAGGGGTATTAAAAAAAGCAGGATGTACACTTATACGCCCTTTCTTCTCATCCTGGCATAAAAAGGCTGAACGTAACTTTCCTGAGTATGAAACCATTGTTAAGGAGATGTTCTTTTCTCAGCTTGAATGTGAAAAATCAGCAGAGATTTGCCTTGATATGGCGGCAGACCCTACTGCAAAAATGCTCCAAAACATTATGAAGCTGGAAGCAAAAAACGAAACCGAAGAAAAGGTGTTTGCACAGTTTGGTTACCACTTGGGCAGGTGGATTTATCTTATGGATGCCGCCGCAGATATTGATGATGACAGTAAAAGAGGCAACTTCAATCCGTTTCTGCTTAAATACGGCGAAAAAAGTAAGGTAGACATTGAAGAGGTTAACGGTATAATCTCACAGTCCTGCTATTTACTTACGAAAGCCTATGAGCTTATTGACAAAAAGAGATTTACGGATATACTTGACAATATAATCTATAATGGTTTGCCTGTAAAGCAAAGAAATATCATTTATCCCGAAAGGAAAAGTTAAATGAATAAAAATCCCTATACTGTCTTAGGCGTTTCTGAAAATGCCACAGACGCAGAGATTAAAAAAGCATACAGAGAATTGGCAAAAAAATATCATCCCGACAATTATCAGGACAGTCCCTTGGCGGATGTAGCCTCTGAAAAGATGAAAGAGGTCAACGAAGCCTATGATGAAATTCAGAAGTTAAGGCGAGAGGGCAGACATTATAGTTCTGCAGGTGCCACAAACGGTGCAGGTTACCGCTACTCAGGTACAAATTATACCCATACCAATTATCCTGACGTAAGAAGTTATATCCAGAGGGGCAGATATGAGGATGCCCAGACTATCTTGAACGGCGTTCCTCAGAATAAAAGAGATGCTGAGTGGTATTTTCTCAGCGGTATGATAGACTATCACTCGGGCTGGACAGACAGAGCTTTTAATAACTTTAAAACCGCCTGCGATATGGAGCCTGATAACAACGAATTCCGTTATGCGTTCAATTCAATAAAAGGCCAGCGTGCATATACAAACCAGCAGTATAACACAGGTCACGGATGCGGTTGCAGTACCTGTGATATCTGTTCAGGTATATTGTGTGCGGATTGTTGCTGCGAATGTATGGGCGGCGATTGCATACGTTGTTGCTGATATTATGAAATCACGAAAAATAGCATTTGGTGCTGTTATTGCGGCACTTTCTCTGGTTCTTATGCTTTTAACAGGAATTATTCCTGTTGGCACATATGCTTTTCCTTGCTTTGCAGGTGTTTTGCTTACAGCGATAGTTATTGATTTCGGTATACCTTGGGCAATCAGTGTTTACGCAGGTGTGTCTGTGCTTTCTTTTCTCATTGTAAGTGACAAGGAAGCCTCGCTTTATTACGTCCTGATTTTAGGGATATACCCAATACTAAAAAGCTTATTTGAACGTATAAAGCTTAAATGGCTGGGATTTATGCTTAAACTTTTATATTTTAACCTTATGGCTGTTATTGCTTTTTTCATAAGCATATATGTGCTGTCTGTGCCTGCAGAAAGCTTCAGTATTTTCGGGGTTAATATGCCCTTGGTGTTTCTTTTGCTTGGTAATGCGGTTTTTGTGGTATACGATATTTGTGTTACCAGACTGATTTATTTGTATGTAAATGTATGGCGCGGTAGGTTTAAATTTTAACAAATCTTTTATTGATTAGCAAAATTCTTTGTGGTATAATTAATCTAAGAAAGTTTTGCTTTTATGGGGCGGATTTTCCGCCCTTTTATTTTTTAAGGAGGTATCGGTATGAGAAGTAAAATGTGCTTGCGTTTAATATCTGTTGTGATTTCTGCTATCACAGTTTTATCGCTGTTTACCGTTGCCTCTGTTTCGGCAGAAAGTAATTCTGTTGTAACCACTGATGCGGTGAGGTTCAGGAGTTCACCGGAAATTAATGACGATAATTATTTAGATACATTAGGTGTAGGCGAAGTGCTTACACTTGTTGCCGACAGTATTGACGGTTGGGCTAATGTCAGACGCAGTAACGGCGATGAGGGTTATTGTTCTGCAGATTATCTTAATGTGCCGTCAGGGTCGTCTGTTGGCTTTGAGGGCACCACAACAGAAGAAGTGAACTTCCGTACAGGTCCGTCTACTGATTATGATGTTATAGAGTATCTTTATGAAGGTCAGGAGTTTAAGGTTCTTGACAACAGTGACGAGTATTGGGTTAAAGTGCAGATAGGAAAGAATGAAGGCTACGTTTACCGCAGTTATACTGCTTTAAGTCTTTCACTTTCTGAGGATGTTACAGAACCCTCTGAACCCGAAGTTACAATACCTCCTGAAACCGAGGCTACATATCCAACCGCAGAACCTACTGAGCCTGAGGATGATTTCACCCCTTCTGAGGATGCTCCCGATACGCCCAACTGGTATAAAAGCTTTCTGCTTTCAGGCGATACCGTGGAAAGAAAAATCAGACTCACCTCTGATTTTAGTCTTGACTATAATGAAATTACAATAAAAACAGGGGAAAACTTTAAACTTTCCACACTTATTACGGACGCAAGTATTGCGAGCCTTTCTGAATTTATAAGCTCAGATAACAGTGTTGCAACTGTTTCCGATAATGGAGTTGTAACAGGGTTAAGCGAAGGCAAAACAGTAATCACCGCAAGCTTTGGCACAAAGTCCGCCCTTTGTACTGTATTTGTGTCAGGCGAGCCTTATGTTCCTACTATCCCTACAGAACCCACAACCCCTGTTGTAACCGAGCCCGCGACTTCTGTCACTACCGAGCCGGAAACCACAACAGCTCCTGAAACTGAACCCAATACTTTTGAGCTTTCAGCCTCTGAAATTACACTGGAAAACGGAAATCTCTATGTTATTACTTCACCAATGGAAAATACCGCTTGGTCCAGCAGTGACAAAGCAGTTGCTACAGTAGAAAATGGTCTGGTCAAAGCTGTAGGCGAAGGCGAAGCTCTCATTACAGCTGCGGCCGATGATAAATCAGGCACTTGCAAGGTTACTGTTACAAAAACCGGCACAGGGCTTACCATTGAGTACTCTGAGGTAGAGATTACAAAGGGCAAAACCTTTTATAACAGTGCTGATTCTTCGGAAAGCATAAGCTGGACCAGTTCCGATAATAACACAGCTACTGTTTCAAACGGATTTATAACAGGTGTAAACAAAGGCACCGCAGTAATTACCGCGTCTTCTTCCAAGGGAGTAAAAACCTGTTTTGTTACGGTAAAGGATGCCGAACCTGTAAGGTTTTCCTATGCTTATCCCAACACGGTTGCTGAAAATGAAGAAGTAAATCTTGTTGCGATTACTGATAAAACAAGAACTGCGGTTCAGTTTAAGCTTAATGTAAACGGCGAAACAATTACAGTAGATGCCACATCAAAGAAAAACGACGGTAATACAATAATCTGGACAGGAAAAACCGCTATTCCCGATGCAGGAACATACAAGGTAACCGCCTATGCAAAGCTTGGTAATAAATATTCTTCCTGTGCAGACAGCAAGACCACCGTTTTTGTAAGAGGAAATAAGGACTTGCTTAAGGAAACTAAGGAAGAACGCAGAGTAAGCGATGAGCTTATAACGTTGCTTGCTTCTTTTGAAGGTTATGTTGGCAATGTATATTTTGATAATCTTGCAGGGGGCATACCTACCCTTGGTTATGGTAAGGTTGTATATACCGGCGACAGTTTTTATAACGATATGACCAAAACCGAGGCGAAGGCTCAGCTTTATGATACTGTTAACAACGGCGGTTATTCCTCAAATGTTAACTCTTACCTTACATCCTTGGATGCAAATTATAACCAACAGCAGTTTGACGCACTGGTGTCTTTTGCTTATAATATAGGTTACTATGGACTTAAGAGCGATTCTGAAATCCGTGCCCTTATTCTTGAATCCAGAGAGAAAAAAGAGCCTGAAAAAGTAGATAAAAATGTTGCTTATGTAAATGGTACTCAGGTTAATTTCAGAAAAGGTGCAGGCACAAACTTTGAAAGCCTTGGCTGGCTTACTTATCCCGATGCACTGACTCTTGTAGAAGAAAAGCTTGTAAACGAGGTATGGTATCACGTTAAAACTGCTGACGGCACAGAGGGTTACATTTACAAGGATTTTGTTACACTGGGATTACCTACGGTGGAAGGCGAGATATACTTAAGCCTTATTGATAAGGCAGAGTTTACCCGTGTACTACTTGAATATCATCACGCAGGTTCAAACTGTATATACGGTTTGATGTACCGCCGTGTAGACGAACTCGACCTTTTCTACTACGGTGATTATGAACGCGACGGTGATGAAAACCGTTTCGGCTATTC
>JAFXBG010000022.1 GCA_017521925.1 Clostridia bacterium
GTGTGGTGGGACTAACCCTTGATAAGTTTCTGCCTTTGGGATAAAACTCACGCAAAAGTCCGTTAAGATTTTCGTTTGTTCCTTTCTGCCAGGCACAGTAAGGGTCAGCAAAGTATACATTACAATAAAGTTCATTCTCTATTGTTTGCCAATTAGCAAACTCTGTGCCTCTATCACAGGTAATGGATTTCACTGCACTGTGTTTTTCTTTACTCAGATTTCAAAACTATCCGTTATCCCAATCAGCCTTGAGTTATCTCTTTTGACATAATACATCTCCGTTATCTGTGAGGTACTGTGTCCAAGCAGGTCACCTGCTTGTCTTGGTGTGAGACACTTTATTGTACCGTCAGGTTGCTTGACACCATTCACAAGGTTGGTTGCGAAGGTGTAGCGAAGTGATTTCGCTCAATAAAAAGTTAACCCCTCTGTTTTCACGCAGAGGGGTTGCAAATTATATTTATAAGTTTTATTTATGCTTTACTTAAGCAGTTTAATTTTTCCGATAAAGGGCAGCTCTTTTGCCTTACCCTTTAAGGCATTTATAATGCCGATAACAGCAAGAACGCCAAACACAATCCACACAAGACCAAGAATGGTGCTTAGCATATCAAAGACAAAGCCTCTGCCGCCGAAGTAACCATAGTTCCAGTTCCAGGGGAAAATTGCCCTGAGAATTGCTAAAAGAATATTCTGAACTACAATATAAGCCGCATCGGCAATAAAGAGCACCAAACCCTGATTTGCGTGAAAACGTGCGAACTTTGAGCGTTTTCTGGCAAACATAGGCACAAAAACCAGGGGACCCAAGTAAGAAAGAAAGGAAATAGTCTTGTTATCCTGAATGTCTTTAGCTTCAAAGTCTGCTGTAGTATCGGGTGTATCGTTTATGCCCTTTACCTTATCGGCAAAGCTTTCTTTTTCCTCGGAGTTTACATTTTCCTGAGCAGGAGATGCAACTATCTCTGCTCCGCACTGAGGGCAGAACTTTACCTCATCAGTCACATTTGCTCCGCATTTATTACAAATTGCCATAATTATATCCTCCTTAGATTAACTTTATACAAAAGGATTTATCCCTATACTTTTATATCTCCGCCGTAACGGAAAGGTTCAATTTACATTTGACCTGCCCAAAGGCGGAATTGCCCACCGTAGCTAACGGTTAAATAGGCTCGCCGATGGGGAATCCTGTTTCAATCTTTGCGGCATACTTCTGGATTGCGGTTGCGTCTTTGATGTTAACCTTGCCGTCACCTGTAACTTCAGCACGGCGGTTTTCGCCTTCGTCAAATTCAACTATTTTTGCTACAGCCTTCTGAATCTGAGTTGCGTCCTTGATGTTAACCTTTTCGTCTAAGTTAACATCGCCCAGAAGCTCGGGAATAGCCTCCTGCTCGAAGATAACCTCTACGGTTCTGTCCTCGTTAAGGTTTCTTACATAGTAAGAATCGCCAACAAAGTTTGTAATTTCATTTTCGCCGTCGATAATCTTTGCTACATAGTAGCCTGTTTTGGGAACAATGCTGATGCTGCAGGAGCCGCCCTTTACAACGCTTTCTGTAAGGTCGCCGCCGTTGCAGGTACCGTGGTCTGCGTTATACTTAACAGTAAGGGTTACATACTGTGTTTCTTCGTCAGAGAAGGTTACAGAAAGTCTATGAGCCTTCTGCACATCCTCGATTGTATAGGTTGCAGAGGTAAGCTTTTCGTCACCAACCTTGCCAAGTGTTGTGAGGTCGATTTCCTCATCGTCAAGATTTACGCTGAGGATTTCGTAGCCTTCGTCGGCAACCATTTCAAAGGTAGCAGAGTCACCCTTGTTTACATATTCATTTGCTTCTTCGTAATATTCGGGGGCAGTTACGGTAACTGTGCCGTTGCCCCACTTTGAAGCGTATACGCTGAAAGAGGTTGCTTCAAACTCTACAACCAAGTCCATAGCGTGGTCTATGGCTGACATTTCGTAAACATACTCGGTAGCATCCTTGGGAACGTTAAGCTTGTTGCCGTCAAGGGTAACGCTCTTTATAACAGAGCCATCGTAAGCTCTTGCTGTAAGCGTAGGCTTCATACCCTCGTTAATAGCGGCAATTTCTTCGTTGTCGTCAAGGTCCTGATAAAAGCCCTTGGCACTAATATTTACATAGCCTTTGCCTGTGCTTTCCTCTGCTTCGTAATAGGTAAGGTTGTGCTTTGTGGGGGCTTCGCCGCCGTAGGTTACCGAAATTTTAAGGTCGTCCCAAGCATTGGGGTCATCTTTGAACTTAAAGTAGTCGCGTGCCATCTGCTCCTGGTCTTCCCAATCAAGAAGCTCGTAGGTGCTTTCGTCCGAAAGGTCAAACATAACCTCGTCGTTTACAACTACCTTCTGCACCCAGAAGCCCTCAAGAGGAGCAAGGCAAATCCAGTTTATCTTTTCATTTTCGGTACGGGTGAAGCTATCGGTTGCATAATCAGAAGCACCGTAGTTTATGTAATCCATGGTGATATTGTAGCGGTTTACACCGGGAACATTGATTTTTACAACTTCACTGTAATTTCCGAAAAGCTCATTGTCGTAGTCTATCTTTACTTCCTCGCCTGTGTAGTCATAGGTTTCATAATCTATGTAGTATCTTGCTCTCAGATAAACATCCTGAGTGTACCATACAAAGTCACCCCAGCTGTCACTTACTTCGGGGTCACGTACTAAATCCCACCAAACGTCACAGGTGTCAATATAATACTCTTTTGAGGAAAGGTTATGCTTTTCTACCTCTGACCAGTTTTCGCCGTCAACACTTGCCTCAACAAGCAAATAAGCATTTAAGTAATGTATGGAAGTTTCCTCAACGTCAAGTCTGAGTCCGTCAAGGTATGACATTTCAAAGGGAGAAAAAGCATAGAAATTAATAAGGTTAGCTCCCTCGTAGCCTTCACCCTCTACGATATAAAGATCTTCAAGTGTAGGTGTGGGAAGAGTTGCAGGAAGCTGAGCACTTGCGTCGTTATTTGCACCGTAGGAAACGGTGTCGCTCCAGTCGGAGAAGATATAGGATACTACTTCTTCTTTATCCTCTACAGAATAGTAGCCTGAGGTCTGCTCAACCGCATATCTTGCTCTGAACTCCAAAGTCTTAGTCTGGTCAAAGAGGTAGTAATTATCCCAACCGTCAAAGAACTCGTCAAAATAGTCCTTTAAGGGATAGTACTTGCTGCCTTCTTCTGCGTTGTAGCAGTCAGTTCCTCTTAAAACTCTCCAGTAAGTACCTGAAATGTCGCCCCACCAGTCGAATCCTTCGTAGGTGGGATTGTCGTCACCGTGAACATTCATTGTGTCCCATTCTTCGGTATAGTGCCACTCACCGCCGGGGATTCGCCAGTCGAACTGGAAATCCAAATCAAAACGTAAGCCGTCGCCGTATTCCTTTGTCCACCAATAGTCGTCGTTGGTTCTGCCGCCCTCGGCATCACCCCAATAGCCGTCGGAATACGCAATAAATCTCTGCAAATCCTCGGGGTGAACTGCGTTTACATAAACACTTCCGCCATTGTCTGAGGTTACGTAGATGTAAGGAGCAGTAAAGGAGGTGGGAACCTCCTTAAAGTCATTGTCAGCGGCGCTGACAGCCCCCATAGGCACCAATGCCAGAACCAAAGTCAGACAAAGGATAAGTGATAATAATCTTTTTTTCATGTCAAATCCTCCTCTTATTAATTTATTTGAATAAATCGAAAAAGCTTTTTTGCTTTTTAGGCTCGGGTTTTACATAGTCAAAGCCGCCTGCAGGCTCTGCTATATTAAAGTAAATTGTTGGGGTGTCACTGTCACCCTCAAAGCAATGCTCGGTGTCTGCGTGGTAGCAGGTGCCGTTTATCATTTTGTAAAGGTGGCAAACGCTTGGGTACTGACCTGCCTGTCTGAATCCGTTATTCATAAGAAGCTGACGGTAGCCTTCGACCGCCTTTTCTGCAGAGAAGTTACTGTCAAACCTTGCAGAAAACCAGCAGTAGTCAGGCTCTTTTTCCAATATAAAGTTTTTACCGCCGCAGCTCCACACAGGATACTGAGGCAGATACTCTTTAAACTCATCCAAAACCTTTTGGTCTTTACTGAGCTGAGCATTTTCTTCATTTACCGCAAAGGGAAGCTTAGCTCCGCAATTTTGGCAAAATTTTGTGCCCACATTGTTCTGTGTGCCGCAGGAGGTACATACAAGCTCATCTGCTATGGATTTTTCGGGTAATTTCTCACCGCAGGAAGGGCAGAAGTTTTTGTCTGCAGTAGTGCTTTCTCCGCAAGCGGGGCAAACTTTCATATTCTTAGCCGCTTCGGTGGCGTATTTTGAAGCCGCACGCTCAAAATTTGAGAACGCACCCTCTAAAGCTGAGCTTGTCTGTGTGTTTGCAGGCTGAGTATTCACATTTGTCGTGGCAGAATCAATTTTATCTGCCGCCTTATTCACAAGCTCCGTAGCCTTAGGCTCTACGGCATTTGTAATTGCCTGACCCACGGCTTTGCCGACGGCGTCACTTACACCTCGTCGTATTGCTCTTTCTAAAAAGCCCATAAATACACCACCTTAAATCTCTTTATATTTAATCAACAGTTGCTTTCGGCTGTTAATATTCAGTTTTTTGTAAATATTTTTACAATGAAAATGCACCGAGGAATGTGAAACAAAAAGCTCCTCGGCAATCTGAGCCTGAGTTTTGTCTGTGAGAAGCTGTGCAAAAACCTCAAACTCCCGTTTGGAAAGCAAGGCAAGCTCGGGGTATTTTTCCAATAACAATTTATATTCACTTTGTGCCAGAGCGAGATAGTCAAAATAGTTCAATTTTCCCATATAATTCCCCCTGAAAAAATTATACTTTATCTAAAGCAATTCGTAACCTACCCAACAAGGGGTTAATATTGGTAAATAATACCTATTCGGGTAGTTTTACTAATAATCCGTTGAAATTTTTTTAGCAATAATGTATAATATTTGAAAATTTAATTCTTATTCCTCGGTTAAATTATAATGTATTTTGGAGGGTATGCATATCCCACACCGGTGGGATATTGGGGGAATTACCGCCCGAAGGGATAGATTTTTTCGCAAAAGAGTGAGAATACCCCTCTTTTGGGGCAAAAAAAGGAGGACAAGCTGTGAACGAATCACTTCTTACTGAAAATCTAAAAAAGCGGCAGGACAAACCGCTATGGCTTCTTGTGTGCTTTGCCATGTTTTCTTTCTGGCAGATGGGCTTTATCTATTTTGTGGGCCCGTCTTTGACCATTGACGGTAAAACCCCTCTGCCCATTGATATGGACAACGCAACCACACTTATTGCAGTATGCTATGTGCTGAGTATACTTTGGATGATATTTCTGCCAAAGACTGTGGTGTGGACTCAACGAATCTCCACAAGCGTTGCTCTTTTGTCGGTCGGGGGATTGTTCCTTCCTCTGCCTGAAGATGCCTTGCGTCTGCTAATCTATGTTCAGATTTTCTCCTGTTGTTTTATGATAGGCTTTGAAACCTTTCTGATGGTCAACTATCTTTCTGAAAAAACCACCATCAAACACCTGACCTTTGCCTACGGTGTGGCAACTTTTATGATAGCATTACTCCAAAACGAGTTTCTGCCCATAACCTTCCCCACCTTCCGTTTTGTAATGGTGGCGGCCCTCGTGCTTCTCTTTATCTTCTTTATGAGTATGCCTGTAAATAAAGAGGTTCAGCCCCGCTATATAAAGAAAAGCGATAACCTGACTGCACCGAAAAAGCTTCTTTACGGAACCTATGTTCTTGTGTTTATATGTTCACTAATGGGAGTTTCGGGACCTGCCATTGCCGGCGAAGTCCAGCATGGTGTGTTTATTATGTACTTTGTAAATGCGATTGCATCCTTTACAATGTATTTTCTTTACAAAAAGTCCAATATTCACCCCTTCCGCCTAACCCCCATATTGGTTGGAATTGGGGGCCTTGGGTTTCTTCTTATGTTCGTCGCAACTCAGGTTTCCGCACTTTCTTACATTGCCTGTGCCCTTATAGGTATAGGTGTCGTACCTTGTCAGATGCTTCCTTTGTACGGCTCGGTAATTATGAAATCTTATCCGTCCAAATACATATCCCCTATAATCATCTTCCTTGCTCTTGTGGCAGTTTTAGTGCAAAGCAGTATGGTCGAGATGTTTAGAAA